>JAUMYQ010000012.1 GCA_030528555.1 Porphyromonadaceae bacterium | reverse complement strand
AATACAACAACAAAATCAACAAACAGCAAATAACCAGAAACTTAAATGAGAGAAATCATACGCATAAGAGATAGAAATATCTAAGCTAGAAAAGCCAAACATCAATGACTACAGCCGCTCCCTCTCCTCAGTCTATCAACGTTCTCAAGATATAGTATCAAAGCAAATAGGTCTTTGATACTTAAGAAGACGGAGGGCAGCGACGCATCATCAGCAGGGTAATAAAGAGATTTTGCCAAAGGATATAACCTGCCACTACCGTAGCAATGAGAGGTGGCAAGAAAAATGTGGCAAGCCATAGGGCAAGAGTCGTATTTTTCTGTCCCAAACTCTGTCGGGCAGCATGCCGCTCTATACCTAGAGGTCGCGCCAGGGAATGTCCAAGAGAGAACTCAAGAAGACAAACCACTAGTCCGACAGCAAGGCAGCTACTCATATCTCTCCAATTCCACGAATGAGGATCGGTCAAGAGAAGCTGCTGTGTATGCGCCATTAGTAAGACGAGCGAGCTTAGCCAAATGAAGTATGGCAATTGCCTCTGCTGCGCAATCCGCTCAGAAAGCGCAGGACGCAGGGCTCTCACTCCCCAAGCTAAACCAATCGGGAGCAAAACAAGGAAAGTAAGACTACTAAAGATCTCAGTGGCTTGTGTAACAAAAGGAAGCGTTGCTCCGCTCGGGCTTATGATCGGCAATAACAAAGGCGCAAGAATCACAATCGAACCATGAGCGAGCAACATCGAGCTAGCCACAAAGCCTACATCGCCTCCTAGAAGCGAGACAATGCTCGGAGCCGCTGTGGCTGTAGGGGTCATAAATAGAAGAACAACTCCAATACCTATCAATGGGCTGTAGATACAGTAAATCAAGCCAAGAACAAGCAATAGGAGTTCAATCCCAAGCAGGGAGAAATGCGCCTTTCGCAACCTAAGCTTGGTGGCAGGCACTCCAGAAAAAGTAAGAAAGAGCATCACTACAATGGCCCATGGTATCAGCCAAACCAAGGGAGCAAGCCATCCTCCCCCAACCAAACCGATGAGGAGTGCCACAAGGGGCAAAATGTTCTTAGCGAACTGTGTGGGTTGTATCCCTCTAGCGAACAAGATAGTTATCTATAGAGGCGATAAACGTCTTGATAGACGTTAGTCCAAAATCTTTGTCATCAAGGTCCCGAAGCTCCTTAATAACGAGCTCGGAAGCATCGTCTGCAGCCTGAGCTCCATCGAAGCTATCCACTCGCACGAGGAAAAACAAATCGGAGGTATAGACCACAACACCAGAATAAGGATAGATATTAGGCAAAGACGTGAGGTACTCCATATCTACGACCTCTAAACCAGTCTCTTCCTTAATCTCCCGACGCACGGCAGTCTCTACGGTCTCGAGTGGGTCGACGAAACCACCAGGCAAATCAAGCGTTCCCTCGGCTGGAGGAAGGGCTCTACGCGTTAGGAGTACCCGGCCCTCTCTATCTATCACAAGGCAAGCAACAGCCGAAGCGACATTGGCGTAATAGGTCAACCCACAAGCGGAGCAATGTTTGGCACGCTCGCCATAGTTAGCAAAGCCTTCTCTACCACAACAAGGACAATAGACGAAGTTATGTAGTGGATTTTCTCGCAAAATCATAGAGTTCGTTTATGGACATGAATGAGGGTGTAGCGAGGTCTATTCGCTACACCCTCCCAATGCAATCTTATCGTATCTCGTAGCTTACTTAGCCTCCCAGCCCAGAGCACTAGCCCCAAGCACAGCAGCATCGCTCTCCTTGAGCTGCGAGAAGAGCACTTTGGTCTTGCCCTTGTAGATATTTAGGAGATTCTTTTCCATATGATGCTTAATGGGGTTCATCAGCAGGTCGCCCGACTTAGTAAGCCCACCGAAGAGGATGATTGCCTCAGGGCTAGAGAAAGTAACGAAGTCTGCAAATGCCTCGCCCAATAGTGCACCCGTGCTCTCAAATATCTCAAGAGCGAGCCTATCGCCCTTGACTGCTGCGTCAAACACATCCTTCGATGTAATAGTATCAATCTCGACACCACGCAACAGACTATCATCCGAACGAATACTCAGATACTCACGAGCCGTACGAGCCACCCCAGTAGCAGAGGTATAAGTCTCGAGGCACCCCTGACGACCACAGCCACAGATACGTCCATTACGGCGCACGATCATATGGCCTAGCTCACCAGCAAAGCCATCATGTCCATAAACTAGCTGACCGCCTACAACAATACCGCTACCTACGCCCGTACCTAGTGTAATAACAATGAAGTCTTTCATACCACGAGCTGCACCATAGGTCATCTCACCGATAGCGGCTGCGTTGGCATCATTGGTCAGCGCTACGGGAACGCCCATACGCTCTTGTATCATCTGCGCCAGGGGGATCTTGCCTTTCCAAGGGAGATTGGGAGCAAACTCTATTGAGCCAGTAAAATAGTTACCATTGGGTGCCCCTACACCGATACCTCGGATCATATCTTTACCTCCGACTTGGTCGATGAGCATGTTCAGACCAATAACTAGGTCGTTAAGGTATAGCTCGATGTCGTTGTGAGTGCCAGTCTTGATAGACGCGTTCACCACCACATTACCGCGAGCATCCACTATACCGAAGACCGTATTGGTTCCACCAAGATCTACACCTATTACATAAGGCTTCTCCATAAATTAGCTAGCTTACTTTGTTGATGTTCGTTCGTTAATATCTTTATCTACAGCGCAAAGATAATGTCTTTTCGCCAAAACATTAGGCATTAAATCCAAAAGTTGAAGGGCACAACTTGAAAATCCTCCTGGCTTGGCTCACAGATTATCCGAGGTGCAGACCAGGCCTCAGCTCTGGGCTCGCTGCAATAGAGCCGATACTTAGGCAACAAATGAGGGGGCGATACTCTCGTCCCCTCCTCATTCCTCAAAAAGGCCTCCCCTCACCCTCGTTTCAGCTCTACTTTGACCTCACAAGGAGCAATCGACCCTTCCTTAGTCTATTCAGATAGCCCTAAGACCTCGTCCTAGCGAGACAAGGCCCTGAGCCCAGCAATGGCTTCTATCGGATTGACATGAGAAAACACGTAGCTGCCAGCCACCAATACATCGGCTCCTGCCTCAACGAGCTGCGCCCCTGTGGTAGCATTCACACCACCGTCTACCTCGATGAGGGTAGATAGGACTGCCTCGTCTATCATCCGACGCAGACGACTTACTTTGTTTAGAGTTTGTGCGATAAACTTCTGACCACCATAGCCTGGATTGACGCTCATGATGAGCACCATGTCCAGCTCTGAGAGCACATCGCGCAGCAGCTCTACAGGCGTGTGGGGGTTCAGCGTCACGGCAGCCTTCATCCCAGCATCTTTGATCGCCCCAATGGCTCGATGCAGATGGGTAACAGCTTCGTAATGTACATTCATCGTATCTACACCGAGAGCGGCAAGCTCACGAACGAACTTCATTGGCTCCACGATCATCAAGTGAACATCAAGCGGCTTTTTAATGAGGGGACGGATGGCCTCTAAAATCGGGAAGCCAAACGACAGATTGGGTACAAAGACCCCATCCATGACATCTATGTGCAGCCACTCTGCCTCACTGCGGTTGATCATCTCGATGTCATCGGCTAGATGCAAGAAGTCTGCCGAGAGTAACGAGGGAGAGATAATAGTACTCATCCTTAGAGTATTGATTATACATTGACTATTCGAGCCATGAAGCGCAGCCTCTCGAGCGTTTGCTGATGCTTCGTGCCGCGCCTCAGCTCGGCAGCATCGAGAGCAAGGCGAATATATTCTGCCTCAAAAACGAAGGGGTAGTTTTGTTGCATAAGCATAGTCCTAATAACGGTTCGTACTCACACGGATACAACGCCCCCTTTGCCTTCTTTATTGCCTCTAACCTAGGTATTAGCATCAATGTGCTTGCGCAGGTTTAGAAGCGCATAGCGCATCCGCCCAAGAGCGGTATTGATGCTCACTCCCGTGTGGGCTGCAATTTCTTTGAAGCTCATCTCTTCCCAATAGCGCAGGCGTACAACTGTTTGCTGCTCGGGAGGGAGCTGCCCCAGCCTATCATGCAGCTCCGCGATGAGGTCAGCAAAGATGATCTCTTGCTCGGCAGTCTGTGCCTCAGACGCAATTGAGCCCAATACACCATCGGGTCCAACATCATCTCCCCAAGATTGCATCTTTGCCTGTGTCTTTTGCCTACGGAAGCTATCCATGATGAGGTTACGAGCGATGCGCGTAAGCCACTGCTTAAACTTCCCCTCACTACTATACCGCCCCTGCCTTATCGTGGTCATGACCTTGATGAAAGTGTCTTGAAAGATATCCTCAATCAGGTCTTCATCACTCACGGAGAAGCGTATATAAGTATGTATATAGGCATCGTGTCGCTCAAGCAACGCATCGAAAGCCTCATTACATCCGTCCATATAGAGAGCGATGAGCTGATCATCACTCAGGTTTACAAATCCGTTCATAGCATTATTTATTAGCCGATTTGACCTCTATTCTATCTTATAATTCTCGATGTAATGACACTTCTATAGGCGATATACATTTAGTTTATGTTAGACTACGAGCTAGGCCTGCCCACCACCCTACCAGGGCTAGGAGGATGAAACAAAGTAATGCAATATCTACAAGAAATACAAATATATGACCTATACGCTCATATCTCCAATGTAGAGATACCCATTCTGGTTTCTTCTCAGAACGCTCTACCGCATTTACTTAAATGGCAAATCGGGCTATCTTTGCCCCATAGCCATAGTCTAGTAATAAGGATATGATAGTTAGACAAACAGATACAAAGACCATTCTAGCCCTGCTCTTGGGACTGCTGGCTCTCCTACCACTGCTTTTGGGGTGTAGGGCAACGATACAGGAGTATCCCATCCCACCCAGCAGAGACGGGCGTGCCTATTCGCTCTCGACGGACACGGTAAACCTAGACACTCTTCCCTCTATGCTCCTCTCCTCGACCTACAGTCTGCGCCTCTTCAATCCTGGGACAAGTCCGCTCGAGCTCTCCAGCATTCGTCTCAAGGGAGAGGATAGCAGGGGCTTCCGTCTCAATGTAGATGGCAGGGCTGGTGGTGCCGAAGGGCTGATCATCGAGGGGCGCGATAGCATCTTCATTTTCGTGCGAGCCTACCTCCCCGAGGGTCTGAGCGATAGCCCGACCTCCGTCATGGACTCTATCGTTGTCACAGAGGCTAGCGGTCGGGTAAGCTACATCCCAATTGTAGCAGTACGGCAAAATGTGCAGCACCTCTCGGACCTAATCGTCCGCTCGCATGAGACACTCTCTTCCACTCGCCCCATCTTGATCAAGGACAGCATCTATATAGCCCCTGGAGCAAGCCTCACTCTTACGCCAGGGACTCGCTTGCTCATGGCCTCCTCGGCACACATCCGTGTCGAGGGAGAGCTGCTCGCCGAGGGGATGCCTCAGGAGCGTATTAGCCTGGGAAGTATCCGCCGAGACCAGTTCCTTCCTCGAGTACCCTACAGCCGAGTGCCAGGGCAGTGGGGCGGTATCGTTGTGGGCAAGGCAGGGAGCATTAAGGCTCGGCACATGGAGCTGACGAACGCCAAATGGGGCATCTACTTTGTTGAGGAGAGCGAGGCAGCACCCAAGGAGCGTCTAGAGCTTCGTCACTGCCGTCTGCACAACATCTCGGGGGTAGGTATCTCAGCCTCTAGGGGGCTCTACGTCATAGAAGACTGCGAGCTGTCCAACACCCTTGGCTCCACGCTCTCACTTTGGGGCGGAGACTATACCATTCGTCGCAGCAGCATCATCAACCACTACCCTTGGCCAGGTATCCGTAGCTCAGCAGCCCTCTCCTTTAGCAACGCACCTAGAGGCAGCACAACAAGCGAGAGGGGCAGCCGACTTCTCGTAGAAAGGTCTGTTGTGGATGGCAGCCTCGGGGTCTCGGCCTCGAGAGCCTCGGGGGGCGAAGTGAACATCACGACCTTTGGCTCGCAAGAGGGCAGCCCAACCGTCCGCCTCGTAGACAGCTACCTCCGCATGCGCCACTACGATAGCCCTCATATCGAAGCCTCGGGGATTGTCTATGCCGAGCGCCAAGGGGAGGCCAACCCAACGTACACACGTCTTGGACTGGATAGCCTCGGGCGGAAAGACTATCTTTTTGACTTCCGCCCCACACCAAGGGCCCCCTTCGTAGGGCTAATACGCACGGGAGAGCCCGACCTGCCGCCCGACCTCTCGGGCAAGGCTCGCCTCGTGCCTGCAAGCTACGGAGCCTACGAACCAGCAGATAATAGTTAGAACGACATGGAGGCCAACCACTGGGGCATATGGATGACCCTGACAGCTCTGTATGGAATTACCATCCTTGGAGTTATCGGCACGGTACTGAGTGAGAACCGCAACCCACTCAAGGCTACGGCCTGGGTGCTTATCGTGATATTCATCCCCATTGTTGGGCTAATGGCCTATATTCTTTTTGGACAAGACCAACGTCGCCTCTCTCGCCTGAGCAAGCAGTTTTACCAACGTCTGATGCGCGCCCCCCTGCAGCTCTCCATACCACGTCACCTAAGCTCTCAGGTACAGCTACTCGATGAGCAGGAGCGGCTCATCAATCTACTCGAGCACTCGGCCGATAGTCCTCTACTCAGCCTCGAGAGCGTAGAGGTCTTCGCTCATGGCGAGGCCATGTATGCTAGCCTCATGGAAGACATTGCCTGGGCCAAGCAGCACATTCACTTGCAAGCCTATATCTTCGACGAGGATGACCTGCTCGATGAGCTGGAGGAGCTACTAACCTACAAAGCCTCCCAGGGTGTGGAGGTCCGCATCATCTACGACTACCTAGGCTCCTACTCCGTGAGCCTCGATCGCTGGGAGCGGATGAAGCTCGCTGGGATGCAAATCTATCCCTTCATGAAAGTGGCCATACCGCTACTCTCTAGTACAGTAAACTATAGAAATCATAGAAAAGTAGCCATTATAGATGGGCATACTGGCTATGTTGGGGGGATGAACTTTGCCGAGCGATACCGCTCGGGCAATAACCTCGGGGCTTGGCGAGACACCCACTTCCGCATCGAGGGTGATGCTGTAGCGGCTCTACAAAGTGCTTTCTTGCTCGACTGGTATAGCGTTAGCCGTAGAGTACTCAATTTGGAGCAGTGTTTTGTAGAGCGCGATCCGAGCACTCGTCCTGCTTACGGCTACGTGCAGTTCGTCCTCGGAGGGCCCATGTCTCCCTGGACCAGCATCGAGCAGGCCATGATCGCGATGGTCGCTCAGGCAAAGCGTCATATTTGCATCCAAACTCCCTACTTTTTGCCGACCGAGGCGCTACAAATGGCCCTCATCATCGCCTCGCTCTCTGGCGTACGGGTAGAGCTGATGCTACCCAAGCGAGGAGATAGCTGGGCAGCTACGCATGCCACAGCCTCGTATATAGACGAGTTGCTCTCCTCGGGCATCGAGGTATATTTCTACGAAGCGGGCTTCTTGCACTCCAAGCTCCTTGTCGTAGATGGCAACATCTCGGCCATCGGCTCGGCCAACATGGATTTCCGTAGCTTGGAGCACAATTTCGAGATTACGGGCGTGGTCTACGGCGAGGCTCTTGGACGACAACTAGAAGAGCTATTCGAGCAGGACAAAGCAGGTTGCACCAGAGTAGAGCCCGAGCGCTGGCAGGCACGCAGCCGCAGGCGCAAGCTTGCCGAGAGTGTCATGCGCCTCTTCTCCCCTGCGATGTAGCGACCTCTACGAATGACAAGGAGGGAGCGGCTGATTAGCCGCTCCCCTTTCTCTTGGTACTTGGGAAGAAAACTTAGGTTTTCGCGGACAAAAAATAGCTCTGTCCCGATAAAAACTTAAAACCAAGGTTGAATTTATACAAATCAAAACTTAGTTTGTACAAATCCAGATTGGATTTATACAAATCACGTCACGATTTGAAGAATTCATCCTGAAGAAATAAGTTTTTCATCCGCTCAACGCAAACTTTTGGTCCGCTCGAAACAAACTTTCTGTCCATTCCAATGAGGCCTGCTCTCTACCTCAAATAGGTGTTTAAACTGCATGAAGAGAACTTAAGAGCTACACGAAACGAGCCATTTGCCCAGGAACGATAAGGGTTTGTCATGGAGATAAGAGGAGCACGGTCAACAAAGATAGAGGGCTGCGCCAGATGCTCTCTGACGCAGCCCTTCTTATGAATGCTAGCCCAACGGCCTAATTTACTTGCGATACTTACTGAAGTCCGTATGGCGCATGTCGCCCGTCTCAGCGATTTGCCTGTGGAAGGCAAAGCAAGCCTCTAGGGACTGAGGCGTTTGCCCAGGTACACCCAGCTCGAGGTACTCACGCAGTAGCGGACGATAGTCGGGATGTACACACTTCTCGATGATCTCCTCGGCACGTTGGCGTGGGCTCTTGCCACGCAGGTCGGCCACACCATATTCGGTGACGATGATCTTGACCGAGTGCTCGCTGTGGTCATGATGCGATACCATAGGGACGAAGGCACTTATCTTACCATCTTTGGCCGTTGAGGGCGTGGTGAAGATGGAGAGATATCCGCTACGAGTAAAGTCGCCCGAGCCACCGAGGCCGTTCATCATCCTCGTGCCGTTGACATGCGTCGAGTTCACATTACCAAAGATGTCTGCCTCCAGGGCTGTATTGATAGTAATGATACCCAAGCGGCGTACGACCTCGGGATTGTTGGAGTACTCCTGCGGACGCAGCAGCAGCTTATCCTTGAAGAAATCGAGGTTTGCATAAATGTCCTGAATCACAGGACGGCTCACAGAGAGTGAGCATCCACTGGCGAACTTAACGCGCCCTTTTTTCATCAAGCCGATTACAGCGTCTTGGATGACCTCCGTATAGACATTGAAGGCTGGGATGCTGGGGTTGTCACCCAGAGCACCAAGTACGGCATTAGCCACATTGCCCACACCGCTCTGTAGGGGAAGGAACTCTGCAGGGATGCGACCAGCCTCTATTTCACTGACGAGAAACTTCGCCACATTGTCTCCAATTGCCCTGGTAACATCGTCCAGAGGAGCAAACTCGCTCTCATCGTTTGGCTCGCTCGTGCGCACTACGCCCACAATCTTCCGAGGGTCCACTTTCACATAGGGGAGCCCCACTCGGTCGTCTGGCTTATTGATGCCAAGGTCCATGCGGTGGGGTGGGTCGAGTGGCTCACAGAGGTCGTGCATACCGCGGATTTCCTTGGGATGACGATCATTGAGCTCGATGATGATCTTCTCAGCCATACGGCAGATTGTAGGCAGGATGCCCACACCGCTTGTGGGAACGATCTCACCATCCTCCGTCACATCGGCCGCCTCTACAATGGCGACATCCACTGGTCCAAGGAAACCATAGCGTATCTCCTGGGCAAGCATCGAGAGGTGCATATCGAAGTAGGGTGCGTCCGCTGCGTTGATCGCATTACGCATATCCTTGTTAGACTGATAAGGCGTGCGGAACTTCACCGCCCCTGCTCTGGCGAGAGAGCCGTCCAAATGTGGGCCTGTGCTGGCACCTGTGAACATACCGATCTTAAACTCTCTGCCTGCAGCATGCTCCGCCTCGGCACGCCTAGCCAGGGCCTCGGTAACAACCTTGGGACAACCTGCAGGCGTAAAGCCGCTAAAGCCCACATTGTCGTTGTGCTGCACTACGGCAGCTGCCTCTTCTGCTGTGATAAACTTCAAAGCCATAATACTATGATTATTTAGATATACGTAATCGCACTGCCTAGTCTTCGGCTCTAAGGGTAGAGGACTACCCTCGGCTCTGAGATGGCATCCACCACTCCGACCAAGTGATACACAAACTTTCGCTACTTTTACGCGGTCAAAATTAGGCAAATTCGTGTGAATCTCACTAGACTTTCCAGAAAATAACGAGTGACTAAACGTATAGATAATAGACTAAAACTGGGCACATTGGCTAAGGCAATGGTAGGACAAAAAAAGTGGAGCAAGCTTCCCAGCTTACTCCAACCCATTTAACCAAAACCTTAACTATGAAAAATCTTACATTTTCCAATAGCAAATGTAGGTAGTTCTTTTCATTCCCACAAGCAACTTTAGAGAAATAGTATATAATAATTTAATTTATGAACTCAAATCCGACATCGGACTCTAAATCCGACCTGTCCAAAGTAGAGAGAAGTCTCTTCATCGAGACCTACGGCTGCCAGATGAATGTAGCCGACAGCGAGGTGGTTGCCAGCATCATGCAGATGGACGGCTTCTACCTTACCGAGCATGCCGAGACGGCAGACGCAGTTCTTATCAACACCTGCTCGGTACGTGAAAATGCCGAGCAGAGAGTCATCGCTCGCATCGAGTATTACAATGCCATCCGTCGCAAGCACAAGCGCAAGATGATCCTTGGTATACTCGGCTGTATGGCCGAGCGCGTGCGCGAGGAGCTCATCGACAAGCACGGCGTAGACCTCGTGGTCGGCCCAGATAGCTATCTCGACCTGCCGAACCTCATCGGAGCAGTGGAGCGAGGAGAGAAGGCTATCAATGTAGAGCTCTCCACACAAGAGACCTACAAAGACGTCATGCCACTCAAGCTCAGCGGAGTGCATATCTCAGGCTTCGTCTCCATCATGCGTGGTTGCAACAACTTCTGCTCTTATTGCATCGTCCCCTACACCCGAGGTCGGGAGCGTAGCCGAGAGATAGCCAGTATTCTAAACGAAGTGAAGGACCTGGCCGACAAGGGCTATCGGGAGGTGACGCTCCTTGGGCAGAACGTCAATTCCTACCGCTACGATAGTGGGGAGCGCATCTACGACTTCGGTGATCTGCTTAGTGCCGTAGCCGAGGCAGTACCTGAGATGCGCATCCGCTTCACATCCCCCCATCCCAAGGACATGGACGACAAAGCTATTGCCACAATGGCGAAGTATCCCAACATTTGTCGCCATATCCATTTCCCGGCCCAGAGCGGTAGCAACCGCATCCTCAAATTTATGAAGCGAGGCTACACGAGGGAGTGGTACCTCAATCGGGTAGAGGCCATCCGAGCAGTGATGCCAGACTGCGCCATCAGCAGTGATCTCTTCTGTGGCTTCCATGACGAGACGGAAGAAGACTTCCACGAGACACTCTCCCTGATGAGAGAGGTACGCTACGACTCGTCCTTCATGTTTAAATACAGCGAACGGCCAGGCACTTATGCTGCCAAGCATCTCGAGGATAATGTACCAGAAGAGGTCAAGGTGCGCCGCCTCTCGGAGATGATAGATCTACAAAACAAACTTTCCCTCGAGAGCAATCTTGCCGATGTGGGTAGAACTGTCGAGGTGTTGGTCGAGGGCTTCAGCAAGCGCAGCCGTGAGCATCTCTTTGGACGGACGCAGCAGAATAAGGTAGTCGTCTTCGACAAGCAGGGCTACCGAGTAGGGCAATACGTGCAGGTAATCATCGAGAGTGCAACCTCCGCTACCCTTATCGGCAAGCCTCTACGCCCAGCCGAGGGCTGGGCACCCAAGGAAGACTAAATGATCTACGCCACGCTCATCCTACCGCTCGCCTTGTCCGAGCTGTATCACTACCGCCTCCCCGAGCCATCACTGCTCGGGGAGGCGGTAGTGCGCCCGGGGATGAGGGTGATCGCTCCCCTCGGGCCTAAGCGGTTCTACACAGGCATCGTGCATAGCCTCACGAGTGCGCTCCCCGAAAGTATTAGCCCCACCAAGGTCAAGACCATCGAGAGCGCACTGGACGATGAACCACTCATCGATGCCTCGACCCTCCAGCTATGGGAGTTTCTGGCTCATTACTACCAATGCTCCCTCGGACAAGTGATGCGTGCCGCCCTGCCGGGAGGGCTGCTTCCCGAGAGCCAAACCGAGGTAATGCTCGATGGCGACTACCTTGCCAAGGGAACGCATAGCCATACGGAGCTGGCTGTACTAGAGGCTCTAGCCGCTGAGGAGTGCGGTCGGCTCACGATGGGGCAGCTAAGGCTAAGGCTAGGCAGAGGTTGCCCTGCGGCTATCACTCAGCTCATTGCTCGGGGAGCAATCTACACCGAGGAGCGACTTACGGAGCGTTACCGACCCAAGCGCACTACATATATAGGTATAGCGGACGAGTTTGGGGACGAAGCTGGCCTAAGACGTGCCGAACAGCTCCTTCACCGTGCGCCCAAGCAACTCGAGTTACTCTACGAGCTTGTGGAGCAGCTGTCGGATAGTGCAGAGGGGCTAGGAGGGATGGTCAAGAGAGCGACCCTCACTCAGGGCGATAGCCGTAGACAAAACCTGCTGCGCCAGCTGGAGGGGCGGGGCATCCTTCGGCAAGAGGAGCGAGAGGAGCCTCGACTTAGCTCAGCTCTACCCCCTATGCAAGCTCTTGAGGTTGTACCCCAAGCTTCCTTCAGTAGCCCAGTAGGACTACTCTACACTCGACGCAGCGACAGCCGTGAGGCTTATATCTTGGGGCAAATAAAGCGTGTGCTGAGTGAGGGGCGGCAGGTGCTACTCCTTACCCCCACACCTACTGTAGGAGCAGCTAGTAACGACTTTCTGCAGCGTGTGCAGGCGATCGCTGAGGGCAAGGCATGGGCTTACCATAGTTTGCTGGGCGAGCATCTACGCTCGGAGCTGTACCTGAGCCTTGCTCGCAGCTCACAACCTTGCGTCATCGTTGGCACGAGGGCTGCCGTCCTGCTCCCTCTACGCCACCTTGGGCTAATCATCGTAGACGAAGAGCAAGAGTATCTGTATAAGCAACAATTCACGGCACCACTCTATCACGCTCGAGATGTAGCTCTTTGGCTAGGTCATACTCGAGGGGTTCAAGTGCTGCTAACCTCCGAGACCCCTTCGGCCGAAGCCCTCTTCAATACGCTACGCCACAAGTATGAGCTACTTACCGTCTCGGAGCCTGAGCAGCCCAGCTTCAGCGTGCCTATAAACATCATCAATCTAGATAGCGAACAGTCCGCAGGACGACTGCCTTACGGACAGAGTGTCAGCTGGACACTCCGAGAGCAAATAGAACAAACCCTAGCTCGTGGGCAGCGTGTACTACTCTTACAGAATAGGCGAGGCTATGCTCCGTGCATCTACTGCTGGCACTGTAAGGAGCGCATCCCCTGCCCTCACTGCTCCGTTAGCCTTACCTATCACAGCCAAAGACGGAGTATGCACTGTCACTACTGCGCCTACGAGCAGCCTCGCCCAACCTCCTGCCCTAGCTGTGGCGAGCACGAGGTGGAGAAACCATGGGGACGTATCCCAGCCCTAAGCCTTATAGGTCACGGCGTAGAGCGAGTAGAGGAAGAGGTGCAGGGGCTATTCCCCGAGAGACGCGTATTGCGTATCGACAGCGATAGCCTGCAATCACGGCGACAGTTAGCCGAGCTCGAGGCACGACTCGAGGCAGACGATGTGGACATCATCGTTGGCACCCAGCTCATCAAAGGGCAACCCGTGTGGGAGCGTATTGGATTGGTAGGTGTGATTAATCTCGATGCCATGATCGGCTTCCCCGACTTTCGAGCTCAAGAGCGCGCCTATCAGCTATTACGCCAGTTACAGCTCCGCCTTGGGGGGCAGGGAGACATCCAGATGTGCATCCAAACCAGGCAAGACGAGCACCCCTTCCTGCTTAGCTTAGAGCGTGGCGATTACCGCACATTCATCAAGGGACAGCTAGCCGAGCGCCGAGAGGAGCTGAACCTCTTCCCCCCATTCTGCCGACTAACCTACATCAAACTCAGGGCCTTCGACGAAGCACTTGTGGAGCGTACAGCCATACATCTCGCTCAGATCTTGAGACAGCTCCTACCAGGCCGAGTATCATCGTCCCAAAACCTATCTGTAACTAAGATAGACAACCAATACTTGCGCCAAATCACCTGCCGCCGGCCCTATCATGAGGCATTCCCTGCCGAGAGAATAGCCTTCTCGACTGCACTAAATCAGCTTCGCTCCTCGATGCCAGAAAGCTCTCGAGTACGCATCCTATTCGACATAGACCCTTTGTAACTCTCCAACCAAGAGAAGTCTATACCCTCTACTACACATACTATACCTCAAGAGAGGCGATAGGGGTAGGGCTCTTCGCCTCAGAATGCCATACTTAGCCAAACAATGATGCACATGCGCACCAAGCTTTGGAGGAGGGAACGCCCACACATCTCTTTGAACTCAAAAGCAAAGCATATAAACTCGCCCCATGAGTGCCCATGCTCCGTAGCCTTTTGTGTAAAGCATGATATACTTTTCGGAAACAGCAGCCTGAAAGTCACCGCCTGAGGTAGTGAAAATCGGCACATACCATCCCCAAGTCTAACCAGAAGGCCCAAATCCCCATAATTCACTTAATCCGAAGAGGTTAAAGACCCACTCCATCTTTTCACAAAAAGTTCCCGAACTTTTTTGTCGGAGTTCCCGAACTTTTTCTAAAAAGTTCGGGAAGTTTTTTTCGAAAGTTCCCGAAGATTTTTCGCACTCTTCAGGAAACAGGTTAATCACCTTTATTACAGTTAAATAAGAATATCCTACTTCGAGGGGCAAATTGCAGGGCTAATGGAGCGGTTTTGATGCATTCACCCTTGCTTCGTCTCAGGATAAACGGGCATCTATTGCCTCTGATGTGCTCTATTTTCGGTGCACGAAGAGACAAGATAATGGGGTTCTTTGCGAGGGTTTCTGGGAAATTCGTCAACTCATTTTGATGTTTTTTTTTTTTTCTTTACTTTGTCTGTCTTTTGGTGCTAAGGATGCTTCGCTCGCCCTGGCCATGAAAGACACAGCTTAATTACAGTTTTAATCTTTAAACCAAATGAGTATGGCAGTATGATGAAGAAAGTTCCTTATCAACGACCAGAGTGCGACCTCTACGTCGTGCGTACCATGAGCCTGCTTAGCGACCTATCCTATCCAGGGACGATCGAGGCAGAGTTCGGGCATGTGACAGAGCAGGATGAGTGGGGCCAGTAGGGCCTTGGCTCTCATTAAATGACATCAATTCAAAATTTAAAAGCAACAAAAACAATGAAACTAAAGAACTTTTGGGCAGCAGCCTTGGCAATGCTGGCCCTGACGGCGTGTAACAAAGATCAGGATATTGCACCTATCTTGGAGCAACCTGAGACAAAAGAAGTTTATGCTACTATCTCTGTTGGTCAAGAAGATGGGATACGTGCGATCTATAATATCAATACTAACGATGATAGTGGCTCAATCAGTGGCCTAGAGATGGCAGAGAAGAATGTGAAGCTCCGCCTTGCAGTGAAACGTGGAGATGGAGCTCCTACCTATCAAGACGTTATTTTCGAAAAGACACCTAATCAAAATCATGCGTTCTATAAGGGTAAGATCCTGATCCCTGCTACAGGTACAGGCACGTACAAGCTCTCCGCAATTCTCCTAGGAGAAGATGGAGGTAAGGAGTTTGCCAAAGTTGTAAATAAGGGTACTCAGCTAGATGTAGTAGAGCCAATTTTAGACCCCTTACAGTTGGAGCAACCAATAGGTAATAAGACAGAGGTAAATGTTCCTTATGTAGCAGGTTGGACGGATATATCTCTTGCAGAAGATAATGCACTAAATCCTATTTCTCTTAAGTTCGAGCCTCAGGGAACACTCCTACGCTTTAGGATCAAGAATACAACTGTCTCAGCACAGAGGATCACGACCGTTCGCTTCAAAACGAGTGCTTTTACTCGTAAAGGGTGGTTCTCATTCGTGAAGCCTAACTCTGGTACGCTAACTAATATTCACTTTGTTCGCGATGATTACTATCCTCCTTTCGATTATACGCTGCCTAATCCTACGACTATCCAAGCCGCATCTGGATCAGCTCCTGAATTATCCCCTTGGTTCTACATTTGGGTAATGCCCACAGAGAGCTATAAGATGGAGACGGAGGTTGATTTGATCAATGCTAATGGTGATGTTATTGCTAACGTATTCAGTACAAATCAGCTTCTACCTACTGGTTCTGTACCCATGACGCTGACGATTGGAGGCAACCACAATGCTTCGTTTGACAATATCGGTGAAGTGCCCTACGAATGGGGTGTTACACCTGCCGTACCCAAGCTATCTATCGAGTACATGGCAGACTATGATGTTAATAAAACTGGCGATGGCTTCGTCAAGAACCTCAACACTAGCGATCCCGAACGTGGTTACTACACTTGGGATGAGGCGGTCGCTAAATTCAAGACTCCAATTACGATAGAGGCTCACAGTTACTCAATGCCGACAGCCTCAGAAATGAATTCAGTACTTCCGTTCCGCGATTATATCACTGCTGTTCCTACATCTTATGGGAATCTAATTCACTACGGAGCGGTGACTACTTATGACGATGTTTTAGAACAAGATATTAAGATTGGTAATGTAACCAAGAATTATAGAGCGGATTACCGCAATATGGGTAATGGTGTGACTTATGCTGTAAGATTTAAAGACAATACCAATTACAATAGGACTGCTTTCCGCTATAGCCGTATCAATATTGCAGGACAGCGTCATTTAAAAATTGAGGCCCGCTACCTTGGTAATAAAAGGGACATTACTATTGCTCAGGTCGCCTCTGAAGAGTTCTGGAAGAGTAACACTGCGGATATTAAAACCGCACGTCTGTCTTTCTGTGGACGCTATGATGATGGAAATCTGAACGAACCCCAACTCAGAGATAGGGCTGGATATTGGCATGGTGTTACAGAGCATGATCCATATGGTGTTTACTCGATGAGAAGCTTCATGAACGATGCCTCTGGAGCTATTACTTATAAGACACATAGCTTTAGTATACGCCTCTGGAAGCGTAACTAAGGTATAACGTCAGAGTTCTCATACAATGAAGCCCTAACTTGCGTAAGTTAGGGCTTCATTGTATGAGGTCTCCAGAAGATAAGGGCTGCGACAAAATGATTTTCACACAGCCCTGCCAAACAACAGACAGCTAGGCAAGGGAACTAATGAAGGCGATCTGCGGCCCTCTCCTTAGACTTAACAACGATCTCACGATACTTGCCACTCATGAGCTTCATTGCTAGCGAAGAGAGATCCTCACTTTTGAGGTCCTCCACCCTAGGAGTAGCAGCCGTCTGATTGTTAGTCATATTTGGCACTTTGCCCGTCTCTACATAGGCGTTGAGATAGAGAAGCCACATAAGCGGATTGTCCTCTGGTGTGGTCGCTACCTCCTCACGTCCTACAGCGTGCTGCACGAGGACTTGCTTGAAAGCCATCGGATCTATCTCCCCATGAGCTACCTCTCCCAATAGCTCATAGGCACGCAGCTTGGTACGCTCCGCTTTAGCTCGCTCAGTATTGAAGCGCAGGCTAAGGCGTGCCGAGGCCAACGGTTCGTCTTCGTACTGAGCACTGACACCAACAGAGTAGACCGCCTGCTCTCGCTCACGTAGCTCCTCGAAGAGGCGAGCCTGAAGAAGCGTCTCCAGTACGGGCAATGCTAGCTGCTCTCGCTCCGAGAGCTTCCCCTCATGACTAAAAGATAGCTCTACCTCACCCAGATCACCCTCGAGGTCTGCCTCAAATACGCGTACGATACGCTTGTCTGGGGCAGAGAAGTCCAGAGGTGTATAGGCCTCCCTAGCACTAAGATTTCCCTTAGGTAAACTAGCGATATACTGCTCGGTGAGCTTGCGCGCCTGGCTCTCAGACAGGTCGCCCACGATGCAATAGGTGAAGTCCGCGGCCGATAGCAAGCGCTCTCCAAAAACACGCACCACATCGGTGTGCTTGATGCCATCATAGAACGCCACATCCTGCTTAGGATTGAGGGGCGAGTAGGGATAAAGCACAGACTTGATCTCCTCCTCGACTGCTCCACGAGGCGTAGCCACACGCGTGCTGTAGAGGTACTTCTCAAGCTCTCGATACTTAACGAGGTCCGTGGGCGCAAAGTTTTGCTTAGTGAGGACGAGATGAACGTACTCGAAGAAGTTACGGGCCTGAGCCGAAGGAGCATTCCCTCCTAAGCCTTCGTTGTAATTCTCGATGGAGATACTTAGCTCAATATCCTTGCCCTGAAGCCAGTGATGAATGTCGTTACGGTTATACGCTCCTAACCCAGAGCGCATGATGAGGGAACGCATGGCGAGGAAAGCGGGGAGATCCTGAGGTTGCACCGCAGAGCGACCTCCATGGCTGGAGGCAACGAAATAGAATTGTCCCTTGAGCTCAGGAACATGCTTATAAAGCATTCGACCACCGTTGGAGAGTATCCACTCTTTCGTGCCAAGCCCTGCTATCGTATGTTCCTTAATTATCCTCCCTGCCGTGATGGGATAGTCTATGAGCTGATCGATGCGCTTTGGCTCAACGAAACGGAGTGTTGGCTCACGCTTCACCTCCGAAAGCATACGTTCAAACTCAGCCAGAGAAATATTCATCTCATCAGGTCGGCTGGAATAGGTGATGAAGGCGAGGTTCTTGTCCGTAAGCGTACGCTGTAACCATTCGTTCACATCCGAGAGTTCTAGCTCAGTGAGCGTCTCATAGGTAGTCTCTATCTCCTCCCTCACAGATTTGAGAGGCGTGCCATATAGATAATGCGTCTTGAAGAGCCCCATCAGATTATCGGGAATATCAAGGTCTTTCTGCTCCAGCAATCCCTTAACCCCCTCGAGCATTTTCGCCTGCTCTGCATCGAACTCCTCAGAGGTCAGCCCATC
Source organism: Porphyromonadaceae bacterium (assembly GCA_030528555.1). GTDB lineage: Bacteria > Bacteroidota > Bacteroidia > Bacteroidales > Porphyromonadaceae > Porphyromonas. Next base: position 29,647 of record JAUMYQ010000012.1, on the reverse strand, counting down.
TCGGCGCAACTGCTCACGCAGAGCAAGTGCTTGCTTGAGGGCTAATAGCTCTTTACCAGGATAGGGAACTACATCCCAAGAGATTTGATCGTAGGAGCGTACCAGAGGCGAAGAGCTGATGGTCTGAGCGATAAATTCCTCTCGCCCCTCGTTGCGCAAGCGTGCCGAGCGCAGAGCTAATACATTGTCGAACATCCGATAATAGAGATTCTCGGCCACATAGTTGCGCCCACGTTCCCGAGGGTCGGCAGCTATACGCTGATAGATCCCAAAAGATGCCCCCATATTATCAGCATCGATGAAGCGATAATAGGTAGGCCTGTCGTTAGTTTTAATTTCTATATCGGGGCGACTAACGAGCTTTTTGCTGGCCTTACCCTTGAATAGCGTACGGAGCTTAGCCTCATAGTCCTCGGCCTTGATGTCGCCAATAATCATCACAGCCTGTAGCTCGGGGCGATACCATGCTTGGCGAAACGCCCTAAGTCCCTTAAGAGTAAACGCTCGCAGCGTAGCCTCCTGGCCAATAGTATTGCGGTAAGCATAGGGGCTAGCAGGATAGATGGCTGGAGCGATCGCGTCTGTCAGTCTGCGATCTACACCAGCGCGCTGTCTCCACTCCTCGAGAACGATGCCACGCTCCTTCTCCACAGCCTCAGGTGTAATGCGGATACCCTCCACCCAATCGCGCAAGATGAGCAGAGCCGTGTCTACACGCCCTATATTATCTGTAGGAATGCTATTGATTTGATAGTTCGTTTCATTGATACCTGTCTTAGCATCGAAGGTTCTGATACCATTAGAGATAAAGTAGTTCATTATCCCTTTAGGAAAGTGCTCACTGGTATTGAACGAAAGATGCTCCATAAAGTGTGCCATACCCTGCTCATCGTCACGCTCAACGACACCACCAACATTCTGCAACAGATAGAAATGCACCTCCCCTGGGGTATATTCAGTAGGATAGATGTAGTAGGTTAGCCCATTGGGCAGCTTACCCATACGCAGCCCCTGAAGAGTGGCAGAGGGTGCGCTCAGCTGAGCAACAGCTACAACTCCTGAGACGAGCAAGGCAAGCACTAAAATTAATTTCTTCATAGCCTAATCCTATTACTTAGATTACCTGAGTAGTTCTAACTCAGCCAGACGCATGCGGAGTCGCCCCTGGATCATCTGCTGTACCATCTCCATCTCGGTAAGCTGTAGGCTCTCGGCATAAGCTTGGTTATAGAGAGCTTGTGCTTTGTCATAAGCCCCAAGAGCCTTCTCTGAGTCACCCATCATGGTAACGAAATTCACGCGATCCATCACTGTAATGTCTGCACCCTTGAGTGCCTCCTCAAGCCATGCGATAGCCTCACGATGTACATCCTTAGGAAGTTTATCGCCAATAGCAACATAGAGCTCCTGAGCAGCCTTGGCGTACTCATTGGGCGTAGCAGTACCCTCCATCTTATCGAAGTAGGTGCGCATAGCTGCGATATAAACCTTTGCATCCTTATCCTTATAAAGATGATAGAGAGCATCTGCCGTAAGCTTCGCCTTGCTATAGGGAGAGAGCTTAGCCTCGGGAGCTATCGCATAAGCATCTTTGTAGACCGTACGGATCTTCTCCAGATACTCAGTATAGCTCGTCTTACGCTCCTTGGCCAAGCTCTCTATCTGAGCATCGTTGTACTCCATCACATAGTAAGCTGGCGCATTACCAACGGCTGCTATCCAACTAGCAAGATTATCACTTATAAATTGCACCAACTCTTCCTTGAGGGCTGCATCGTCACCCCCAAGGGTCGACAAGATGATATAGTCCTCCTTATTGATAAGCTGTGGTCCTTTCTTTGCCTTAATGTAAGACTTATACAGGCGACTGAGGCGTACCGTCCACTTATCTGCCTCTATCCCCTCCTGGGCCATGAGGAAGTCTGGAGCTTGTATAAGGATCTGCTGCTGAATATCCAGGTTCTTACTGTCCTTTCTATATTGATCATAGAGCTGAGACACACCGAGCAGGTCACCACCTACTGTCTTTCCTGCCTTGAGCAGTTCACTCGCCTCGTGATATCCCGTCAGCACTGACTTGAGCTTGCCATCAGGCGCAACAAAGACCATGGTGGGAAATGCCTCCACCTTGTAAAGCTTAGCCGAAGCCTTATTCTCGGGCTTCTCCGCATCAAGCTGCAAGTTGATGAACTTATCATTGAAGTACTCCCCTACCTTGGCATCGGTAAAAACAAGCTTATCCATCTTTTTACATGGTACACACCACGTGGCATAGTAGTCAATGAAGACGAGCTTATTGTCTTTGCCAGCCTGCACAAGGGCCTCCTCTAGTGTCCCCTCGAAGAATTGTATCCCCTGCTTACTCCCCTGCCCCAGAACTGCCAAGCAGGCAGAGAGGGACATAGCAAGGCTCAATACCCATTTTCTCATAACCCTATTCTTTGACTTTAATACATTACAACTCATCGTCTCCATCCTCTGGAGCCTTCTTCACAACAAATGCAAAGACATCGTTCAGCGTAGCACTATGATCCTCGTTATAGACCTTTAGGCTAATAGTATAGATACCATGGGGCAATGTCTTGGCCGCCTCTGGAAAGAGCTGGATATAGCTGCCACGCAGCTGAACCCCTCCCGAGCGCACCGCCTCTAGAAACTTCGCCTCGCTACCACCATCGGTAGCTCGAACGGAGAGGAATTCAAAGCTAATCGGTGGCGTACCAGCCAACCCTTGGATCTCGGTCGAAGTAAATGGGGCACCTTTGCTCCATGGCGTACCCTCCTCTACCTCATGATAGGCATAGACCTTGCTGGGTTTGTAGCTAGCATCTTCCGTCTTGAGGAAGCCTACTGGCACTTTGCTGCACGCCACCAGCAGGAACAGCAGCAAAGCAAAGGCAAATACATTCTTTATCATAAACTTAATTGTATTCTAAACAAAAGGCTGATTTATAGCTCTCCCAAAGTATAGTCGTAGGGCAGAGAGTGTACGATACCAGTGAGTGTCTGTATGTCGGACGAGGCTACCTTGACGCGCTTGTCTCGCTCCTCAGAAACCACGTAGATAGACACTGGCCCTGCGTCAGGGATACGCTCGTATGGCTCACGAAAGGTATAGATCCAGAGCTTCGAACCTGCTAGAGTTTCATATTCCTTTCCCCCCTCTCCCCTAAGGGCATCTCCATTCGGAGTAAGCTTACCCAAGGGAATATCCGAGAGCATAAAACGACCCTTAATGACACTCCGCTGGATCATCTCCCTAGCTGTATTCACAGGGATGTCCTCTAGAGTAAGTTTCTTGGCCACTCTGCCCTCCTCTTCTGCAGCCTCATTCTCCCGATCTTGCATCTGGAGGAGGTAACGGCGGATACTATGGTCCGTTACTCCAAAGAAAGTTATCCCCTCTCCCTCAGTCTGGCTGAAGATATCCGTAAGCCCTGCGTAAGTAATGAGCTGACGCGTTAGTCGCCAATTGTAGGTATCGCCCTGGAAGTACTTATCCATAGATGTATCGTGCTTGCCACGAGCATAGCCCGTCTCCACAAGGTTATACTTAGTACAGCTAGCCAATGCTCCACAAACAAAGAGAACCATTAAGGCAAGCATTATATATTTCCTAATCATGATATTCGTTCGTCTATTAAACATTATTTGTAACGTGACCAGTAGTTACTCTCCCTAATCTGAGTATTCACCGTGATGCCATTGTGCTTATAGGCGGACTCTGGCTTAGGCAAATGCAGTGCTCCGCCGAGAACATCCGCCTCACTCAGTGCCCTAAACTTACCCTGAAGCTCCGTATTCCACAACCCAGCACGCAGCACATCCCAATAGCGACACCCTTCAGCAAATAATTCTTTCTCCCGCTCTCGGAATATTGCGAGCTTAAGGTCGTTCTCTCCATTATTGGGATAAGCTGTAGCTTCGGCTCTTGTACGTATCACATTCAGGTCCCGAACAGCCTCTGCATCCTGCCCAAGCTTTGCATAGCACTCGGCACGCAGCAAATAGATATCAGCCAAACGCCAAACCACAAAATCGGCATCAATAGAGCGCAGGCTCTCCCCAAACTCATCGGTACTATTGCCCTCATAGAGCGCACTACGCCACTTATAAAGCAAAGCATAATCCTCTCCATTGACAAGATGTGGCTGATCAATCTCAAAGAAATATGCACTACGACGAGCATCTGTCGCCTCAGGATAAACTTCGTCTACCTTACCCTTATACACTCTATAGTCTGTGCTCTCTGTAAGGTCACCAAGACTCTTGGTCTTATCTACGGGATAGGACACGTAACCACGGGTAGGCAGGGGAGATTCACTTGCACCGCCACTACGACTACGGTCAAAAATAACAGAGAAGATCACTTCAGAATTGTCTTGCATTGGGTTGGACAGCTTCTGACACAGCTCCTCTGGACTTGAGCAAAGTTGATAAGCACCTGCCTCTCCATCAATAATCTTGCTGGCATACTCTGCCGACAAACGATACGCCTCGGACGAGGGCTCGCTACTGATCTTATAGTTGTCAATAACACTCCCCTTCCAGGCATACAGATGAGCGAGCAGGGCTGCAGCACTACCCTTCGAGGCAAATTGTTTAGCCGTCAGGGCTATCCCAGCATAGTCCTTAAGCTGAGCGTGGATGGGTAATAGCCCATAAGCCTCTCGCGCATATTCTATCGCCTTATTTAGCACCATAAGTTGGGGCGTGAGAGGATAGGCAGAGAGGTTCGTTGAGTTATCCAGTAAGATACAATCACCATACCTCTGAACAAGACAGAGGTAGGCAAAACCAAGAGCAAAATAGGCCTGCCCCTTATGATATGCAGCACGCTCCTTGGGCAAGCCCACCGTCTTGTGGATATTATCCAACAGAATGTGCGCTGTAAAAATCAAGTCGTACAACCCCTTCCAGTCAATGTCCCCCGAGAGTATACTCTTAGGATTCCATTGCTTAACCGTGGTCCCATGGCCTACCTCACTGCTTATCTCTCCAGCATCAATGAAGATAGGCAGACCGCTGTCGGCTATGACATTGTTCATAATAGCGTGGATCGCAGTAGTTGTGGTATTTAGATCACGCTCGGTAAGAAAAGCATTACTCTGAGTAAGTTGGTTCTCTGGTGGCGTATCTAGATTGCACCCCACAAGGAAAAGGCTAGCCACAAGTGCCAATATCTTTGAATGTTTCATGATGGTCTGTTGCTTGTTCTAAAACTTGATATTCAGCCCGAGAGTCACCTTACGGTCTAGAGGATACCTATCCCCATTATCTATACCTGTATACTGATCCGCAATCTCGGGATCTACCCCCGAATAATTGTGTAGCAAGAAGATGTTCTCACCTGTCAGGAACACACGTGCTCCCTTAACACCGAGCTTACTGACGAATGTCTTGGGCATATCGTACGAGAAAGTTAGCTGGCTCAGTCGAAGCATGCTTACATTCTCGATATGACTATCCACACTGGCATCAAACTGTCCCGCGTAGCCCGAGTCGGCATACTCTAGAGCAGGATAGAGAGCATCATCGCCTGGCTTGGTCCAGAAGGTAACCTTGTTGTAATCCTCAAGGATGCTACCAAAGAGCTTGGTGAAAGCAAGGGAGGAGTAGCGTGACTGGTTCACCATCTTACGCCCGAGACTAAAGCTAAAGAAGGCATCGAGGCTAAAGTTCTTCCACTGCACGTGCGACGTAATGCCACCATAAGCCATAGGGAGTACGCTACCCACGTAATAAACATCGTCATCGGTAATCTTACCATCACCATTGAAGTCCTTAAGCTTACGAGCACCCAAACCAAGAGGATGGTTCTCTGAGCCAAGACTGAGGGGCACACGCTCTCCAGTAGGCGTATAATAGTAAGGGATATCACTCTCGTTCTGTACAAGCCCCTCGTTCTTATAAGCATATAACCCAAAGATAGGACGACCCACGACCATGCGCATGCCTCTCCCTACCATATCTACACCACCAGGAAGCTGACGCAAGAGGTTCCAGTTACGAGCAATGTTGAAGCTCATCTCCCAGGCAAAGTCCTTCTTCTTGATAATATCTGCAGAGAGCTCCAGCTCAAGCCCTTCATTTGATACCGCTCCCGAGTTGAGCCACGCCACTTGTTTGAGATATACGTTACCAGGCAGAGGCACTTGTAATAGGAGGTTACGCGAGTACTTATTATAGTAATCCACCTTGAGACGAAGCTTTTGATTCATGAAGTAGAGGTCCATCCCAAGGTCTACCTGATCGCTCTCCTCCCAAGTCATATCGCTATTGGCTGAAATGCTGGGGATAAGGCCTGGAACTCCGAGAAAATGGTTATATATTTCCATAGGCGCTTGTGCCAGATATGGATTATCAAGCTTCTGACCTGAGCGTCCCCACGAGCCTCTTAGCTTACCAAAGCTGAGCCACCAAAGGGGCTTCATAAACCGCTCGGAGGTGAAGACCCAGCCTGCTCCCACAGAGGGGAACGTACCCCAGCGATGCTTCTTGGCATATACACTGGTACCATCTCGGCGAAATGCCAACTCAGCCAAATATTTCTGCTTATAGTTATAGGAAAGCCTACCCCAAAAGCTGACCATATTCTGCGCCTGATAGTCTGTCTTGACGCGATGCAATGGCTCCACCGTACCTCCAAACTCTCGGCTCTCAGCCCACTCATCACCGATATAGTAAACGGAGTTGGAGGGTCCGCCCTCAGCTTTGCCCTCTACACTCTCCATCCGCTCTCCCGTCAGAGCCGCACCAAGCATCAGGCCAAACTTATTGCCTCCGAAGTGGAAGTTGTAGTCTGCAACGCTCTCCCACTGCAAGAGAGACATCCCCGCCCCTGAGAAACGGCTCTCAGTGAGGTTGCGATGATTAAGAAAATCGGGCGTAGCGATATTGGAGCGCATCAGATGATGGTCTACCCCTGCCGAGGTCGATAGCCGAAGGTCTTTGAGAATCTGGTAGTTTAGCCCCGTATTGAGCCTAATACTATAGGAGGAATTCTTCTGATGAATACTTTGCAGCTTCTCAAGAGCGAACCGCTCCGCCTCGGAGCCTCGGCCAGGGAGCAGCGAAGAGGTCCCTTTGGGGTCTACAGTTAGCCCCTGAGCCACACCTCGGTCTGTCCCTGCCGTACGGTCTGTGTATGAGAGGTAGACGCGAGCAAACGCCTCTAGCTTGGGCGTAAGATTGAGGTCTAGGTTGGTCAGGAAGCTGGCACGTCGGAAGCTCGAGTTGAGCATAATCCCCGTTTCGTCATAGATACCTCCTCCGAGTGTGTAGCGCACGTTGTCCGTACCACCAGAGGCGTTCATATCGGCCTTGGTTACTCGCCCTAGACGGAAGAAGTATTTCCACCAGTTCGTCTGATTGTTGTAGAAGGTATTGAGCGAATCCTGCATGGCCGCAGGTAGACCATCGTTCCCGATAAGCCCATTGTTCCAGAGGTAGTCGTACGCACCGTTTGTACCCCAGCCCCAAGTGTCTTCGGGCTTGCTAGGCAGTTTAGTTTCATCTCCATCGCTATACGCTAGGCGATATTTGCGTGCTAGCAAGAGGGCGAAGTCACGCTCTCCCTTACCGATTACCTGCACTGGCGTTTCGGGCAGCCAAGAGAAGGACTGAGATACGTTTACATCAAAGGAAGCCCTGCCGCTCTTACCCTTCTTTGTAGTAATGAGGATTACCCCATTAGAGGCACGAGAGCCATAGAGCGAAGCCGAAGAAGCGTCCTTGAGTACCTGTACCGACTCGATGGTACTAGGGTCTAGGCCAGCCAAAGGGTTAATCCCCGTACCAGCGGCATCGCTCGCACGCACGGGTACGCCATCGATCACATAGAGTGGCGCACCATTGTTGGCCGTTCCATTGCTCCCAATCAGCGAGTTAATACCACGAATAGATATTACCGAGCCACCGCCCCCAGGCGAGCCTGAGGCCTGTGTCACTTGCACCCCTGCCATCTTGCCCTGCAAGAGGCTCTCGATAGATGGAGCTACCGCCCCCTTGAGGTCATCCGCCTTGATGCTTGCCACGGAGCTCACCAGCTCACGCGTAGTTTTCTTGCCGTAGGCAACAATATTGACTTCGTTAAGCTTGTTGACCTCCTCCTTTAGGGTTATGGAGAGCGACCTATTGACATCATAGGCCAACACCTGCGTCTCAAAGCCAATAGAGCTGACTATAATCTCTCCCTTAGGCTTATTTGCCTTGATACTAAACCGTCCATCGGCTGCGGTCGCTCCCCCTAGGTTCGTTCCCTTGACCTTAATGGTCGCCCCTATAGCGGGCTGACCGTCTGGCTCTTTGACGACCCCTTGGATGATCAGGTCTTCCCGCTGAGCTCCCCTCGGGGATGTCTGTGGGCTTTGCCCCAGCAACGTCCCTGGGGATAGTCCAACGAGTAGACACACAAGGGCGACACTCGTCCATCGTACTGACTTCATCATTCCTCATTATTTACTTAGTTATCAATTTTCACCATGAGCACGCTTCTTCAGGCCACAGCCATCACACCCATGACAACCGCCATCGGTCTTGGGGGCATAGAGCAGCCTGTACAAGCGCCAAGCCGTATAGACTAGGACTACAAGAGCTATTATCATGACTATAACGTATTGTATCATAGCTTTAGTCTTTGCTTTTCGTTATATAAGCGTACGCCATGCCCACCAAGAGAGCTCCACCAACGATATTACCTAGGGTGGCTGGGAGCAGATTGTACTGCAAAAAGTCGCCCCATCCTATGGGTGCACCATAGAGTATGGCTGTGGGTATATAAAACATATTAGCCACAGAGTGTTCAAAACCAATGGCAACAAACGCCATCACTGGCCACCAGATGCCAACCAAGCGTCCAAGCATATCTTTGGCGGAGAAGCCAAGCCATACGGCCAGGCACACCATCCAATTAGCTCCGATACCCTTCAGAAATATTTGCTCCATCGTCTGCCCAACCTTATACTCTGCCAAATGATGCAGATAGTCTCGATACACCTCAGGGGCAAGCACCCCTGTACGATAGACGAGTAGATAATCGAAAAGAAATGCCCCCACGAAGTTACTCACAAAGACTATCGACCAATTTTTTAGCCAATAGTAGCGCGGCACATCGCCCCTAAGGGTTGCAGGCATCAAGTAAGCGGTATTGCCTGTAAACAGCTCCGCCCCTACAAGCAGCACCAACATAAGCCCCACGGGAAATGTGGCCCCACTAAGGAGCTTTGGGAGGAAGGGGTTATCCACTCCATACCCAGCCATACCTGCCGAGGTCATCAACGAGAGCAACCCTCCCATAGCGATATAGACACCAGCAAGCATTCCCAGGAGGATAAGCCTCAAGGTAGAAGTTTTATATTTCTTAACCGCCATCGCTCTGGTTAGCTCGATGACATCACTCGGCGAATTGATCATAGGCTTACAATGTATCTCGATGCTCGGGTTCACCCCTGATGATGTTGCCAAAAATAATCATTTATCGGATGCCAAGCCTCAAGGCTCAAGGAGATAAAAGTCTCTCAGAGGCAATGCGTTTTTATTTTCAAGCTTTTTCTCGCCTTTTGACATCTACAAGGGCCACAATCCGTTACTTATGCCTCAAAATGGCCTCCAAGACAAAAACACCGACCTGAGATTTTTTCTAAAATCAAGACCAAGAGCAAATAAAAACAAAGGTCCTAGAGGCAGAGTGCAAGATTTTCTCATGACAAAGTTTCCCCAGAAATAGCCCTCAAACGACAAAATCGGCACACATCACGGCCTCAATTTACACAACCGCGCCCAAAGATACCTAATTTCCTTATCCAGAACAAATTGCAGAGACCCCCCATCTTTTCACAAAATGTTCCCGAACTTTTTTCTCGGAGTTCCCGAACTTTTTCCAAAAAGATCGGGAAGTTTTTTTTGAAAGTTCCCGAAGATTTTTCGCCTCCATGAGGAACAAAGATAATCATCTAAAAACAAGCAATTTAACAGACACGACTAAACCCAGAGAAACTTGGGCCGAAAATCTGCTCAGATTTCGCTACCTTGAGAGCTCTTCGCTCGACTACATTTACACCATAGACGCTATCTTTGTCTGCAAACTTAGTCAGGTCTCAACAATATGGCACCATACGCTCCACAGCCATAGAGGCTCTGCTTAACTCACAAAAACGAAACAAAATGAAAAAACAGCTTACACTGCCAATGGTGCTGCTCGGATCTATGGGTATGCTTCAAGCTCAGACGGCAGAGCGCCCGAATGTAATCTTCATCCTTGCCGATGACCTCGGCTATGGAGATGTGGGTTGCTACGGTCAGCAGATTATACAAACGCCCCACATCGATGCCCTAGCAAGGGAGGGCGTTCGCTTCACGGACTTCTATGCAGGCTGCTCGGTGAGTGCGCCCTCTAGGGCTTCGCTCATGACAGGACTGCACACGGGGCGTACCAAGATACGAGGCAACAAAGAGATCCAGCCCGAGGGGCAGGCACCAATGGCGGACCGCACTACCCTTGGCACGCTCTTCAAGAGCGCAGGTTATCGCACGGGCCTCTTCGGCAAATGGGGGCTAGGCTTCCCAGGGTCGGGGGCAGAGCCACTCGATAGAGGCTTCGACCGTTTCTACGGCTACAACTGTCAGCGTGTGTCGCACCTCTATTATCCCGAGCATCTGTGGAGCGACCGCACCAAGGTATCGCTACCAGAGAACAAAGATGATGCCCGGGGCGTGTATGCACCCGAGCTGATTCAAAAGAACGCCTTGGACTTCATCCGTAAGGCTGGGCAACAGGGCAAGCCGTTCTTCGCCATGATGACCTACACGCTGCCCCATGCCGAGCTGAACCTGCCCCACGATGAGATCTACCGCCAATACGAGGGTAAGGTAACACCACGCCCATGGCAGAGCCAATACAAGGGCGACTATCCCAGCACGCCCGATGCGCACGCTTCGTTTGCAGCTATGGTGGGTAAGCTCGACCACTATGTGGGCGAACTGGTGGCAGAGCTCAAGCGACTCGGCCTAGAGGACAAAACGCTCATTGTCTTCACCAGCGACAATGGCCCGCATACGGAGGGCGGAGCCAATCCTGAGTACTTCGACAGTAATGGCCCACTCCGAGGTGTTAAGCGTGACCTCTATGAGGGCGGTATCCGTGTACCTATGATCGTGCGCTGGGCAGGGCAAGTGCCTGCTGGTAGCGTGAGCGATACGCCTGGGGCATTTTGGGATTTCCTTCCCACCTTTGCTCAGCTTTTGGGACAGAAAGCAACGCAGCCTACCTCAGGCGTTTCGCTCCTCTCCACCTGGCGTGGGCGTAGCAAGTGCCACAAGGAGCGCGGCCTCTACTGGGAGTTTCATGAGGAGGGGGGCAAGATGGCACTAAGGCGTGGGCAGTGGAAGCTCATTGCCCTAGATGTAGACAAGGGTAACCCTCGCTATGAGCTCTACAACCTAAGGGAAGACATCGGTGAGACAACCAATTTGGCCGACCGTTACCCCAAGAAGCTACGCCAAATGCAGCGAGAAATGAGCCGTATGCACACGCCCTCTGCGGAGTTCCCATTCGGCCACGAGCGCAAAGTAGCGAGGTAGTAAAGCAAATGCAAAGACATACTTTGCTCAAAATGGCTATCTTTGTGCAGGTCAAAGCGACTAAGTCGCAGGATAGATAACACTATTAAAACAAATATTATGGGTTACAACCTACTCAAGGGTAAGAAGGGGATTATCTTCGGAGCCCTAAACGAACAGTCAATTGCTTGGCGTGTGGCTGAGCGCGCCGTAGAAGAGGGTGCAGAGATCATCCTAACAAACACCGCAGTAGCGGTACGCATGGGGCAGCTCAGTGAGCTTGGCGAGAAGCTAGGCGCAAAGGTAGTCCCTGCCGATGCCACAAGTCTCGAAGACCTCGAGCTAGTCTTCAAGACGGCTATGGAGACCTTTGGCTCTCCTGTGGACTTCGTCCTCCACTCTATCGGCATGAGCCCCAACGTACGTAAGGGGCGCAGCTATGACGATCTCGACTACAAAATGCTCTCGACTACGCTAGACATCTCGGCTGTATCATTCCACAAAATGCTCCAGACGGCCAAAAAGCTCGATGCTATCGCTGAGGGTGGCTCGGTGGTAGCCCTGACCTATATCGCTGCCCAGAGGATATTCCTCGGCTATGGAGACATGGCGGATGCGAAGAGCCTCCTCGAGTCTATCGCGCGCAGCTTTGGCTACTACTATGGTCGGGAGAAAGGTGTACGCATCAACACAGTGTCTCAGTCGCCTACAATGACGACAGCTGGCAATGGTGTCAAGGGCATGATAGACCTCCTGCACTTTGCCGAAGACGTTTCTCCCCTGGGTAATGCCGATGCTGACGACTGCGCTGACTACTGCATTACACTCTTTAGCGACCTGACGCGCAAAATCACGATGCAGAACCTCTTCAATGATGGTGGGTTTAGCTCTATGGCCATGAGCTACGAGGCGATGGAAGCCTACGCCAAGGGCAAGGAGCAGCAATAATCTCCGAGTCGATTTCGCCTGATATGCCCCACTAGAGAGCAGCTCCCACAAGGGAGACAGCCCACTAGTGGGGCATTGGCATACCTATATATACACATCATATTATTGTATAGCCCCATGACACCATCAAACCTAAGCCCTGGACGCAAAACGCTCGTGGGCGTGCAGTACCTCTTCGTAGCCTTTGGAGCGATCGTACTCGTACCTCTACTTATCGGGCTAGACCCCTCGACCGCCCTCTTCTCGGCAGGTATAGGCACCCTTATCTTCCACTTCATCACCAAGGGACAAGTACCTATCTTCCTTGGTAGTAGCTTTGCTTTCATTGCGCCCATCAAGAGTGCAACCGAGCTGTACGGACTATCGGGCGCACTCTTCGGAATCCTTGGCGTAGCCCTAGTCTATATCGGTATGTCCGCCCTCATTCGGGCATTCGGCATTCGCTTCATTAGTAAACTTTTTCCTCCTGTAGTTATCGGGCCGATCATCATGCTCATTGGGCTTTCGCTCTCGGGGGCTGCAGTAGGTATGGCAGCAACCAATTGGATACTAGCTATCATTGCCCTCTCGGTGGCCATCACTGTGACGCTCTATGCCCGAGGTATATTGAAACTCATACCCATCTTTTGCGGTATCATCGCTGGCTACCTAGTCGACCTCCTCTTCTTTGAAGTCGATCTCACCCCTATTGCCGAGGCAAACTGGTTTGCTCTACCTCAGCTCATCCTACCCGAAAGCTGGGCGTGGGAGCCTATTCTCTTCATGATCCCTGTGGCTATCGCCCCTGTCATCGAACATATTGGCGATGTCTATGTGGTAAATAATGTAGCGGGCAAGAACTTCATCCATTCGCCTGGGCTACACCGCACGATGCTGGGCGATGGCTTGGCCTGCCTCTTCGCCTCGCTCATCGGAGCGCCCCCCGTAACAACCTACTCCGAAGTCACTGGCGCCATGTCGCTCACTAAGGTAACCGACCCAGTTGTCCTACGCATTGCTGCCGTAACGGGCATCATGTTCTCCATGATTGGCAAGGTAAGCGCCCTGCTCAAGAGCATCGACAGTGCAGTCCTCGGGGGGATCATGCTGCTGCTCTTCGGCACAATCGCTGGGGCTGGGATTAGTAGCCTCCTCAGTAGTAAGGTCAATCTCGCTAGCCCACGCAATGTAGTCATCATATCCGTAACCCTCACTACAGGTATTGGTGGCGCTGTCCTGCAAATGGGCAATTTCTCGCTCTCGGGCATCGGTCTCTCTGCCATTGTAGCGGTGCTACTCAACCTTGTCCTGCCCTACCCCAAAGAGGCTAAGGCAACAAACTAGTCGGCATAAACACTTATTTGATACAAAACAATGAAACGCATTATTCTCGCTTGCCTCATCACACTCGCTGCCCTCTCCCTACAGGCGCAAAACATTCAGCTACACTACGACCTCGGCAGCTCCCTCGACAGGGACCTCGCAGGCCGACCAGCACTCACCACCACCATAGAGCTATTCAAGCCCGATCGCTGGGGCAATACCTTTTTCTTTGTAGATATGAACTACCAAGCCTCGGGCATCCAATCAGCCTACTGGGAAGTTGCTCGTGAGATACGTCTGTGGCAATCTCCGCTCTCCCTTCACCTCGAGTACAATGGCGGGCTAAACAATGCATTCTCTTACGATGATGCTTACCTCATTGGTGGCACCTATACCTACAATGCCAAGGACTATCGCTATGGTATTACCCTTACTCCGATGTATAAGCACCTAGCTCGTAAGCAAAATCCGCACTCCTGGCAGCTAACCTCCGTGTGGTACTGGCACTCTCGTGGGCGGCTCGTAACTTTCAATGGCTTTGTAGACCTTTGGGGCGACAGGGATACTCATGGCGATACTATGCTGACAGTCATTAGCGAACCGCAGCTGTGGCTAAACCTGCAAGCCCTGTGGGGCGAACGCAATCCGCCACTGAGTGTGGGCGGTGAGGTAGAGATTAGCTACAACTTCCCCGTTCGCACAGGTCACTGGCAGGTTATCCCGACCCTTGCCGCCAAGTGGACTTTCTAGGTCTTGAGATCTGCTTGGCAGGATGAACCAAATAGTTAATTTTGGAACTCACACCCACTTAAATTATAAATGGACAAGATATGATAGTAGGAAGTCTAGCGCACTCGGAGCGTATCGAGGGGCTACACCCAGCCTTCGCCCGAGTATTTGCTTTCATCAAGGAACACGATTTGCTCACTGCACCACTCGAGCGTATAACGCTTGACGGAGATAAGCTCTTTATCAACAATGTGCAGTCCGAAGGACGACAAGCAAGCAGCATGCCGCTCGAGGCGCACCGACAGTACCTCGACATTCATGTACTACTCGAGGGGCAGGAGCGCATCGGCTGGCGAGCCATCGAGGACTGTGGCGAGCCAAGCAAAGTATACAATGAGCAGGAAGACTATATGCTGTGGGAGCAGCCTGCCTCTAGCTATATAGACCTCAAGCCTGGGCAGTTCGCCATCGTCTATCCCGAGGATGCCCACGCCCCACTCATTGGTCAAGGGTGCATCCGCAAGCTAGTGGTCAAGGCGCTTGTCAATTACTAAGGGCGCGCAACACTTAGGGAGGTAGCCTTTGATACCTCAGGCGGAGCCCCCCACTCTACTCTCCGTTGTGTGGGCTCAGTAGTCATGGCTCTATCTTAGATGGCTCCCCATCAGTTATTCATGGGGCGCTTCTCGAGCCATGTTGGCTTCTCATATCATCGGGCTAATATCAACCTAGTCTCTCACAAACCACGGCTCAGATTATACGCCTATCTCCGATACCTGAGAATACTTTACTGCTAAGAGGGTAGGGTTGCACCGAGCCCAGCGCACTAAGCGTCTAGACTCAATCAAAGATGCTATAATGAACTATCAACTCACATCTCGCTTTCGCCCCACAGGAGACCAGCCAGAGGCTATCGAACAGCTTGTACGAGGCTTCCAAGCTGGTCAACCTGCTCAGACCCTCCTCGGGGTAACAGGCTCAGGAAAAACCTTCACCGCAGCCAACGTCATCGCTCGTCTTGGCAAACCGGCCTTAGTACTCAGCCATAATAAGACTTTGGCGGCTCAGCTCTACGCCGAGCTCAAGGCATTCTTCCCAGATAATGCCGTCGAGTACTTCGTCTCTTACTACGATTACTACCAGCCTGAGGCCTACATCGCTCACTCCGATACCTATATAGAGAAGGATATGGCCATCAACGCCGAGATAGAGAAGATGCGCCTTCGGGCTACAGCGGCTCTACTCTCGGGGCGAACAGACATCATCGTTGTATCCTCCGTGTCCTGCCTCTACGGTATGGCAGACCCCAGTGCCTTTGCCGAGAAGATTATTTACCTCAAGCAGGGCAATAGGTATGGGCAGGAGCAATTTGCCCGTGACCTCGTAGCAAACTACTACATCAATGACCGCACGACCTTCCAAAGCGGATACTTTAGGGTAAAAGGCGATACGATAGACGTTTTTCCTGCTATCGAGGGCTTCAACGGCATAGCCTATCGCATCACATTTTGGGACGATGAGATTGAGCGCATCGCCTCCTTTGACCCAAAGACAGGGCGAGAGTACAATCTGATGACGAGCCTCGTCATCCATCCTGCCAACCTCTTCGTCACTACCCAAGAGCAAGTCAATCGTGCTCTTAGTCTCATCGCCTTAGATCTCGGGGCTCGAGTACAAGAGCTAGAGGAGGACGGTAAAGTATACGAAGCTAAGCGGCTCTACGAACGTGTAACGTACGATATGGAGATGATACGGGAGCTAGGCTACTGCTCGGGTATCGAAAACTACTCTCGCTACTTTGATGGACGCACGGCAGGGGAGCGTCCCTTCTGTCTCTTGGACTACTTCCCCAAGGACTTCCTAATGGTCATCGACGAGAGCCACGTGACTATACCTCAGATTCGGGCGATGTATGGCGGAGACCGTTCCCGCAAGACTAACCTCGTAGAGTACGGCTTTCGCCTGCCTGCTGCCCTCGACAATCGTCCGTTGACCTTTGATGAATTTGCCAGCCTCACCCCCCGAACACTCTACATAAGTGCTACGCCAGCCGAATATGAGCTGGAGCAGTGCGAGGGTGTTGTAGTAGATCAACTCATTCGCCCCACAGGCCTGCTCGACCCACCCATCGAAGTGCGCCCCACAGAACATCAAGTAGACGACCTTGAGGAAGAAATTGCCCAATGTATCGCCCTTGACCAACGGGTACTGGTTACCACGCTAACCAAACGCATGGCAGAAGAGCTATCGGAGTACCTCATTCGCCATCAAATACCCACGAGCTACATCCACAGCGATGTCGATACCCTCGACCGCATCCGCATCATGGAGGAGCTTAGGTCTGGAACCTATAAGGTGCTCATTGGTGTAAACCTCCTACGTGAGGGGCTCGACTTGCCCGAGGTAGCACTGGTTGCTATCCTAGATGCCGACAAAGAAGGCTTCCTTCGGTCTCATCGTTCATTGACCCAAACAGCAGGGCGTGCAGCCCGCAATGTACATGGGCGGGTTATCTTCTACGCCGACAAGATAACAGAGAGCATGCGCCTAACTATCGAAGAGACCGAGAGGCGCAGGCACAAGCAGATCGCCTACAACAAGGCACACGGTATCACTCCTCATCAAATCGTCAAGAATGCAACCTCCGTCTGGAAGCAGGAGTTCAACCCTCCCAATGGTACCTATGTTGAACCCCAGGGAAGAGCAATAGATCCCATCCTCTCCGAAGCAGGTGCTGAAAGCCTACAGCGACTAGCCGACACAACAAAGGCCAAAATGCTCGAAGCCGCGGCCGAACTCGACTTCATTGAAGCCGCACGTCTTCGAGATGAACTGAAACAAATAGAGATGCGCATCGCTGAGTTGGGAGCCTAGAGGCGCGGCATTCCTACTCTGTCTTAGCACTCCTTTCATCTTAGCTCAGAGCGTCGCTTCTATACATTCACCTAGGCCGATACAAAACTCTTTCGAGATGAGTATCAAACACCCAAGAATTCGGACCTAAGTCGGTGATACAATGAAGATAATTTCTTACCTTTGTGGCAATTTTGACGGCTTTGAGCAGTAATATCATATGATGTACTGCCTAGAGATGAGCAAAAGAGCGTGTGTTATTATTTAATTATGAACAATTTTAATGAAAAGATCGTCCCCGTAGACGGCTTCGACTGGGACGAGTTTGAGAAGGGCGCAAGCGTATGCGCTACATCTCGTGAGGAGCAGATGACTGCCTATGAAGGCACAATGAGTAACATTAAGGAGAACGAAACGACTGTCGGCAAGGTCATGAAGATCGGCAAGCGTGAAGTGATCGTTAATGTTGGTTTCAAGAGCGAGGCAGCTATCTCAGCAAGCGAATTCCGCTACAACCCCGACCTTAAAGTTGGTGATGAGGTAGAGGTATTTGTTGAGAGCCAAGAAGACAAAAAGGGACAGCTTATCCTTAGCCACCGCAAGGCTCGTGCGGCGCGTTCTTGGGAGCGCGTTCAGGAGGCTCTAGAGAAGGACGAAGTGGTTAAGGGCTATGTTAAGTGTCGCACAAAGGGTGGTATGATCGTTGATGTCTTCGGTATTGAGGCCTTCTTACCTGGTTCACAGATTGACGTTCGTCCAATCCGCGACTACGACGCCTATGTAGACAAGACCATGGAGTTCAAGATCGTGAAGATCAATCACGAGTTCCGCAACGTAGTCGTGTCTCACAAGATTCTCATTGAAGCGGAGCTTGAGGCTCAGAAAGCTGAGATCATCAGCAAGCTCGAGAAGGGTCAGGTACTCGAAGGTGTCGTTAAGAACATCACTTCGTACGGTGTATTTGTTGATCTCGGGGGCGTGGATGGCCTCGTGCACATCACGGATCTATCTTGGGGTCGCGTAGGTCACCCAAGCGAGGTGGTAGAGCTTGATCAGAAGATCAACGTTGTTATCCTCGAGTTCAACGAAGACAAGAAGCGCATCGCCCTTGGTATCAAGCAGCTTCTACCCCACCCATGGGATGCCCTAGATGCCAACCTCACAGTGGGAGACAAGGTCAAGGGTAAGATCGTTGTTGTAGCCGAATATGGTGCGTTCGTAGAGGTTGCCCCTGGCGTTGAGGGTCTAGTACACGTCTCTGAAATGTCTTGGACGCAACACCTGCGCTCAGCTCAGGACTTCCTGCACGTTGGTGAAGAGATCGAAGCTGTCATCCTATCGCTCGATCGCGAAGACCGCAAGATGAGCCTCGGTATCAAACAGCTCAAGGAGGACCCATGGGCTGGCATTGAGAACCGTTTCCCTGTTGGCTCTCGCCACACAGGTCGCGTACGCAACTTCACCAACTTCGGTGTCTTCGTTGAGATTGAAGAGGGTGTAGATGGTCTAGTACATATCAGCGACCTATCTTGGACGAAGAAGGTTAAGCACCCTGCTGAGTTCACCAAGGTGGGTGCAGACATGGAGATCCAGGTACTTGAGATTGACAAGGAAAATCGTCGCCTAAGCCTCGGACACAAGCAGTGCGAAGAGAACCCATGGGATGTATTCGAAACCATCTTCAAGCCAGGAACTATCCACCAAGGAACTATCACCGAACAGCTTGAGAAGGGTGCCATCGTGGCTCTACCTCATGGAGTAGAAGGCTTCGCTACGCCCAAGCACCTAGTCAAGCAAGACGGCTCTGTCGCAAGCAAGGACGAGGAGCTAGAGTTCAAGGTAATTGAGTTCAACAAGGATGGTCGTCGCATCATCGTATCTCACAGCCGTGTTTTTGAGGATGTACAGCGTGCAGAGCGTCGTGCAGAGCGCGCAGAAGCCAAGGCCTCTCAGGCTACAGCTAACCCAACGTCAGCTACGATTAACAACGCCAATGAGAAAGCTACGCTCGGTGACCTCGATGTACTAGCAGCACTCAAGGAAAAACTATCCTAAGCTAAACCGCTATCCCAGAAGGCTAAGCCCTCTCGGCTTAGCCTCTAGAGAATAAAAGCCCTGGGCCAAAGAGCAAAACTCTTTGGCCCAGGGCTTTTATGATAGGCTCAAATAATTTATTTTGCCTAATAAACAAAACAAAGATGAGCATAGATGCGCTCTACCTAAACCAAACATCGACCTATCTATCAGCTCTACAAAACTAGCTGCATCCCAGCAAAAGACTTTGTACGAACCAAGCTATCATCTTAAGTTCATATCTCAACTGAGATGACCAAGATCGCTTATGGCATCACACCTAAAGTCAAGTTCACAAACGAAATAAGAAATGCGAGGCCAGAACTAAGTTCTGACCTCGCATTTTATGGTCGGGATACCAGGATTCGAACCTGGGACCCCCTGCTCCCAAAGCAGGTGCGCTAACCGGACTGCGCTACATCCCGTCCTCATTTTGCTCTGCAAAGGTATATCTTTTACTCGTAATTGCCAAATCTACACCAACAAAACTTTCAATCATTATTTCCACGACTGCCGTACTTCTACTATATAGTTTCGAGACAGCGACACCAAAGTCATATGCAGGTTCTAGACAATATCATCACCTAAACGGATACACATAAACCATTGTATAAAAGACAATTAAAAACCACCCTGTCTAGACAAAAAATCTTCGGGAACTTTCAAAAAAAACTTCCCGAACTTTTTGGAAAAAGTTCGGGAACTCCGAGAAAAAAGTTCGGGAACATTTTTTCCAAAAATGGGGGGTGTATTTTTACGGCCTAGAATGAGCACCCCTGCAAGCTCTATAGTCCCAGAAAAAGTAGAGAAAGACACCCTACCCATTCACCTCATCTCAAAAGACGTTCAATATGGTTTATTAATAAAAAACGAGTATCTTTGTGCGCAAATCTCATCAATGTGTGCAAAAGCAATCAGCATAGTTACACACTGGAGAAGACCAACGCAAGATTAAGTGATACGTATTTAAATAGAATTTGATTTTCAAACTTAAAAACAAGAACATTATGTCACAGATCGAAGAAAAGGTGAGAGAAATCATCGTTGACAAGCTCAACTGCGATGCTTCTGAGGTAACGCGTGAGGCGAACTTCTCTAGCGACCTAGGTGCAGACTCTCTAGACACTGTAGAGCTCATCATGGACTTTGAGAAGGAGTTCGGCATGTCAATCCCCGATGAAGATGCCCAGCAGATCAAGACTGTAGGTGACGCGATCAGCTACATCGAGTCTAAGCAGGCTTAATCCCTTACTTCTCTTATTTCGATGGAACTCAAGAGAGTAGTCATCACAGGTCTGGGTGCTATCTCGCCACTTGGCAAGACTGCTCCCGAGACTTGGGAAGGCCTTGTCGCTGGACGGAGTGGAGCCTCGGCCATCACTCTATTCGACCCAAGCAAGCACAAGACCCACTTTGCTTGTGAGGTTAAGGACTTCAACGTAGGTGACTATATGGATCGCAAGGAGGCACGTAAGCTTGACCGCTATGCTCAGTTCGCTATGATAGCTGCTGACGAGTGCCTAGCAGACTCCAAACTAGACCTAGAGCAGGTCGACAAAAACAAGGTTGGTGTCATCGTTGCCTCTGGTATCGGAGGGCTACGCACTTTTGAAGAAGAAGTGCTTGGGTATGATCAGGAGAGAGGCCCACGCTTCAATCCATTCTTCATCCCTAAGATGATCTCAGACATCGCTGCAGGTCATATATCTATGAAGTATGGGTTCCACGGTCCTAACTACTCTACGGCTTCGGCCTGTGCCTCCAGTACAAATGCGCTTATCGATGCTTGTCACCTGATCCGTTTGGGTAAAGCCAATGTCATTATCGCAGGCGGAGCAGAGGCATCTATCTGTGCCTCGGGTGTAGGGGGCTTCAACATGATGAATGCACTCTCTACGCGCAACGATGATCCACAAGGGGCATCTCGTCCTTTCTCTGCAAGTCGTGACGGCTTTGTAATGGGGGAGGGAGCAGCATGTATGGTCATAGAGGAGCTAGAGCACGCCAAGGCTCGTGGGGCCCACATCTACGCCGAGCTTGTGGGCACAGGCCTCTCGGCCGATGCCTACCATCTAACAGCTACTCATCCTGAGGGGCTAGGAGCCAAGCTCGTCATGAGCAATGCTCTCG
Source organism: Porphyromonadaceae bacterium (assembly GCA_030528555.1). Classification (GTDB taxonomy): domain Bacteria; phylum Bacteroidota; class Bacteroidia; order Bacteroidales; family Porphyromonadaceae; genus Porphyromonas. The sequence goes on along the minus strand of JAUMYQ010000012.1, from coordinate 8,053 downwards.
AAGATGCAGGCCTAACGCCTGCCGACATCGACTACATCAACGTACATGGTACGTCTACTCCTGTGGGCGACATCTCGGAGGTGAAAGCGATCAAGGATGTCTTCGCAGAGCATGCCTATAAGCTCAATATTAGCTCGACCAAGAGCATGACAGGGCACCTCCTCGGTGCAGCTGGGGCTCTTGAGGCCATGGTAGCTGTCAAGAGCGTAGAGACAGATATCGTGCCACCTACCATCAACCATGCCGATGATGACTGCGACCCCGAGATAGACTACAAGCTGAACTTCACGTTCAACAAGGCTCAAGAACGCACCGTGCGTGCGGCCCTCTCCAATACCTTTGGTTTTGGAGGTCACAATGCCAGCGTGATTTTCAAGAAATATCAAGACTAATCCTCACGCGTAGGCAAACGACTTGGGGCGGATCACCAGATTAGCTCTAAACAATCTACATGATACGTCATTTCATCCAACGGATACAGAGGCTTTTCGGTAACCACACTGAGAAGCCTCTGCTTCCTTCGTACAAGACCCTCGGCTTTCACCCTCGGCATCTGGAGGTCTACAAACTGGCTTTTACACACAGCTCCTGCAGCGAGCAAGACACGGGGGGCAATAAGCTCAACAACGAGCGATTAGAGTTTCTCGGTGACTCCGTGCTCTCGACTGTCATTGCAGGGCACCTCTATCGAAAGTACCCAGAGTGGACCGAGGGACAAATGAGCAAACGTCGCTCAGCCATCGTCAAACGTGCCGTAAATAACGCCATCGGCAGACGTATGCAGCTAGACCTCTACCTCCGACATGGACACGAGGCTCTGAACAGCAGTCTTAGTGCTGATGTCTATGGCAATACACTAGAAGCCCTTATCGGAGCTATCTACCTAGACCGAGGCTATAGGGTTGCAGAGCGATTTATTATCCAAAAGGTACTCCCTATGTTTTTTGAGCTCGAAGACAGCCTATTGGATCAAACCACCAACTACAAGTCACTTCTCTTAGAGTGGGCACAAAAGCACCATTTACCCTTAGAATTTCAAATGCAACAAGAACCTAAACGCTCAGGAGGCACATTTATCTCGGCCGTCTTCATTGACGGCAAAAAAGTGGGCGTAGGACATGGACGCAACAAGAAAGAGGCTCATCAAGAGGCAGCACACGTAGCACTCATCTCGCTCAATGCTATCGATCCTACTATCAGCCTAACGGAAGTCCAATAAGCCTAATACTAAACATTTACTAGAGGAAGAGTTCTCTCCAGCATCATCTAAAGGATCTATAGTTACCCTTGAAGCAAACAACAATTTATGAACAACGGATGAAGCGATATCGCTGATAAAATGCACTATCAACTTCCCCTGGATATCGCAAAAGCCCAAAGCAACATGGCAAACATTACGCCCCACGAACGACCAAGGTGTGTCATTCGTGGGGCATAATATCTCGTAATAGCAACAGCCAAAGTACTCCAAAATGGAGAAGCGCCAACAGCGCAATATAATACTCTTCGCTTCGCTACATTGTTTTGAAGGTGTATCACCCTAGATCATCTCGCGGATCTCGACCTCCTCGGTACACTCCAGCTGAGAGCCGTTGTCGAACGTCACTACAAACCGCAGCTTCACCCGCGGCTGGCTCGGTGCTTCTAGAAAATTAAACTTTATAAAGCTAGGAAAAGGAACCCGACACTGCTCTATACCATCGGAGAGCATCCTCGTATACTTCTCTTCTAAATCTATTGGACGTTTTCGTTCTCCTAAGATTAGCTTCGCCAAACCTATATCCCAGGAAAAATAGGTAACTTCGGTAATAGGTGCAAGGCTTGCACCTGCCTTATAAACAGTGCTATAATCATCCACAGCCTCTACAGACAACGCAGCGATTCCTAAACCTATCGCCACCTCCCCTCCTGGACGATATGACTCATAATAATCTACTCGATAAACATCACCCACACGGGTACGAAACTCCTCTAAGGGCTTCGGCACAGCAGGGGTATCCCGTCTGTCACTATATACCTCTCCATCGAACTCCAGAAACAACTTTGTCCTTGGCGTATTCAACTCCTTATCATACACTGGATGAGTCCACGTCTTAATTTTTAACTGACTAGGCACCATAATACTACCAAAGATATAGTCGTAAAAGTATCTATTCTCTTCTGTATCTCCCCCATCAATTGTAGGATCTGTCTGTCCGCAGCGACTGAATACAACGCTGGCTAACACAGCCAGCATTACCCACACTATACTTTTCGTTGTCATCGCTTTGGGGCTATATTGGTCAATATTTGTAGATTATACCGGAAAAAGTCGATCGTTCCTTCCTTGGCTCTTCTAAGTTCTTTTTCTATAGAAGCACTCGGGTTCTTTCGAGCATAGAACACCTCACTAAAGTAATATCCATTGTAGCTATATTTATTTACAAAAGGGACATTCCCTGCCTCCCAACCAAAGTTGCAATGCACTAAACGTTTTTCGTCATACCTTGTAGTTGTTTCAATTCTCACCCTAGTATCCCCTGAGCCTCGTTCCACGGTCCATAATCATAACCTATAAGCTTACGAATAAGCTTCGAAGGAGTAGGATCGACTGGAGGCTTAGGAATTATTGGAGCATCAGGGTAATGAGGATCACCTGGCTCTGGCATTGGCACATCAGGAGGAAGGCTCTTGCCATCTAGGCTACCTTGCTGTGGACCAGCAGCAACGAGGGCACGCATATTAGCGAGGATGGGAGCGAAGTTGGGATTGCCGAGAGCTTTGTCAAGATCGAAATTGCCCTGAGGACAAGCAGCGAGGATTGGCTCACCGTGGCGATGCTCTGCCATCATAATGTAGCCACCATTGTTCTCAAAGTTCACCACATAGATACCGCCCGAGGAGTCTTGCGTAGAGCGGAAAGGATCAAGCAGGCGAACATTCTCTACTCGGGGCGGATGGCTCGAGCGCAGTTCGTCCGCAAAGAACGCTGCGTAGAGGTCGGAGGCTTGCACCTCGGCTTCTTCCTCGGTGAGGAAGAGGGAAGGCGCGTCTTGCGTCTGCATAACTTGCTTAGATGATGCAGTAGGCACATCCAGCACAGCAATCTCCTCTTTGGCACAGGAAGTCCACATCAATCCCACGAAAAGAGAAATTAAGAGCCAACGGCTCAATTTTTCTCTTGTTTTCATTACCTTAATACTATTAAGGGTTAGTGTTGCTATCCTAGTGGTGGCGCCTCAAGAACTTTGAGCCTCGGGCGGAAACGGATTAGCACTTAAGGTCTCTCAGACAGCACCACTCTACAAACTTAGCAAATCATCTTCACAAAACGATGAGGTTAATTTCGAGACTTTTAGGCATACGATTTTCAAGAGATATGTACTGAAGCCCAGAACGAGTAGAACGAGAGTTCGATCCTCGACGAAACACCACGAAAGATAGAAGTATACAACCCTATTTCACTGCGCTTAGTCATCGCTCTTTTGATGAGATTTTGCTACCTTTGAGGCAAAGGAAGATATACGAACAACTAATTTTTAAAGCTTATGGAGAGTAATGAATCATCAGCCGTAGAATTCAAGATCGATCTACCTGAAGACATCGCCGAGGGTATCTACAGCAATATGGCACTCGTATCGCAGTCGCCCGAGGAGTTTGTCATTGACTTCGTGCGTATGATCCCAGGGAGACACTCTGCCAAAGTACATAGTCGTGTGATTTTAAACCCTGCCAACACGAAACGTCTTCTGAACCTACTCGGGCAACACGTCTATGCACACGAGCAGCAGTTTGGCAAGATCTTCCTCGCTGAGGAGCTTGAGGGCAGCCCCAACGCCATGCCAGAGGGTCAGGCTTAGTGCAATACAAGCCCAAGGGCGGTGCTGCAAGACGTAGGCATACCTCGTTTTGCAGCACTATTTATTTTTAAGCAAGCACTATGATACACGTCATTGCCGAGAGCTCTATCCCCTACCTTGAGGGGCTTGTGATTGAGGGGCTAAGGCTCACAAGGCTAGAGAATAGAGACTTCACACCCCAAAGTATCTCGGGGGCAGATGCCCTCATCGTGCGCAGCATTACCCCCTGCACCGAAGAGCTACTCAAGGGAAGTAGCGTACGTCTCATCTGCACAGCCACGGCAGGTATGGATCACATCGACCTAGACTTCTGCGCTCGCTCGGGTATCATGGTGCGCAGTGCCGCTGGCTGCAATGCTACGGCCGTAGCCGAGTGGGTCTACTCCGCTCTAAGTACATGGAGCGACAGCTCGGGGCAAGCGTTAGAAGATAAGACCATCGGCATCATTGGCGTGGGGCATGTGGGGCGTGAGGTCGCTAGCCGCTGTACCGCCTTTGGGCTAAAGCCCCTACTCTACGACCCCCCACGAGCCGAAAGAGAGGGGAGCGAGGGGTTCTGCTCACTGGAGCAAATATGGGCTGAGGCAGACATCATCACCCTACATACACCACTCACAAGAGAGGGTGCACACCCAACCTTCCACCTCGTGGACGAAGGCTTCGTCAGTCGCTGCCAGCGCAAGCCCATCCTCATCAACGCCTGCCGTGGCGCAGTCACCGACACCGCTGCCCTCATCAGGGGGATACGCCTTGGGCAGCTCTCGGCCCTCATGATCGACTGCTGGGAGGGAGAGCCAAACCCTAGTACCGAGCTGCTTCACCTAGCCCACACCGCTACCCCCCACATCGCGGGCTTCTCGGCCGATGGCAAGCTCCGAGGCTCGCATATGTCGGTCGAGGCACTGTGCCAACACTTCGGGCTGCCCCTCACTCGTGGGCTGTACGACACTAAAGCCTTGGAACAGCCTAAGCAACCTCTACGAATCAGTTCTCCCAAGGAGGTCGCCCTACGCCACGCGATGCACCATGTCCTAGACCTTGCGCCCCTCACGGAGCGGCTCAAGGCGCAACCCACAGCCTTTGAAGCCCTACGGCGCAGCTATCACTATCCGAGGGAAACCTCCGCCTACACCTACCAGCCCACAGGCGATGCCGAGCTAGATGTAGCCCTCGCAGTCCTAGGCTTCACCCCTCACAAAGCATAACCCAATGGCTAACAAACGCGTCATCATTATGGGAGCTAGCTCGGGTATCGGGCTAGAGCTAGCAAAGCTATACATCGCACGAGGCTATCAGGTCGGTCTAGCAGCAAGGCGACTAGAGCCGCTTCTACAGCTACAAAAGCTCGCCCCCGAACGCATCATCATCGAAAGCATCGACCTCACAGACGAGGGGTGCACTCGCCTCCTCGATCGCCTTATCGAGGAGCTTGGCGGGCTAGACCTCTACCTCCACAGCTCGGGCATTGGCTGGCAAAACATCGGTCTTAACGAAGAGCTAGAGCAGCAAACAAACGAAGTGAATGTCTTCGGCTTTACTCGTGCCGTAGGACACATATTCAACCTCTTTGCAGCACAAGGTGACGGACATATCGCAGCCATCAGTTCCGTTGCTGGCACTCGTGGCTTGGGGAGTGCAGCGGCTTACTCCTCCAGCAAAGCCTATCAAGCGACCTACCTGCAGGCATTGCGCCAGCTCTGCGCCATCCGTGGGCTAAGTAATGTGCGCATTACGGACATTCGCCCTGGCTTCGTAGCTACTCCCCTCCTATCGGGCGCACACTTCCCGATGATAATGACAGCTCCTACTGTGGCTCGTGCCATAGTCCGAGCCATCGACAAGGGCAAAAGCATCCGCATAATCGACTGGCGATACCGCCTCCTCGTTGGACTTTGGCGGCTCATCCCTCGCCCCCTTTGGGAGCGTCTGCCTATCAAATAGCACGCTGTGAGGCTTGAACCCCAAACGAAGCCCCGAGAGAATACAAAAGTATTCTCTCGGGGCCTCTTGTCTTATAACGACGCTAGTGCTATACACCTCCTCACACAAATAGCCTCAGAGCGCAGTAATAGCTAAGCGCAGAGGGCGAGGCTGACGAGAGCAGCGTACACTCAAGTACGTAACCGAAGCCGATATCCGATGGCAACAACTCTAGTGCCGTGCTATGAGGTTATTTGAGCGTTGCGACCAAAGCTGCGATAACTATCAGGCTCTATCTCAATATCAGGCTCCTCGTACGCCTCCACCCTCTGCGGCTCAAAGGCGAGATACTTGATCGTTAGCCCACGGCTCAACCACTGACGCTCGTAATACGTCTTAATCTCAAGGATGTCACTCACTAGATCGCCCGAATAAAGATCGCTCGTATCGGCATGCACTTTGAGGGTATTCAACTCTATCATCGCCCGAGTGTAGGTGTAAAGGAAGGGGCTATCCGTCTTGAGATGCACCACACCCTCGGGGCGCAGCAGACGAGCATAGCGAGCTATAAAGCCCGTGGAGGTTAACCGCTTGGAGGTCTTCTTCATCTGCGGATCGGGAAAAGTGATCCATATCTCATCCACCTCGCCCTCGGCGAAGAAATGCTCCAATAGCTCGATCTCGGTACGCAGGAAAGCAACATTCGTCATCCCTACCTCGTGACTTTCGGTTGCCCCAGCCCACATCCTCGCTCCCTTGATATCGATGCCGATGAAGTTCTTATCGGAGAACTTACGTCCTAACCCCACGGTGTACTCACCCTTGCCGCAACCAAGCTCCAACACGATAGGGTTATCATTCCCAAAGAAGACCTCCCTCCAACGACCTTTGTGGGGAAATGCCTCCGTCTGAAGCCTTGCCCAAGGATATTGAAACACGTGGGGATAGCCCTCCATCTGGGCAAACTTCGCCAGCTTATTCTTCCCCATCGTCAGTCTTCCTCAAAGAGGTTAATCGAGTCGCAATAAGCCAGCTCTGCCTGCACAACGAAGCGAATTTGGTCGCGGTCGAACTTGCCCACCTCATCCTTCATCGCATTTTTGACGACATAGTCTAGCAGTTCCTCCTCGTCAAACTCGAGCGTAGCGTCTTCGTCCACATCCTCGCCCACGAAGCCACGGCTCTCGTAGAAGTCGCTAATGAGGTCCACAAAGTAGATAATATCATCGTCCGAGAGCAGCTCCTTCATCTCCTGTGGGATATGATTGCGAATAAATGCCATTGCAGCAAGGTCATCGTAACCCAAGAAATCTTCAGCCATAGCTTCTTATCTTTTATTAGTCTGTGGTCTGTAATCTTTTCTCTCCAGCTTAACCCTTGCGCAGAAAGCAGGTCTTCAGCACAATGCTGCTGCCGTCGATCTTACAATCGACCTCCTCGGAGTTCTCCGTCAGGCGAATGCTCTTGACCTTAGTCCCCTGCTTGATGACCATAGACGACCCCTTGACCTTGAGGTCCTTGATCACCGTCACGGCATCGCCGGTCTCCAGCGGTGTGCCGTTACTGTCCTTGGCTATGCCCTCTTGGGCTGCTGCCTCCGCCTCTGCAGCACTAAACTCTGCACCACAATCGGGACACACATAGGTCGTCCCATCGAAATAGGTATTCTCGCCCGTACAATGTGGGCAACTTGGATAATCTGTCATATTGTTTCCTCGTCGTTACGCTTAATTACTCCTACAAAGATATCCCAAATCGGATAATTCCTCTAAAAAGACTGAGCCATCGCCTTGCCGCTCTGGCAAAACGATGGCTCGAAGTGGCTTGGGCCTGGCCCCCGATATTAACGGCGGATACCTAGCTCTTTGATGATCGCACGATAACGCTCGATATCATTCTTGAGCAGGTAATCCAGCATACGACGACGCTTACCGATAATCATCTTGAGCGAACGCTGCGTGCTGTAATCCTTATGGTTCTTCTTGAGATGCTCCGTTAGGTGAGCTATGCGGAACGTGAAGAGCGCAATCTGGCTCTCTGGGCTACCCGTATCCTTAGCTCCCTTACCATACTTCTCAAAAAGCTCTGCCTTCTTAGCTGAATCTAGATACATAATGTTGTTTGTTATTACAATTAAACCTTAATACCGCCTCCGTAAGTACCTCGCGTACAGACGGAGCTTCGGATCGTTGTACAAAGGTAAGCATTATCCCACTATACGCAAAACCTACAAGTTCCCTAACAAAGTCTTCAAACCACATAAAGCCCTATCTAAGACTCCCCTGAGGTGACAT
>JAUMYQ010000035.1 GCA_030528555.1 Porphyromonadaceae bacterium | reverse complement strand
ACTTCCCGAACTTTTTCCAAAAAGATCGGGAACTCCGAGAAAAAAGATCGGGAACTTTTTGTGCAAAGATGAGGGTATTTCTAACCTATTCTACATGAGTTGATTATGGCAGTTTGGTCTCGGTGGATAGATTGAGGCGATAAAACGCGCTAATTTCATCACTTAGGGTTCTTTGTGGGTGGTGGTATCAACGAGGAGGTGCTATGCAATGCTCTGCACAGATATGGAGATAATGTGTATATTTGTACCGATAAATAAAGGACAAAAGGGGTGCTACCACATCAAATCCTGCGCCTTGTCATCAGTGGGAAACTTGAGCAGTAGGGATGGTAGCTGAGAATAGACCCTCACACCTGATCTGGATAATACCAGCGTAGGAATTTGTGTACTCAAGCATCCCCTAGGCATCACCGGGCATAGATAGCCCTCAATGTCGCTCCTCCTATATACATCATTTAATATATACGTTATTATCATGAGATTGAATTTACTCCTCATGCTCTCGGGCTATGCCTTGATGTCATCCTCAAGTGTCGTAGCAGGCACTATAGATGCAGACACCCTTTCGGTGCGCACCTTGCAGGAACTATCTGTTGTAGGCGTACGGGCAGACAAGCGTACCCCCATGTCGTACAGTAATCTTGACAAAAAAGACATCGCTCGAGACAATCTTGGCAAGGATATCCCCTTCCTTCTACAAGGTTTGCCCTCTGTGGTACAGTCGAGCGATGCTGGCACAGGTATTGGTTATACTTCTCTTCGCGTGCGTGGCGTGGATGCCTCGGGCATCAATATCATGGTTAATGGCATTCCGCTCAATGACTCGGAGAGCCAAGCCGTCTTCTGGGTTAATATGCCTGACTTTGCCTCGAGCCTAGAGGAGCTTCAGCTTCAGCGTGGAGTGGGGACTTCATCCAATGGAGCCGCAGCCTTTGGAGCAAGTCTCAATATGCGCACCGAGGCCGTGGGGATAGCTCCTTATGCGATGCTAAGTCTTGGTGCTGGGTCCTTCGGTACGCAGCGTGCCTCGATCAAGCTCGGCACGGGGCGCATCGGAGGGCATTGGACGGTCGATGGTCGTCTCTCACGCATCAAAAGCAATGGCTATGTAGATCGAGCCTCGGTAGATCTATTTTCCTATTTCCTACAAGCTAGCTATAGCTCTGGCTCCACGATGCTACGTTATGTGACCTTCGGTGGTAAGGAGGTAACGGGTATTGCTTGGCATGGAGTGACGGCTAAGGAGATGAAGAACTATGGTCGCACCTACAATCCTGCGGGGTATATGTACACTGACAAGGATGGTAAGGCTCAGTATTACCACGACACGGACAACTACGCTCAGCCACATCATCAGTTCATCCTCACTCATAGCTTTAGCCCCAGTCTGACGCTCAACGCCACTGCCCATTACACAGCAGGCTTTGGCTATACAGACGAATACAAAGCAGGCGCATCCCTCAAGAAGTATGGCTTAGCTAATTTCAGAAACAGCGATGGCAAGGACGTGAAGAAGGCAGATATCATTCGTCGCAAGTACCTTGACAATGATTTCTATGGGTTGAATACTATGCTCAGCTGGCGTAAGGAAATCTGGCAGATCTCTAGTGGCTTGAGCGGTAATTACTACAAAGGCCTACACTACGGTGAGCGCAGATTTACCTCACCCTACCCCGAGACCATCTACCCTACGAGCCGCTACTACGACAATGTAGGGACCAAGCTCGACCTCTCCTCTTTTGTCAAGGCAAACTACCAGCCCCTGCGTGGCCTGAACCTCTATGCTGACCTACAGCTCCGCCACATAGATTACCGTATCAAGGGCTCACTAGACAAATATAGCGATGTGACCAAGATGATGAAGGAGATGGCTCTGCATAAGAAGTTCGTCTTCTTTAATCCTAAGGCAGGAGTTCACTACCAGCTGACCCCCACGCAGCACTTCTTCGCCTCGGCAGCTGTGGCGCAGCGTGAGCCGAACCGATCCGTCTACACTGAGGGCTCTAGCAATGGCGGTATAGAACCAAAGGCTGAGCATCTCATTGATTATGAGTTGGGCTACGGATTTAAGAATGAGAGCCTCAGTCTCTCGGCAAACCTCTACTACATGGACTACCGCGATCAGCTCGTGGCTAATGGTCTGCTCAGTGATGTCGGCGAAGCTTTGCAAGAGAATGTAGCTCGCAGCCATCGCATGGGGCTCGAGCTATCAGCCGCTTATAGCCCCATTAAGTGGTTAAGCTTCGATGCTGCCCTCGCTCTGAGCGATGCGCGCATCAAGGAGTATCACAACTACAGTACTGGGGTGGATGTGCGTTACGCCAATACGCCCATTAGCTTCTCGCCTCGCCTCGTGTCTTCACTCGGTGTAGGGGTGAACTTTGGGGGCTTTGAGGCTGGTCTCACGAGCCAATTCGTGGGCGAGCAGTTCCTCGACAACACTGGCAGCCGTGAGCGTATGCTCCCTAGCTACCACGTGGCAGGCCTTCGTCTTGGCTACCTCATTCCTCTCCGTGGCGTGAAGGCTTGGGTCGTTAATCTACAGGTCAATAACCTCTTCAATGCCCAATACGCCAGCAATGGTTGGACCTACTTCTACGCTGATGAAGGCAAGGAGGTTAGCCATGTGGCACTCTACCCACAGGCCGGCATTAATGTCCTTGTAAGTACAACACTGAGTTTTTAGAACTCATGTTGGGCGTTGATTGACTGTAGTAGACTTGGTTAATAGAGAGGGAGGGGCATCCTATTGACATACTTCAGCGTACTAAGAAAAGAGGCTAAGACGGGATTATCCTATCTTAGCCTCTTTTGCTTATCGGTCTTGAGTTCGTTACTCGGTCGATGGAGCGATGCAGCAGCAGAAGGCTGGCACTAGATTTCTGTCACCAAAGCCGTTGTCGATACGGGCAACATTAATCCAGAACTTATTCTCCCGCAGGTATGGCAGCGGATAGGCGGCCTTGCTTCGGCTATAACTATGCGTCCACTCGTCCGCCACTACCTCATATTCGGGGTGCGGAGCGTTCTTCAGCACATTGTCATCCTTGTCTACTGCACCCGACTTGACCTCCTGGATTTCCTTCCAAATGCTCTCCATCACGTCAAGGAAGCGGTCGAGCTCAGCCTTGCTCTCGCTCTCGGTAGGCTCAATCATCAGAGTTCCGTGCACTGGGAAAGAAAGCGTGGGGGCGTGGTAGCCATAGTCCATTAGACGCTTGGCTATGTCGCTCTCGTCTATGCCCACCGTCTCGCGGAGCTTTCGGCAGTCGAGGATGAGCTCATGTCCAACGCGCCCAGTTGCTCCCGTATAGACAATGCCATAGGTGTCTTTGAGGCGAGTGGCCATATAGTTGGCACTTAGGATGGCTGTTCGGGTGGCCTTCTCGAGCCCTGCCGCCCCGAGCAGACGAATGTAGGCATAGCTGACGATGTCGACCCCAGCACTGCCGTGAGGCGAAGCGGCCACTACATTGTCCGTAGCCGAAACCTCCTGCCAATAGCTGTGCGTTGGCAGGTAAGGCTCGAGAGCACGCGTAGCACAGATTGGGCCACTGCCAGGACCGCCCCCTCCGTGTGGGATGGCGAATGTCTTGTGGAGGTTCAGGTGGCAGACATCAGCTCCAATGAAACCGGGGTTCGTTAGCCCTACCTGAGCGTTCATGTTCGCTCCATCCATGTAAACCAGAGCCCCACAGTCGTGTATGCGTTGGCAGAGGTCGATGATATTTGTCTCAAAGATGCCGTGCGTGCTGGGATAGGTAATCATCATGGCAGCGAGGCTGTCACGGTGCTCTTCGCTCTTTTTCATGAAGTCCTCCCAGTCTACATTGCCTAGTTGGTCGCAGGCAACGACAACGCACTGGTAACCGCACTGAGCTGCGCTCGCGGGGTTCGTGCCGTGTGCCGAGGCTGGTAGGAGCACCTTGTTGCGGTGTCCCTGTCCCTGAGCCTCGTGGTAGGAACGGATGGCACGCAGGCCAGCATATTCGCCAGCTGCACCCGAGTTGGGCTGGAGCGAAACGGCGGGTAGGCCAGTGATTACGCCCAGTAAATGCTTCAAATTCTCCAGCATCTCGAGCGTACCCTCTACCTGCTCCTTGGGGGCATAGGGATGTACGTTGCAGAAGGCTGGGTTGCTTAGCGGAAGGACTTCGCTAGCGGCATTAAGCTTCATGGTGCATGAACCAAGCGAAATCATGGAGTGAATAAGCGAGATATCTTTGCGCTCAAGGCGTTTGATGTAGCGCATCATCTCCGTCTCCGTGTGGTACTTGTTGAAGACCTCGTAGGTTAGGAAGGGTGAGGTGCGGACGAACTGACGATCAATGCTCAGGCTGTGCTCCGAATACGCCCCATCGAATGGATTGTCCCTGCCCCAGGCTTCGGCAAAAATCTGGCAGAGGATGCCGAGATCTGTTGGTAGGGTCGTCTCGTCAAGGCTGAGCACCACACTCCGATCGCAGGGATAGTAGAAGTTTACTCGATACTCTTCGGCAATCTCACGAACCTTGCCAGCTGTGAGCCCCTCGGGGAGGTCTACCCAGATCGTGTCAAAGAAGTTGGTATGTCGTACGGAGTAGCCCAGAGTACGCAGTTGACTGGCCGTATAACTAGCGAAGGAGTGAACGCGGCGTGCGATATTCTTCAGCCCCTCTGGCCCATGATAGATGGCGTAGAAGCTGCTCATCGTAGCCAGCAACGCCTGTGCTGTACAGATGTTGCTGGTAGCTTTCTCTCGCTTGATGTGCTGCTCTCTAGTCTGCAGGGCGAGGCGGTAGGCTTCTCGCCCCATACGGTCTTTACTAACACCGATAATTCGTCCAGGAAGGGTGCGCTTGTACTCCATACGACAGGCTATATAGCCAGCAGATGGCCCCCCATAGTACATGGGTACTCCGAACCGCTGAGCTGACCCGAAGACTACATCCGCCCCCCATTCGGCAGGAGGTGTGAGTAGTACCAGACCTAGCAAATCAGCTCCTACGGCCACTTTGGCATCGACTGCCTTAGCGCGAGAGACGAAGTCGGCATAGTCGCAGACTTCCCCCTCGGTATTGGGGTATTGTATAATAGCTCCGAAGGTCTGCTCATCGAACTCAAATGTCCGCCAGTCTCCCACCACCAGTTCTAGCCCTTGAGGAATGGCCCGCGTGGTGATCACGTCCAGCGTAGAGCGGAAGACCTTACGATCTACGAAGAGCTTACTAGCTCCAGCCTTAGCCTTGGCTTTGGAGCGTTCGTTGTATAGGAGCAGAGCAGCTTCTGCTCCTGCCGTAGCTTCGTCCAGTAGGGAGCAGTTGCTCAGAGGGAGGCCAGTGAGGTCGGTAATAACGCTCTGGAAGTTAAATAGTGCTTCGAGACGACCCTGAGAAATCTCTGCTTGATAAGGAGTGTAAGAGGTGTACCAGACGGGATTCTCGAGGACATTGCGCAGCACCACCGGTGGGGTAATGCAGTCGTGCCATCCCTGCCCAATATAGGACGTGAAGACCTCATTTTTGCTGGCTAGCTCGGCGATGTGTTCGGCGAACTCTCGCTCCGTCATGGCCTCGGGGAGGTCAAGTGGTTCAGTGAGGCGGATATTGGATGGGAGTGTGCCCGAGATTAGCTCGTCCATCGTCTTAACACCAATGGTCTTGAGCATCTCAGCGGCCTCATGCTCACCGATGCCCACATGCCTAAGAGAGAAGTCGTTCGTATTCATTGCTTAGGGTTTATTTGAAGTAAGGGTTGTATGCAATCTCGTGTCCGATGGATGTGCCATCTCCATGGCCAGTGTAGACTAGGGTCTCGGCAGGGAGGGTAAACATTTGGGCTCTGATGCAGTCGATGAGCTGCTGATAGTTTCCGCCCCAGAGGTCTGTGCGCCCGATGTCTTCGTAGAATAGGGTATCGCCAGCGATGACGGCTGCGGCTTCCTTGCAGTAGAAAACCACGTGGCCAGGAGAGTGTCCTGGCACTTCTCGTACCTCTAGGCTAGTGTTTCCGAAGTTGAGGGTGTCTCCCTGGAAAATTGGCTGATATTTTTCTGCAGGGACATCTTCATACCTCACACTTAGCCCGAAGAGGCGAGCTTGCTCGCTAGAGAGAGGTTGTTCGGTCAGCTCCCGAGGATGGCAGTAGAGTTTGATGTCTGGCCAGTGGCTAAGCGCCCAAGCGTTCCCCCAGGCATGATCGAAGTGCAGGTGCGTATTGAGTAGAAGCGTGGGGCGGAGTTTTTTTTCTTTGCAATAGCTCGAAAGGATTTGCTGCTCCTGGGCATTCATACAGCCACAGTCGATGATGGCTGCCTCGCCAGTCTCGTCATAGAGGAGGTAGGTATTCTCCTGAACTGTGTTGAATGTAAAAGCCTTGATATGCGTCATACGGATAGAAATTTGGGGATTAGAGGGGGAGATAAACTAGCTTTTTGGTCTTGAAATACTCTTCTTGGAATGTAGGCCAGAGATCTTGCACCTCGACGATGTGCTTATACCTGCGAGTTTCACTCTGGAGCTCGCCACCTTTGAGGCAAATTAACCCATTGGGCATGCCGTTGATGTGCCGTTGATGCACGAGCCGGCGGACCATGGGCTCGAGCTCGTCTAGGCGCATGACGGCACGGCTCACCACAAAGTCGAATTGTTCACTGAGCTGCTCACCACGTCCATGGAGCGTCCGCACGTTCTTCAGGCCAAGAGCCTCAGCAACGGCGGTCGCTACCTTGATCTTTTTGCCAATACTGTCAACGAGCATAAACTGAGCCTCGGGGAAGAGGATCGCCAAGGGGATACCGGGAAAGCCGCCCCCGCAACCAAAGTCCAGTACCGAAGTGCTGGGCTTGAAGCGAATCATCTGCGCGATGCCCAGCGAATGGAGCACATGATGCTCATAGAGCTGGTCGATATCTTTGCGGGAAATGACGTTAATCTGAGCATTCCAGTGTCGATAGAGTTCATCTAGGCGAGTGAATTGCTCACGCTGATCTGCCGTCAAGTTAGGGAAGTACTTCTCTATAATTGCGACCGACATACCTTATACTATAATAGGGTGATTAGACATAGTGCTCAAGGATACTCGAGGGACGAATGAGTTGACCTAGGAGGTCGTAGGGGATTCGTACCTCAATCCGACCATTGGCATAGGGAGCTATGTCGTAGGGGTTGAAGATGTAGACCATCTCCGTATCGGTGAGGTAGAAGTTGTTGTTAGGGGTAATCTCCGTAGGGTCGAAGTAACCATACTCGGTTAGCTCAGCGGGCTTGGAGACGCTGTGCATTGTCATCAGGCGTGAGACGATAATCTGAGCGAGCTCTGTCTCATAGCCCTCAATGAAGAGGTCACTCTCCTGCAGATGCTGTCCAGTCTTACGGTCGATGCTTAGTACGCTGAGCTGCTCGAGCCCATGCGCTCCACCGATGAAAGAGTATTGGCTCGTGATGTTGGAGGCGATGTGCTTGTCATGATAAACTAACTCGTTGCTTGCCTCGGCGCACCAAGTGGGGCCCATAGGTTCGCCTCTCGCTATGGCATCTAAAATCTCATCGGTAGCATACTCACCGTAGATAAACTCTGCGTAGGTCGATACAAGGCTATCTGGGTTGAGTGTTCTTGACGATAGACTATCGGGGAAAAATTTGGCTGCTAGGGCACGAGAGAGTAGGGTGTCATTCGTTGGATAGGTATACTTGATACCCACCTCCATCTTATGTTCATATGTTCCAGAACCAAGGGTGAACAGCTCGTGCGAAACAACGGAGTCTAGCTCCAGAATCGTTTGGAGTTTTGTCTGGTTGTCAGTGTTTGTACAGCCAAATATTCCAAGTGTAAGTGCTGATAGTGTCAGTACTATCTTTTTCATAACCTGATTTGTCTTTGTGGATGTTTTGAATAATCTAGAACAAACATACACAAAAAGCCTCAAATGTTCCTTGTAGTACAAGGTGAAGACCCTGTACTCTATAGATTTTAGTCCCCGTCTGGATTTAGAAATATACGTTGGACACATCCTTGAGGATGAGGTTAATTGCCGATACTTCCTAGATGTGATATAATCTCCTCATCTTGATGTAGTTAGGGATAACCCCCCATTTTTGTGCAAAAAGTTCCCGAAGTTTTTTTTGGGAGTTCCCGAACTTTTTGGAAAAAGATCGGGAAGTTTTTTTGAAA
>JAUMYQ010000034.1 GCA_030528555.1 Porphyromonadaceae bacterium | reverse complement strand
CCCCACCCAAACGGAAATATATGTGTTTATTTTTTTTTTTTTGTTAAAATGAAAATATTGTTATACTTTTGCGAAAGTTGTTGATTAGGGAGGGCGATGATGTAGAGTTTCTAGAATTAACTATAGTAATACAGTAATCGTTCAATGCTAACTCTAAAGAATTAGTTAAGATAATAGATATTTTATGATTAAGAAAGATTATTTTTCTCCAGGTTTTGAGCCAATTAGGCTTGATTGCCTCAATTTGCTTCTTGAAGCTTCGCTTGCAGATACAGAGATTGGAAACTTTGAGGGGGTAGGTGATGCTGGAAATCTAACCGAGAGTGATGGATTTTAATTTCACATTGAATTAACGAAGAGTACAAAATTAAATAAAATAATTATGAGATTTGGAATTAGGTATTTCGCAGCTGTAGTTTTGCTCTCTGTGGGGCTGCTGTCTTGCAACAAGGAAGAGTTGGGAACCAAGCAGAGTGAGGTGTCTACTGAAGACTACGTGATTAACTTAGAGGCCTTTGCAAATGAGGATTTGCGCTTGGCACAAGTCTTGGATGCTGACGATATGACCAAGGTGCTGGACGGAGCGTTCTTGGAGGAGGGTAAGGACCTGCGCATCCAACTTGCTGTTCGGCGTGATGGCAATATTGCCACTCAGGTTATTCGACTTCGTAAGGTAGCAGGGCAGAGCAAGGCAATCTATACTCAGCTTATCAAAGTCCCCACGGGTGCGAGCAATACGATCGAGCTCTCGGCTGTGGTCTTGAGCGAGCTAGAGCCTCGTCAGGACCCTCATGCTCCTGAGAACCCTGTGGCAACTCCTGAGACAGGTGATACGCGCTTTATGACCGAGGAGGGAGACATGGGAACGACTGCTGGAGTTGCCAAAGTTATAAAGGCTACTCAGCTATATGCTCCAGAAGCGAAGGCTGGAAAGAAAGTTGTACACACCAAGCTTCCCTACTTGGCAAACTGGACTACGGCAACCCTACTTCCTGGTATTGGAGGAGCTGAGAAGCGCATTGCTCCAGTGAAGCTAGTCTTCCAGCCTAGTGGTACGCTCCTGCGCCTGCAATTTAAGAATGTGACTTCTGCGCCCGTAACCATCACTCAGGTACAGGTCAAGACGAATGTATTCGTGGATCAGTGGCGCTATACTCTGGGGACGAATGACCTCAGCGGAACGCCTATAGTACCAACTCCGTTATCTCAGCAGAGCTATGCGTGGACGGTGCCAGCTGGGACTGTGATCCCAGTCTATCAATCTGGTATGAAGCCTAAGTCTCTCTTCGTTTGGGTCAAGGGTGCGCCATATAGCGGTGAGGCTAAGACTACGTTTAGCGTAGTCGCTAGCCAGGGTGGCTTCCCCGATGTTTTTCAAAGTACGGATGTTCTCAAGCCTGGTACGATGACCGTCCCCATTACCCTGAGCCCCTCTAAGTTCCTTGGTAACTTCGATGGTAGTGGCAATGCTGGATCGATGAGCTCTGCTTGTACGCCTACTGATAGGCTAGCTGGCCTGCCGAGTGATGGGACGAACAATTATGTCAAGTTAGTATCTCAGACTGGCGACTTTGTAAATACTTCTGTGCTCGACACAAAAGACAAGGTGCTTGCGGCGCAAATTCATCATTCGTATGATTGGTTGATGCAGACTTATGGTCCTGGCAGGCATTCCGATTATTACCTGCCCAGTGTGCATGAGCTTGGAACAATCTTCCCTTCTGAGAATGCTAATCCTAATGCTAGTTCTTCTTATCCTGTCTATGCTCAGACAATCAAAGATGTAACAGAGCGTGTGCAGTTTGGTGAAGATACTGAGCTTGTTGAGGTCAAATCTACTTATAAGGGTTCTGGAATGTCTGCTCCCAATAAGGTTGTCTATGCTTTGCGTTTCTATGGTTATGCTAATAATACTAAGCGTACAGCTTTCCGTTATGAGTTTATAAAACTCAATGTAGGGGATAAACCTTATGCTCTCAAGATTACCGCTCGCCATTTGGGGCCAACAACGGGTAGCCATACTATCTCCGATATTGCTCAGGAGAGCTATTGGACTAGCTCGCCAGGGAATACTAATGATGTTACAAGGACGCTCATAGCCTTGGGGTCGAAATCTGTATATACTGGTACTCAACAAGCTATGATTAATAACTTCGGGACTAATTGCTCGTTTGCTACTAGCTCAGTTCATCCTCAGCAGGGAAACTCTCTTCTGGTTGCCTTTAGTAGGAATGACATATCGGGTTATAGTAGAAACACATCTCAATCCGGCTTTCCTACTATCCTATTTAAAAAGGGAGGGTGCTAGCCTACTAGGCTCCTCCGCTTAATAAAGCAATAGGGCTGTGCCAAAATCTGGCACAGCCCTATTGCTTTGTATTCGAGATATTCCATTCTTGGGCTCTTGAGAACCCTGCTCCATTCATTATTATATTTGGAATTCTTCTGCTTCTGTGCTGTCAGTTTGGTCTTGTGGACTCTGCATTTTTAAGTAGATTTCTTTATGAGGCATCTGGATATTAAAAGTATTGCGTTTTGTGTGAGCTTCTTGAGGTTAATGGTTGGATTGATGAAATGTATTACATATATTCGTCCCTCGAAATGTAAAATTTGTTCATTATAAATACTAAACCTATGAAGAAAGCTACCATTCTTTGCTTGGCATCGCTGGCCTTGGGTGTATCCAGCCTGCAGGCTCAGGCACCCTCTCACCCTCAGTATGTGCCTATGTGGGAACAGGGAGACGAGTTCGCTACGCTCTACGAGGCTTGGGCCCCTGGGCGTACCCTGACGAAAAAGGACAATGGGATCAATGATGAGTTCTTCGTGAGCCGTGTGCGTCCTCGTACGCGCTTCATCGAGACGAGAACTCAGGTAAACAAAGACATGTCTTCCGATCGTAAAGTGCTTTGGTGGGTACCCATTGGCACAGGGCAATGGAATGCTCTCCCCTCATACTACTTCAACTCGGAGGTGTTCTCCACATGGAGCTATATCGATCATTGGGGCAACTGGACTGCGCCTTATTTGCGTTTGCCAGCCGCTTTTACCGACGCTGCGCATAAAAACGGGGTTTCGGTTTCTGCGACTTCGCCTGTAGCATTCGGAGCCAGGGTAAATGCATTCGGAGGCGAGGGGCGTAAGTATGATAAGGTTATTCAGGGGGGAGTAGAGAAGTACCTGAACTACCTGCGCTACTATGGTATAGATGGTGCTGGTTATAACTCCGAGTTTTATATAGATAATCCTTTGCGAGACAAAAAGAAGTCATTCCTCTCTCAAGTTGGCAAGGCCGCTCAGGCGCAGGGCTTCGACTTCTACTCCAATGTATGGTACTCGCTTACTGGAAATCAGGGTACTTTGCCTCATCCTTGGGATGCTCTGCACAGCCAAAATAGCCAGTGGTTTCATTATCAGAGCGGTGTCGTATCTACACACTTCTTCCTAAACTATAACTGGTCTCAGAGCCTTTTCTCTTCAAGTAAGACCGAGGCCAAGAAGTATCAGCGTAGCCCTTACGACGTTTATGCTGGTATCAACATGCAGGCTGGTACCTTGCCCAGTAGAGGCTGGGATTTGATTAAGAGCAACGAAGTCTCTATCGGTATTTGGGGGGCGCACAATGCCAATATGATCTTTGAGAATCGAGGTGGTGTAGGAGGTAATATCCTGCGTCAGCAGCAGGAGTATCAGCTTGCTAGCGAGTACGTCTTCACAGGTGGTAAGCACAATCCTATCTCTCACCACCCTCTAGGCTCAGTACTGCCAGGTAGCTCTCGCTCAGCTGCTAACTTCGGAGGGATCTCCGCACTGGTGACAGCGCGCAGTGCCATGCATGGAGATCTCAGCAAAGAGCCCTTCGTAACGTATCTAAATCTTGGTAATGGCCAGTACTTCAATATCGAGGGGGAGACGAAGTTTGCAGGTGAGTGGTACAATCTTGGTATGCAGGACTACATGCCCACGTGGCGCTGGTGGCTGTCCAAGACTTTTATGGGCCGTACCGAGGATGTTCTACCAGAGAAGAGCCTCAAGGCGGAGTTCACCTGGTCGGATGCTTGGTTTGGGGGGTCGTGTTTGGAGATCTCGGGCCAAGAGACTGCCGAGCAGTACCTTCAGCTTTTCAAGACAAAGTATGACTTGCAGCAGGGCGACAAGCTCACAATTCGTTATAAGCTGGTTAGTGGTAAAGGAGAGCTCTCCTGGGCGAACTATGCGCTGGGCGAGGAGAGTGAGGTGAAGGGTGTGATCATCAAGGAGGGAGAGCTTCCCGAATACGACACCTGGACGGAGAAGACTATCATGGTAGCCCCTGGGCGTACCAATCTTGCGATGATTGGTAAGACATTAAGCATGATTGGTCTTAAGTTTGCCAAGACAAGCCCAGACTTCAGGATCCGTATTGGCGAAATCTCTCTCACTCGTGGGGAATATCAGAAGCCACAGATACCTAAGATCAAGGCGTATCAAGTGTTGGAGAACAATTTCCGTGGTCACGACTTTAAGCTCACCTTCTCAATGGCTGACCCTAAGCCCGACAACAAGGTGATCTATAACGATGAGGTGCATGCGTGGTACTATAAGGTCTATAGCCAGCAGGAGGGCGAGAAGGAAGAGTTTTGTACCGCTACGACTAGCTGGGCGGCCTATGTGGTAGGAGCTAAGCTCAATCTCGCTGGAGCTAAGCGTGCGCGTTATGGTGTCTCGGCAGTGTCACTCGACGGAAAGTACGAGACGGAGGTCGCTTGGACCGATTATGTAGACCTTAAGCCGTCCACAATCGTGGACGGCTTCACAGCCAGTCGCACAACGATAAATAAGGGTGAGGCCGTAGTCGTAGCTTTTGAAGATGAGCGTCATGCTCCTGCACTCAAGTGGGCTGCTATCCTCAATGGACGCGAAGTCGCTTCGGTAGAGAATAGTAATACATTTGAGTTTACACCAACCGAGATCGGTGGCTACGACATCCTTTGTACGCTTGCTAATGGTAAGATGCTCAAGCGACCAGCTATGATATCTGTCGTGCCTCAGTCCGCTGGTACTACGCCACGGGTGCTTAGCCTGACGGCTAATGGTAAGACTGATGCGGAGGTGGATCATGAGCTTGAGATAAAGCCTGATACTGAGCTGACAATGGCCTTTACGTCTAACAAGAGTAGTGGAGCTGTGTCTCGCGCCTTGCGTATCCAGGACAATACTTTCAAGATTCCCGATATCTATCGTACTCTTGGTATTCGTCTGGGGCATAGTGGGTCGGATGCCAATGGAGGTATGACGCTGTCGTTTTGGGTACGCCCTTTCCGTACCGAGTACGCCTCGGGAGAGGACGGCGTGCGTTTCATGGATATTTCCAAACCCTCAGAGAGATGGCCCATGTCTGAGTGGAGTTACTTTTGGGTGAACTATGGTACTGGTTGGGGTACGAATGAGCGTCCTCGTCAGCCCATTGACGGCTTCGTGTGGACGAATATGAGGACTGGCTACGACAATCAGGGAGCTCGTGAGAAGTTTGTGGATGTGGCCAAGCTCTATAAGCTTGAGGCAGGTGTGTGGTATCACTTTACGGTGTCTTTGGCTTATGACCTCTCTGCCAAGCTCTATATCAATGGGGAGAAGATAGGTGAGACGCAGCGTCCTGGAACGAGCCGTTCGGAAGTGTTCCGTCAGGGTTTTGATTTGAATATTAGCCGTTATGCTAAGTTTGGCTATGCCCTCGATGCGCTTATAGATGAGGTGCGTGTCTATGGGCGTGTCCTCTCTGACGATGAAGTTAAGGGTACGATGGTACACCTAGATAACCCTCGTGATGAACGAGAGCTAAGGGCTTACTTCGACTTCGAGAGCGAACCAACGGCCTCTGGTGATATTCTCAGTGCAGTGGGTGATAATGTTCTAGGACATCTCACTGCTCTTACCTGGAAGGGAGAGGGAGATCAGGTTTGGGATAAGGCCCTGGTGCCACCTTTCGGACCAAGTAATGGTTGGGTCGTGGGAGGCACTTACCCTATCGAGACAACAGCTAGTTGGTCGGCCAAGAAAGCTCAGATATCCAGTACGACCAATGATGATACCTCTGGGTCTGCTAAGCTACAGTGGAGCTCGCTCGGTGTGTATCCCGTTACCCTTACTTTGGAAAATGCTTGGGGCAAGGATGAGAAGACCTTCAATGTCATCAATGTTGTGAAGTCTACCCAGGCTGTAGAGTCGGCCGAGGTGCTCGACCTGACAGTTTTTCCAAATCCTTTTGTCGATGATGTGCGTGTGCGCTTTGCCGAGGCAGGTAGCTATGATGTAGTACTGTATGACCTTGCCGGTCGTCTCGTCTCTCGCCGTGTAGTTGTGGCAGAGGCTGCCTCATTCCACACGTTACATGTGAATGCTCCTGCAGGACTGTATCTCATGCGTATAGCTCGTGAGGGAAAAGTGATTGCAACTGTTAAGCTCCAAAAGAAGTAGAGAGGCTGTACTCTGGACCTTCAGATAGGCAAATCCAATATACTTATTGGCATTATCTTTTGTTCGTCGTTTCTGGAGTTGGTATCTTTGTTGGAGACAGTATAAGAAACTATAAATAGATATAATTATGCAAGTACTATCAATCACGGGATTAGAGGCCTCTAAACTGACAGATGTTACTCAGGGGCTAAGCACGCTTCTGGCGAGCCTACAGGTCTACTACACCAACCTACGTGGCTATCATTGGCACGTACGCGGTTCACAGTTCTACGTACTTCACGAGCAGTTCGAGAAGATGTATGACGATGTTGCTGAGAAAATCGATGAAGTAGCCGAGCGTCTCTTGCAGTTGGACGTACAGCCAGAGAACCGTTTTAGTATCCTTATTGGAGAGAGCAAGATCAAGGAAACGACGCTGATGACGCATCAGGACCAGATCATTCCTGAGATTGTGGAGAACTACAAGACGCTCATGAGCCTTGAGCGCGCAGTACTTGAGGCTGCTAGTGAAGCTGGCGATGAGGTTACTGTAGCTTTGATGGGTGATTTCCTAAGCGAACAGGAGAAGAGCGCCTGGATGTTTGCAGCCTACCTCAGTTAAGTAGGGACGCAGCCTCATCTGAGGCTATATTAATCAAAGTGAAATCAGGGCGTGCTGTTGACTTTAGACAGCACGCCCTTTTCTGTGTATTTTTGCATGGGACATTTAATACTCAAGGAACATGATGGACCTCAATGAACTTGCTACTATGAATGACTTTGTCTCATGGTGCGATTACTTAGGTACGTTTGCGTTTGCTATCAGTGGTATTCGTCTAGCAGCAGCTAAAGGGTTCGACTGGTTTGGGGCGTATGTAGTCGGTATGGTAACGGCAACTGGAGGAGGAACGCTCCGCGATATCCTCATCAATGTACCTCCTTTTTGGCTCATTCAACCATCCTATTTAGTGATCACAGCTCTGGCTCTCGTCTTTACGATCGTGCTTAGGCATTATGTGGTACGAGCAACTCATTCGCTCTTTTTCTTCGATACCGTAGGTTTAGGTCTATTTGTTGTTGTGGGGCTTGCCAAGACCGTTGAGGCGGGGTTCCCTTGGTGGGTTGCTCTTGTAATGGGGACAATAACAGGTTCATTTGGTGGTATGTTACG
Source organism: Porphyromonadaceae bacterium (assembly GCA_030528555.1). Lineage (GTDB taxonomy): Bacteria > Bacteroidota > Bacteroidia > Bacteroidales > Porphyromonadaceae > Porphyromonas. The sequence continues at coordinate 547 of JAUMYQ010000034.1, read as the reverse complement.
TGATATATTGATCAATGAGGTGCCACTTATCTTTCGTAAGGACTTCTATGCCTTGCCATGCTTTTTAGGAGGCGTCGTGTATGTGGGGTTAAGTCTTACATCGTTCTCAGCACCCTTGGTTCAGCTCTTCTCTGCTCTGTCTGTGGTGGGGCTACGTATCCTTGCCGTTATTTTCCATTTTCGAGTTCCTACCTTTGATGCTTTGGAGGAGGATACTCTTACTTAGGCTCATGCACGTGCTGTATGCGGAGACTTGGAGGCTCGCAGCAGGGTATACAAATATGTAGTTTAGCTTAGTCTGTTCATTTGTCTATCGAAGTTAAGGTAATGAGAGAAGAGGGATAGGGAAGGAGGGTGAAAAATAATTCCTTCGTCGGGCTATTTTGTTTGTTTCGAAAAAAGTGCCTACATTTGCAGACGATTATCCCGCGTGCATCTATCACTCTTATCAAAAGTTGGATGAGTAGGGTATGGGTTGATACTCACAGATACAAGCCAATGTAGCTCAGGGGTAGAGCACTTCCTTGGTAAGGAAGAGGTCACGGGT
>JAUMYQ010000011.1 GCA_030528555.1 Porphyromonadaceae bacterium | reverse complement strand
AACTTTTTCCAAAAAGTTCGGGAAGTTTTTTTTGAAAGTTCCCGAAGATTTTTTGAACGGATCAAGGGGTCTTGTAATTGTTTAGTAATGAGTTTAATATGATTTGTCGTTTCAGATGATAGATCATTTGAAAGGATGAGACCAGAGTTGACGCTGCCACTTAGGGTGAGTTACTAGAGTCTAAGGTACATAGCCCTCTTTTTCGTACCTTTGCGGAGCCTTATGTCTTGGGCTTTCGTGTAGGAATACCTGCCAAGTGACAGAGGCTCAATTGATAGCATAGGCAAAACAGTAGTCAAGTAGAAGATATGGCGGAAAAAAATGAGTTTGAGATATTATTAGATCCTAGTCAGATACCACACGAGGCGATGATGCTCCCGATAGTAGGTAGGCTAGACCCCAACGATACATTCAGCGTAGAGCAAGAAGACCTTAATCCTGTAATGCCTGTATTGCCCCTACGCAACATGGTGCTATACCCTGGGCATATATCCCCCATATATATAGGTAGAGAGAAGTCTCGCCGTCTTATCGATCATATTGACAAGACGGGAGGTATTTTCGTTGCCGTAGCGCAGAGAGATACCGAAAAAGAAGATCCTCAGATATCTGATCTCTTCGAGGTTGGTGTGGCGGTCAGTATCCAGCGCATCATGGAGATGCCCAATGGCAATGTGACCATTATTGTACAAGGTAGGCAGCGTATCCGCCTCGGAGCGCAGTACGCTTCTGAGCCTTATCTGATGGCAGAGGTAGAGCTGCTTACAGAGGTTATCCCCCAGAGGCGAAGTCCTGAGTATAAGGTATTGATATCATCTATCAAGGATAACTTCTTGGAGATGATAAAGCTCATGCATGGCTCTGTTCCTAAGCCTATTCGAGAGATAATGAAAGAGATGAATAATGGGATCTATCTCATCAACTCGTCTATTCATTTGCTGAATGTCGATTTGTCCACCAAGCAGGAGTTGCTTGAGTTGGATGACATAAGGGATAGGGGACTTAATGTCCTTCAATTGCAAGAGTCGGAGCTTAAGTTGCTGCGTCTCAAGGAGAGCCTAACCAATAAGACTAAGGTTGAGATGGATAGGCAACAAAAGGACTATTTTTTGCAGCAACAGATCCGTACGTTCCAGGAAGAGCTGGGACAGACCTCCGATAATGAGCTAGAGGAGCTACGTCTGGAAGGAGAGAAAAAGAAGTGGTCTTCGGATGTTGCCCAGATATTTGAGAAGGAAATACGCAAGGCGGAGCGCTTCAATCCTCAGAGCCCCGACTATGCTGTACAGATGCAGTATCTGCGTACAATGCTTTCGTTGCCATGGGGTGTATATAGCCGTGACAATTTTGATCTAAAAAAGGCACAGCGCAAGCTCGATGCAGAGCATTTTGGACTTGAGCAGGTCAAGGAGCGCATTCTAGAGCATTTGGCGGTACTCAAGCTTAAGGGTGATATGAAGTCGCCCATCATCTGTCTCTATGGACCTCCTGGGGTAGGTAAGACCTCACTTGGGCGTAGCATAGCGGAGAGCCTTGGACGCAAGTATGTACGCATCTCACTCGGTGGTGTACACGATGAAGCTGAGATACGAGGTCACAGACGTACCTATATTGGAGCTATGTGTGGGCGTATCATCAAGGGATTACAAAAAGCTGGTACATCTAATCCTGTTTTTGTTCTCGATGAAATAGATAAGCTCTCGAGCGACTATAAGGGAGACCCAGCCTCAGCTCTTTTGGAGGTCCTAGATCCTGAGCAGAATGTGACCTTTCATGACAACTATCTTGATATAGATTATGATCTTAGCAAGGTCCTTTTCATAGCTACAGCCAACAATATCGGGGCTATATCGCAGCCTTTGCGCGATCGTATGGAGATGATAGAGGTGTCCGGTTATATCGCGGAGGAGAAGCATCAGATTGCGAAGCGACATCTTATTCCCAAGATTGCTGAGGAACATGGGCTGGGAGCGTATAAGGTTAAGTTTGCTCCCAAGGCCATTGATACCATTATCGAGGACTATACCCGAGAGAGTGGTGTGCGTGATCTGAGCAAAAAGATTGCCACTGTGATGCGTAAGCTTGCTTGGCAGGTGGCATCTCAGGAGGAGATCGTAGGGCAAGTTACGCCAGAGCAGGTGAGAGAGTATTTGGGTAAGGTGTTATTCACTAGAGATAAATATCAGGGCAACAAGCATCCAGGAGTGGTCGTTGGGCTCGCCTGGACACGTGTTGGAGGAGAAATTCTTTTTGTAGAGAGCAGTTTGCACGCGGGGCAAGAGTTTAAGCTCGTCCTGACCGGTAGCCTGGGTGATGTGATGAAAGAGAGTGCTATTTTGGCTCTAGACTACGTTCGTGCACATCGAGATGAGCTAGGTATCTTGGAGGAGACCGTCAAGGGCAAGGAGGTTCATATTCATGTTCCTGAGGGGGCAGTCCCAAAGGATGGACCTAGTGCGGGTATCACTATGGTGACATCACTTGTATCTAGTATGACAGGGCGGTTAGTTCGTCCTCGTATAGCTATGACAGGTGAGATAACGCTGCGTGGTAAGGTGCTCCCAGTAGGAGGGATTAAGGAGAAGATCTTGGCCGCTAAGCGTGCTGCTATCAAGGAAATTGTACTCTGTAAGGAGAACGAGAAGGATATCCTTGAGATCAAAGAAGACTACATCAAGGGACTTACGTTCCACTATGTAGAGGATATTTCCCAAGTGCTTAGTGTCGCTCTTGAGCCTGTAAGGAAGAAATCATGACGATGTCGACAGTACAGGGTCAACAAACTCAGGCTCAGTGTCTCGAGATTGTCAAGGGAGCTAGGGCATTGTTTGCCGATAAGCTACACGACTATGGGGCGGCCTGGCGTATCATGCGCCCAAGTAGTCTTACTGATCAGATTTATATCAAAGCCAATCGTATACGTACGTTACAGGATACCAAGCTTAATCTCGTAGGCGAAGATATAGAAGGGGAGTTTGTGGCTATACTTAACTATGGCTTAGTTGCGATGATACAATTGGATCGAGGTGCTGTCGATAGCCCCGATATAACCAATGCTGAGGCCTTGGAACTGTACGATAGGTATCTCAGCTTGACGCTAGAGCTGATGCAAGCCAAGAATCACGACTATGGGGAAGCCTGGCGTATGATGCGCGTTAGCTCTATTGTAGATCTTATACTTTCCAAGATCTATAGAACGAAGCAGATAGAAGACCTTGAGGGCCTGACCAAGGTCTCTGAAGGTATCTCGGCCAACTATATGGATATGGTGAATTATGCCATATTTGCGCTTATTAAGTTATCGGAAGAAAGGTAATGCTACGTCGGATATTGTTGGAACTCTCGAGGGTCATTCTTGGCTCGGTTTTCGTTGTCTCAGGGGTGTTTAAGGCGACCGATCCGATGGGAGCATCCCTCAAGATAACGGATTACATCAGCTCTGCCTTAGGGTCGAGTTGGGTTTGGCTCGTGGAGCTATCTATGTTTGTGGCTATCCTCCTATGCATTTTGGAGTTTATGCTTGGAGCAATGCTTCTGATGGGGATTTATAGACGGATCGTTACTCGTGCTAGCTTTGCTCTAATGGTCGGGATGACACTGGTTACTCTCTACATCTATTGGACTGGTGTGCTTCCCGATTGCGGTTGTTTCGGTGATGTAATCAAGTTGTCCAATGGTGCTTCTCTGATCAAGAATCTGATTCTCTTACCATTGTCCTATGCTCTGATGGTCTCTGCGCGCAGTCTGGGGCATCTATTTTCTCGCAGGGAGAGGTGGCTACCTGCGGCCTTGGCTCTTTTAGGTATTTCATATTTTATCTATCAGAATTACTATTACTTACCCTACAAAGACCTACGTCCTTACCGCATAGGCTACAATCTTAGAGAAAAGATAGAAGAGGATGAGGCTGCCTATCAGGCTGCACTCTTTGAGGGAACGAAGTACATTTACAAGCGTGATGGTCGGGAGCAGGGTTTTAACCTTGATGCTTTGCCTGACAGTTCCTGGACTTATGTGCGTCTAGAGCAAGACGATCAGCTCAAGAGCTATAAGCCTACCTATTTTTTTGAGTTACGCAATGATCGTGGAGATCATATGGAGGACGAGATTTTGCAAGACAGCATCGGTACGATACTCTTACTCTCAATCAGTTGGGTCAAGGCAGATCAACGTAGGCTCTCAGAGATTAATGAATTGTATCGCTATGCCAAGCACAAAGGCTATAACTTCTACGGAGTTTCCGCCTCCACACCCGAGGAGGAAGCTGAGTGGAGATACCAGACAGGAGCGGATTATCCTATCCTTTTTGCTGATGCATCGACTATTAAAACGATGGTGAGAGCCAATCCTGCGCTTATTCTCCTGAAGAAGGGCGTAATTAAGGACAAAATATCGGTAGCTATGCTTCCCAGCCTAGAGCAACTCTCTGATTATGTCGAGAGCCGCATGGTTGGCAGTAAGACTAGCTTACCTTCACGTACAAGACTTTTACCCCTAGTTGTTTGGGGGCTTATATTGGGGTTGGCTTTGTTGCGGATCGTTGCTAGACGGCTCAATATCTTGGGCTATAAGGCTCGCCAAGACGATTAGTAAGACTGAACTATTTCATGATTATAAAATTGTAAGAACTATGAGAAAGAACATCGTAGCAGGAAACTGGAAGATGAACAAGACCCTTGCTGAGGGGGTAGCCTTCGTAGAGGAACTTAATGCTGCCCTCAGAGGGAAGTCTCTTAAGTGTGATGTAGTGATTGGGGCTCCATTCATTCATTTAGCTACCCTCGCTGAACAGATTGAGGGCGCAAGCATCGCTGCTGAAAATTGCGCTGATAAGGAAAAGGGAGCTTATACTGGTGAGGTATCCGCTGCCATGGTGGCCTCTACAGGCGCTAAGTATGTGATCCTTGGTCATAGTGAACGTCGTGCTTATTATGGGGAGACGGATCAGATCCTTACTGATAAGGTAATGCTGGCTCTGCAAAATGGCCTAACGCCCATATTCTGTATTGGAGAGGTCAAGGAAGAGCGTGAGGCTGGTAAGCATTTTGAGGTTGTGGAGAGCCAGTTAGTTTCTGCTCTTTTTGACCTTTCTCCAGAGGATTTTGGTAAGATTGTGCTAGCCTATGAGCCTGTTTGGGCTATCGGTACAGGTTTGACGGCTACTTCTGATCAAGCTCAGGAGATCCACGCTCATATTCGTGGGTTCATCGCCTCCAAATACGGTCAAGCAGTGGCGGATAATTGTACTATTCTCTATGGTGGTAGCTGCAATAAGAATAATGCCAAAGATCTATTCAGCCGCCCAGACGTGGATGGTGGTCTCATTGGTGGTGCTTCGCTAGCCGTGGCAGACTTCCTTCCCATTGTAGAAGCATTCTAGTAATATACCTGCAGGGGTTGCCTAGTGGGGGAAGGTCTTTCTTCTTTCTAGATAGCAACCCCTGGCTGAAGTGCAGGTTGATAGGAAACTTTAATGTGACGTGATGAGTAAGAGGCTTTTACTGCTTAGCCTTTCTGTCCTACCTCTAACTACTATTTGGGCTCAAGAGGGGATTGCACAGAGGGCTATACCAAGGTCTATATTTGAGGCGTTGGAGAGTGATGTTCCAGGAGAAGGGCGGGTGACCGTAGATCAGTCAGACGAGCTTCGTCAGCTTGTTGGCTCGGTTTCGGGTAGATATAGCCGAGTGTTGGGTAGAGAGGGTAATATCTCTCTTATGATGGGCTATCGCATTCAATTCTTCAACGGTAACTTGCCATCGTCCAAGGCCGAGGCATACGCTCGAGAGGCCATGATTAAGGCCCTAGCGACCGAGCATACTTGCTATGTCGTGTTTAAGGCTCCATTTTGGAAGCTTGTTGTGGGTGATTTTACGTCTATGGCAGAGGCTCGTCAGGTACGCAATAAGCTTGTTGAACAGCTTCCTGTTTGGGGTAAAGAGTCCTATGTCGTTCGAGACAAAGTACGTGTATTGAACTATACACCTGCCTCAGAGTACTAAGTTTAGTAAGATGAAGATAGATAGTTCTCAGAGTAAGGAGCAAAGACAGGCACTTTTACAAGAGCATTATGGCGAGATTTTGTCTTTGTTGGGCGAGGATCCAGCGAGAGAAGGACTCATCAAGACCCCCGAAAGGGTGGCTAAGGCTCTGCAGTTTCTGACTCAGGGATATGAACAAGATCCAAGAGAGATATTACGATCGGCCATGTTTCGAGAGGAGTACAGACAGATGGTTATCGTGCGCGACATTGATTTCTATTCGATGTGCGAGCATCACATGCTTCCTTTCTTTGGCAAGGTACATGTGGGATATATTCCTAATGGCTATATCACAGGACTGTCTAAGCTCCCTAGGGTTGTGGATGTTTACGCTCGTAGACTGCAGGTACAAGAGCGACTCACAACTGAGATCAAAGAGTGTATTCACTCTACTCTCAATCCTCTAGGTGTAATTGTTGTTATCGAGGCTCAACATATGTGTATGCAGATGCGAGGGGTTGAGAAGCAGCATTCACTTACTACAACCAGTGACTTTACAGGGGCTTTTGCCGAGGCAAAGACTAGAGAAGAATTTATGCAACTTATCTCTAGAGGTCATTAGTAGATTTCGAAGTAATGTTAGGGTCCAGAGATTGCTTCCGCCTGTTTTTTAAGTCCAAGGTAGCAAGAGGAGAGGTTGAGTACCTGTATTGTGTCGTTTGCGAGACGAGTTATGGTAAGCTTCTTGTTGCCTTTGATGGGCTGGGGGTGTGCTACAGTGGCTTCGTTGGGCCTAGCTTAGAGCCTTCTTTAGAGTATCTCGGAGAGCTTTTCCCGAATGCTCATATTACTATGCAGTCGTCAGTCCCCTGGTTGGATGAACTTCTAGGACTGATTGGTAGAGTGTTACCCCATAGACCGATCCCTTTGATTCTTTATGGTACGTTGCTTCAGCAGGCTACTTGGGAGGCCTTGCTTGAGGTTAGTTTGGGAGAGACGATCACTTATATTGAGCTAGCGACCAAGGCTGGTTACCCTCGAGCTGTTAGAGCCGTTGCCTCTGCTGTAGGAAAGAATACGATCGTTCCCTTTGTTCCCTGCCATCGTGTTGTGCCTCGTTCAGGAGGTTTAGGTCAGTATAGTGCAGAGGGTGGAGTAGAGCGTAAGAGAAAGCTCCTATTACTAGAGCGAGTTTAGGCAGAATATTTGACTTATGGCAGGAGTGTCTCGCTATAATATAGAGTCTCTAAGCTTAGACGATTATACGGCCCTACTTGAGGGGCGAGAATATCCGCTCTATTTTGCTCCATGGTGGTTACAGGTAGTGATGCCTCTAGATGAGTGGGTGTGTTTGGCTTGTTATGATGCAGGACGTTGTCTTGCACTCTTTGTAGCACGCCTTATAGGAGGACAGATAGTTACGCCTCCTTATTGTCAGTATACAGGGGTGCTCTTTTTGGAAGATGCTTTAACTTCTTATGAGAAACAAACCATAATCCAGGTATTTCATTATCAGGTTCCTTCACATGCTTATTACCATTTAAATTACTCTCCTGATTATATAGACTGGCTTGGGTTATACTGGCTTGGCTACGGACAGAGTACACGCTACAATTATGTGTGGGATGTGGCCATGCTTCAGACAGCTGAGGATATTCGGTCTACTATCAGTGCTTCTCTACGTAAGAACCTCAAATCTACCGAGCGAGCAGGCTTTGTTTATCTGCCGAGTGTGCAGCTCTCAGATGTGAAGGACATTTTATCTTCTACGGCTTTGTACAAAGGTTACAAGGGTGATCTACCCTTAATGCTTCGGCTTATGCATCAGGGGTTGGTACGAGGTGAGGCTCAGGTGATAGGAGTGGCCAATGCTATGGGTGAGTTGGCTATGGTAGCCTTTTGGGTAGAGCATCAGGGGGTTGCCTACCTAATTGGAGAAGGCACAGATCGCTTACGGGGGGGGAAGTATCAGCTTAAGGTGTTTATGCTGATGAACTATATTCTCTCTCGTAGGCAGACTATTGGGAAGATTGATTTTGAGGGTTCGATGCTGGAGCCCATAGCTAAGATTTATCAAGCTCTCAGAGCAGATCAACAGAGTTATATGACTATAACGAAGGGATGGCGATATCATCCTGGAGTGCTGTGGTGCAAGTTGTTCGCTCGCTGGAGAGAAAAATTTAATGCGAAAAAGAAATGAAAAGGAGTAAATATGTTTCCTCTAAGGAGTTGTTCTCTAAGTGTGTGAAGGCTGGTTCTCGATTTTATTATATCGATGCCAAGCAAGATGCTTCGGGCAACTACTATATGGTGATGTCTGAGAGTAGGGTTGGCAGCCCAACAGGGGTGAGGGAACGACAGCGAATCTTCGTCTATCAAGAGGATATAGAGAAGTTCGTCCTGGCTCTTGAAGAAGTGTCTGCCGCACTTACAGAATTGATTCACAAATGTGATAGTACGGTGGATGGTCAAGAACAGTTTCTTTCTAGTGGCATCGCTACTCTAGAACTGCCAGATGTAGATCAATTTTTGGGGGAGGATAAGTAAACTCGGGTCTGTCAATATTATCCTGTATCCTTGGATTGGAACAAAAATGTCATTTATGATGCAGTGTAGGCGCAGAACGCTCTATATTATTTCTACGTTCTTTTGGTTATTTGCAGCGGTTAAGGTGCTGAGTATCGCGTGGTATGCTTGGGATGCAGGTGAGGCCTCCAAGGTTTATTGGGCTTTTGGGGCCTATTTCTTTTTTGCTGTGCTTATTTTTCCTAGGGTGGTTCGTAAGAATATCCTTGAGATACAGCAGCGTATAGGAGATCTACATCCTTGGTATACTTGCTTTACTCCTCGGTCGTGGGCAGTGATGTTTTTTATGATGGCCTTAGGCATTTCCCTACGAGTTTTTGATCTTGTTAGCATGACTTTCATTGCTGGTTTTTATTCTGGTCTAGGCTTAGGCCTCCTTTCTGCTACTCGTCCCTATATCCAAGAGCTTCGGCGAGGTTAATTGAGTTATCTATGACGGACGAAAGTATTTTTGAAAATAAAACAGCAGCCTATTATACTCTAGGTTGTAAGTTGAATTTTGCCGAAACTTCCGCCATCGGTCGTTCTCTTTTGGAACAGGGTGTACGGACTGCTCGAGTAGGAGAGCGAGCACAGTTTTGCATCATCAATACATGTTCGGTAACGGAGTTGGCCGATAAGAAGTGTCGCTATATGATACGTAGGGCCCACCGAGAGCATCCTGGAGCAGTGATGGTTGTTACAGGTTGCTATGCACAGTTGAGTCCTAATGAGGTTGCTGCACTTGAGGGCGTGGATATTGTCCTTGGTTCAGAGCAAAAACTCGATGTTGCTACTTATCTGATGGACAGAGGTGTCAAAACAGGACAGCAAATAGTTTATACTCCTACGCAAGATATTTCTGTTTTTCAGATTAGTTCGTCTAGCGATCAGCGTACTCGTCATTACCTTAAGGTGCAAGATGGATGTGATTATCAATGTAGTTATTGCACTATTCCTAAGGCTCGTGGGCGTAGTCGTAATGGAACTATTGCCGAGATTGTTCGAGAGACGGAGCGGATTGTTCGAGAGGGCGGGGTGGAGATTGTGCTTACGGGGGTGAATATAGGAGATTTTGGTCGTACAACGGGCGAGAGCTTTTTGGAATTGTTACGAGCTTTGATAGAGGTCAAGGGGATAGCGAGGTTTCGTATAGGTTCGATTGAACCAAATCTTCTAACACCTGAGATAATAGACTTTTGTTCTACAACCCCCAAGATAGCTCCACATTTTCATATTCCTTTACAGAGCGGTAGTGATGAGGTCCTACGCTTGATGCGTCGGCGTTATACTACGGCTCTTTTTTCTAGTAGAGTAGATTATATCAGAGAGAGAATACCTCATGCATTTATTGGCGTAGATGTGATTGTCGGGACCAGGGGAGAGACGGAGGCACGCTATGAAGATTGTTATAAATATTTGCAGGCATTACCATGTTCTTGTCTCCATGTTTTTAGTTATTCAGAGCGTCCTGGTACAGCTGCTTTGAATATTAATCACGCTGTCGATGGTCGGGACAAACATAAGCGAAGTCAGCGATTGCAGCGACTTTCGGAGGAAAAGCAGAGGGCGTTTTATGAAACCTGTATAGGTCGTCCGATGCAGGTCCTCTGGGAAGAAGGGTGTGTTGGTGGCTGGATGACGGGCTATACCGAGAATTATATTCGAGTAGGTAAGCCTTACGACGCAGATGCAGTTGGTAGGATGGAGGTAGTTGTGCCCACTCGCTGGCATGAGGGGGGGAGCTTTTTGATTTAGTCTAGGGTTAGGAGCGATGAGGTATCATGGTTACAAGTTACTTTTTCGGTTATTGACTTTTATTCCTTGGTGGCTGCTCGAGTTTATATCTAGGTGTATTGCGGTCTCGTTGCATCGAGTTTTGCGCTATCGCCGAGCCGTTGTCTATGACAATTTGAGACGGAGCTTTCCAGAGTGTAGCCCTAAGGAGACAGAGGCGATAGCTCGGGATTTTTATCGTCATCTTGCTTACCAGTTGATTTCTGCTCCAAAGCTACTGAGCCAAAGTGAGGCTGATATTCGGCAGCGTCATTTGTTGCTTGAGGGGCTTGAGGTCTTCGAAGAGTTAGAGTTAGATAGGCGTAAGATTTGTATCGTGATGATGGGACACTGTGGCAATTGGGAGCTTTTCAGTGCTGGTCAGGTCTATTTTGGACCACTCGGTTACCAACAGGAGCAGCTCTATCGTCCGCTCAGTAACGAGGTTCTGGATCGTGTGCTGCGGGAGATGCGTTCTCGCTATGGGAGTCTTACTACGCCTAAGGCAGATATTGGACGGCGTATCATTCAACTGCTTCGAGGAGAGGTAGAGCGACCGCATATTCTGGCCTTTATCGCTGACCAAACGCCTCGCCCTTCTGTAAGCAAAGTGTGGGCACACTTCCTTGGTCGTCCTACGGCTTTTTTGGATGGAGCGGAACGTTTGGCTCGCAAATACGATCTTCCTGTCGTTTATATGGACATCGAATACCTTGGGCCATCTAAGTATCGAGGGCGTATGCAGCTCATCTCCTCCACTCCTCGAATGACCGTAGAGGGAGAAATTACTCTTAAATATGTTGCTTTGCTGGAACAGACCATCCGACGAGCACCAGCTTATTGGTTATGGAGTCACAAACGCTGGAAGCTCATTCCTCAAGCTTAGTTCTTACTTCTTTTATGCATCAATCACAGATATCTGTTGCCGTTTTGGTACTTAACTGGAATGGTAAGGAGCTCCTCCCGACTTTTCTTCCTTCTTGGCTAGAGCATACACCTGATTGGGCAGAACTAATTGTTGTGGACAATGGCTCTATAGATGGCTCGGTTGCTTATTTGAGGATGAATTATCCTGAGGTGCGTATCATAGAGTTGGGAGATAACTATGGCTTTTCCGAGGGATATAATCGAGCCGTTGAGCAGATCTCGCACGATGTTGTCGTATTGCTCAATAGTGATGTTGCGCTCTCTGCTAATTGGTTGACAGAGCCTATGGAACTATTGGGGAGTGACGAACGCATAGCCGCCGTTCAGCCTAAGATTAGAAGCTACCGAGAGCCCGAATGTTTTGAATACGCAGGGGCCGCTGGGGGGTACCTTGATAGGTTAGGTTATCCCTTCTGTCGGGGACGTATCTTCGATGAGATTGAGCGAGATAGAGGGCAATACGATAGTAGGGCAGATCTCTTTTGGGCATCGGGTGCTTGTCTTATTGTACGTCGCAAAGTTTATCTAGAGGTCGGCGGGCTAGATACTGGCTTTTTTGCTCATCAAGAGGAGATAGACCTCTCTTGGAGGGTTCTTTCTAGGGGGTATCGTATCGTTTTAGCTCCTCGCTCCGTTGTCTATCACCTTGGAGGAGGTAGTCTAGCAATGAATAGCCCTCGCAAGACCTACCTCAATTTCCGAAATAACCTCCTCATGCTCTACAAAAACCTCCCTGGAACTGCCCTCCTATCGGTTCAACTACAGCGTTTAGTTCTGGATATGGGAGCTGCATTACGGTTCGCTCTAAAAGGGCGATACTCTCACGCTTGGGCAGTATTCAGGGCCTATGGTGCATATCTGAGAATGCTTCCTTCGATGTATACTACTCGAACCGAGAATATCACGAAGATGACGATACATCTTCCTCGAGAGCTCAAGTCCTACTCTCTCGTGTATCGTTACTATCTAAGAGGACAAAGGACCTATACCTCTCTCGAGACTCAAGAGGAGCTGTGCGAGTAAATCCAAATGAACGATATAAAATAAACTCTTAATTCATGATGACTATGATGCTTGATAGACAAAGGAATTGGTTGATTGATATCATCAAAGCATTTTTGATTGTCTTCGTTGTCCTGGGGCATGCTATCGAGTTTGGCTCAGGAGACGCATACTTTCAATCAGGAGCATATTTTGACAATGTGGTATTTAAGACTATTTATAGCTTTCATATGCCCTTGTTTATGCTTACTAGTGGCTATTTGTTTTCGTCCTCGGTCATTAGGAGGAGCTTGAAAGATAATCTTCTTAAGAAGGTTACCACCTTGATAGTTCCGATAGTTGTTTGGACTATTGTTCCAATGGTATATGTTATTCAAAACGAATTTATACCTAGCCAAGAGCCAGTGACGGTCTTATGGATTGCTCGGCGTGTCTTTTCAAACATTATTCATAACCTTTGGTTCTTGTGGGCTGTGTTTTATTGTTCGGCCATTGTGCTTTTGGTTAATAGATATTGTAAGGATAGTCTGTGGGTTTACCTGGGGATATTCTGTATGAGCTTTTTCTTGCCGGACCGATTTTATATAGGAGCTTATAGTTTCATGTATCCGTTTTTCGTTGCAGGATATTTGTTTCAGAAGCATGATCTGACGGAGAAGCTGAACTCTCTCTCTCTCTCTGTCTCTCTCTCTCTCTCTAGTATTAGGCGACTTTACCTTCTCGTACTAGGTTGTACATTCGTCGTGATGCTTTCCTTTTATGATAGGGACATCTATATATATACGTCAGGTTACTCTCTTCTGAAAGGGGCAATATTGTCTCAGCTATATATAGATTTGTTTCGTTGTCTGATAGGATTTGTTGGTTGTGCCGTTGTTATTTTAGCTTTATCTGAGTTAGAACCATATTTGAGACCTCTTAGGCCAGTACTACTGTTGTTAGGAAAGCATACGATGGGCATTTATGTTATTTCAGAATACTTACATCCTCTCTTACTTTCGGTTACCCAAGAACTTTCTGGGTTGAGCTACCCTATTGCTCTCATGGAGACCATCATCATTGTCATTGTTTCACTATTCTTCATCTGGGTTATTCAGCGCAGTAGTCTACTCAATAGGTTGTTATTGGGGGCAAGATAGTGTCTTGGCTGTGGCGTTGTTATGTGAAGGGGAGCACTCATGTGAGTGCTCCCCTTGCTCTTTAATGTATAGCCTATAGAGAGTAAGCTCTCTAAGCTATGTAGTCGTTGATTTAGAGCTTGTAGCTTAGGCTAACCTTGAAGGTACGTGGGGCGTTTGGCATCATTTGATGGCCCAATGACTCTTGAAAGCTCTCGACATTGAGTACGTTGTAGACATCGAAGCCTAGACGAAGGTTCTGCACCAGCTCAAGCGAAGCCCCGAGGTCGAGCTGAGTATAGCTTTCGTAGGAGAGAGTATTGCTCTGATTGCGGAACCGCTCGCCCGTATAGCTGAGGCTATAGTGCCCCTCTACGCCAAGAGCCTTGCCACGGACATCGCGGTATGAACCGAAGGTGTAGAACTTATGGGGAGCAATATAGGAGAGCTGCTTGCCCGATAGCTCCTCACTCTTGAGGTAGGGGTTGCTGGCAACCTCACCGAGGCGAGCCTTGGTATAGCTATACCCAGCGGCTAGATCCAGCCCCTCGATAGGGTTCATACGTAGGTCTATCTCCCAGCCGTAGGAGCTGGCTGTGCCGACCTGGCCACTGATGTTCTTCTTAACCTTCGCACCGTTGACCTCTTCCTCCTTTACACCAAGAGACTTGATGATGTTGTACTGGCTGATGTAGAAACCAGAGGTCGTTAGGTCAAGCCACGAGAGCAGCTGCACGCGCGCTCCGAGCTCCAGTTGGTAGCCTTTGAGTGGGTCGTAGATCTCTCTGTTTGCGATGGGGCTAAACTCTTGACCAGCCTTGTTGATGTAAATAGTGGTCGGGCTATAGGTCGAGGTGTAGGGTTTGAAGAAGTTAGCCACCGAGGCATAGATATTGAGGTCTGTCACGGGGGTAAAGACTAGTCCTAGGCGATAGGTCAAAGCCTGTGAGAGGGCAGTGTCAAACTTCTCGGGCTCTGTGTAGCGAATGCCGCCATCGTTGCTGTCTACACGCATGCCACGTTGTATAGCTGTAGAGGTCGTAGCGCATGGCGAGCATGGCTTGTAGCATGGGGCTAAACTCCACCACATCTTGAACGAAGAAGCCGTGGCTGAGTACTTTCATGGGGTTGGCCTTGCTGAAGCGTGATTGCATCGGTCCTGCACTTATGGGGTCGTAGGCAGAGATGATGGAGTTGAGCCCTGCTCCTGTTACATCCTGAGTATCGGCTTTAGGTCCAAACTGATAGCCTGTAAAGGACACACGGTCCATAAAGCTCAGGGCATAGCCAGCATTGAGGTTGTGCGCGAAACCGTAGGTCTGGAACTTGGCCTCGAGGCTGAGCTGATTCTGAGCTGTTTTGGCCATGTGACGGAATCGTAGAGGGGAAGTTAGCTGTACGCGACTTAAGTCTACGAATGTCTTTACTTCCTTGCCATCTTTGTCTTTGCTCATATAATAGTGAGCGTAGGGTGCACTACCATCGGCATTGAGTTTGGTGGAGGTCAGGTAGCTCAGCTCTTCCGTGCTGAAGTAGTCAATGTCATCGTGCGAGAGGGAAAACTGTTCGCGTAGCTTGAGCCAGTCGGTGAGCTGGCTTGTCCAGTTAGCCGTAAAGTAGAGACTACGATGATACATCTCATCGCTCTCGTTGTTGTAGCGAGCATCTCGGCGGATTTTTGGCTGTAGCTGTCCAGGTTTGAGATACTCTTCATTGGTCCTGCTGTCGTATATGGGTGTGGTAAAGACTGCTGGTAGTCCAGCCTCCGTGCCGTAGAAGTCATTGTGGTAACTCAAGCGCAGGTCTAGAGTATTGTTGTTCCAGACTTTGCTCGCTGTAGTGTAGGCCTTGAAGTTGCGGTCTCCTCTGCTGCGCCAGCCTTCACCCCCAGCGTAGGCAACTCCCGAGAGGATGCTCCAACCCTGACCCAGATAGCCTCCTGCCGATACCATAGCACGCTTGCTGTCGAAGCTACCGTAGGATAGATAGGCGGAGATATTGGTTTGTTGGATGGCCTTGCGACGTGTGATATTCATCGTACCACCCACGGCAGAGTGTCCTTGTAGCACAGAGGCTGGCCCCTTGAGGATCTCGATGCTCTCTACATCACTTAGGTCCGAGAGAGGATAAGAATTAAATGTGGTGCGTTCGTCTCTCATACCATCCACTACCACGGGGGCATAGTCGAAGCCACGTATGCTTAGCTGCAGGAATGCACCATACGTTTGTCGGATGCCTGTTCCCGAGGAGAAGCGTAGAGCCTCCATGGGTTGATACAAGCCACGCATGGCGAGGTCTTTCATGTCGATGGTGTTGATCGTCATAGGCAGCTTATCTAGTGACACATCGGTGCGAGATAGTCCGAGGCTCTTCTTCGCAGGCTTCTTGATGTGCTTGCCTAGTACTTCTACCTGGCTGAGATGATGGACGCTGTCGGGCGCATGCTCCATGCCTAATGCTAGGGTGGGGAGTACAGACAGACCGAGAACAAGGATCTTTCTTGTCATAGTTAAGTAATTATAATATGTGAACTTAAAGTAATAGTTCGATAGTTTTGATTAAGTGCAATAGGCTCAGCCTTAGCCTCGCTGTCAAGCAGTTTGCTTTTCGAGAGCTTTAGCACCGACAGATGTACAGATTTCTCTCATATGTCGTTCTGCCACTTTAGAGGGATTGTATCAAAATTTGGGGTAGCTTTAGGTCGATCTGTCTCCATTTTGTTTGTGTTTTTATAATTTATTGTTTTTGAGATTGTTAGTTTGATTCCAGATGAAGTGAAAAAATCTTCGGGAACTTTCAAAAAAAACTTCCCGAACTTTTTGGAAAAAGATCGGGAACTCCGAGAAAAAAGTTCGGGAAGTTTTTGTGCAAAAATGGGGTGTGTCTCTAAAAGTTTCAGAATAAATAGATTATCTGTTCTCCGATATAGAGCGAGAGGGAAGTGCCAGATCTCTGGATCTTAGATTTGGCTGCCCTATGTTGTCTTGGGGAGGGACACATTATTTTGTAACTTTGCAACGCACTATCATATGCCTTACATCGTGATGTGCACATGGGGTAGGGAGAGATGATATCATTTTTGATAGAACTGAACCGTATACAATCGGGGGATTATGTCACATCATAGGAGAAGGAAAGCTAGCTCTGTCAATCAGATGCGCCTCATTAGCCTCATTGGACTAACAATAAGTCTCTTTGTTTTGGGGCTTATCGGTCTGCTACGTATTGGCACCTATGGGTTGAAGACGAAGGTGAATGAGCAGTTTTGTGTCACTGTTGTTGTCCCTCGGACGTATACTGCTGGTCAGGAACAGAGTCTTGGTAAGCTATTGAAGGAGAGGCCCGAGGTGTCCTCTGTACGCTATATAAGTAAAGATGAGGCGGCAGCGGAAATAGCTGAGAGTATCGGACAGAGTGTTTCTGAGATGCTTGCCCCACTCGGAGAGAATCCATTTGACGCAGTTTATGAGTTACATATCTCTGCCCCCTATGTACATCGGGATAGCTTGCATCGATTGGAAGCTGCACTTCGAACCAAGGGTTTGGAAATTGTGCTGAACTACAAGGCTGATCTTCTTGAGACCTTGGCTCGTAATACGCGTGTTTTAGAATGGCTTTCGTGGGGTATCCTTGCTGTGCTGGCATTACTTACCTACATACAGATGGCCAACACGATACGCATGTTCATCTATGCCGATAGGCTCAATATCCGTATTTTGACACTTGTGGGTGCGCGTGCTTGGTTTGTTCGTCGTCCTTTTGTAGGGAGAGCGGTGTTGGATGGCGTACTCTCTACTCTATTTGCGATATTTGCGCTCACTGGCATTGTTTTCGCCCTTGGGCGACTTTGGGGTTTACCTGTGCTGTCGGTTCTTAGCCCTCGGTATCTGCTTATAGGGGCGTGTGCACTGCTTGCTGTAGCTGTAGCAAGTACTGCCCTCTCCGCCTTCATCTCTACTCAGAGATATATTCGCATGCGCTCGGGCCTAATACACTTGGACTAACCTATTACTATAGATATGATATTATGACATACGGAAGGAAAAATTATATACTCATCGGGCTATCTATCGCTATCATTGTCATTGGCTTCGTATTGATGTCTGGAGGGGGGAGCGAAGATCCTAATGTTTTTAATCCAGAGATCTTTTCTACCCGAAGAATAGTCATTGCTCCAGCGGTATGCCTTGCGGGATTTCTCCTTATGATCGTAGCTATACTGATCAAGCCTGACGCAGGACAAGAAGATTAATGACAAGAGGTATGACGATAATCGAAAGCATTATTATAGCCATCGTTGAGGGACTGACGGAGTTTTTGCCCGTCTCTTCGACAGGTCATATGATCCTCGTTGAGGGGCTTATGGGGATGAAAAATACGGAGTACCTCCGTGCCTTCACGGTAATGATCCAGTTTGGGGCCATCCTCTCTGTATTGGCACTTTATTTTCGTCGCTTCTTACCTTGGGGCAAAGTTGAGAGACCTAGCTATGGGCTTCAGGGGCTTAACCTCTACTATCTTATGCTCATCGGCTGTATCCCGGCGGGTATCTTGGGCGTATTGCTTGAGGATTATATAGATATGCTCCTAGGTAGTGTGTGGGTCGTGGTCGTGATGCTCTTTATCGGAGGGCTGGTCATGATCTATATGGATAGACGTCTTGGCACAGAATATCCGCAGACAGTTACACCAAGAAAGGCACTTGTCATTGGAGTATTTCAATGTCTAGCTATGGTACCTGGAGTGTCGCGCTCTATGGCGACTATTTTGGGTGGAATGCAGCAGGGGCTCACTCGGGCTCAGGCGGCAGAGTTTTCTTTCTTCCTTGCCATACCTACGATGTTTGGGGCAACGCTGCTCAAGGCATATAAGCTATATAAGGTTAGTGGTGTAGAGGTCTTTACAGACAATTGGCAGACCCTCCTAGTAGGCAACGTTGTGGCCTTCTTTGTTGCCTTGGCAGCCATTAAGCTCTTTATCGGTTTTGTGACCAAATATGGCTTTAGGTTTTTTGGATATTACCGCATCGCTGTGGCCATAATCTTTGCTCTTTTGATGTTCTCAGGAGTAAATATTGAGCTAGTCTAGTCACTCTTTTGAGATTAAGATGACGATGAGTGAGGATGTTAAGCTCAATCTCCAAGAAGGAGCGACTGTTTATCTCGATAAACCCCTAGGGTGGAGTAGCTTTCGCTTGGTTAATAAGTTCCGCTACGAAGCTTGTCAGTATCTCGGGATCAAGAAGCTCAAGGTGGGGCATGCAGGTACGCTTGACCCCCTTGCCACAGGGGTGATGATATTGTGTACAGGTAAGCATACCAAGCATATCGAGGAGCTGCAAAAGGGACGCAAGGAGTATGTAGCTGATATTCGACTAGGACAGACGACCCCAACGCTGGATATGGAGAGTGATCCAGATGAGTTTTTCCCTACAGAGCATATAACGCCAGAGATGGTCGTTAGAGTAATTGCCGAGCGGTTCGTTGGAGAGCAAGATCAGACCCCTCCAGTATTCTCTGCTGTGAAGGTAGATGGTAAGCGTGCCTATAAACTTGCTCGTAAGGGGCGTGAGGTAGAGATGCCTACCAAGCGGATTGTCATTCATGAGATAGAGCTGCTCTCGTGTCAGCTACCAGATATTCGTCTCAGGATAGTCTGTGGTAAAGGGACGTATATCCGTTCGTTGGCTCGGGATATCGGTACAGCTCTGGGCTCGGGAGGCCACTTGACGTCGCTTAGGCGTACTCAGGTTGGGGAGGTTCGTGTGGAGGATTGCCTTAAGATCGAAGACGTAGCCACCTTTCTTAGAGGGCGTGTGGCTCCTTTAGAAGAATGAAAATATAAATGGATTATAGAAATAGTATATGAAGCTATCACAGTTCAAAATTGATTTGCCAGACAATCTTATAGCTAAGAAGCCTTCGTACTTTCGTGACGACTCCAAGCTTATGGTCCTGGATAGCCGAACGGGTGAGATAGAGCATAAGATCTTCAAAGATGTGCTGTCTTACTTCGGCAAGGATGATGTCTTTGTTTTCAATGATACGAAGGTATTCCCCGCTCGGTTGTATGGCAATAAGGAGAAGACAGGAGCGCAAATTGAGGTCTTCCTACTTCGGGAATTGAACGCTCAGTTCAAGCTATGGGACGTGCTCGTAGACCCGGCTCGTAAGATACGTATAGGTAATAAACTCTATTTTGGGAAGGATGATAGCCTTGTGGCGGAGGTCATAGACAACACGACTTCGAGGGGACGGACGCTGCGCTTCCTCTTCGATGGAGAGTATGAGGAGTTTAGGCGTACGCTCTTCTCTATGGGCGAAACTCCTCTGCCTAAGTATATGAACCGCAATCCCAATAATGATGATGTAGAGCGGTATCAAAGTCTCTTTGCAGTCAAAGAGGGAGCGGTAGTTGCTCCAGCTGCAAGCTTGCACTTTAGCCGTGAGGTTCTCAAGCGTATGGAGATCCTTGACATTCACAAGGCTTTCCTTACCGTACACAATGGTTTGGGGCACTATCGTGATATTGATGTGGAAGACCTTACCAAGCATAAGATGGAGAGCGAACAGATGATTATCTTGTCTGAGTGCTGTCAGATTGTGAACAAGGCCAAGGACGAGGGACGCAAGATTTGCGCTGTGGGGACATCTACGCTTCGGGCAATCGAGACAGCTTCGGATACGGAACGGCATCTTAAGGAGTTTGATGGTTGGACGAATAAGTTCATCTTTCCTCAATATGAGTTCGCTGTGCCAACTTCACTCATCACCAACTTTCATATGTCCAAGTCGCCTTTGCTGATGATGACAGCCGCATTTGGTGGTTATGATCATGTGATGAATGCCTATGCAGTGGCCATTAAGGAGAAGTATCGCTTCGGGGCTTATGGTGATGCTATGTTGATTATCTAGAAGCATGGCGCTACACACCGTCTATATTGGTCTAGGTAGCAATGAGGGCGACCGTAGGGCTTTGCTATGCCTTGCAGTGCAGCGTTTAGCGAAGGAGGTTGGCAATATTGAGCGCATGTCTGATTTTATAGAGACGGAGCCATGGGGCTTCGTCTCTTCTTTTGCTTTTTTCAATGCTGTCGTAGAGTGTAGGACGGAGCTAACTCCTCAGAAAATACTTGAGCGGACCCAGCAAATAGAGCAAGAGTTGGGTCGTAAGAACAAGAGCGTTGGGGGCGATTATCAAAATCGTCCAATAGATTTAGATATTTTGCTCTACGATGATTGTATTGTTGAGACGGATAGGCTAACTATTCCACATCCACTTCTATACAAGCGTGCTTTTGTTTTGCGTTCTATGGTGGAGCTTGTACCCGACTTGCTTCATCCGAAAGTTGGTATAACTATGAAAGGCCTGCTGGAAGAAGCCGTTCGTTTAGAAAAATCTAAGTAACCCTCTCCTGGGTATTGCGGGGCTTCAATATGGGCTTTTGGTGCTATTACATTGCCTTTAAGGCAAAGCTTTCGTTGCTTTGTGAGGAAGACATAAGTTTATGATTAGGAAAGAAGATTATTTGCATATTGGGCATACAGGCCGGGCACATGGTCTCTCTGGCGAGCTAGCTTGCAAGCTGACAGTGGACATTAAGGATTGGATTGAGGACGAAGAGGGGCGCGCCTTTTTGATGCTTGAGCAGGACGGTTTACTTATTCCATTTCGGATAGAGAGCCATCGTACTAAGTCGGAGGAGGTCGATCTCATCAAATTTGCTGGTATCAGTTCTAAAGAAGAAGCTGAGCGGTGGGGCAATACACCTGTTTGGCTAATCAAGGACGTAATGGCAGACATGGTAGAGGATAGTCCTCTGGACGATTTTGCACTCTTTTTGGGCTATGAGGTTTATGCTAGGGATACATCTCGGTTTCTCGGTGAGATTGTGCATGTAGACGAAACCACGATGAATACCTTGATTACGGTTCAGTCCGTTGAGCGTGGTGAATTGCTTCTGCCCTTAGCAGGTGAGCTAATTAGCTCGGTCGATGAGCAGGCTAGGCGACTTGTCTTGATCATCCCAGACGGCTTACTCACGGATGATGCACCGTATGATATACACTGAGTCAATGAAACAAATCGCGATACTTGGTTCTACGGGGTCAATTGGTACCCAGACGCTTGATATTATTAGAGAAAACCCTGATCAGTTTGCAGTTTTTGCCCTTACGGGGTACAACAATGCAGATCTACTTATTCGGCAGGCTCTTGAGTTTGTTCCAAGGTATGTGGTTATAGCCAACGCAGATCTGTACTCTAATGTTGCGGAGGCCCTCGCTTATACTTCTATCAACGTTTGTGCTGGCCATGAATCCATTGAGGAGGTTGTGACAGCCCCAGAGATAGACTTTGTCGTTACTGCTATGGTTGGTTACTCGGGGCTCAGACCAACCCTGGCAGCCATCGAGGCAGGTAAGGATATTGGCCTAGCGAATAAAGAAACTCTTGTCGTAGCAGGAGAGATTATAATGCCAGTGGCAGAAGCCAAGGGAGTGAA
Source organism: Porphyromonadaceae bacterium (assembly GCA_030528555.1). GTDB lineage: Bacteria > Bacteroidota > Bacteroidia > Bacteroidales > Porphyromonadaceae > Porphyromonas. Next base: position 33,503 of record JAUMYQ010000011.1, on the reverse strand, counting down.
GATTATTCCTGTAGATAGCGAGCACTCGGCTATCTATCAGTGTCTCGCTGGCGAGACTAGCCCTGTAGAAAAGATTATTCTTACGGCATCGGGTGGCCCCTTCCGTTCATTATCGGCAAACGAGCTGCAGCATGTGACGGTACAGCAGGCCTTGAAGCATCCAAACTGGAGTATGGGCCGAAAGGTCACCATAGATTCTGCCTCGCTGATGAACAAAGGGTTTGAAATGATTGAGGCGCGTTGGCTGTTTGACACCTTACCTAGCAAAATAGATGTGGTCATTCATCCGCAGAGTATTATTCATTCTATGGTACAGTTCTGTGATGGAGCTATCAAAGCTCAGCTTGGTATCCCCGACATGCGTCTACCTATTGGTTATGCCCTCGGTATGGGACAGCGTTTAGCCAATGATTATCCTAGGTATGACTTCTTTAATCAGGGCTTCTTTAGCTTTGAACGTCCCGACACATCTCGTTTCCCCAACCTAGAGCTTGCTTACTACGCTATTGAACAGGGGGGGAATATGCCCTGCGTTCTCAATGCTGCCAATGAAATAGCCGTTGAGGCGTTTCTTGATGGAAGAATAAGCTTTGTGGGGATGAGTATGCTTATCTCTAAGGCTGTCGAGCAATATTCCCATCGGCCTAGTGTAGACTTGTTTACCCTAGAGCAGACTGATAGTGAGGTACGTGGGCTTTGTCGTCAGTGGGTGAGGGAGCTCTCTTCGTAGGTTAGCCTAGCACTTGGTTCTCCTCTTCGTCGGGGAAGTACAAATGCCTTTCTAGTGATTGGGTTTAGTCGCTGGGAAGGCATTCTTCTGTTTATTGAGAGGGTAGACAGATCGTGTGCAGCATTCTGAGTTTTCTGTACAAGGGTGATTTCTCTTGTCTTGTATCTGGACAACGTATCCGAGATCAGACAACTCAGGAATAGATTTTTCTGCTCTTTGGCTTACTCGTTTGGGAAAAAATGATGAAAAAGTCGAAAATACGGTGGTCTCAGGTTATGCTGAGAGGGCGCAAAATCGTTGAAACAGATCTGCACGCAGATTGTCCAATGATACTCTTAGTAGAGAGGCTGCTTGCTGATAGATCTGAGATATATCTAGGTCGTTGGTATCAGTCTCTAGGAATAACCTATCTTTCCTATGGATTAGGTCTAGTACTTCGGGGTTGTAGTATTTGCCAAGACTTAAGTGACAGCCAGTATGGATGAGCTGCTCTGCTAGCGTGGCTTTGCCTCTGAAACCATGTACTATCCATGGCATGCGACAGCCTTTGCGAAGTCTAAGTAGCTCGCCCCAAGCTCGTACACAGTGGATTACAAGGGGGAGTTGTAGCTCTTCGCTGAGCTGTATTTGCCGATCGAGGTAGTGGATCTGTACATTCATAGGCACAGCGCTGAGCTTGTCTATCCCAGCCTCGCCAATGCCCCAAGGCCTAGTTTTTTGGAGGAAGGTTAGGAGAGTATCTAGAGCTTTTTCTGTCATATCCTCCTGATACCAAGGGTGAAGTCCGAGGGTATAGAGCTGATTCTTGGGGATGGGCTGACACAGACGCAGGCTACAGATGTTGATAACCTCCGTAATAGGGTAGTAAGTTTGATGGGTGTGTACGTCGACAAATGGGGCAGGCATGATATCGTATAAATCTAGGGTACAGGGTCGTGACCCTGACCGCCCCACGGATGGCAGCGCGATATACGCCTAATAGTGAGCCAGAGCCCACGTAGAGGGCCGTGCCTTTTGAGGGCGTCTATAGCATAGCTGGAGCAGGTGGGAGTGAAGCGACAAGAGGGAGGCGTGATGGGAGAGATAACAGCCCTATAGAAGTAGATTGGTATGAGTAGAGCGAGGGTTAACATTCTCCGTAGCCAGTGTCCAAATAGGTGTAGGAGGTTCATTCTATATGGGAATTTTGGGCGACGATCTTGTCGATGGACTTCTTGACAGCTCGCTCCATTTGAGCGTAGCTGGGCATTTCTTTAGCCACGTTGGCAAAGGCTATGCGCCCATATAGGCTCTGTGCTTCAAGCACTCTTAACCAAGGATGTTTGTTTTGGCGATAAGCTTCCCGTACGAGGCGTTTGATGTGATTGCGTTTGTTGGCACGTCGAAAGTGCTTTTTACTCACAGATACCATCATTTGTCCCCTGGCCTCGAGAGGTATAGTGCTGTGTAGGTAGACGATGCGCAAGGGATAGATGAGGAAAGCTGTACCAGAGTGAAAAAGCTCTTCGATAGATCGCTTCAGATGTATGCGCTCCGACTTGGGCAGACGACAGCGAGGTACTTTAGCATCCATCGAGACTTGCTGTAAGGAACTGACAGAGGACTATCTAACCCTTAGAAGGCATGAGCTTGCCTAGATACTGCTCTAAGGCAGTGACCATGGATGGCGCTTCGGGAGTAGGGGCTGCTAAGTCGAGCCTAAAGCCAGCTTCTTCTATAGCTCGAGCTGTTTGTGGTCCAAAGGCTGCGAGTTTAACCTTTGTCTGTCGGATGTGAGGATAGTTTTCCTGTAGTGACGCTACGCCTACAGGGCTAAAGAATATCATCATATCGTACTGCTCGGCACGCTCCTCTTCGCTAAAGGTACTTGGCACAGTACGAAACATAATACCTTTATTTAGACTGATCTTTTTAGTTAGAATGAGGTCGATGAGGTCATTTCTGTGTTCTTCCGGTAGAGGAAGGAAGTACTTTTCCTTGTTATGCTTGTGTATCAAGGCAACCAGAGCTTCGTTGGTTGAGTTTGTCGGGTAGAACACCTTACGCTTGCGGTAGGTGATGAACTTCTGAAGGTAGTTGGCCACCTGTTCACTCAGACAAAAGTATTTCATCTCTTCAGGGATGGAGAGGCGTAGCTCACCCAAGAGGTGGAAAAAGTGCTCCATCGCTTTTCGCGTAGTGAAGATGATGGCCGAATGTTCGAGGATGTTGATCTTCTGATCCCGAAACTCTCTCGTGGTTACGGACTCTACCTGGATGAATGGACGGAACGTAATCTCTATGCCATACCGCTTGGCAACCTCATAGTAAGGAGACTTGCCAGACTCTGGTTGAGGTTGGGAGATGAGTATCTTCTTCATTTATTTAGTGATGCGTGACGCTGCTTAGTCTTATATCCAACTATCAACGAGCTGCACAATGTATAGCCAAGGCAGCAATTCGTGGGCGCAAAGGTACAAAAAAACACAAAAAAGCCCCTGCCTCCCCTGTTTCAGTCGCCTTAAGCCTTGCAGGCAGCGCAGTAGTTGGATGATGCCAAGGCAAATGCCTAGTATCCAAAAATAGAGGTTTGTGGGGATGGGTGTGAGGCTAAGTAAGCTAAGTAGGAGAAGGGCTCCCCCTCTGATGATGGAGATTATGAAGTAGTCTTGCCTGAGTAGGACAGATGCCTCTCCATTTATATAGAGGTAGCTCCAAAGTCTATAATCAAGGAGATAGAATAGTCCAAGTGTAAGCGTACCGAGTATGAGCCATAGGGTATAGCTTCCCAGCTCATATAGCATGCTATCGTTCCAATAGTTTAATCGTAACCCCAGACTTAGTCCTATTATGGCTATGCATAGAGTATTGACAAGGTACGAACAGGCTATGAATATTGGGTGAGGCACGAAGCGAGAGATGTAGGCAGAGACATACTCGGTACGGCTGTGTGTGTAGGAGTTAACCACTAGCCCCATTAGTCCTGGAGTAAGAAGTAAAAGCAAAAGGGACAGCCCCCAAGAGATAGCTACGCATAGATGAATGATTGCCTCAATGATCTCTGTCGTCCACATCGCTCGCTTGATTTATAGTTTTACTATCCTTGAGGGCTATTTACCTGCCAAATAGTTTATCCCATAGGCTTCTTTTGGGAAGACGATATTCATCCTGGCTATCTATGAGGGCTAATTTGTCCCAATCAGCATTGAGAGCTTTGCCTAATTTGATGCGGTGATAAATGACACCCCAGTCGGGCAATCCTCCGAAGCTGCGATCGTCAATGAAAAGATCGGCCTTGAGTTTTCGAGAGAAGCCCGCTCCTGTTGCATCTTCTTCGGGAAAGTCGCGATTGATGGCGTAGAACTCTAGCCCACGTTTGCGACACCACTCTACTGCTTCATCAAGTAGAGTACCCTCACGTACTGTCCAGAGAATGAGGCGATGCCCATCAGTTTGGAGCATCTTTAGCGTTTCGATAGCAAAAGGGAGCTCTTCGCCGATCTTGGGGTATCGATGTTTGACGATAGTGCCGTCGAAGTCTACTGCGATGACCATAATATTTGTTCGATGTACTATTGAGGCATTGCTAGATATCTGTCTTCCACAACGCTCCAGTCGATGATGCTCCAGAGCGCTTTTAGGTGATCGCTACGCTTGTTTTGATAGTCGAGATAGTAGGCGTGTTCCCAAAGGTCTATGCCTAGGAGTGGTTCTAGCCCCTTGGTAATGGGATTACCTGCGTTAGCTTCTTTGCTGATAACTAGTCTCCCTCCTTTACCTCTAGATAGCCACAGCCAGCCTGAGCCAAAGAGATTTAGTCCCTCCTGTTCGAAAAGCTTCATAAACTGATCGACCGAGCCAAAGTCTTTTTCTATTTGGGCTTTGAGTTTACCCTCCGCTAGCATTTTGCCTCCGCCAGCGAACTGGGTAAAATATAAGTTGTGATTGAGTGTTTGGCCTGCATTGTCAAAGATGTTGCCTCCGCTAGAGCGTACGATCTCTCTGAGAGTTCGTTGAGCATACTTCGTGTTTTTGATGAGAGTGTTGAGTTTGTTAACGTAGCCACTGAGGTGTTTGCCGTAGTGTAGCTCAATGGTTTGCCTGCTGATGGCTGGCTCTAGGGCATCAGTAGCGTAGGGTAGACTAATGAGTTTTATCCTTTCATATGAGTCTGTTGAGGTCTGAGCCAATAGTGTTATCCCCATGAAGAGGAGGAGAGCTGAGTATAATAACTTTTTCATAATTCGATTATCCTTTAGTTTTCGTAAAAATCAAGGAGGTACTCTCTTTTGAGAGTACCTCCTTGATTGATATTGAGAGCGGAAGACGGGACTCGAACCCGCGACCCTAACCTTGGCAAGGTTATGCTCTACCAACTGAGCTACTTCCGCATTTGCTCTGGAGGTTCCCCTCGTTTGCGATGCAAATGTAGCACAGCTTTTTTAAATATACAAGTGATAAAGGTGAATTTCTTGTGGTACTTTCTTTATATTCTTGTTTTATAGCTAATTATTATGTGCTCCTTTGGCGATGCTTTTGTCTCGGGTCATCCTAAAAGAAGCTTTGTAGAATAGAAATAAAGGGATGGCAACCCCAACTCCAAGGGCAAACATCGTGGTTGTTGCCGTTATGGCATTGCTGAATATTTGAGGTAGATAGGCTTCTTTAAGATTAGGGTCAGTGGTCTCCATGAAACGTATCATCCCTAGCAGCGATCGGTAGGCATACATCCCTGGTATCATTGGTAATAGAGCAGGAAAGGCGAAGACCTCACTGGGGAAGCGAGCTCGGTAGGCAAAGTAGATTCCGATAGCTCCTATGAGTACTGAAGCAAGAAAGGTGGCGAGAGCGATATCTACGCTCCAGTGGGTCATTAACACGAAGCGCAGCATATGTCCCAAAGCAGCTAGTATAGGGACATAGATGAAAGATTGCTTGGGAGGATTGGATACGGCAGCAAAGCCAATAGCAGCGAGGGCAGCGTAAAGCCCATCAAGTAAAATGTTTTGTACCATGGTCATGGGTATTTGGATTGATTATAGCAAATTGAGGTTTAATAAGACAAGTGTACCACTCAGTCCTACCGTGATGCTAATTACGATGAAGATGGCATTGATGAGTCGAGAGGTGCCATTGAGCATGTAGCCATCCAGAAAGTCCATCATGGAGTTGATAAATGGCACGCCTGGAATGAGATAGAGAACGCTTGCTCCGAGGGCTATTTCAGGCGTTGCGCTGAACCCTGTTAGGCTCCCTAGACCTACGGTTAGGGAGGAGATGAATGCTGCTATTAGTACAGTGAGATAGTGGTAGGCGTGTCGTTTGTTGAGTTCTTGTCGGGCAAAGAAGCCGAGTAGCGTACCAACGAAAACAAAAACAGCTCCCCAGGTATCTCCACCGAAGAGTAGACAGAAAGCGGCATTCGCAATGCTGATAAGTAGTAAGATGATCCAGCTGTTTATCTTAGGGGCCTTGAGAGTTGTCTCTAGCAGATCATTTAGTGTTTCTATTTGAGGTCGATTGTCATGGATGTACCAGCTTAGACGGCTGAGCTCGGCATTGAGGTAGAAGTTTAGTGGTAGGGTGCGGTGGTGAGTGAGAGCAGTCATGGGAAGAGATTGTCTGCTCGCTTTCTCTGTAGTCTCAGCACGAGGGGTTAGAGTGATGGCTACGTTGCGTTGAAACATCATCATCGTTGTATCGTATCCATAGGTTTCGGCTATGCGCGAGGTGTTTAGGACGATACGCGAAGTTTGTACACCTACGCTCGTTTGTATAGTAGCGTAGTGAAGCAAGAAGTCTAGTAGCTCCTCTTGCTGTTGAGGTTCTCGATGCTCCTGTAGGTTTTGGCTTTGCATAATAGTTTAGTTGTTTTGGATAAATTTGTTATCTGGTTTGCTCGATGGTTAGTTTTTTCTCGGGTTATGACCCGCCGAAGAGTAATTTGAAGGCTTCTCTGACTGTGCTTACTTCAACAATGCGTATGCCCATTGAGGAGCGGTGGGATAGTCCTGCATGACTTGATCGTGGTAAGATGATGGTGTTGAAACCAATACGCTCAGCCTCGATGATGCGCTGCTCAATGCGACTGACTGAACGTACCTCACCCGATAGTCCCACTTCACCTGTTAGGCAAATGCCCTCAGGAACGGCTATGTCTATGCTCGAAGAGAAGATAGCAGTGATGATAGCTAAGTCGCTTGCTGGATCAGAGATTTTGATACCACCAGCGATGTTGAGAAAGACATCCTTTTGGATAAGTTTGAAGCCTACGCGCTTCTCCAACACAGCGAGTAGCATATTCATGCGTTTAGTGTCGTATCCCGTTGCAGACCTCTGAGGCGTGGCATAGACGGCAGAGCTAACGAGAGCTTGCGTCTCGATGAGAAAGGGGCGAGCACCTTCCATTGCTGCCGCTATGGCTAGCCCACTGAGCTGTAGCCGATCTTTTTGGATAAGGTGCTCCGAGGGGTTTTCCACAGGGCGGAGGCCACCCTGCTGCATCTCGTAGATACCCAGCTCGCTGGTACTGCCAAAGCGGTTCTTTCGTCCGCGAAGGATACGGTACATGTAGTGCTCGTCGCCTTCAAACTGTAGCACTACATCTACAGTGTGTTCAAGGATCTTAGGCCCAGCGATGCTACCCTCTTTATTGATATGCCCTATGAGGATGATAGGAACTTGCTCTGTCTTACAGTATTGGAGTAGCTTGTTTGCACACTCCCGGATCTGTGAGACACTGCCTGGGCCGCTCTCTGAAAGCTCGGTTTGGATGGTCTGGATGGAGTCGATGACCAGTAGATCGGGGCGTGTTGCTAGGGCTGTAGAGATGATTTTTTCTAGGTTTGTTTCCGTATAAATCAAGCATTCGCCTTGTTCGCTCCCGAGCCTATCCGCCCGGAGCTTAAGCTGCAGGCTGCTCTCCTCGCCTGATACATACAGTACCCGGCTCTCTAGGCGAAGGGCAGTCTGGAGGATTAGCGTACTCTTTCCTATACCGGGCTCACCGCCTAGAAGGACGAAAGTACCAGGTACCAGACCGCCACCTAAAACTCTGTTGAGTTCTGGATCGAGCATATTTAGGCGGAGTTGCTCGGTTAGGTTTATGGAGTTTAGGCGCAGGGGGGGGCTTTCGGTGAGTTTATTTGAGATGCTCATCAGGCTTCCCTTGACTTTTGGGGTAGCCATCTCCTCTACAATGCTGCTCCACTCACCACAAGCATGGCACTGACCTTGCCACTTCGGATAGACCGAGCCACAGTTTGTGCAGCTATAGATAGTCTTTGTTTTGCTCATTGGGACTGGTTGGTGTGTTATTAGGTTTCTTTCTGGCGAATTAGAGGGAGGGTAGAGCAGCGGAGTAGGCCACCCATCTTGGCCACCTCTTGGTAGGGAATGGTATCCACGCTAATGCCCCATGCGTTGGAGAGGTGCTCGTTGAGCCGTGTAAAAGTTTTGTCGCTGATGACCTTAGTCGGAGAGATGGAGATAAGATTCGTGCTCATCATATATGCTTCTTCTTCTGTGACGTAGAAGAGATTGTTTGACCCAAAAATCTCCTCCAGGAGCCCAACGTCCTTTGGATTCAGTAGCCCCTCACGATAGAGGAGTGCCTTGCCTTTGCCGATGGGTTGGAAGGCACAGTCGAGATGCAACACTCCGCGTCTCGGGTCGTAGTCATCCTTATGTAGTTCTATTGGGATGATATGTTTGTTTGGGAAACGTTCGCGGAGAAAGTCTATGGCATATTGATTGGTACGTGCCATCTTGTAGCTAGGATAGTCCGCCTGGAGATAGCAACCTATCAGCAGAGTATCGTTATACAGTAAGATGTCTCCCCCCTCGGTGTGTACCTTTTCGGGCAGATATTCAATGTGCGTCTTTGGAATGAGTTCTAGGATAGAGTGCATGGCTCCTGTCTCGAGAACTCTGTCTGGGATGAGATTTGAGATAAATAGTGTGTTGTCTATAACGAAGGCTACATCTCGGGCGAAGATTTGATTACAGTCTACTACAAGGTCGGGGCGTAGTACTTTTACCCCATTATTCAGGAGTGCCTGATATAACGCATTCACCTCGTAAGTGATGTCGTCCTCTGTTGGATAGATATTTAGGAGTACAGATTCGTAGCTTTTGGCATCGAAAGTTTCTTTTAGTCTGGGTGCAGGCCCTAGACTCTGGGACAACCCTAAGACAACAACCTTTAGGAGATCTGTTTCGTTGCTTATGTTTGGGATAATAGGAGAAGGGAACATTGTCAATCTGTTTTTAGATTTTTTGCCAATTCATCGTAGTAAGTGGCAAGAGCAGCATTGTCTATATCTGTTTGGGTATGTACCTCTAAGAATATACCTTGTTCACTTTTTGGGGAACAGAGGGTTATGAGCGCTTCTTCTAGAGCATCTAGGCTGTGTACGCTGTAGTACTTTAGTCCACTGTCCTCGGCCCATAGGCGAGCATTACGCTGTTGTTGTCCCATAATATAGGGGTATGAACTAGAATTATGAGGTATTTGAGGTAGGGTGGAGAATATACCACCCCCACCGTTGTTGAGCATTAGGATGCGCAGAGTGGAGGGTAGAGGAAGGCAGAGAGCGTTCATATCATAGAAGAAGCTCAGATCTCCTAGTATAATGAAGTTTAGTGTTTCATCGAGATATGCATAGCCAAGGGCAGCTGAGAGTGATCCCTCTATACCATTAATACCTCTATTACATTGCACACGAATGTCTTTTCCGAGTGGATAGAGTTGAGCAAGGCGTACGGACATACTGTTACCCAGATGTAAGGCGCACTCTTTGGGAAGGCGAGATATAAGCTCGCGTACAGCCACTATGCTAGAGTAGGGGAGAACACTAGGGGGAGTAAGGCTTGAGCTGAGGAGATGCCATCTTTCTTGATAGGTAGTCTTAGTTTGGTGAGCTTTGGATGCATCCTTGGAGGCCGTTAGCCACAAGGATGTATGCCCCACATGAGTCAGCGCACCAGCAAAGAGGTCTACTATCTCTGCATGGTGAGATATATGCCAATGCCACTTGGGTGGAAACGTTCGTAGCCACAGCTTGAGTTGCTTAGATATGATATGTCCTCCGAGGGTAATTACCAGGTCAGGATGGAGGGCGGCTCGTTGTTTTTCGTTGAGTACGGTAAGGAGAGCATCGATATTGCCTATAGCAGAGTATAGGTTAGCTAGATGCTCTGCTATGACTACAGCATGGGGGACAAGTTTCATGAGGCACGGCTCTATACGTCTAGCTTCTTGATAGGAGAGCTGTCCTACAATGATGAGAGGTCTCTCTGCCTTTTGGGCTAACATCCAGACTTCCTCTGGATTGGAGGGAAGTAGTTTTATATATCTAGGGTTAGGGAGGGTAGGGGTGTTGAGGGCGAAGAGGGGTTCGGCTAGGGGGATATTGATGTGTACTGGAGCACGTCTCTTGTAGAGGGTTATTAGAGCCTCGTTTATACGCCTGTTGCATAGCCATAGCTCTTCTGAACTCTCCCCTAAAGGGAGTGTCGTAGTATAGGAGCATAGGGAGCCAAAGACCCCTATCTGTGGGATAGTCTGTCCATCCATTTGTCCAATCCATGCCTCAGGACGGTCAGCCGAGAGGATGAGTAGTGATATACGTTGATAGTGAGCCTCCGCTACGGCAGGATGTAGGTTGAGTAGCGCACTGCCAGAGGTACAGCATACCGCGACTGCTTCGTCTGTTTGTAGAGCGATACCGAGGGCGTAGAAACCAGCGCTACGTTCATCTGTCACACCATGGCAGCGGAAGTAGCTATTTACTGATAGGCTATGTACGATAGGGGCATTCCTGCTTCCAGGGCACAGCACGATGTGACGAATGCCGTGTAGCTTCAGGAGGGCGATGAGTTGTAGGATGGCTTGCTTGTCTGAATACATCAATCCTTCTATTAACTATGCCAAAGGTAAGAAAATGACCGTAAGAGGCTAACTACTGCATTTTCTTTTTCGAAATCTTTAGCCTATTACTCTAGGGGAAAGTCTGCTTGATTATCAATAGAGCTTGATGTCTTAGGGGCAAGAGGATGTGGTTTAGGCTTGATATCAAGATGAACATAGTTTCCTATTCATTTGGGGGTTGTTCTTTATTCCTTCTAGAGTATTATTTCTGATAAAGGTCAAGAGCTTTATAGTAGTGCTATTTTTCCTTCTTGATAGCCTCGAACGATAAATCTAATGGGCTGTGGTAGAACTCTACTCTACCACAGCCCATTAGACTGCCCTTCTGGATCTAAAGGGCTTGACCTACTTTAGTTCTACGGTATAGGTCACCACATCTCCAGTCGAGGGATAGAACCCTCTTAGGTAGAGGCTAGTTATTCGACCTTTATTGCTCTGGCCTTGTTGTAGGGTAGATATGATTTTGTTAAGGTCGCTTACAGAACGGATGGGGCGGTCGTTGGCTGTGAGGATTATGAAGCCCTCCTTGACACCTGCGTTTCTTAGTGCACCACTTGAGAGTTTCTCTACTGAAACACCGTAGGATAGCCCATATTTGCGAAGTTGGTTGCTGTCGAGAGTACGGAGGTTTGCTCCTAATTTCTCGGCATTACTTGTCTGTTTGATGACTCCTTGGCCACCATCAACATTCTTAAGTGTTACCTTGAAGGTCTTTTCTTGCCCCTTGCGATTGACTTTGACGGCCACTGTATCTCCTGGACGGTAGCGTCCGATTTGCTCTTGTAGTTGACCAAAATCGTCAATAGCATGTCCATTGATTGCTACCAGTACATCTCCCTTCTCGATACCTGCAGCCAAAGCTGCGCTGATTTCAGAAAATTCACCTACATAGAAGCCCTTATTGACTTTAAGTCCCTCCTTATTGACTAATTCAGCATCTACATCGCGCCCCGCGATACCAAGTAGAGCCCTCTGCACTGTGCCGTACTTCTTGATATCTTCTACTACTTTGGCAGCCATGTTGATGGGCACAGCGAAGGAATAACCAGCATAGTTGCCCGTCTGAGAATAAATCATCGTATTGATACCTATAAGTTGGCCCGAAGCATTGACAAGTGCACCTCCACTATTACCCGAGTTTACAGCAGCATCTGTCTGAATGAAGGCTTCGGCCTTAAGTCCTCCAGTTGCGGTTTTAGCTGTTGTGCGACTCTTGGCACTGATGATGCCTGCCGTAACGGTACCAGTAAGGTTGAAGGGATTTCCTACCGCAAGTACCCACTCTCCAAGACGGAGTTTGTCAGAGTCGCCAAAGGGAATGGTGGGCAGCTCCTTGGCATCAATCTTCAATAGGGCAATGTCAGTGCTAGGGTCTGTGCCGATAAGCTTAGCAGCGAAGGTGCGGTTATCGTTGAGAGTTACGCTAATCTTGTCGCTGTTATCTATAACATGGTTATTTGTGATGATGTAACCATCACTACTAATGATTACACCCGAACCGTAGCCTACCACAGGTTCTATTCGTCGCTGAGTGCTACTGCCACCACCAAAAAAGAATTCAAAGGGATCGATCATCTGCTGAGAAGTAGTCTGTCGCTCTTGTTGTACCTTGATATGCACGACAGCTCGTACTGAAGTTTCTGCCGCTGGAGTAAGATCTGGAGCGGAACTAAGGGGTTTATTACCCAAGCTATAAGCGGTATTGTGAAAGCCATAGTTGTCGCTCTGAGATGTAAGTTTCTCATTGTTTAGGGTATATTGTTCTGTACCGTGCTCGTTCTGATCTTGAATTATCCAGACTGTGGTAGCTGAAGCGACTATGCTCAGAGTAACTACAGCGGTGGCAGCCGCTACATTCTTCAAAATTTTGTTCATCTGTTATCCTTATTAATGTTTGTACTGTCTAGTGTCTTGAGTGGATATTCTTTCGTTCTTAAACTAAAGCTATAACGCTATTCTTTGTTTGCTTATTGCATTTATGTCAAATTTCGTGCCATCCATAAGTTCTATTCATGTGATTGCTTTGTTTGTCTGATCGTACTTTTCTGTAGTAGGAGAAGAGACAGGGTAGTATCTAGAGGCTTGATATTTAAAGAAACATTAGGGGAAGGAACGAATGCTCCTTCCCCAGACCTTGCTTTGGTTCTTGTTGGATTCATTAGTTTATTTCTGCTTGAGGAGTGTTTTGCCTCGCTCGAGAGCTTCCATATTCATGGGGATGAGCTTGTGGTGTCGTTCGGGGAGGGACTTCTCCAGACCCTTTTTGATACTTTCGAATTGAATCATGGGGCGAGTCGAAAGCATGGCTCCAAGGATGAGCATATTGAAAACCTTCTGATTGCCCATCCGCATAGCCTCATCCGTGGCATCGACTTCGTAAATCTCGATATCCGACCTCTCGGGCACATGATGGATACCATTACTATCGTAGATAAGGACACCTCCGGGCTTGACATGGGGGGCAAATTTGTCTAGTGAGGGCTGGTTCAGCGCAACAACCACATCGTAGTCTTGGACTACTGGAGAGCTAACGGGCTCATCGCTGACAATAACCGTCACGTTTGACGTACCCCCTCGCTGCTCTGGCCCATAAGATGGCATCCAGCTCACCTCCTTATCTTCCATTAGCCCCGAGTAAGCGAGGATTTTACCCATGGAGAGCACGCCCTGCCCCCCGAAGCCTGCGATTACTATTTCGTATGTCATGATGCTATATAGTTATTATTAGAATCATTACTCCCGGCTCTTGCTAAATATCCTTGAGATCGCCGAGCGGATAGTACTTAAACATATTCTCCACCATCCAAGTATTGGCATCGGCGGGAGTCATCTTCCAGCCGGAGTTACAGGTAGAGACAATCTCCACGACCGAAGTCCCCTTGCGAGCCATCGAGTTGGCGAAAGCCTTCTCTAGGGCTTTCTTGGCCTTGCGAACGGCAGCTGGCGTATGGACGGCCTGACGAGTCACGTAGCAAGTCCCCTCGGTAATAGCCAACATATCCGATATTTTGAGCGGATAACCGTTCATCTCAGTGCTCCGTCCGTCAGGGCAGGTAGAGGTCTTCATCTCAGGTAGAGTTGTTGGTGCCATCTGTCCGCCCGTCATACCATAGATACCATTGTTGATAAAGATAATGACGATGTTCTCCCCCCGGTTGCAGGCATGGATGGTCTCGGCCGTCCCGATGGCGGCGAGGTCGCCGTCTCCCTGATAAGTGAAGACCATGCGGTCAGGGTTGAGACGCTTGATGGCTGTCGCTAGGGCTGGTGCTCGGCCGTGCGCTGCCTCCTGCCAATCTACATCAATGAATTTGTAGGCAAAAACGGCACAGCCCACAGGTGCAACCCCGATGGTCTTCTCCTCCATGCCCATCTCCTCGACAATTTCGGCCACGAGCTTATGCACTACCCCATGGCTACAGCCCGGACAATAGTGCATATTCACGTCATTCATCAGGGTGGGCTTTTTGTACACCAGGTTCTCTGGCTTGATCATATCCTTGACATTCATCGCTTTGATCCTATTTAGTTAGTCTAATGATGTAGGTAATGGCTCTCACGGCCATGGCAGCGAAGCCGCAAGTCAGGAAGACATAGCGGTTCTCCCCCCAGGCGAAGTAGCTGACAAGCGTTGCCAAGACCAATAGATAGAATACTATGGTCAGCACGCTCTCTAGCTGAGAGCCTCTCCTCGCTCTATTGCCTCTAGTCATAGTGGGCTATAGGCCGAAGACCCTCTTGAGTTCGTCCAAAATCTCATTGGGCGAGAAGAGCATACCGCCCATACGTCCGTAGTGTTCGACCGGTGCTTTGCCGTTGACGGCTAGGCGCACGTCCTCGACCATTTGCCCGGCGTTGAGCTCGGCCACAAGGAAGCCCTTGGCGTGCGTTGTCAGTTCGGCGATTGGCTTGCTGGGGAATGGCCAGAGAGTAATCGGGCGAAGCAGCCCCAGCTTAATACCCTCGGCACGAGCCAGAGCCACGGTCTTCTGACAAATACGGCTCGATGACCCAAAGGCTACCAGCACATACTCGGCATCCTCTAGCTGGATACCCTCATAGCGCACTTCGTTGTCCTCTATTTGCTTGAACTTAGCTTGGAAACGTTCGTTGTTATGCTCCATAATGGAGGACTCAAGCTCTAGGGAAGTAATCACGTTGGGCTTGCGCTTGCCTGTCCGCCCCGTGGTTGCCCAAGGGGTTTGCTCGGCTATTTGCTCGTCAGTGAGTCGAGGCTGGAAGTCGGGCAGCTTAACCTTCTCCATCATCTGGCCGATGATACCATCGGTGAGGATAATAGCGGGATTGCGATACTTGAAGGCGAGCTCTAGGCCAAGCCCCACGAAGTCGGCCATCTCCTGCACCGAGTTTGGCGCGAGGGTGATGAGGCGGTAGTCACCATGTCCGCCTCCCTTGACCGTCTGGAAGTAGTCGGCTTGGCTAGGCTGAATAGTTCCCAAGCCAGGCCCGCCGCGCATCACATTGACGAGCAGACAAGGCAGCTCCGCTCCTGCGATATAGCTAATACCTTCTTGCTTGAGGCTCATCCCGGGGCTGGACGAAGAGGTCATGACCTTCTTGCCACAGCCAGCCCCTCCGTAGACCATGTTGATGGCTGCCACCTCGCTCTCGGCCTGAAGCACGACCATACCAGTGGTGAGCCAAGGACGCTCCTCCATGAGCGTCTCGAGGATCTCTGACTGAGGTGTGATGGGGTAGCCGAAGTAGCCGTCTATACCATAGCGGATAGCCGCATGGGCAATGGCCTCATTGCCCTTCATGAGTTTGATTTCCTCTGCCATATTATCTAGAATAAGGAGGTAAGTTTATAGTTTAACCTTATAGACCGTAATGCAGCCATCGGGACAAACCATCCCGCAGCTGGCGCAGCCGATGCAGTCATCGTCATTTTTCAAGCGCGCGTAGTGATAGCTTTTGTCGTTGACATCCGTAGGGTGTAGCTCTAGTACTTTCGTAGGGCAAGACACCACGCACAGGTTGCACCCTTTGCATCGCTGCGTATTGACCACAACAGTTCCTCTTACTTTTGCCATTTTACTAACCGTTTAGATTGTGACATAGCCCTCCCGAGGGCTGACAAATAATTTCTTTCTGAGCGATGAAGTGAGGCATCGCTACGTACTCCTCCCCAAATGTACATTTATTTTTTCGATACTCCTATGTTAGATGGGTGTGTTTGGGGATTAATGAACTAGAGTTAAGGTCACTTGTCTAGTAATCCTGTTAGATAGATTCTGGGTTTCTTATCTTTCTTGTGATAAGAAGATTAGTTGGATTCCTTTTTCAGACTTCCCAATGATTTTTTTGTCATATTTCTGAGAGGATCGTAGTTCCGTCCATACCACGTCATAGTTAATGTATAGGGTGTGGGTGATATTATGCCGAGATAAGGCATGTGGATGAAGTTTTTTACTTGTGTTTTAGGGCTTTTGTAGATATTTTAAAGAGATTAAAGTTTGTACTGTGATGGCTTACTTGAGAGATCGTGGGGGCAGAGATGGACCAAGATGGTGCAAAATTGAATACTTTTGGATCAAAGTATAATAGGCTTATCGGTTTGTTAATAATTGCGTAATTTGATATGAAATGGCTTAAAAAGAACGATGATCACAGCAATTTGGAAGACCGTCGCGGACGTGGTGGCGTCGGTAAGAAAGCTGGTGGTGGAATATTGGCGATTATCATTGTGGTGGTGGCGATGCTTATGGGGAAGGATCCAGGGCAGTTTCTCCAAGTTGCGGATATAGTTACAGGTGAGCTTGGGGTAGGTGTTCCCGACCAAACCGAGGTTGTAGATGCTGCACGAATGAACGAAAATGAAGATCTGAAGGTCGTTACCCTACGTGTTTTCAACAGCTGTAACGATGTTTGGACAAAGATTTTCGTAGAGGAGCTTGGTAGGTCCTATCAAAAGCCTAATCTTGTTGTCTTTACTGATCAGACGACCTCTGGCTGTGGAGGAGCTTCTAGCGCTATGGGGCCCTTTTATTGTCCCGCTGATGCCAAAGTCTATATTGATCTGAACTTCTTTCACGAGCTTGCAAATCGCTTTCGAGCTCCTGGTGAGTTGGCTATGGCGTACGTTACTGCTCATGAGGTAGGACATCATGTGCAGCATTTGCTGGGATTGACCGATCGCGTGCATCGGATGCGTGGTAAGGTGAGCGACTCTGAGTATAATAAGCTCAGTGTACGCCTCGAACTTCAGGCGGATTTCTTCGCTGGGCTGTGGGCACATTATGCCGATAAGATGGGTATTATCGCCCTTGAGGCAGGCGACCTTGAGTCTGCTATGCGTGCTGCTCAGGCCATTGGTGATGATGCTTTGCAGAAGGCCGCCCAAGGGTATATTGTTCCCGACTCATTTACTCATGGCACATCGACACAGAGATCTAGATGGTTTAAACTCGGTTACACAACGGGCAATTTCAAGCAGGGAGATACCTTCTCTTCGAGAGATTTGTAGGGCGTTGATACATCAGGAGTCTTGTCTTGATCAGTGATTAAGCACGTGTAGCAAAAAGTGTTTTCATGGTGCGCTTTATGTTCGTTACTATATGATTATGGTATGATATCAAGAGTACTTCGTCTGGTGTTCGAATTTTTGACGATCTTCGCTTTAGTTTTACTCTTGGGGCAGGTTACTCTTTCCACTTACTCTCTCCTCCTGTCTTGGAGCAGTCCTTGGGATGAGGGTAATCTTTTGAGCTGTAATGCATGCGATTTGTTTCGCTTGGCTTTGATCAATTTAGGTTTGTTTGCCTTTCCTCTTTTTGTGTATCCAGATGCACGAAGGTACGCCTTTAGGGCATTGAAACTCCTGCGATGGAGTGGCGAGCCTTGGACGAAGATTTTACTTCTTTCTTCTATAGTTATTGCTGCATCTTATGGTTTGTATATCCTCTCAGAATGGCTGATAGGTTATTTGCCGAGCTCATGGGGAGTAAGTATCGAGGATGCTGTTACTAAAGGATTGGAGCATTTGTTCGTGGTGGGCCAATGGTATGAGCCTTTAGTGATGATTTTTGCCCTAGCCGTTGTTCCTGCTTTTTCTGAGGAGTTATTCTTCAGAGGTTACTTGCAGAGGAGGCTCATTCAGTTTAGTCCTCGTAGGCATTGGACTATCATAGTGATGGTTTCGATGCTCTTTAGCCTTGTTCATTTCTCTGTGGTTGGCTTTCTCTCTCGCTTCCTCTTGGCGTTATGGTTGGGCTATGCTTATTATCGGAGGGGTAATATTGTTGTGCCGATGGTGATTCATTGCCTCAATAATCTTGTTACATTGGCATTCTCTATGAAATTTTAGAGCTAGTTCATAAGCTTCCTAAGATATTTTTATGCTAGTTATCTAGCTGTTTCCTAGTGTTTACTGTGATTCTCTGGGATGTGCTTCTAGGTTATTCTATGAGAAGGATTGTTGTGAAGGCTTGTTTTTTTAGGAAAGTTGCTTACCTTTGTACTTGAAAATTAGATCGCGGAGTGGAGCAGAGGTAGCTCGTTGGGCTCATAACCCAAAGGTCGCAGGTTCGAGTCCTGCCTCCGCAACATGAGAGTCGTGTCAGGGTCATCCTGGCACGACTTTTTTCTGTTTTCAGAGTTTCAGGGAGATGAGAGACAAGGCTCAGAGATGAGTAACCTTAAACAATGTGCTGCTTCCTGTTATTTACTTTGTTTGTTGTAAGATACCTTGGAGTAAATGCTCTACCTTTGTGCTGTAACTGGAATGAATAGACATTTAGATATATGAAGAATATAAGAGGACTAGGACTATTTTTGAGATCTGGGGCTGTGGCATTGGGGCTTGTTTTAGGGTTGTGGAGCTGTAGCTCAAAGCTAGGATTGCGCCACAAGGCTAGATTGGCTCCGGAGATAAAGCGTTATGTGGTGGTGCTGTCGCTTGATGGCTTCCGAGCAGACTATCAATCAAAGACCGATACCCCTAATCTCGATGCGATGGATCGTGAGGGATTATCAGGAGCGTTTCGTCCCTGCTATCCAAGTTTGACCTTCCCGAACCATTACTCTATGGCTACGGGATTGCATCCCAATAATCATGGTCTTGTGGGCAATGAGTTTTGGGACGAAAACGATAGGCACTATAAATTGGGTAACCGCGAGGCGGTCGAAGACCCTACGTTTTACCTCGGTGAGCCTATATGGAATACCGCCCGTCGTCATGGCTTACAGACAGCCAGTTTCTATTGGGTGGGGAGCGAAACGCTTGTTGGTGGGTACCGACCCGACCGATGGAAGCGCTACGATAGTCGTGTCCCTTTCCGAGATCGAGCCGACTCGGTCATCAGCTGGCTAAGCGAACCGATTGAGAGCCGCCCAAGGCTCGTGATGTGGTACATCGAAGAGCCTGACCACACAGGGCATCATTATAGCCCCGAGGCAGAGGAGACTCAACTGATGATTCGGCAGGTAGACTCTGTTGTGGGTTACTTCCGCGCTCGCCTTGCGGAGCTGCCCATTGCTCGTCAGGTGGATTTTATCCTAGTGTCCGACCATGGGATGATGAGTTTTGATGAGACGAAGGAGGTTAATCTAGCTGACTACCTCCCTATTGATAGCTTTCGCCACGTTGCCACAGGTCCATTTACGCACCTCTATCCCAAGGAAGGCTATGCCGAGGAGGCTTATCGTATCCTCAAGACCGTCCCCAATGTGCAGGTATATCGCAAGCGTGAACTTCCCTTTCGGCTATACTTCGGCTCTAGCCCTCGCATCGGGGAGCTGGTAGTAGTGGCGAACCTTGGCACTCAAATCTATTTTGTACCTAATGGTGAGCACATCAGTCGTCTTGCAGCTGGGCATGGCTTCGACAATAAGTACCCCGAGATGCTTGCCCTCTTCAAGGCGGTCGGGAGGAGCTTTACGGCTGGGCGCAGGCTAGAGACACCTATCCCTAACATAACTCTCTATCCGCTCGTGTGCGAGTTGTTAGGCATTGAGCCTGCTCCCAATGATGCCGATGCCGACTTGGCACACAGCCTCATTGACCTTGGAGGGAAGACCGATTAGCATTTACATAATATATGATCGTAGCACAAGAGAAGCGCAGAGAGAATATCTCGGAGTACCTGCTCTACATGTGGCAGGTGGAGGACCTAATACGGGCTGCTGGCTGTGAACCACAGCGCATCGAGGAGCTTATATTGCCTCGTTACGAAGTGGATGAGGTGCAAAGAGCGGAGATACTGAACTGGTATCTAGAGCTGGCAGCCATGATGCGCCGTGAGGGTAAGCGAGAGGCAGGGCATTTGGATGTCAATCGGCTGGTTCTCCTCGAGCTGGAAGACTTGCACCGCAGGCTGCTCGCCAACCCGAATGACTACGTTTACGCTGGATTGCACTATCAAGTTTTGCCAGCCGTCATCCAGCTGCGAAGTAAGAGCGTAGGGGCGGAGGCTGGCGATGTAGAGACTTGTTTTAATGCTATCTACGGCTATCTTACGCTAGCCCTCAAGGGCGATAGTGTGGGGGAGGAGACCAAGAAGTCCATCCAGCAGATGAGTACCTTCCTCTCTATGCTGGCGCACAAGTATAAGCTCGAACGAGAGCAGGCTGTCTCTGAAGTTAGCCTTTAGGGGATAGCACAGGAAGAGTACCAAGCAATGAATATCTATAATGTATGAACGAGTATAAAGAAGAAATAGATCTACGGCGCACGTTCGCCATCATTAGTCATCCTGACGCTGGTAAGACAACACTTACCGAGAAGTTCCTCCTCTTCGGGGGAGCGATCCACGTTGCTGGGGCGGTCAAGAGCAACAAGATCAAGAAGACCGCCACGAGTGATTGGATGGAGATCGAGAAGCAGCGAGGTATCTCGGTGGCTACATCCGTCATGGGCTTTGAGTATCGGGGGCATAAGATCAACATCCTCGACACGCCTGGTCACCAAGAC
Source organism: Porphyromonadaceae bacterium (assembly GCA_030528555.1). Lineage (GTDB taxonomy): Bacteria > Bacteroidota > Bacteroidia > Bacteroidales > Porphyromonadaceae > Porphyromonas. The sequence continues at coordinate 12,932 of JAUMYQ010000011.1, read as the reverse complement.
TTTGCCGAAGACACCTACCGCACCCTCACAGCGGTCGATAGCGTGATCATCGCCATTGACTCGGCCAAGGGGGTCGAGGCACAGACGCGCAAGCTGATGGAGGTTTGCCGTATGAGGCATACCCCTGTGATTGTCTTTATCAATAAGCTCGACCGTGAGGGGCGTGACCCCTTTGACCTCCTAGACGAAGTGGAGGCGGAGTTGCAGATTGGTGTTCGTCCGCTCTCTTGGCCTATTGATATGGGCGCACGCTTCAAGGGGGTGTACAACATCTACGAGCAGGGTCTAAACCTTTTTACCCCAGACAAGCAGCGTATCACCGAGAGTGTCGAGCTGAAAGATATTACTAGCTCGGAGCTTGAGGCGCATATCGGGGCAGAGGCAGCCGAGAAGCTGCGTGCCGACCTCGAGCTGGTTGAGGGCGTTTACTCCGAGTTCGATGTCGAAGCTTACCGTAGGGGAGAGGTTGCTCCCGTCTTTTTTGGCTCTGCGCTCAACAACTTTGGGGTTCAGGAGCTACTTAATTGTTTTATAGATATTGCACCATCGCCTCAGCCCGTCAAGGCGCAGGAGCGAGAGGTCTCGCCCTACGAAGAGTCGTTTACGGGCTTCGTCTTCAAGATACACGCCAATATGGACCCGAATCACCGCAGCAGTATCGCCTTTGTCAAGATCTGCTCGGGGCGGTTCGAGCGTAATGCCGCCTATAAGCACGTGCGCTTGGGCAAGACGATGAAGTTTAGCAGCCCAACGGCCTTTATGGCGCAGAAGAAAGAAACGGTAGAGGAGGCTTATGCTGGCGACATCATCGGCTTGCCAGACACGGGCAACTTCCGCATTGGCGATACGCTTACTTCGGGCGAAGAGCTACACTTCCGGGGTTTGCCCAGCTTCTCTCCCGAGCAGTTTAAGTACATCGAGAACCAAGACCCGCTCAAGACCAAGCAGCTTGCCAAGGGCATCGATCAGCTTATGGGCGAGGGAGTGGCGCAGCTCTTCATCAATCAGTTCAACGGTCGTAAGATTATCGGCACGGTGGGGCAGCTACAGTTTGAGGTTATTCAGTATCGTCTGCTGCACGAGTATGGGGCCGCTTGTCGTTGGGAGCCGATTAGCCTCTACAAGGCTTGCTGGATCGAGAGTGACACCCCCGAGTCTTTAGACAACTTCAAGCGCCGTAAGGCTCAGTATATGGCGAAAGATCTTGTGGGGCGTGACGTTTATCTCGCAGACTCGGGCTATGTGCTGAGTATGGCGCAGCAGGATTTTCCCGATATTCGCTTCCACTTTACGAGCGAGTTTGACCGATAATCATATTTGTTTAACCAAATAATGTCGATAGGTATTATGGGACAATTGCGTGTTGCGTTGGTTCTTTTCTTTGGGCTCCTTGCCGTGCCGATGATGCAGGCCCACAGTAAGAGTAAGGTATCTGCGGCTAAATTCGAGGCTTCGTCTAGCTACATGATCAAAGTGCCGATGCCCAAAAGAGCAGCTGGGCAGAAGGACGTGCTGGGGCTTCGTCATCCTGCTATGCCTGTAGTGCGTGTAGGCTTCATTGGGTTGGGGATGAGGGGGCCAAGTGCAGTAGGGCGGTTTAATCACATTGAGGGCGTAGAGGTGAAGGCCCTCTGCGACTTACACCCCGACCGTGTAGAGAAAGCCAACGAGATTCTGCGCAAGGGGGGTAAGCCCGAGGCTACGGGCTACAGTGGCTCGTCGGATGCGTGGCGGAAGCTCTGTGAGCGTGACGACATCGACCTCGTCTACATCGCTACGGACTGGAGTACGCATGCCGAGATGATGATCTATGCGATGCAGCAGGGCAAGCACGTTGCCTGCGAAGTGCCAGGTGTAATGACGCTCGAGGAAGCTTGGCGTGTAATCGATGTAGCGGAGCAGACGCAGCGTCATTGTATGATGCTGGAGAACTGCGTCTACGACTTCTTCGAGCTAACGACGCTCAATATGGCGCAGCAGGGTGTCTTCGGTGAGGTGCTGAGCGGTAAGGGTGCGTACATCCACAACCTCGAAGATTTTTGGCTCGACTATGAGGGCGATTGGCGGTTTAAGTACAACAAGGAGTATCGGGGCGACATCTACGCCACCCATGGTCTAGGACCTGTTTGCTTCGCCCTCGACATCCACCGAGGCGACAAGATGAACTACCTCGTGGCGATGGATGTGCCAGCCGTGACCATCCCTAAGTACATCGAGCGGATGAGGGGCGAGCCAGTCGGGGAGTTTAAGAATGGCGAGATGACGCATACTCTCATCAAGACGAACCGAGGTAAGACCATCTATCTAGAGCATAATGTCGCCTCTTATCGTCCTTACGACCGAATGTATCAGCTCATTGGTACTGATGGTTTCGCCAATAAGTATCCTAAGGAAGGCATTAGCTTGCGCCCTACGGAGGCTAATAAGAAGGTCGTCCCCGACCACGAAGACCTCTCTAGCCACGGTTTTGTGAGTGATGCGACCCTTAAGGATCTGATGCAGAGGTATCAACATCCTATTGCTCGGGATATTGCCGAGAAGGCCAAGCAGGTAGGCGGTCACGGTGGTATGGACTTTATTATGGACTATCGCCTCATTTACTGCTTGCGCAATGGCTTGCCTCTCGATATGGACGTGTACGATATGGCGGAGTGGTCGGTTATTGGCGAGCTAACGCGTATTTCTTTGGAGAACAATTCCGCTCCAGTAGAGTTCCCCGACTTCACTCGTGGGCTGTGGAATAAGACTAAGGGCGTGACGTTTGCTCTTTAGTCTTAGTTTAGTGTGCTTTGTGGGCGGTGACTTTATAATCATCGCCCACAAAGTTTTTGTACATATTGCTCCTAACATAGCAGATGAAGTGGGCTTATTCGATAGGTTATTGGTCGGCTATTTGTATCAAAATAAGTAGGGCCTATTGGTTTTATAGCCTTCTGCTCCGAAGCATTGATAATCTGCTTATCTTGATGCAGTTAGAGACACCCCCCATCTTTTCGCAAAAACTTCCCGATCTTTTTTCTCGGAGTTCCCGAAGATTTTTTGCGCTCTTCGGCAGCCGATTTTTGTGCTCCGCCCACGTTGCCTATTGGGGGGCTGCGTAACGTATTTTTGGGGTGGGGGATGGGGGTAGTCGCTATGCCGTGGAGGGAGACGGAAATATGTTATAAAGCATTTTGGGTAAGCGTGTAAGAAATAAGTTATATATTTGTACGTGTGCAGTGCGTTGGCGTTCTAGGACGCTGAGGCGTGTGTAGTTTGGAGAGAAACTAGATTGGGGATAAGCGTGCAAACTGTTTGGCAGTATGATGAGCAGCCAGCATATTAGTAGGGTTAAGTGGGGCGACCGAGGTCGAGCTTCGGCTCGTGGTGCTACGCCCTCGCCTTGCCCTGCCTGCGGTGACGGTTCTTTGGGCTGTATGAGTGGCATCAGCTCGCTTGTTAGCTATGGTGTTAACATAATTTTACCCCCCCCCTGGATTTTGTAATATAGTTAAAAAGAGAAAGCCCCATGGTTGGTCTACTGAGATCGGCCGTGGGGCTTTGTCGTTTGTGGGTGAGACAAGGAGCAGCCTAAGGCTAACCCATGGGAATATACAATTGTAAGTGCGATTATTCACAAGTGTTTAACCAATTAAATAACCAAGCAAATGAAACAAAAACTACTTAGCCTAAGCTCAAGGAGAGGCAGGCGATGGCTAGGCGCACTAACCCTTGCCCTCATCGTCCTTGGTAGTGTCGGTGCGCTTAGGGCGCAGGTCGTAGAGGGGCATAGGCTCACCAGTTGGGCGGATGCCTCTGGGCGCATACGCATACCCGATGGCGTGACGGAGCTAGCCCCAGGCGCACTCAAGGGCAACGAGGAGGTAAGTCACATCGACTTCAATAGGGTGCGGCTCATCGGGGCAGAGGCCTGTGCCGAGATGTCTGCCCTTACGGGCTTCGATGCCCCAGAGGTGGAGGAGCTAGGCGCACGAGCCTTTAAGGATGCAGGGCCGAGCGAACCCGATGCATTCTTTACGCTCACCGTGGTACGCCTACCTAAATGTCGGCGTGTGGGCGATGAGGCGATGCAGTGGAACGCTGGTATGGGGCGGCGAGGTGGCTTGAGCTACCTTGCGCTTCCCGTGGTGGAGCAGGTGGGGGCGAACCTCTTCAAAAAGTCGGTCAAGATGCTTGACCTCAGTCGTGCTGGGCTCTCCGAGGCTGACCCGAGCGCATTTGCTCATGGGGAGCGCTTCATCCTCCCCGATGAGGCAACTAAAGAGCAGTTTGTGGGGGCGAATGTCGGGCGGCAGCACTACCTAGCAAGCGACCTCCCCACCACCAGCTCGCCCTACCTCAGCTGTGAGGTCAAGGCACCTCGAGGTACATTAGGAATAGAGCTAGAGCTGCCAAGGTTTGGCTCGACACAAGTAGGGCAGTTCGTGGCCATAGACCTAGGCGATGGCGAGCTGATCTATCAACCCTTGGGCGAAGAGATGAGTAGCCAATTGAGTGGTATAAACTCTACATTGTGGGGGATGCCAAGGAATGCCTTGGCCTTTCACCGCCTACCCATAGATAACCCTACGATTAAGTTTTATGTAGGTTCTGTCGATTACCTAGATGCCAGGCGTATCATTGTGAAGCGACTAAGTGTTGAGCGTCTTCTTCCTCAGTTGAATTACCTAGGTCTATCCTTAAGTGAGGGTATTCCGATGCCCGATCTCTCGGTGGCAACGCAGCTTAAAACAATACAGATCGAGGCATTCAGCGGTCAGGTAGCGACCTCGAGGGTGCTTGATCTCTCGGAGCTTCATAGTCTGAGCGTTCTACACTTGTTGGGTATACAGCAGCTAGAAGCACTCAAGCTCTCGCCACGGGCGCAGCTTACGGAATTGTTTATACGTAGGCTTTCGGATCTCTCCGATTTACCTTGGTCGCAGCTGACGGGGGTTAAGGAACTGACGGCTAGCTATTGCGCCCTCAAGGGGCGTGTAGACCTTGGGGCTTACCGAGGGCTTCGGAAGTTGGATTTGAGCAATAACCAAATCACCCACCTCGTCCTCCCCACCGCAATGCTTGAGAGCTTCGACTGCTCGAGCAATAAGTTGGAGGATGTGCAGCTCGCTGCAGCTCCGCCCAACCTCACGACCGCCAGTATTCAGGGCAATAGGCTGCGCAGCGTGGGGATGAATGCCCTATATAAGAACCTCACCGACCGCAGCACGAAGAGCGAGGGCAAGCTCTATGTGCTGGGCAAGGTCGATGCCTCACCCAGTGAGGACAACGATGCCTTTGCCTCCGACCTTGCGGTCCTAAAGCAGAAAAACTGGCGTGCCGTGGATGTCGATGAGCGAGAGCTGTCAGGGATGATCGTGCGTGGCGATACACTCATCTCGTGGAATACCGCTTCGGGCGATGTAGTCCTCCCCCCAGAGGTTAAGGTCATCGCCAGATGGGCTATTCCTAAGAACGATCAGGTTACGAGCATCTCGGGCGAAAATGTAGAGTATATTGAGTATCATCTAGGCAGGATGCCGAACCTCGAACGTCTCTACTTCCCCAAACTCAAAGGCTACTCTGAGCATCCGCTCCGCAATAGCTGGGAGAATGCCGATTTTAACGCTGTAGCCTCTGGGGGGGAGTATGACAAGAATGTGACACGTATAGATACCCACTGGTGTGAACTCTCCGAAGTGCCGAAGTTGCAGCGCGTACTAAGTAATGAGGTCATGCTCTATGAGCCAAAGACTACGGAGGGGGTGGTAATCCTCCCTGACGAGGTGACGATTATCGAGTCCGCAGCCTTTAAGGACTGTAGCAAGATTACTAAGGTCATTGGTCGTGGGGTGCGTGAGCTCAAGGGGCTAGCCTTTGAGGGCTGTACGGCACTCGAGGAGGTGGACTTCCCTCTGCTCGAGCGCACGCTGGGCTACCCCTTTGACGGCTGCCCCAAGCTCAAGAGCGTACGCAACGCCAAGGGGATTTGGGTGTGGACTGAGGCAAGCGGTCAGATCGTTGTCCCCGAGGGCGTAGAGGTGCTGGGCGCACACGTCTTTGAGGGTAATAAAGCTGTGACGGGCGTGCAACTCCCCGCTACGCTTAAGCGCATCGGTAGGGCTGCCTTTGCCGATACCAATATTGAGGAGATGAGCCTGCCGAGCGCATTGCAGAGCATCGGAGCCTTTGCCTTTGCTGGCTCGAAGCTGCGCAGGGCAACCATTCCCGAGAGCGTGGAGCGTGTGGGGACGGGTATGTTCCTCCTCTGCTCGCAGCTCGAGGAGCTGGAGTACCTTGCCAAAGCACCGATCTTGAGGGCTGGCACGCTAGGTATCTATGGGCATTCTGCCAGTGGGAAGCCTGCGCTGCGGAGGCTCGTCCTTGGGCGGCATATCCAAGGCTTTGAGGGGTCTGGTAGGAACGACGAGTTCAACTATCCTTGGTATTATCTCTTGATGTCAAAAGGTATGAGGATCGAGGAGCTTGTCTGCCATTCTCCTGAGCCTATGCTGCTGGAGCGTTACGTCAATCGGGTAAAGCGGCTCTATGTGCCTGCTGGGCTTTTGGAGGTGTACAGGGCTGAGGACAGGAAGTACCCCGAGATGAAGGACCTGCGCGAGCTGTACCCCATCGAGGGGACGGAGGGCGACAAGCTCATTACCATCCCCGAGTGCGAGGGCTACAAGATCTATGTGCGTGCTGGTGAGCGTGAGGTGCGGAGTGGCGAGCGCCTGCCAGTGGGTACGGAGCTGTACGCCTACGTTGTGCCAGAGGTGGGCAAGATTGTAACTAGCCTCAAGGTCAATCACTACGATGATGCCTACAAGCAGTGGAAGCGCTACACCCTCTCGCAGGATATGACCTTCACGGCCACGGTGGCGGACTTCGACGCCGAGCAGTATGAGGAGCTATACGCTATCGACTATCTTGGGGAGCGAGGTAAGATCGAGGCGCATACGTTCGAAACACGAACATCTATTAGAAATAAATATACGGTGATCGACCTAGGCGGTGGACGCTATGCCTACTGTGACTACGATCAGGTCTTTGCGGCCACACTTTGGGAGGTCGTACCACGCTTCGCCTACGCAGAGAATAACCCTAGAGTGCGCTACCTCTACGCTAAGAGGTGGGCTAAAGAGCATGGAGCGGAGACTTTGAAGGAGGCAAACTTTGGCTATCGGGCAAAGTTCCTAGCCCCTTATAAGGCATTTCATCCCACACGCCCCGAGCTTTGTGCTAGTTTGTATATTCGCCCAGGTAGCCAGCCCTACATACCAGGGTCGCGATATCGCCTCAATCTGCCTGACCTCTCTCAGATGACGAGCCTCAGCAGTGTGGAGTTCAACCTATATAGGTTAGATGTAACCCCTTGCGATCTGGATGACTTCTACCGCTCGCTCCCTACGCACACAGATGCGCCTAGAGATCAATTTGATAAGGTGATATATGTGTGGCCCAAGACAGATCCTGCCTTTGAGAAGTCGGACATCACGCTTTTACAGGCTAAGGGCTGGAGAGCAGTACATGGCAACTATGAGCTTATCCCCACGACCCCTGGCGGTGGCTGTAAGGCCTTCTATGCCCTAGCGGTGCAGAGCAACGTGGAGGGCGTGAGCTACCGCTACTTTGAGGACGGTGTAGAGAAGCCCCTGCCCACACAAGTGGCGAGGGGTAAGGAAGTGTGCATCCTACCGGTGTACGACAGCAACCGCTACGAAGAGCCACAGCTGAGCTTCGCTGCTAGCCCCCACACTTATGGTATGGGCTACAACAGTATCTACGACACCTGGAGCTGTACCTTCACGATGGAGCAGGACATCTCCCTCAGCCTTGCCTTTAGTCGTAAGATAAACTACTATGCCGTGACATCCTCAAGCAGTGAGGGCGGTAGCCTCACGATCTCGGGGGCAAGCGATCTGGCTCGTGTGCTGGAGGGTACAAGCCTCACGGTGGTAGCCATCCCTGCCGAGGGCTACGAGCTGGTAAGCCTCACAGCAGGCGGTGAGGACATCAAGGCGAGCGGTCGCTTTGTGGTAACGGCAAATACCGAGGTGCGCGCCACGTTCCGCAAGAAGACCTACAGCGTAAGCCTTACGCCTGTCACTGGTGGCTCGGTGCGTATCATAGGATTTGCGAACCTCTCGGCTGTGCCTCACGGCACGGAGCTTCGTGTGGAGGCGACAGCTGCCGAGGGCTACGAACTGCTAAGCCTCACAGCAGGCGGTGAGGACATCACGGCAAGCGGTCGCTTTGTGGTGACGGCTAATACCGAGGTGCGCGCCACGTTCCGCAAGCGGACGTATAGCGTTACGCTGCCCAGCGTCCCCAATGCACGCCTTGCTATCAAGGGAAATCCCGACCTCTCGGCAGTCTCCCATGGCACGGAGCTAGAGCTGGAGGTGACACCCGATGCTGGCTATGAGGTGGAGGCAGTGCGTATCGATGGGCGCGCCCTCACCCGACCCTACCGCTTCACGGTCGCTGGCTCGCCCTCGATCGAAGTCCAGATTCGCCAAAAGACAGCTCTGGAGACAGCCGAAGCCCAGGCACCACATCTCTATCCTAACCCTGCCACGACCTACATCATCGTAGAGGGCGCAGAGATAGGCGCACGTGTGGGTATCTATTCGCTAGAGGGCGTACTGCTGCGAGAGGAGAAGATCAGCGAACGCACACAGCGCATTCCGGTGGGTGAGCTGCCCCGAGGTGTTTATCTTGTGCGTCTTGGTGAGAGTATCTACCGTCTGGTTGTGAAGTAAATTTAGGAGAGCGAGATAAGGCGCAAGCCTTACTTTAAAAGACCTTCTTCTTGATAGGGCGCTGGGACAGCAAGCAATGCTGCCCCAGCGCCCTTCATCCTTCTTCGAGGGGCTTAGGCTGAGAGATAGGTTTGAGCCGTGATGGCTCTCTGGATGAATGATGGCTCTGTCTTTTCTGAGCCCTCTGCACCCCTGCCTTTTTATTACCTTTGTGGCGCTCAATCATTATACATTACATAACGAAACAAATGGAATACAACTTCAGAGAGATAGAGGCGCGTATCCAGCAGTACTGGCGCGAGCAGGATGTTTATCGGGTGGTGGAGGATAGATCTCGCCCAGCCTACTATGTGTTGGATATGTTTCCCTATCCCTCTGGTGCGGGGCTACACGTGGGGCATCCGCTAGGCTACATTGCTTCAGATATATTCTCTCGCTACAAGCGTCTTCAGGGCTTCAATGTCTTGCACCCGATGGGCTACGATGCCTTCGGTCTACCCGCAGAGCAGTATGCCATCCAGACTGGTCAGCACCCAGCTAAGACTACCGAGGTCAATACAGCACGCTATCGGGAGCAATTAGATAAGATTGGCTTTAGCTACGACTGGAGTCGCGAGTTTAAGACTTGCGACCCTAGCTATTACAAATGGACGCAGTGGGTCTTCCTCAAGCTTTTTGCCCATTACTACGATACTAAGTCTAGCGCAGCCCGTCCTATTGATGAGCTGCGTGCCCATCTGGCTGAGCATGGCACCGAGGGACTGACGGCCTATGGAGGCGTGGTGCAGAGCGTGACGGCCGAGGGCTGGGCAGCGATGACAGAGGCCGAGCAGGCTGACTTTCTGATGAACTACCGACTGGCTTACCTCGGTGACACGATGGTCAACTGGTGCCCTGCCTTAGGTACGGTGCTGGCTAATGATGAGGTGAGCGAGGGGCTGAGTGTGCGTGGAGGCCATCCTGTTGTGCAGCGATTGATGCGTCAGTGGTGCCTTCGGGTCTCGGCCTATGCTGAGCGACTGCTAGATTCGCTGGATGACCTCGAGTGGACGGATGCTCTCAAGGAGATGCAGCGCAATTGGATTGGGCGTAGCCGTGGGGCGCAGCTAGACTTTCAGACGACAGCGGGTCAGACCCTTACCGTCTTCACCACGCGTCCAGACACTATCTATGGTGTGACCTTCATGGTACTTGCTCCAGAGAGTGCCTATGCAGTGGCTGTGACGACCGAGGCGCAGCGGGCTGAGGTAGAGGCCTATGTGGAGGCTACCAAGCGCAGGACCGAGCGTGACCGTATGATGGATAGGCGTGTGAGTGGTGTCTTCACAGGTTCGCATGCTATTAACCCTATTACTGGGGAGGAAATCCCTATTTGGATTGGGGACTACGTCCTAGCCGGCTACGGCACAGGGGCTGTAATGGCTGTGCCAGGGCACGATGGTCGGGACTTTGCTTTCGCTCGCCATTTCGATCTCCCCATCCGTCAGGTTGTGCTCCCCGAGGGCGAAGAGCCCACCGACCCCAAAGGATGGAGCGATAGTAAGGATAGTAAGCAAGGCACGCTCATCAATTCGCCTCTTATCAATGGGCTTAGCGTAGAGGAGGCTCAGGGGGTAATACTTCAAGAGATCGAGGCGAGGGGCATCGGTCACGCCCAGACCAACTACCGTCTGCGCGATGCGATTTTTAGCCGACAGCGATATTGGGGTGAGCCCTTCCCTATATACTATAAGGATGGTGTGGCCTATCCAATAGATGAGAGCCGGTTGCCACTTGAGCTGCCAGAGGTAGATAAATTCCTCCCTACCGAGAGTGGCGAGCCTCCTTTGGGGCGAGCCGAGGGCTGGCACACGGCTGAGGGCTATGCCTATGAACTGAGTACGATGCCTGGCTTCGCCGGTAGCTCGGCCTACTACCTACGTTACATGGATCCACACAACGAAGAAGCTTTGGTTAGCCCCGAGGCCAACGCCTACTGGCAGCAGGTAGACCTCTATATCGGGGGGACGGAGCATGCTACGGGGCACCTCATTTACAGCAGGTTTTGGAACAAATTCCTCTACGACCTCGGGGTGGTAGTCAAGGATGAGCCTTTCCGTAGGCTTGTCAATCAGGGGATGATACAGGGGCGAAGCAACTTCGTCTATCGTATTAAGGACACCAATACTTTCGTTTCCTTCGGGCTTAAAGACGCGTATGATGTGACCCCCATACATGTGGATGTCAACATGGTGAGCAATGATCGTCTTGACCTTGAGGCTTTCCGCAGATGGCAGCCAGACTTTGCTACGGCTGAGTTCGTCCTTGAGGAGGGGCAATATATCTGTGGTTGGGCTATCGAGAAGATGAGCAAGTCGATGCACAATGTGGTTAATCCTGATATGGTTATCGAACGGTATGGGGCAGATACCCTGCGCCTCTATGAGATGTTTTTGGGGCCTCTCGAGCAGAGTAAGCCATGGGATACCAATGGCATAGACGGAGTGCATCGCTTCCTCAAGAAGCTGTGGGGGCTATTTTACTCGGGCGATGAGCTTCGGGGAGAAGATAAGCCTGCTACACGTGAGGAGCTCAAGGCTCTTCATAAGCTTATCCGTAAGGTGACTCATGACATTGAGCACTTTTCGTTTAATACCTCGATTGCGGCCTTCATGATCTGCGTCAATGAATTGCAGGGGCTTGGTGCAACCTCGCTCGAGGTGCTGCGCCCATTGCTCGTGCTCCTGAGCCCTTATGCTCCTCATATCGCCGAGGAGCTGTGGCAGGCAACGGCCGTAGGGGAGCCTACTTCCATTGTGGCGGCCAAATGGCCAGTTTGCGATGAGAGTTACCTTGTCGAAGATAGCTTTACCTATCCCGTGAGTTTCAATGGCAAGACGCGCTTCACGCTTGAGCTATCGGCTTCGCTCTCTATGAAGGAGATTGAGGCAGCAGCCCTTGCTGCTCCTGAGACAGTGAGGTGGCTCGAGGGTAAGACACCCAAGAAGATCATAGTTGTACCTAAGCGCATCGTCAATATCGTACTGTAGATTATCCAGATTACAATACAAAGGTTATGGGACATTTCAATCCGATCGAGTTCGTGCGTCTGCGCTTTGTTGAGTTGCTTAGAGAACTAAAGTTACAGGTTTCCTCTCGATATTTTTGGAAGGATGTAGCTATTGTGGGGCTTGGAGTTTTTCTCTACATCGTTGGTTTTTCGTTTCTTATTTACCCTCAGCGTATTACTACGGGGGGGCTGACGGGTTTTTCTAACCTGCTGACTCTGGCCACTGGGGTGGGTATAGATGTTTGGTACACAACGATTAACTATGGTCTCCTCGTGGTCGCTTTCCTTTTCTTAGATAAGAACTTTTTTATCAAGACACTCATAGGTATAGCCTTCATTAACTTGGCTATATCTACTGCTACACGTTTGGCTGTGCCAGACCCATCATTGGAGGATAACTTCCGTCTGCTCATCCTGGCGGATCAGCCTGTGGTGGCTCTTATCCTCGGTTCGCTCCTTATTGGGCTGGGGCTTGGTTTAGTTTTCTCGGTCAATGGTAGTACGGGTGGGACGGATGTCATTGTTGCTCTCATTAGCAAATACAAGAATATGAGCTTTGGTCGTATCTTCATGCTAGTGGATGGGTCGATAGTGCTGTCCTCGTACTTCGTCAATGTCTACTTGGCGGTTAATAAGATGCCACCTACGATGGCTTTTGAGAAGGTCGTTTATTCAATCATTCAGGTCATCCTTGTCTCCATCACTCTCGACTGGTATATTCGTAGCAATAGGCAGTCGGTACAGATGCTCGTCTTCTCGAGTAAGCCTGAAGAAATCAATGAGGCCGTTACGCGTAGGCTTAAACGTGGTTGTACGCTGCTTGAGGCGCGAGGAGGGTATACGGGTAATCCAGCTAAGGTGCTGGTTATCGTGATGCGTCGCAGGCAATCTGTCGCAATTACTCGTGCCATTGAGGAGATCGACCCCAACGCTTTCGTTACCATCGGAGAGGTACAGAGCGTCTATGGTCAGGGTTTCGATGTAATAGGTAAGAAGTAGACAGCTTTCGGGCATCCTTTGGTACACTACTCAGACTAGTTAAAGAATACGTTTTCCTTTCTCTAAAAAATGCTCGGGAATACTTGAAAAAATGTTCCCGATCTTTTTTCTCGGAGTTCCCGAACTTTTTCCAAAAAGTT
>JAUMYQ010000003.1 GCA_030528555.1 Porphyromonadaceae bacterium | reverse complement strand
AAACCTGTAATTTACGTCCATAGGAACGAGCCAACTCCTCATCTCATTACCGCAATACAAGCCTATTGGAGAGGCTTCGTTTCTTGTCATTTCCTTGATTTTCTGCCTTCATCTACAGCCCATTAAGGACTGCATTTCTCCGCCTAATTTTGCCATTAAATAACAAAGCCGGTGAGAGCGATAGCCCTTGCTTGCACTTAATCAAGAACACAACCTAAAACCAACCGAAGCAATGAAAATTATCATCGTAGAAGGCAAAGCGTGGGAGATGCTCCGTTCCTCCTTTGCCGACTTTATTCACCGAGTGGAGCAACTCATTGGCAATCCACCCCAAACAGAGAAGTGGCTCGACAACGAAGCCGTCTGCCGTAGGCTGAGCATCAGCAAGCGAACCTTGCAGATGCTCCGTGATACAGGCAAAATTCCCTTTTCAATGGTCGGACACAAGTGTTACTACAAAGAGAGCGACATCACACAAGCATTGAACTCAAAAACTGAATGAACCCACTATGGCAGAGAATGAAATCATTACAGGCGAAAACCCTCAAATACTGATGTTTACTCAAATGATGGAGGGTGTATTAGCCAAGCTGGAGCGTTATTGTGCCTCGGCTCGCCCGATGTTAGGAGGAGAGGTATTCCTTACTGGAGAAGAGGTCTGCGAACTACTCAAAATCAGCACACGAACGCTCCAAGAGTACCGTAGCAACGGCACATTAGCCTATTACAAGATAGGAGGTAAGATACTCTATAAACAGAGCGACATCCAAGCGATGCTCGAAAGGCATTATAACCCCATTCTAACAAAGAGATAGTATGATACAAGAAGAGAAAGATAAAATTCTCGACGAGGGCTTGAAACGGCTTGGGAACTATGGGATTAACCCGAATAGGTCTAAACTCGCCTTTGACTATGATGAGGAAGACGACGGAAGTATTGGTATGCCCAACTTCAGCAAGAAGTTTGCTCCACTACCTCAAAATCCACCATCGAAGCCTAAGCCCCAGCACCAACCCCAGCCGAGTAAAGCCCCGACACCCCCCAAAGTTGAAGAGCCTGCCGTCAAGCAAGGCTTAGCTCAAAAAAGGGAGCGACTCGCCCAATTCCAAGAGAAGTACCTCCAGCCCCAACGCATCAGCCACCGCAAGGCGGTCTATGTCTCCGAAGAAACGCTCAGGAGCTTAGACTTGGTCGTTCGCAGAATAGGCGAACGAGGAGCGACAATCTCGGGTTATGTGGAGCGAGTACTCAGAGAGCATCTCGAGCAGTACAAAGAGGATGTAGAAGTGTGGAGAAAACTCTGATGCCTTGCGTGCATAGCACTCAAAGCCCATCTGAATACCTGCACTCAATGGGTGCAGGTGTTCAGATAAGGGATATACCCCCATCTTCATATTGGCAAGGTGTGTCTTTGTCGGACAAATTGCCATTTGTCGCACAAAGACCCTTGCCCCGATAGGGGTATCAATCACTCCAAAGTCGTGATTAAAGGACAACGAAACCAATGAAAAGAAAGAGTACAGACAAGCCTGACGGCAGGTGTGCCACCTGCCCACGATGGGACAGGTGGCACATCAGGATACCTAATCCCGAAGACCAGCAAAAGCTCATCGAACTATACCGAAAGTCGGGAGCAAAGACCAAGAGCCATTACGTCAGAGCACGACTATTGAACCAGCCCTTTAAGGTCATCACACACGATAAATCCGCAGAGCCGTATCTCCGAGAGCTGGGCAGCATCATCACCAAATTGAGCGTAATCGGTGTGAATTACAACGAAGCCGTCAAAACGCTCAATAGCTACCACTCGGTTAAAACAGCCCAGAGAATGATACGCCAGCTCGAAATGTACTCAGCTGCAATCATCAAGCTACAGGTGCAGGCGATACAGCTGACGATGGCATTTGACAATCGAGAGAGGAAATAAGAACTCCACAGCTTGCTTTTGCAAGCCGTGGAGTTGACCATTGATTATCGAAAAAAAGGATAACATTTCAAATAATCTTCACGCATTCACGACAAAATGCATCCTCGTTAATCAACAGCTGAAGAACCCGTTTGAAATTATTCATCTCATTATCCTCAGCCAATTGCTGTTGATTAGTTTTCCCAATATGCCCTACCTTAAAATACATGTCGATAGCTTTGTCGATACCGCTAAGTATTGTAGGCATATCATAGATTTCTAATGTATCATTACTATTACCCTTTGCTTCAAAATGTATAGGATAATTCCGATGACCTGTTGTTATTTCAGTTTCATGAAGTCCTTGTTTTTTATAGAACAGTTTCGCGCTTTTCTTTATATCTGCATCAAGAGTTTCTGGTATTTTGATGTAAAGAATGCATTTCTTATAACTCTTGCCTTCTAACTCTATGTTAGGGATACTATTCATAATCCACTCTGCTGCGAGTTTAACAAATCCCTCAAAGTAAGAAATCGCAATTACAGTTGAGGGGAGAAGCCCTAGGTGACCTAAATTGAGATTCTCATCAATCTGCTTTTTTAATTTCTCAAGTCCCTTTTCTAGAGAATCTGTTGCTTCTTTTTTCCCTTGCTCGCCAGTCTTTACTATATATCGAGTGTGAGTAATTCCTAGCATGTCGGTTGGGATTTTTACCGTTTCCTCTGCTATGATAAAGGCTCGGTCTAAACCAACCCTGCCAAGGAATAGACCATATTCAAATAAAATATTATCTCGTGGTGTTTCAAAAAGCTCATTTCGTATGGTTCCCTTATCGTCAGCGGAGAAAACCATAAACCCGAAATCAAATAAACTCGCAGATTTGACCAGCGTTTCTAAGAAAGATTCATTGTTTTTGAACACATCATCCGTCCATAAAAAGCACTCATAATCTGGGGAGAAAAAATCTTTTATACGTTGGGCTACGTTTAATGCTTCCGAAGAAGAGCCTATAAATATCCTTGGTTTCATGCTTTCTCTAAATCAGTTTTGATCTTATACACCTCATTCTCTAACATCTTTAATGCTTCTACTTTTTCAGGCTTTCCTTGGAATACATACTCATCTCCAATAACAGATTTTAGCTGACCTTCTTTCTTATCATACCAAAGATAAAACATTGTGTGCCACAAAACATGAACCAATTGCTTGTAGTCACAATTTGCATAATCTCGTATAGGAATTGAATAGCATATCGCATTGATATCGAAACTACTTAAAGGAATGTTTAGACTAGAGTCTGTTCTCACATTTTTGAGAAAACGGATCATTCTTTTCAAACGGCCAAAAGTTTCAGCACTTCTCAAGTTTATTCTTGAGATACTCAAGAATGGATAATCTGGGCCTTCTGCATACCCCTTATTTTTATTGAATATCTTGATCCCCAGCCTCTCTTTGCGCATATCATGTAAAACATAATCCAAGGATTGAAACCAAGATGCAGTAACAATATCGACATCCCTATGTAGATGCTTATTCCTTATTTTTACAGCTTTAGCGTGTGATGTGTCACACTCATCGTAGGTTTGTCTCATTATTCTTTCAATATCAGCCCTAAGATTAGCCAAATCACTGAAGCTATTCCCTTGATATGCAGAAAAGGTCTGATTATATCTCTCCAGTAGGTGTCGTTCTTCTAGTGTGTAGTATCGAGAAGGACTGCTTATCTCATTTCTAACTTTAGTTATTTCAGTGCTGTGGAATTTGTCACAAAGTACCAAAAGGTCAATATCACTAGCCCCTCTAATATGCGTATCGGTCATAATAGATCCTTGATACTCAAATGAGACATCGGTTAGTGCATTGCTCAGATGACGCTTAGCACTTTCTCCAGCTTGTTTTGTCTTTCTGGTATACTCTTCATCTACTGCACACATTGCTCTTTTGACATACCGAATAACGTCGTTGTCTGTTAAGCGTAGGTCACTATTGCTGAACTGCCAAGTTTCTACTACTTGGGTTCTCTCGGGGTTATATCTATCTGAAAGAGCCGTGATTTTACTTTTGTAATCCATAAAGAGGTTATTTTATTGTTTATTTTTAACTTCTGCTATATCTTTTCTAATCTCCTGCGTAGGTCTTGAAATGCTCGACCTGCTCCATCACTTGGTCAAAGACCTCTTTGTTGTATTGAGGGGGATAGCCACCAGCACGAAGGCAGAAGAATATCTTTTGGTTCAGGTCGGCACGTATTTTCTGATTGTTGAGCCAGTCGGTAAAGGACGACTGCACATCGATAAGTTCCTTAATCTTCTTAGCCAAAGCCTTACACTTATCATTGATAATGAGAGAGCCCACACGTTTATCCTCACCATAGACGAAGTTGTATTTATCCCTCAGGTGTATCAAGATGTCGTAGAAGGCTTTCTCCTCGAAGGTCAAACCCAGACCACGGAAGCTCTCTTTGTCCTCGCCCAGCTGACGGAGCAGATCCATCGCCTGCCTTGTGGCTTCGTCAATGATGGCGGTAACGGCTTCGCTCTGTGTGGCAGAGGCTTCTGCTGCAGAGAGTGCCGCCCTACGCTCGTGATACGCCTCCAATGTCTTACGGAGCAGTTCTTCGTACCGCTCGGCAGCGACTTTATTGGTGTTTTTGTACTCTCGGATGGTCTTGCGCAGCATCTTGATGAGGAGCTCGAGCCTTGTGGCAGGGAGCTTAATGTCTTTGAGCTGCTCGGTAAACTCAGGGCTAAAGATTTGCTCTTCTACATCGGTGTCCAAGATGCTTACGACCGAGTTGCAACGCAGTGCCTCCGATACCATGCGTTCGACCGCCTTGTTCATGCTCTCTACATCGTGCTTCTCGCCCGAGGTCTTACGCACATACGATGCCACAGCCATGTAGCACTGCGAGAGGGTGAGTTCGTCGTGCGAGAGAACATTCGAGGGCTGGCAAATATCGTAAGCTGCCCTAAGTCGCTTCACATGGGCAAGGAAGAAAGTCTTGGCATCTACCTTTTGAGGCACACCCTTACCGCCATCTACATGGAGCATCTGGCTCATCGTAATGATATATTCCGCAGCCCGAGAGAGGCAGTCGAGGCGTGCCAAGGGTGTCGCCTCTTTGTCCGTAAAGGGAGAGAGGTCAAAGCCTGCAAAGACCTGCTGGATAATCTCCAACTCGATGCGTAAGGCTTCGTGGGCTTGAGCCACATCGTCCTCGCTGGGTCCGAAATCCTCGCCCCCGAAGCGACGCATCGCCTCCATCATGTTTTTGTGAATACCGATGTAGTCAATCACATAACCAAAGTCTTTGCCTGGGTAGTTGCGATTCACACGGCTGATGGTCTGTATCAAAGTTTGCTTTTGCAGCGGTTTGTCGTTGTAGAGATAGGTGAGACAAGGCACATCGAAGCCCATAATCCACATATCTACCACGATGACTACACGGAAGTTGCTCTCGGGGGCTTTGAACGCCTCGTCCAGCTCTTTGATACGCTTCTTGTCGCCAAGATAATGATACATATCGGCAGGGTCGTTGGCACTGCGTGTTGCTACCATAGCAATCGTAGGCATAGGGCTGAGCCGTTGTAGCGTCTCTTTGGTCAGACGGCTGTCGTCGGGCGACTTACGCTCCTCGAACCAGTCGGGGCGAAGCTGCTCAAACTTCTTGAGGAGGCGGTAGGCGATGTGCCGTTTGCTACACACAATCATCGCTTTCTGCACCACATCAGCCCGATTATCGCAAGCCTCAGTGTAGTGTGCTACAATGTCAGCTGCTAAGCGTTCCAAACGCTCGTCATCGCCCAGGATAACCTCCATCGCACTCATAGCCTTCTTACTTGTCGCAATATCGGCTTCGGTAGCTCCCTCCTCGCCACACTGCTGGTAGTAGGCATCTATCTGCTGCACTTTTTCGGCTTCGAGAGTAACCTTTGCTATGCGTGGGATATACTTAATATCTCGAGTGATGCCGTCTGCCACAGCCTGCTGCATCGTATAGCTATCGACAATCTGTCCGAAGACCTGAATTGTATCATCAATAGGCGTACCCGTAAAGCCCACGAAGGTGGCATTGGGGAAAGCTGTACGCAGTAGCTCGGCATAGGGCTTAGTAACGAAAGCTCCCAGCGCATCGCCTTTTCCCTCTTTGCCCTCGGGTGTCTTGTCTTTTACTTTGAGCTGGGTATTGAGCCTCACTTGCGTGCGGTGGGCTTCGTCCGAGAAGCAAACAATGTTGCATCGCTCGTTGAGCAGCCCCGTCTCCTCGCAAAACTTCTGTATCGTACAGATGAAAAAGCCTCCCGAAGTGCGTAGACTCATCTCTGTTTTGAGGTCGGCACGGCTATCGATGACCTTGGTCGCACCGAGCGAGAGAAACCCTTCGGAGCGGAGAAAGAGCTTGCCAGCCTGCGACTGCAAATCCTCACGGTCTACAATCATCACGATGGTAGGCGACCCCAATTCGGGCGAGCGGAGCGAGAGTTGCCGTGCCAGAAACATCATCGTATAGGTCTTGCCACAGCCCGTAGCCCCGAAGTAAGTTCCTCCACGGTGGTCGCCCTCGGCATAAGCTCTGAGGACATTGTCTCTGAGCATACGTGTGGCGAAGAATTGCGGATAGCGACACACCACCTCTTCCTCTCTATCGCTCTTGGCATCGGGGAAATAGACATAGTCTCGCAGAATTTCTAAGAAACGCTCGGGGGCATAGACACCGTTCACAAGGGTACGCACTTGGTCGATGCCACTTTGGGCGGCTGGGTCTTCGTTGTGAACCTTCTTCCAAGCATAGTAATGCTCGTAGGGCGTGTAGGTCGTGCCGAGCTTGGTGTTGTTGCGTGTGGCATCGCTGATGCAGGATAGGGAGCAATACCTCAGCAGGTGAGGAATGTCTCTCTTGTAGCGGGTGTGGATTTGCTCGTAGGCATCGGCTATCGTCGCCGTGGCATCGGTAGGATTTTTCAGCTCCATGATGCAGAGCGGTATGCCATTGACAAAGAGGAGCACATCGGGGATGCGAATATCACTGCCCTGCCCATAGCCCACCTCAAACTGGTTGACTACTCGGAAGCGGTTACGCCCCACCTCATCGAAGTCTATGTAAGCGATGTCGAAAGCCTGTCCATCGCTCTGCCTCGTA
Source organism: Porphyromonadaceae bacterium (assembly GCA_030528555.1). Classification (GTDB taxonomy): domain Bacteria; phylum Bacteroidota; class Bacteroidia; order Bacteroidales; family Porphyromonadaceae; genus Porphyromonas. The sequence continues at coordinate 156,847 of JAUMYQ010000003.1, read as the reverse complement.
TATCGGTAGCCCTCTATAAGGAGGCGATAGGTGGAGCGTAGCTGGGCAAAGTGCGTCTGCCCTCCAGTGTGGCGGAGGTGGTCGATGATGCTCTCTACATCTTCGCTCTCCAGCTCGAGGTGTTGCTCCTCGAGGAAGCTACGGAGGTCGTCCGTGAGGAGCATATCCCTATTCGTGCGATGTAGCTTACTGCCGTGTGTATAGTCCCAGCCTACCTCACAGAGGAGGTCGATGAGAGCCTGTTCGTACTCGCTTTCGTAAAACTTCATAGGCTTCGTGATTTATTGAGGGGGTATTCAGTCTTCCTGCTCGTAGTAATACGAGTAGTCAATCCCCTTCATAAAGGTTTCTCTATCATTGATTTTATCGGTCATAGCTGGGTGTAGCAGGCGTTTCAAGCCAGAGGCATCTGCCACACTGGCTCTCATGGCTTCGAGATAGGCATACTTATCCACTCGACTCCAGTCTACACACAGCCCAAGTTGCTTCTTGAGCATCAGGTCGAGCCAAATACGTGTGGCACGCCCATTGCCTTCTCTGAAGGGGTGGGCGATATTCATCTCTACATACTTGTCCACTATCTGTTCCCAAGATTGCTCTGGCATTTGCTCGATATGGCTAAGGGTGGTAGGTAGATACTGAGCCATCGCAAACTGAAAGCCACCCTTGGCGATATTGACTTGGCGGATTTGCCCTGCGAAGTCGTAAAGTCCGCCAAAGAGGTAGGCATGTATCTGTTGCAACCCCCGCACCGTACCAACCTCAATCCCCTCCAGTAGCTCGCTCTCAAAGAGGGCATACGCCTTGGATCGACTACGCCCGTCAACCGTTTCTTCTCCGCCTACAAACCACTCCACGAAGCGCATGGCTCGTGCGTTGGGGAAGCTCTGAGCCAATGCAACCACGCCTTTGTCATCGAGCGTATCTGTCAGACGCTTTTTGCCATCGGGAGCAAGCAGGCGCAACTGGTTAGTGGCACTAACCACTTCGTTACCCTCTCGTTTGAGCTTCGTCTTGAGATACTTCCAGTAGTTTCTATTTTTGTTGTAATCGTCTTGGTCATTCAGCACGCCTATGATGTCCAACACAGAGAACCACCATTTAGACTCCGCCTCGTCCCAAACGGCTCGCACCTCTCGGTCGTTGAAAAATCGTATCGAAATCTTGCTCATACTTCGTCTGTATATCTCTTAGCTGTGAATGGCTCGCTGGATAAGGGCTGGGCAAAGCTCACGGAGCTGCTCGCGGGCTTCGCTGGCTATACACTTCGCCTCCTCGATACACTGGTAAAGGTGTACAATAGACTGCTGTATCTCTATCGGGGGCAGGGGGATTTGGACTCGGCAAAGTTCCGTCCAATCGAATGTTTCTCTGGCACTGCCCCACGAATTAAAGCGAGCATAGCGGTCAAAGTCCTCCCGACTTAATAGCATATAGAGATACTCGGGAAGAAGCTCCTCTTTACACCTAAAAACATCGTACGAAGATGATACTATATAGGTTTGCTCCGTGTTATTGATGGCAAGAGATATTTTACCCCCATTGCGTGAGGTAACAGATACAAAGGCGAAGGTTTGAGGGCAAACAACTTTGTACGGGTTTAGCCCTACCCCCTCCATATTGGCTTTGGTGTCAATAAACTTCTTTTCTATGCTTATCCCTCTCACATCCTCTACCAAGTATTTCCCCTCGCTGTTGCGTTCGTCCACCCCCTCGATGTAGTCTCCGAGGGGGGCGGAGGGGTATTTGCTTTTGCAGTTTACGATAAAGGCTCCGCAAGCCTCGGTCAGCGGAGCAATCAAGGCTTCGTTGTCTTCGTCAAGACGCTTCAAGCCCTCGTAAGTCACCACCAAATCTCGCTGCACCTCCATGCTCGGTAGGGGGATGCGGATGTCCTGCATATTGGCAACTCGAAAGTAATTACGAGCAGAACCAATAGCATCATAGCTACAATATCTCGCAAATTCGTCCCTTTTAAGGTACAGATTTAGGTACTCTGGTAGTAACTTTTCTGGGTTGCTGACATAAAATATCTCATACAACGAGGAGCAAATAGCCTTATCATACTCTGTATTTAGAGCGATAGAGTTTAGTTCCATTCTCGCTGGGTTAAATACAAAGTCATTTTTGTAGAATACATTGTATATCGAGGTGTCAGCATCTAACTGCTTAGGAGGAATAAAGCCCTCCCGAGCGACACCTCTAATCGGCAAGTCCGAGTATGTATTCTTTTCTCGCCTTTGCTCGATATAATCCCCGAGGCGTACCCACTTCGTCTTATTCGCAGTCATAACCAAGGTGTTTGAGGGCGTTGCGTAGGGCTTCGCTATTGTCTTGTTGGCGACGTAGTAGGTCTTGCACCCTTTGGGTAGTACCCTGCAAGACCTCGTCATACTTAATCGAGCTATCACGGTCTACAAACTCGATGTAGCGACTGGGGACAAGGGAGAAGGCATTCGCCCTCAATTCCTCAATGCTGACAGAGCGATAAAGCTCAGGTTCGGCATAGTTCGCACCGTCCGTCCCCTCCGCCTGCCAAGCATGATAGATGCCGACGGCTCGCTGGGTTTGCTCTGCTGTGAGGAGGACTTTCTTCTTCTGCTCCCCCTTGACAGGATTGTCCGTCCAGCTACGCAAGTCCATAAACAGCACTTCGCCCACACGAGAGCGGAGCTTGCGGTCGTGCCAGCGTCCGCCACGCTTGTTTTGGTTGAGTATCCACAGCGTAACGGAGATGTCGGTCGTGTAGAAGAGTTCTCGGGGTAGGACGATAATCGCCTCTATCTTGTCCGCCTCGATGAGTTTTTGACGAATAGCCACCGCATCGCCGTCGCCCAAAGCCCCATTCGCCAAGAGGAAGCCTGCCACACCACGCTGGGGACGGAGTTTGGAGAGCATGTGCAGTATCCAAGCATAGTTGGCATTGCCCTCGGGCGGTAGCCCATAGTCTGCCCAGCGAGCATCGTGGCTCAGCGAAGGGTCATACCATTTCTTGAGGTTGAAGGGTGGGTTCGCCATGATGTAGTCGAAGGTCAAGCCTCGGTGCATATCATTGGAGAAGGTGGAGGCATTGCGTTCGCCGAGGTGGTGCGAGATGCCACGCATGGCGAGGTTCATCTTTGCCAAGCGGTAAGTGGCAGGGTCTGCCTCCTGCCCATAGACATTGACCTGCATGATGTCGCCCTGCTTCGCCTCGACATACTTGGCACACTGCACAAACATACCGCCCGAGCCACAACAAGGGTCGTAGAGCGTGCCATCGAAAGGCTCGATAAAGGCGGCAATCAGCTCCACGATATCATGGGGCGTATAGAACTCGCCCTCCTCCTTGGTGGCATTGATGGCAAAGCTCTTGAGGAAGTATTCGTACACTCGCCCGATGAGGTCTCGCTCCGTGCCGAAGGTCTTGTGCGAAATCTTGCTCACCTCGTCCATTACCTTCTTGATGACATTCGCCTCGAGGTGGATACTCGTGAAAAGCCCCAGACGCACACAGCCTTTGAAGGTATCGCCACTATCCTCGAGAGCCATCAAGGCATCGTCGAGGGCGGCATTGAGCTTCGTTGGGGGGAGAAGGGTCAGTTCGCTCCAGCGAGCCACAGGTGGTACGAAGGCTACACCGCTATACATACCAGGCTGGTCGAGGAAGTCTTGTATCTCCGCCTCGTCTGTCATGCCATTATCGTGGCATTGCTGGCGGAGTGCCTGCTGTTCGTCCTCAAACTTCTCGCCAATGAAGCGTAGGAAGACGAGCGTCAGAAGTAGGTCTCGCTTATCGTTGAGCGAAGCATTACTGCGGAGATACTCTCGGCAGTTGAATAGTATGGTTTCGAGGCTGGGCATAGCCGCCTCTTCTATCTTCTTTTTCTTAGCCATAGTCTGTTGTTTATATCGACTTGTCTTTTGTGGGGGTGATGAGCATTCTCACCTCTATGTCGAGCACTTTGGCAATCTCTACAAGATTTTCCAAAGAGGGCTGTACTCTATTGGAGCACCAACGAGAAACAGTATTTTCCGCCTTTCCCAACTCTTGGGCAAGCCATTTACTCGTTAGTTGCTTCTCGGCTAATACTGCCTTTATCCTGTTCATTGCCATAATACGATGATTTTATATACTAATGATGTTAGTACTCATCTACAAAGGTACAACATCAATAGGGTAATAACGAAAGATTTAGAGAGTTATTTATCAAAAGCAATGAAATTCTTCTGTTTCAAGTGTTTTTCATCGGGAAATGAGTACCTTTGCTGGTAAGAAGTAAGGGATATTTGTAATGTTGCAAAATCAAGAAGCAGGAAGCACCTCGCTCGTTTCTTATCCGTTCCCCTTAGCCGAGTAGAAACCGCACTCTCTACTCAATATCAAGCTATTAGCTCTCATCAACCCGATTTTATGCGGTTACCCTTGAATCGGTGAAGCTGTTATGTCTTTCATGGTACATTAGACTAATTGAGGAGCAATAGGGGCATGTTCTATATAGAGGGGATGTTGCTTGGAGCGGCATGTTCATAAGTAGGAGGGGTAAAAGCATGGCTAGGGCTACGCTTTGGGGGCAGGCTCTAATTGTCGTATCTTTGTGCCACACAATCAAGAATAACAAGTCATACAGTATAGAATGATTACAATTAACGACCTAAGTGTTCAGTTTGGGAAGCGTGTCCTCTTCCAAGATGTTAATCTAAAGTTTACTCCTGGCAACTGCTACGGTATCATTGGTGCGAATGGTGCTGGCAAGTCTACACTACTACGTACTATTAGCGGTGCGCTCGATCCAACTAAGGGAACGATCAGCCTAGGACCAGGGGAACGCCTCTCGGTGCTTAGTCAGGATCACTTCGCCTTTGACGAGTTTTCTGTGATGGATACAGTACTGATGGGGCATAGCGTCTTGTGGGCGATCATGGAGGAGAAGAATGCGCTCTACGCTAAGCCCGACTTTAATGACGAGGATGGTAACCGTGTGGCAGAGCTTGAGGATAAGTTTGCTGAGATGGAGGGCTGGAATGCTGAAAGTGACGCTGCGATGCTCCTAAGTGGGCTAGGAATTAAGGAAGACCTACACTACAAACAGATGAGCGAGCTAAGCGGTAAGGAAAAGGTGCGTGTGCTGCTAGCGCGCGCCCTCTATGGTAAGCCCGACAATCTGCTTCTCGATGAGCCGACCAATGACCTTGACCTTGAGACCGTAGCTTGGCTTGAGCATTACCTCTCGGAGTGCGAGCAGACGGTGCTGGTGGTGAGCCACGACCGCCACTTCCTCGACTCGGTGTGTACGCATACCGTGGATATTGACTTCGGTCGTGTGCAGCAGTTCGCAGGGAACTACAGTTTCTGGTATGAGTCTAGCCAGCTAGCTCTAAGACAGCAGCAACAGCAAAATAAGAAAGCGGAGGAGAAGCGCAAGGAGCTCGAGGAGTTTATCCGACGCTTCTCTGCCAACGTGGCCAAGAGTAAGCAGACCACGAGCCGTAAGAAGATGCTCGAGAAACTCAATGTCGAGGAGATCAAAGCTAGTAGTCGCCGTTATCCAGGTATTATCTTCACACCAGACCGTGATCCTGGTAATAAGATCCTTGAAGTCAAGGGGCTGACGGCTCGTGCCGATGATGGCACGCTGCTCTTCCAAGACATTAACTTCAATGTAGAGAAGGGAGACAAGATCGTTTTCATCGGGCGTGACCCTCGTGCTATGACGGCACTCTTTCAGATTATTAACGGAGAGGAGAAGGCCGAGGCTGGTACTTATGAGTGGGGGCAGACCATTACGGAGGCTTATCTACCACTAGACAACACAGCGTTCTTCAATACGGATATGAACCTTGTAGAGTGGCTCTCTCAGTTTGCTGCCGACACCAATGAGGTTTATCTCAAGGGCTTCCTTGGGCGTATGCTCTTCTCTGGCGAAGAGATCCTCAAGAGTGCGAGCGTCCTCTCGGGGGGAGAAAAAATGCGTTGTATGATCTCTCGTATGATGATGAAGAATGCTAATACCTTGGTACTCGATAGTCCCACCAATCACCTTGACCTGGAGTCTATCCAAGCGTTCAACAATACGCTCAAAGTCTATAAGGGCAATGTGCTGTTTACCAGCCACGACCATGAGTTCATCCAAACAGTGGCTAACCGCATCATCGAGCTAACACCCAACGGTATTATCGACAAGATCATGGACTACGATGACTACATCGTAGATCCACTGGTTGCCGAGCTCAGGACGAAGCTCTATAAGTAAGGAATTACATTCAAATTCAACGGTTCGATGGGGCATAGCAAGCGCATATATCGTCTTGCTATGCCCCATGCGATTAGATGAACCAACGATTTTCAGATAGTCAATAACACAAAAACATCAGATTATGATTGCAACACTGCGTGCGCTTTGCGCCTCATTTGCTCTCTCGTTAGCCGTGTCGGCAACGAGAGCAGAGGCGACTACTACTCAGCGACCGATGATCCTACGCTACGATCGTCCAGCCTATACGTGGATGAGTCAAGGGCTACCCATTGGTAATGGTGAGCTTGGTGCTATGTTTATGGGCGACCCTCGACAGGAGGTTATCCAGTTCAATGAAAAAACGCTTTGGACAGGTAGCCCCGAGATAAGAGGTGCGTACCAAAACTTTGGTTACATCACGCTTACAACACCCACGACCAGCTATTCGGACTATAGCCGTACGCTTAGCTTAGATGAGGCTCTCGGGCGAGTGTTCTATACCGATGGGGATGTGCGCTACGAGCGTGAGCTACTCGCTAGCTTCCCTCACAAGATTATTGCTGTGCGTTGCACGGCGAGCAAGGGAGCAACACTGACCATGGACCTACGTTTGAGCTCTGCTCAGCCTAAGTCAGAGGCTGCGCAGATCGTGCTTGGATCGGATGGCCTCTCGGCTCGCCTAGGATTTTCGGGTAGTTTCGAACTCATTAGCTATGCCGCTGCGCTAGAGGTCGTGGTGAGAGGGGGAGCGTTGAGCCTCGATGAGGAGGATAAGGACCTCCTACATATAGATGAGACGGATGAGTTAATCCTATACCTTGCAGCTGGCACTAACTACGATATCACCCAAGCCTCCTATATTTCGGGGACGCTCGGTGATGTACGCCAGCGGATGGCAGAGCGATTGGATAAGGCCAGAGAGCAGGGCTACGTAGCCATCAAGCGTCAGCATATCAAGGACTACAAGCATCTTTATGATCGGGTCAAGCTAAACCTTGGGGATAATAGTACGACTGATCCGCTGACGCTCACAACAGACGAACTAGTACGCATAGAGCGAGAGCAAAACTATCTTGATGAGCTATACTTCCAGTATGGTCGCTACCTAATGATCGCCTCTAGCCGTGGTATGAGCCTGCCCAACAATCTGCAAGGCATTTGGAACGATAGCAACACCCCCCCCTGGGAAAGTGATATTCATACCAACATCAATATCCAGATGAACTATTGGCCTAGCGAGGTGACGAACCTCTCGGAGTGCCACCTGCCCTTCCTCAATTATTTGGCTATCGAGGCAGCCAAGCTCGATGGGGGAATGAGGTGTACGGCTAAGAACGAGGGGTTGAGAGGCTGGAGCGTACACACGCAGAGTAATATCTTTGGGCATACGGACTGGAACATTAACCGTCCTGCCAATGCTTGGTACTCGATGCACTTGTGGCAGCACTATCTCTACACGCAAGATAAGGAGTATCTGCGCCGAGTAGCCCTGCCCACAATGATATCCGCCGTGGAGTATTGGTTGGATAGAATGAAAAAAGACGAGCGAGGTCTATGGATTGCTCCCGAAGAGTGGTCGCCCGAGCATGGTCCTTGGGAGGATGCTGTGCCTTATGCGCAGCAGCTCATCTACGAGCTATTCTTGGCGACCTATAAGGCTGGTAAGGTCGTGAAGCTCCCAACCAAGTTAAGCCGTAATCTGAATGATAGGCTGATGGGGTTAGACCGTGGGCTACACATCGGCTCTTGGGGACAGCTACGGGAATGGCTACAGACGGAAGATGACCCTAAAGACGAGCATCGCCATCTCTCACACCTCATTGCACTCTATCCTGGCACACAGCTCTCGATGACAGATCCAGGCAAGATGCTCGATGCTGCTCGTACGAGCCTCGTAGCAAGAGGAGAGAATGGCACAGGCTGGAGCAGAGCGTGGAAGATTGCGCTCTGGGCAAGGCTTTGGGATGGTGAGCGTGCTAGGAGTTTGCTCAAGCAAGCCCTTAACTATACTACCTATACAGGAGTAAGTATGAATGTGCGTGATGGCGGTGTGTATGAGAACCTCTTCGATGCTCACCCTCCATTTCAGATTGATGGTAACTTCGGAGCAACGGCTGGTATTGCTGAGATGCTATTGCAGAGCTACACAGGTGATATAGTCCTCTTGCCAGCACTGCCCAAGGCTTGGGCTTCGGGAAGTATTTCTGGCCTCCGTGCTGAAGGCAACTTTACTCTAGACTTTAGCTGGGATGAGGGCAAGCTCGATTCGATAAACATCCGATCTGACTCTGGGAAGCCTTGTCGGATACGTTTGCCCGAGGGGAGACAAGTTGCGAGCATCAAGAGTAGTACAGGTAAGCGAGTGAAATTATCCCACCTCTACTCGGGCAGTATCCTTTTTAATACTGAGCGAGGTGTGACCTATACGATCACTTGCGTATAGTGGCAAAATCAGTTGTTTGATGAACCTATCGAGAGATTGATGCAGCAATGCTATGACATGTTCTTGTTTGACGTAGAAGATGTACATTTAGGTGATTTAATAAACAATAACAATGGAGCAGATACTTATTAAGAATGCTTATCATGAAGGTAGGCAGATAGACCTCCTTATTACAGGTAGTAGAATAGACCGCATTGCAGAGCATATTGATCTATCTATGGGAGCAACGCTCATAGATGCTACCGATATGGCAGTAATCCCTGGCCTCATCAATACACATACTCATGCGGCGATGACCCTGCATCGTGGCTATGGCGATGATTTGCCTCTGATGACATGGTTACAGGATTATATTTGGCCTGTAGAGAGTAATATGACCGCTCATGATGTTTACGTGGGAGCAAGGCTCGCTTGTTTGGAAATGATTAAAACAGGGACTACTTGTTTTCTGGATATGTACATGCACCCCAAAGAGACGGCTCGAGCAGCCGAAGAGATGGGGCTTAGGGCTATGATTTCTTACACGCTCTTTGATCAAGGCAACTCTGAGCGTGCCAAACTTGACCGTAAGCGGAGCCATGAGTATTTAAACTATTTTTCTACGCTTAGCAATCGTATTAACTTCAACCTCGGACCGCATGCTATCTACACAGTGAGTGGCAAGCAGCTACAATTCTGTCACCAGTTCGCTACGGAACACAATGTCAAGATACATCTGCATTTATCCGAGACGAAGGGTGAGGTAGATGAGTGCGTACGCTTACATGGTACCACCCCCGTGCGCTATCTGGAAAGGTTAGGGATACTCGGTCCTAACCTTATTTTGGCTCATGTGGTATGGGTAGATGAAGAAGAGATGGAACTGTTGGCTAAATATGGAGTAAGTGTCGTTCACAATCCTGCATCTAATATGAAGCTTGCTTCTGGTTATGCTTTCGAGTATGAGCGAATGAAGGATAAGCGTATTAAGGTGGGCTTAGGAACGGATGGCTGTAGCTCTTCTAATAACCTTGATATGTTTCATGCCATGCGCTTGGCATCGCTCCTTGGTAAGGTATGGCGGTTTGACAGTACAGCCGTATCGGCACGTGATATATTTGCCTCTGCAACATCAGTAGGAGCAGATATATTGGGGCTGGACATTGGGCGTATCGAGGAGGGTAGACTGGCGGACCTGTGTCTCGTTTCACTTAATCGTCCAGAGATGACCCCACTCAATGACCTTGTTTCTAACTTGGTTTACTCTGCTTCGGGTAGTAGTGTTGATACAGTTATTGTAGATGGACGTATCCTGATGCGTGGTGGGCATGTTGAGGGAGAAGAGGAGATTATGAGGGAGGCAAGGGCAGTTGCTCAGCGCATCATTCCGAAGAGGTGGGGTCATTAGAACGAGCTACCCTACTGTTGGCTTGGAGTTTAAAGAGACTGATACGTCTGATGGCACTACCAGCGAAAAGCGTGTCAAAGTCTCTTTGCGTCATCTCTTCTATCGTTTGATAACTAAGCTCGCTTAGTCCTGGACGTAAAGCAAAGTCTTCGATGAGTGTGCCTTTGGAGAAACGGTTCCAAGGGCACGCTTTTTGACAGTCATCACAGCCATAGACTCTATTCCCAATATGCGGAGCAAGATCATAGGGAATATCTTCAGGGCTCTCGATGGTTAGGTAACTGATGCAGCGACGGGCATCCATAAGCTTAGGGGCGATGAGAGCACCAGTGGGGCAAGCCTCAAGACAGCGAGTGCAAGAGCCACAGCGATTAGGGAGAGGAGTATCAGCATTAAGTGACAGACTTACGAGTAGGCTACCGATAAAAAAGTAACTGCCAGCTTTCGGCACGATGAGTAGTCCATTCTTGCCAATCCAACCTAGTCCTGCTTGCTCTGCCCAGTATCGCTCAAGAATAGGAGCAGAGTCTGAAAAGGCTCGTCCTTCGACCTTGGGATCTATCTCTCGTCTGATGAAATGCAGCAACATCTCTAGCCGTTTCTTAACTACTCGATGATAATCGCGCCCATAGGCATAATAGGCGAACTGAGGCTGACGCTCATCTTGAAAAGATTTGGGATAGTAGTTCATCACGACCATGATAATGGAACGACAGTTTGCTATCAGGTGACGAGGGTCTCTACGTAGATACTCGTTGCGCTCTAGATAGCTCATTTTTCCATGATAACCTTTTTTTAGAGCTTCGAGATAGGCGCCGTATATTTCGTTGGGCACTTCGTTAGCTTTTGCTATACCACACGCTGCAAAGCCGAGACGTCGTGCCTCGGCTTTGATCCTTTCCTCCTGTATGTGTACCAAATTTGCTGTTGCTTATACGGAGCAAGATCTGTTTGTTCCGATTACTTCGCTCGATATACCCACGCCTCTTTACCTAGTTTACTCATCTCTTTGATGTATGCATAAGCTTGGCTTGCATCGGTAAATTGTGCTGCTGATACTAAGTATCTCTTCTTATCCTGTAAGATGTCTAGTGTCTCGTGTAGTTCTTTGGGGAGAGAGCTTAGGGCCTCTGTGTAATGAAGCTCAGCTCGCTCGAAACTCAGCTCCACTGCGATGATGACGTGATACATTCCTGTTGTGGGAGAGGTTCGGTGATACTCTTCGACAGCTACATCTTGAGCTTTTACTTCTCCCATTTGGGGAGCAATTTTACCCTCTTGCCTAAGTTCTGTTGGGGCGATGCTTGCTTGATAAAGAGGTTCACGTTCTACTTGTTTACCCCAAGGGAGTGCAGCAAGGATAAGGATAGCAACGGCGGATACCCAACTTATACCACGCTTGGAGATGCGCAGATGCAGATAGGCAGATTGACTATCTAGATGGGGTACATCGGATTCTTTATCCAGATATGTGGGCAAAGCTACAGGAGGGAGCCCATAGGATGTGCTCTGTAAGGTTTGTATGTTTTGAGGCTCAAAAACGATGTTGCCACTCTCGTTGAGTGACAATGTCCCAAGGCCATCAAGGGTAATGCGACAGCGACGGATGAGATGATTACGTAAACTGCGTACATCTTCATCTACCATTAGCCTTGCTCTGCGGTGTGATATAGCGTAGGCATCGGCATAACTCTGGGCTAGTAAGCCATCTTGATGTTGCAGTAGCTCATTGAAGCATAGCTCCGAGGTAGTAGGATATATGAGACAGGTCCCATGATCAAGGTATGCTGGCTGCGTTTCGAGTAGGAAGCTCCCGAGTCCAGGGACAGACACACAAGGATGGAGGGAGAGCAGCTGATTGATATGTTTTGTTAGCCTAGATTTCATAAGCTATGTTCTATTTGTCAGGCCCCAATTGGGGGAGACTATTACCTAACTATTTGCTTCAAAGATAGCATAAAATATTACGACAGATATACCACCCATTAGTACCACGTAGAGGTCGAGGGATAACTGTGTTTGTCGTACTTGAGGTCACGCAGTAGAGAGCTTTTGACTCCAATAGTGAGGTTGTAGCTCTTGTATGGCCCGAAAGGTATAGCACTAGCTGTAAGACTCCAGCAGTGCAGGTCTCGGTTAATGCCTACAGTCATATTGACGATACGTTTATTCTCAAAGTCATAGCTGGCGTTGAAGTTGAACGACCAGTTTTTCGTTGGTTGAATGCTTCCAGAAAACATTAGGTTATGCGTTAGACCATAATTATACTCATTTCGTTTAGGATCGAAAGTTGTACGGTTGAGGTTCACCCCGTAACTAATGGATATATTCCAAGGAATGGAGAAGCGAGCATAGCCGTCTTGATCATATTCTATGTCATCATTTGAGCCATACAATCCGCCACTTGCCCCATTTTTCGCTGTTTGAGCCGCAATATCTCCCAAGGAAGAGTTGTCTCCTTGAGAGTCGATAATGGGAGATTTCCCGGACGATGCATCGTTCTCTGAGCTGGTTTCTTCGCTGCTTTTGCTCTTCTGTCGGTCAAATAGCTTTGCAATCTTCTCGAAAGTAGAGTTATTGAAAGTATAGCTAAAGGAGGTACCCGTTCCCCTGAGTGAACCGAAGCCCTTTCCGTTGAAGATGCGTAGCTTATTGATACGATAGGGATGTACCGAACCATTAGGCGATACTCTATGACCGTACATATATGGGTCAAATGCACCACTCAGGTTAAGATTGAAACTTCGTGAGAGTTTAAGATTGATACGTGCGTAAATATCGCTCAACTGAAATGAATCTGCAGCCATATTGTAGCTTGAACTGATAGAGAAGTTGTCGATTAGGCTGACTTTCTTAAAAGTCTCTACACTATCTTTTTTACTCTTGACCTTCGCCTCGATGTTGTTATCCAAGCTAAAGTTAATAGATGCACTCTTCCCTCGCCCTGGTGATCCGAATATACCTTCCTCATACACTGAGTAGGTTTGCTCAATAGGGTTACCTCGCTTATTGGTATAACGGAGAGTTCGATATATGCCCCAAAACTCTTCACCGAAGTCGGGCCGATAGCTGATGCCCACGTTGGGTGTAAGGCGATGGCGAATCATTTGTACTCGGTCTCCGAAGATACTCCATGGTTTGAAAAAGCCATAGAGGGTGGTATTGAGGCTAGCCGAGGTGTTAAAGTCTGAAGCTCGGTTGAAACCATACTCTCGATGTCGCGCGATGCTGTCGCCAACAGCATCGTAAGTACGTATACTCTTGAAGCTATACCAACGCTCCGTATAGTTGGCACTTAAAGTTAGATCTATGTAGTCGAATAGCTTATAGGAGGCAGATATAGGGACGTTGTGGCTGATACCGTTTTTCCAATCCTTGATGAGGTTACTCTTGAATACCTTGTCTTCATCTGTACTAATAGTGTTACGTAGCTGTCCCGAATAGCTCATGCTAATTTTTTCATACCAGCGCTCTGCACCTACGCGTTTTTTGCGTTTGAATGGAAATATACGTCCCATACTTACAGACAGGTTAGGTGAGGTAAGTGTTACCTGTTTATTGGAGGAGGTTTGTGTGGCATCGATTGATGCCGATAGGCGAAATGGAGTGCCGACAAAGTTTCGACTATAGTTGATAGACGAACTTTTGGTATTTTGTCCAGAAACAAGAGGGTTATAAAGTGTGTTAAGCGAATTGTGATTGTAACTGCTTGTGGAGAAGTTGACACTTGCAGAGAATGATTGATTGGGATTTGCTTTGCTGTCTTGGCTATGGTTCCAGCTGATGCGGAAGTCGGAGCTGGAGCTGTAGTCGCCCTGAACATCTTCGTCACCCGTTTTGGTGACGATGTAACTTAGGCTTATTCCTCCGTTAAATTTGTATCGTTTGTTGTACTTCGAGTTGGCATTCAATCCCCAAGAGCCACGGCTATACCAATCTCCAGTTATGGCGAGGTCTACGTAATCATTGATAGCCCAATAGTACCCTCCCTCACGTAGGTAAAGGCCTCGATTGGTCTCTTCCCCATATTTAGGCATGATGATACCAGATGAGTAAGACTTGGTAAAAGGGAAGAAACCAAAAGGAAGACCAATGGGCAATGGTACACCTAGGACGACAAGGTAAGAGGGTCCAGCCACAATATTTTTTCCTGTACGAGCCTTGGCCTGAGTTAGACTAAGATAAAAGTGTGGATGCTCGTGATTACTGCAAGTACTATAGCGACCATTTTGCATATACAGGCAGTTGTCACTCATCTTCTTGGTTTTTTCTGCGACAACGAAGCCCTCTCCCTGCTGTGTTACCACTCCTGTGATGAAGCCTTTGCTCGTTTTGAAGTTGTAGTTCATGCTTTTGGCCTCATATGTCTGATCTCCATCTTTAAACTTAGGGTGTGCCGTTGGCTTGCCTAAGCTATCAAGCACATAGTGTGCGTAGATGAGGTTGCTGTCCACGTTCATGCGCATAAAATTTGCCTCTAACCCTTTGTCTTTGTAATCTACTGTACTAGGGCCAAAGAGGTAGGCGAGATTGCTACCTAGCATCACGATAGAATCTTGGGCTTTGTACTCAACAATATCATCAAAGCCATCTAGAGGTGGAGTAGGGGGGGGAGGAATGGTATCATGAGAGGTTTGATCTTGAAGATTATCAAGAGGACTCGGTTTAAGATCTTCTACTCTCAAACTATCGCTCCCTTCGAGAATATTCCTATCAAGACTGTCCTTATTGAAGGCAGTGCTATCCTCCGATGGGCTTAGGGCATTGGGGCTCTCCACATTTGTAGTTGAAAGAAGAGGAAGTGTATCAATGGAGGATGTGAAGGGCAGGCTATCCGCTCTTTGTGTTTTGAGGAAAGTATAGCGTGTAGCGCAGGCTGAGTATAGTATCATCATCCCTAAGATTAAGGGAGCTATGTACTGCCTATATCGTTGTTTGTTTCGATACATATTCTGGCTATCTTGCTGCTGAACCAATATCCATTACCCCAAATTGTGAGGAACAAAGATATAAAATTATCCTCCCAGTCTTAGTATGATCTATAGGGTTTCTAAGCAAGCGTATCCAGAGCTTTATGCTCTGAATATCCGCGTATGTGAGATCCATCAAGTCCTCCCAAGATACTCTCAAAAAGAGTTTCATTCTTGTCCTAAAAAATGCTCGGGAATACTCGAAAAAATGTTCCCGAACTTTTTTCTCGGAGTTCCCGATCTTTTTGGAAAAAGTTCGGGAAGTTTTTTTCAAAAGTTCCCGAAGATTTTTCAGACAAATCGAGAACGAGTATAATCATCTATATATAAGACTATTATGAAATCACCCTTGAGATGGAGTAATACCTGAATAGCCTACTAAACCAATACCCCACCTGGTTTCAAGTATATTGATGTCTTTGTTTATTTGTTTCTCTATTGTCTCGTGGAGTGAGTTTGATAATTCGAAAAACTTCTAATGGGTATGTATCTTTAGGTCGATTGTTTGTTAGTCACAGTATCGGTATTACCTTTGCGTCATCAGCAATAATGTAGAATTCATCAGTTAGGCAGATCATAAAGTGAAACTAGACGCTAAATATAACCCCACCTCAGTTGAGGGTAAGTGGTATCAGTATTGGATGGATCAGGGCTTCTTTCATTCTGTCCCTGATAACCGTAAGCCCTATACAGTGGTCATTCCTCCTCCCAATGTGACTGGGGTGCTGCATATGGGGCATATGCTCAACAATACTATCCAAGATATTCTCGTACGCCGTGCCAGGATGAAGGGGCTAAATGCTTGCTGGGTACCAGGTACAGACCATGCCTCGATCGCTACCGAGGCCAAGGTGGTAGCTCGCCTTGCAGGACAAGGCATTAAAAAGACTGAACTGACGCGTCAAGAGTTCCTCAAGCATGCTTGGACTTGGACGAATGAGCATGGTGGTATTATCCTTGAGCAGCTCAAGCGTCTAGGGGCGAGTTGTGACTGGGAGCGTACGGCCTTTACCATGGATGAGGAGCGCAGCCAAAGTGTGCTGGATGTCTTCGTGAATCTTTATCGCAAGGGGCTGATCTATCGTGGGGTTCGTGTGGTGAACTGGGACCCAGAGGCTAAGACTGCACTCAGCGATGAGGAGGTGATTTATAAGGAGCAGCAGGCAAAGCTCTACTATTTGCGCTATCAGATAGAGGGTGAGGATGGCTACGTGGTGGTGGCGACAACCCGTCCCGAAACTATTATGGGGGATACGGCCGTGTGCATTAACCCTAATGACGAGCGGTATAGTGGTCTTCACGGCAAGAGGCTCATTGTTCCTATTGTCGGGCGTAGTGTGCCAGTTATACTAGATGAATATGTCGACATTGCCTTTGGTACTGGCTGCCTTAAGGTAACACCTGCCCACGACATCAATGACTACATGCTCGGAGAGAAGCATCAACTCGAAACGATCGATATATTCAATGATGATGCTACGCTCAATGAATACGGTGGTCGTTACGTTGGGATGGATCGCTTTGAAGTGCGCAAGCAAATTGTTTTTGACCTCGAGGCTGCTGGTCTCCTGGAACGCACAGAAGATTATACTAATAAGGTAGGGCACAGCGAGCGCACGAATGCCGTGATTGAACCTAAGCTGTCGATGCAGTGGTTTCTTAAGATGACGGAGCTGGCTCGACCAGCTCTAGATGCGGTGATGAATGACGACATCAAACTGCATCCAGCTAAGTTCAAAAATACCTACCGCCACTGGATGGAGAACGTCAAAGACTGGTGCGTGAGTCGCCAGCTCTGGTGGGGACATCGCATTCCAGCCTACTACTTGCCTGGGGGGGGCTATGTTGTAGCCTCAACGGCAGCGGAGGCTTTGGCACTAGCTAAGGAGCAGGATGCTACGCTGACTTTCGAGGATTTGCGCCAAGACGAAGATTGTCTAGATACGTGGTTCTCTTCGTGGCTTTGGCCTATAAGTGTTTTTGCTCCAGTCATCGGAGAGAGTAATGCCGACCTCGATTATTACTATCCTACAACTGATCTTGTGACGGGGCCAGATATCCTCTTCTTTTGGGTTGCGCGTATGATTATCGCGGGCTACGAATTCAAGGATAAGAAGCCTTTTGAGAATGTGTACCTCACAGGCATTGTGCGTGACAAGATTGGACGAAAGATGTCCAAGAGCTTAGGTAACTCTCCCGATCCACTAGACCTAATAGACAGATTTGGGGCAGATGGTGTACGTATGGGTATGATGATGGCTGCTCCTGCTGGCAACGACATCCTTTTCGATGAGGCACTTTGTGAGCAAGGCCGTAACTTCTGCAACAAAGTGTGGAATGCCTTTAGGTTGCTCAAGGGCTGGCGTGTGGACGAAGCTGTCAGACGACCCGAGGTAGCTCGTATCTCTGCCGAATGGTTTTCTCAGCGAATGAGTCAGGTAGCCATAGAGATCGATGACCTTATGAGTAAGTATCGCTTGAGCGAAGCCCTTATGGCGATCTATAAGCTCATACGGGATGATTTCTCTGCGATATACTTGGAACTTGTCAAGCCAAGTTATGGAGACCCTATTGATGCCACCACACTCCGTGAGGCTGAGTGCTTCTTTGAGGCGCTGCTTACAGAGCTACATCCATTCATGCCGTTTATTACCGAAGAGCTATGGCAGGCTCTTGCGAAGCGTGGAGTAGGGGAGAGTCTGATGGTGACGAAGCTTTCGGAGCGTGGTGTGTTTGATGAGGCCTTCTTAGGTCGTTTTGCCCAGACATTAGAGGTAGTAACAGCATTGCGCAATGTACGTACCAGCAAAAATATTTCTCCCCGAGAATCGCTCGTTCTTGAAGTAGCGCCAGGCTATGACGATAGTTTAGACGCTGTACTTGTGAAGCTTGGTGGTTTGACCGAGATTCGCCGGCAGAATATTCGTAGCGAGGGAGCTGTTAGCTTCGTTGTCGGTACGGATGAATTTTCTGTACCCATGGCTGGGCTATTAAATGTGGTGGAGGAAATCAAGAAACTAGAGGCTGAGCTAGAGTATCAGCGGAAGTTTCTCGCCTCGGTAGAGAAAAAGCTTGCCAATGAGAGTTTCGTTACTCGTGCTCCAGAACAGGTTATTAGCCTCGAGCGAAAGAAGAAAAGTGATACGGAAAGTCGTATCTCGACCATTGAGCAGAAGCTAGAGCAATTTCATGCGAGCCTCTAGAAAATGCATACATTTAAGACAAAAGGATCATGGTAGCGAAAGAAAAAGCAACCCAGCTGGTTACTCAGTTGTTCCTCTCTCTTCTGGATGAGAAGGAGACTAATCGATTAACCTCTGGTCTCAACGACCTGTTTGTTCGTATAGATTTGGATCGGGGTGAGGTGGTCCTTCTTGGCGAGGATGAAGAAGTCCTGGCTTCTTGCATTGTCTTTTCCTGGATTATCCCAGACAGAGAGCTGCCAACTGAGGATATCTGTGCTGTGCTGAGAGAGGTAGTAGGAGATCTCCACCAGCAAGATTATTGGTCTCATCCTTTGTTCGAACAACCTTTTTCTGTTGTACTTGTAGATCAAATGTTCGCTCCTCTGGAGAATTTATTGTATCTGGATGAAGATACAGTTCAAGTGACAAGGCCTCTATTAGAGGGACTTCATCGAGAGCTTGACGAATTTATTCGAGAGCTATTGGGCGATTTAAAATAATTGTCTACTTTTGCGCTCGCAATTAGGCTCCCCAGTAGTTGATTGGTAACTTCATTTTGCCGAAATAGCTCAGTTGGTAGAGCAATTCATTCGTAATGAATAGGTCACCGGTTCGAGTCCGGTTTTCGGCTCTAAGAAGAGATCAGATTGTTGTTAATGTGTGTTGGCTAGGCCGTGTATCCTTACTCAAGGATGTGCGGCTTAGTTTTTGTATATCCTCTTGAGTATTTACTGATATCATGATTGCTTCCTATTAGCTATTGGTAGCGCGCCTCATCAATGGATATATGACAAGATATCTAGTAATACTTCCTCTTAGAGCGTGTATTATTTATTATCTTTGTTAAGAGCTAACTTCTTAGGCTGGGTTACAGCTATAGAACTTAAATTGAAGATTAATGGACATATGAAGGAATTTCGACAATATGCTGTCAAGCACCTTGGGCTTAATAGTCTAGCTTTAGAGGACTATATGAATGTGCAGAGCAGTTATATATCACCGACTATCATTGAAGAGCGGCATCTTAATGTAGCTCAGATGGATGTTTTTTCTCGCTTGATGATGGACCGAATCATTTTCCTCGGGACACAGATCAATGACTATACGGCTAATGTAATACAGGCACAACTCCTATTCTTAGATGCCAATGACCCTCATAAAGATATATCTATTTATATCAATTCGCCTGGTGGTTCCGTATATGCTGGCTATGGCATTTACGATACGATGCAGTTCATCGATTCAGATGTAAGTACTATCTGTGCAGGTGTGGCAGCATCTATGGCGTCTGTTCTACTCGTTGCTGGTTCTAAAGGAAAGCGATCAGCCCTGCCACATTCTCGAGTAATGATACATCAGCCTCTAGGTGGTATGCAGGGGCAAGCCAGTGATATAGAGATTGCTGCTAAAGAGATCCTTAAAGTAAAGAAAGAGTTATATACGACGATAGCTCAGCATTCGGGACGTTCATTTGAGGATATAGAGCGTGACAGTGATAGGGATTATTGGATGACGGCCCAAGAAGCTTTAGACTATGGGATGATAGATCGAGTATTGGAAAAAGCTAAGTAGTCAAGATGTCAAAGAAAACTAATGGCGAAGTCCCCACCTGTGGTCTATGTGGGGAAGAGAAAGATGCTGCTAGACTTCTAAAAGGCGCACACACTTTCGTTTGTATCAATTGTATAACTCTAGCTGGTAATATGATTGAGGAACTTAAGGAAGAAGAGCTTGCGCCAGCCTCAACTCTGTCCATGGATGTCATTCCTCGTCCACAGGAAATAAAAGCTCATCTTGATAAGTATGTAATAGGTCAAGAGGATGCTAAAAAGTACCTTTCCGTTGCTGTCTATAACCACTATAAGCGTCTACTTAGTAGAGATATTGTTGATGGATCAGAAGTAGAATTAGAAAAAAGCAATATTCTCCTTCTTGGTCCAACTGGCACAGGTAAAACCCTGCTCGCTAAGACTATTGCAAAGATGTTAGACGTTCCATTTGCAATGGTAGATGCGACTACGCTAACGCAGGCTGGCTATGTCGGGGATGATATAGAGAACATTCTCACACGCCTTTTACAGGCGGCTGACTATGACGTAGAGAGAGCTGAGCGAGGCATTGTTTTTATTGACGAAATCGATAAAATAGCTCGTAAGGGAGATAACCCATCTATCACGAGAGATGTGAGTGGTGAAGGGGTACAGCAGGGAATGCTTAAGTTGCTAGAAGGTACATTGGTGAATGTGCCACCCAATGGGGGGCGTAAACATCCTGAGCAACGTATGATAGAGGTCGATACATCACAAATACTCTTCATTTGTGGAGGAGCCTTTGATGGGATAGAACGAAAGATTGCACAAAGGCTCAATACTCGTGCTATCGGCTACAACATTATTGAGCGAGATAGACAAGTAGAGGGCAATAACCTTCTTAAATATGTCGATGCTAGAGACCTGAAGAGCTTTGGACTCATACCTGAGATTATTGGACGGTTACCTATTATCACTTATCTCCATCCATTGGAAAGAGGCACTCTAAAAATGATACTTACAGAACCTAAGAATGCAATTATCAAACAGTATCAGAAGATATTTGAGATGGATGGTGTAAAGCTCACTTTTACTGATGATACTCTGGACTACATCGTAGATTGTAGCTTGGAGCAGCAACTAGGGGCGAGAGGGCTGCGTTCTATTGTAGAAGCTATTATGATAGATGCAATGTTTGAAGTACCTAGCCTCAAACCTGAGGAGCTTTGTATAGATAGGACTTATGCCCAGATGAAATATGAGAGGAATAGGTCCGAACTTTAGGTGACCAAAACACGATATAACAATCTTGCTAAATCGACATGTGTTGCTATGAATATGAACCGAAATGAGAAGCTCTTAAAGGCTTTGAAGCAGTACTTCGGCTTTTCCGTATTCAAGGGAAATCAGCAAGACATCATAGAGAACGTCTTGGCTGGTAGAGATACATTTGTACTTATGCCTACAGGAGGAGGGAAGAGCCTTTGTTATCAACTCCCCGCACTACTACTAGAGGGTACAGCCATAGTAATCTCTCCGCTCATTGCACTGATGAAAAACCAAGTAGATGCTGTACGAGGTTTTTGTGGTGATGATCGAGTGGCACATTTCCTTAACTCATCATTGACAAAGGGACGATTAGAAGAGGTCAAGCAAGATGTGCGCAGTGGATACACCAAACTACTCTATGTCGCTCCAGAGTCACTAACCAAAGATGACACTGTGGGGTTTCTCAAAGATGTGACTGTATCGTTCTATGCCGTTGACGAAGCTCATTGTATTTCGGAGTGGGGACACGACTTTCGCCCTGAATATAGACGTATTCGTAGCATTGTAGAAGATATTTGCCTTCGTCCTATTATTGCACTGACGGCTACTGCTACTCCCAAAGTGAGACATGATATTCTCAAAAATCTTGGTATCGAGACAGCTACAGTATTTCAGAGTTCTTTCAATCGTAGCAATTTATTCTATCAGATTAAGCAGAAAGGACAAGATGTCGACAAAGATATTGTACGTTTCATCCTCTCTCAGCCTCAAAAAAGTGGTATTGTCTATTGCATGAGTAGAAATAAGGTTGCTACCTTTGCGCAGGTCCTTCAGGCCAATGGAATTAAAGCTCGTCCTTATCACGCGGGGCTTGATGCCAAAGAGAGGTCGTGGAACCAGGATGCTTTTCTAAGCGAGGAGATCCATGTGATAGTCGCTACTATTGCTTTCGGTATGGGGATTGATAAGCCTGATGTGCGTTATGTGATTCATTATGATATGCCTAAAAGCTTAGAAGGGTACTATCAAGAAACGGGACGAGCAGGTAGAGATGGTGGAGAGGGGCGATGTATAGCTTATTATAGTCGTGAGGACCTTGAAAAAATGGAGAAGCTCATGAAGGGCAAGTCCATTGCAGATCAAGAAATATCTCGTCAGCTTTTAACTGAGACGGCGGACTATGCAAAGTCTAGTATTTGCAGGCGTGTATTACTACTCAATTATTTTGGAGAGAAGTACGATCAAGAAAACTGTGCGTGTTGTGATAATTGTTTGTCACCCAAAAAGAAAGTGGAAGCTCGAGAATTACTATTAAACCTATTAGAGGTAGTCAGTACTCTTAAAGAAAAATTTGGTGCAGAGTACGTTAACAAAATCTTGCGAGGTGAAACCAATAGTGACGTAAAGTCCTTTAGGCACGAAGATTTGGAGTGCTTTGGCATCGGTCAGGAGTATAGCGAGACCATTTGGTCTAATGTCATTCGTCAAGCCATAGTGAATGGATATATTGAAAAAGATGTCGAAACCTACGGGGTGCTTAAGATAACGTCTGCAGGTAGAAAATATATCAAAAAGCCTATTAGTTTTTTGATAGCAGATGAAGGGAGTGAGGATGCTGAAGATAATGATGAGCTTAATGTGCAATCAGGCGATGGTGCAGGTATTGCTGATCCTATCCTATTTTCTATAATGAAGGATTTACGTAAAAAAATGGGGCAGCAAAATGATGTGCCCCCGTACGTGATTTTTCAGGATTTTTCGCTTGAGGCCATGGCAACTTTCTATCCGATCACGATGGAGGAGTTGCAAAATATTCCAGGAGTAGGAGCTGGCAAGGCTGCTCGTTATGGGCAAGAGTTCTTGGAGGTAATCAAGCGTCATGTGGAGGAGAATGATATAGAACGTCCCGAAGATTTGCGCGTACGTACTCTGCCTAATAAGAGTAAGATGAAAGTGACGATTATTCAGCAGATAGATCGTAAGGTAGCCCTTGATGATATAGCTATCAGTCATGGATTGGAATTTGACACTCTACTTAATGAGATAGAAGCAATTGTTTACTCTGGTACAAGAATTAATATCTCTTATTTCATACAAGAACTGATGGATGATGATCACATGAAAGATATCTACCAGTACTTTAAAGAATCTACAACGGATGATCTTAAAGTTGCTCTTGAAGAGTTGGGCGATGACTACACGGAAGAGGAGGTGCGCCTGGTGCGTATAAAGTTCCTCTCAGATCTGGCAAACTAGAGAGGAGACAAAATGAAAGTTTCTCTTCGATGTTGATAATTTATGGTAGAGATAGACTTTTAGAACGGATATTTGATGGAAAAAAGAAACTTACTAGGTTTGACTATGGTTATTTGTGCTCTATTGAGTACAACAATGGTTGCCTATGCCCAACAAAACGTAGTTGATGAAGTAGTATGGATGGTTGGTGATGAACCGATTCTACTTTCCGATATTGAATTTCAGAAGTTGAGGATGCGTAGTGAGGGCGTAAGGTTTGAAAGGAATCCTGATTGCTTTATTCCAGAGCAAATAGCTGTACAGAAATTATTTCTTAATCAAGCAAAAATTGACAGTATAGAGGTGAGTGACCATCAAGTTAGCCGTTATGTAGATGCTTGGATAGATAACGCTATTGCCCAAGTGGGCTCGAAAGAGAAATTAGAAGAGTATTTCAATAAAAAGCTAAGTCAAATCCGAGAGGATGAACGAATTCAAATCCGAAATAATGAGGCGGTACGTTCTATGCAGCAAAACATAACTCGAAATGTTCAAGTCTCTCCCTCAGAGATACGTCAGTTTTTCTCTAGTATTCCTCAAGATAGCCTACCCTTTATCCCTCTTATGATTGAGGTGCAAAAGATAAGTATTCGTCCGAATGTTGATATGGCGGAGATTGATCATATTAAAGAACTTCTGAGAGGATATACGGAGGAGGTGAACTCTGGAAAAAGAGAGTTCTCCACTATAGCTCGTTTATATTCGGAAGACAAGCGTACAGCATTTCAGGGTGGTGAGTATGGTTTTGTTAGCCGATCTTCTCTTGATGTTGATTTTGCTAATGTTGTATTTAACCTAACGGATACTAAGCGTTCTTCACAAATCGTAAAAACGGATGATGGCTATCATATCGTTCAGCTTATTGAGAAAAGAGGAGACATGGTCAACTTTCGCCATGTACTTATGCGTCCTCAAATTGGCGAACAGGCCATAACACAGGCCATTGCCCATCTAGATTCTATTGTGGCATTGATTAGAGATGAAAGGCTGACATTTGAACAAGCTGCTGAGTATTATTCTCAAGACAAGGATACTCGCAGCAATGGAGGTCTTATGACGAATCGGAATCAGGAAAGTGAGTTTGAAGGATCGGCTAACTTTAGATACGAAGACTTGCCTCAAGACCTTGCACGCGTAGCTCATTCTCTATCTGTTGGAGAACTTTCAAGCCCCTTTGTACAGAAGCTGCCGAATGGACAAGAAGAGGTTGTAGTACTTAAATTGAAGGCTGTACATAAAGAGCACCTAGCTAGCTTATCGACAGACTATCGGACCATCAAAACTATGGCTTTGGCTCGTAAACGTGAGCAGATTATAGAGGATTGGATTAGGCGTAAGCAGAAAGAAACGCCTATTGTCATAAGGAAGCGTTACTCCGACTGTTCATTCCGTTACCCAGGCTGGGTACAGGACTTGTAGCTGTTGTCTGCTCCCCGGTTGACGATGAAAAATAAATCCTCATATATAAATCTAGCCACCGCTGTGCTTCTGCTCTGTGGTGGCTATTTTACACTGATAGCCAACGAGAGACTTAATCCTCTTTCACTCAGGAACTCATCTGAGATTATATCCCAAGTTGGGAGAGATAAGAGCAAAAAGATTATTCTAGATCATGCAGATTTACTTATCTATGATGCTGTAACGCATAGAGGAATCCAACGACTTATTGGGGATGTCGTGTTTAAGCATGACAATGCTACGATGTATTGTGACAGTGCCTATTTGAATGATGCTGATCAGAGTCTAGAAGCATTTGGACGAGTGCATATGGTTCAGGCGGATACTATCAATATTTACGCTGAATATCTTCATTACGATGGGATTACAAAGCTAGCCAAACTACGTCACAATGTTCGGCTCGAAAGCCCTTCCAATACCCTCTACACCGATAGTTTGAATTACGACAGAGTGGAGGATGTTGGCTATTATTTCGAGGGAGGGAGCGTAGTTGATGAGCAAAATACACTTACTTCGGACTACGGTGAATATTTTCCCAAGGTCAATGAGGCTATTTTCCGATATAATGTCAGGCTCGTCAATGATAGTACGGAAATGAGTACCGAAACTCTTTTTTATAATACTAATCATCGTGTAGCTCGTTTTGAAGGGCCTACTCTCATTGCTTCAGATTCTAGTATAATTAATTCTAAAAGAGGAGTCTATGACTTAAGTAATGATGTCGGTATCCTACTTGATCGCTCCGAAGTGCATTCGGGGCATAGAGTGCTCATAGGTGACTCGATCTATTATGATGGAGTCGCCCAGCATGGTGAAGCATTTGGGGAGATGGAGCTAATAGATACGTTGCAGAAAGCTAACCTTTATGGAGACTACGGTTATTTTGAAAGCAAGCGTAATTATGCTTTTGCTACCTCTAGAGCTAGAGTTATAGACTATTCGCAGAAAGATACCTTATATATAGGTGCCGATACTCTAGAGCTGATTAGTTTACGTTTACCTGATAGCCTATACCAGGTGGGTACAGATAGTATGTTTCGAGAGCTTCGAGCCTACCGAACGGTACGTATATACCGAAAAGATGGGCAAGCTATTGCAGATTCCATGGTATATCGCTCTCAAGACTCTACCCTCTGTCTCTATGGTAGTCCCATTATGTGGGCTGATCAAAGGCAATCTAGCGGAGATACTGTAAAGCTGTTACTTGAATATGGTCAACTGAAATATGCTGATGTTTTAGGTAATATGTTCTCGGTGGAGAGACCTACTGACACTTTAGAGTATTATAATCAGATTATGGGTGAGAGAATGCGCGCGCATATCGAAGACTCAACGCTTCGTAAACTTGAAGTTTTTGGTGAAGTCGAGTCCATTTTCTACATGCAAGATGAGGCTACGAAAGTCTACAAAGGAATCAATCGTCTTAAAAGTCGTGATATGACTGTGGAAATAGACTCTGGGGTACTGAAGAAAATTCATTGGCAGGGAGAAGCTCATGGTAAGCTCTATCCGATGACTATGGGACAAGTATCAGATGTCAATCGCCTTCCTACCTTTATTTGGGAACAAGATAAACGTCCTAAAACTCCCGAGGATGTTGTCTCTGCCGTGGACACAACACTGATGGATGGAGGCATGTTACTCCTCTCAAAGCTTAAAAAATTTAGTGGTATGAGAGCAGCTCTGCGGGCCTATGAGCTTTATGAGCCTATACTTTTGGTGGATAGCGTTGCAGAACCATCAATTACACCCAAAGATGAGATAAGCGCTTCAGTAGGTATGGACTCAAATTACATTTATGTACTACGTCCCTCTCCCAAGAACTCCCTTGAGAACCAACCAACTAACAATGATATAGATACGACATGGGTATACAATCCTTTTTTAAGCAAAGAAAGCCAAGGCAATTCAATCACAAGCCTATCTATTGGGATGCCCGTAAGGAAGCACTCGATAAGCGAGTCGAGCGCATTCGAATCGAACTCATCGCTGCTGGAGAACTAGAGGATGAGATTGAGCAATCGGAATATGAGAACGATTCTTTTATCTCTTTAGAGAAGACAGATAGCGATATGAAGGATCGTATTCGTGAGGGCTTGCGTCAAGGAGCAGAACATCTCCAAAAGCAGCACGATCGTGGTTTAACAGCCTATAGCAGAGCTCAACGTATAGTTCGTCTTATACTTATGCTTCTTGCTCTTATAACTGTTTTATGGTTGATGTATAGAGGCTCATTGGATTTTCTCATTTAGCTATATCTATGAAAGATGTTATTAGGTTGCTCCCAGAAAGTATAGCTAATCAGATTGCGGCTGGAGAGGTTGTTCCAGGACCATCCTATATAGTCAAAGAACTGTTAGAGAACTCTATTGATGCAGGAGCTACGAATATCAAACTTGAGATAACAGATGGAGGAAAGGCGTGTATTCACGTTATTGACAACGGTAAGGGGATGACTCCCGCTGATGCTCGGATGGCCTTCGAGAAACATGCGACTTCCAAAATCTGTAGCTCTGAAGACCTCTATAGACTGTCTACAATGGGATTTCGAGGCGAAGCATTGGCCGCTGTTGCAGCTGTTGCTCGAGTAGAACTAAACACACGCCCCCATGAGAGCGACTTAGGAACGCGTATCCTGATCGCCGGATCCGAAGTGAATGCAGTTGAGGTTATCACGTGCCCTGCAGGGACATCTCTTCAGGTCAAAGATATTTTCTTCAATACACCTGCTCGTAGGCGTTTCCTAAAGGCATCTAGTACAGAGTATCGCTCCATCTTACGAGAGTTTGAGCGAGTCGCGCTCGTCAATCCTACAGTAGCAATGTCCATCTACAAAGATAATACTCTGGATATTGACCTACCAGCCTCTAGTCTAAAACAACGTATCCTTCAGCTTGGCAGCAGCCGTCTAGAAAAGGACTTGCTCCCCATCCAATATGAAAGTGATCGCATACGCATCGCTGGCTACATCGGTAAGCCTGAGGGGGCTCGTCCCAAAGGGGCTCAACAATTTCTCTTTGTTAATAATCGTTATATGGAACATCGTCTGTTTCGCAGCGCTATCATGAAGGTCTACGAACCTATTATCGGGGCGAAACAGCAACCAAACTTCTATGTCTATTTTACTCTACCTCCTGAGAATATAGATGTCAATATCAATCCTACGAAGACGGAGGTACGTTTCGTAGACGAAACGATTATTTTTCAAATCCTTCAATCGCTCGTACGTGAGGCTCTGAGTGCTTATGCTGCTGTGCCCGTCATAGATTTTAGCGAACGAGTTACGGAGATACCTGCTTATACAGGACGTACAACTGTAAAGGATGAACCGTCTACTACGAGAGAGGTTACGTATGGCAGGCGCGTGTTCATGGGGGGAAATTTACCCATACCACTATTACAAAAACCTCCTCAAGATGATGAAGCCTCTTCATATAATATGGATTGGGAGAAGTTTGCTGAAAGCTTTGTCGTAGTAGATACCCAAGACAAATGTATAGAAGAGCCTACCTCACTTTTTTCGCTTAGAGAGATGGAGCGGAATTCTACTCATAATACTGCTACACAATATCTAATTTATAAGCAGAAGTACATCGTCACATCTCTAAAAGGAGGCCTAACACTGATTGACTACTATCGAGCTATGGTGCGCATCCTCTATGATAGATATCTTCATGTTGTGGATGAGGCCACTCTGGAGTGTCGAGAGCTTCTCTATCCGGATAGTACTATGCTTTCCTCCCGTGAGTTGGATGCATTGAAAGAGGTACTACCTCAGCTCAAGACTTGGGGATTTGAGATTGAGATAGACGAGAGTAAGTATATGAGGATAATAGTAGCTCCTCTCGTAGTTGGAGATAATGCTATAGAACTTATCCAAACATTACTTGTCGATTATGTTGAGGAGAGTATCTCTGTTGCGGAGGGGGTACAAAAGCATTTAGCTTTTTTAATAGCAGAATTTAATGCTCGAGCAGAGAGTAAGCGCATTACGGAGATTTGTCCAACAGATTTTCTCTCTGAGCTGTTCGCCTCTTCCGATGCAACCCTGACGCCCAATGGTAAGAAGATTATGATTACACTTGCCGAGTCAGAGCTTGAGCGTATGTTTCATTTGAGTTAGTATCCTAAATTTGTTCTCTGAGCAATCAAGGAGTGCCTAATTAGGCGCTCCTTGATTGCTCAGAGAGGTTAAGTTCCTAGTATATATACTTTGATATATCTCTACAATATTGATAATCTTATGTTCTTTCCTTATTCCAACTGGTAGGCCAACCCGACTTCGAGACCATACCGCCCTCAAAATGAGTTTTTGGCGATGGTAAGATCCTATTTCTGATTGCGAGGATGATAACGCTCTATCTGCTCACGAAGTGTCGTTCTATCTATGTGGGTATAAATTTCAGTTGTAGCAATATCTTCATGCCCTAGCATCATTTGAATTGCTTGTAGATTTGCTCCACCCTCGAGGAGTGCAGTAGCAAAGCTATGACGTAGGGTATGAGGACTTATTTTCTTCTTTATCCCAGCGGCTAAGGCAGCCTCTTGTACAATGACGAAAACCATATTTCTTGAGATAGCTCTACCTCGTCGACTGAGAAAGACAACATCTTCATGTCCTCTAGTCGGTGTGGGACGTTCTGACATAAGATAGCAGTTTAGTTCAGAGATCGATGATGGGCTCATAGGTACGAGTCTATACTTACGCCCCTTACCATAGACTCTGAGATATTGCTCTTGTAGATTGATATCCCTCATCTTAAGATGACATAGCTCACTTACACGTAGTCCACAACTGAAAAGGACTTCGATAATAGCCCTATTGCGAACTCCTTCTATACCTCCTTTATTACCTGCTACTTCTATCATCAGATCTATCTCTTGACTGGTAAGTACTTCGGGGAGATGGCGACCTATTTTAGGGCTCTCCAACAGTGCACTTGGGTCACTTTGTATATGCTCTTCTAAAAGCAAATAGCGAAATAAGTTGCGTATACCCGAAATGATACGTGCCACTGAGCGAGCTTGGATACCTTGATCGAACAATGAAGCAATGAAGGTTTGAAGATGAATATAGGTTATTTGCTCCCAACTAAGACCCTCTTTATCTAGCCAATTGTAGAGCCTGCGAGCATCATCTATATAAGCTTTACAGCTGTGAGGAGATAATCCCTGCTCGAAACGTAAATAGGACAGATATTTATCTAGCATATTATTTAAAAAGCTTAATTGGCTAATAGAGATTATTGTTACCTTTGCAAAGGTAATGAATGAGTGAAATATCAGCTGTATAGTATGCACATAGCTATTATTAATGGACCAAACTTGGCTAATATTGGCAAGCGTGAGCCTGAAATATACGGTTCTCAGTTGATGGACGAACTGCTGAAGGGTTTGCAGTCCGATTTCTCGATGGTTCAATTTAGCTATTACCAAAGTAATCATGAGGGGGAGCTCTTAGACTTTCTACATGATCAGGCGCGGGCTGTCGATGGCATTGTGCTCAATGCAGGGGCTTATACCCATACATCCATCGCCCTCTTGGATGCCATTCGTGCCATTGCTCAGCCCGTTGTGGAGGTGCATCTGAGTAATATTTATGCCAGGGAGCCTTTTCGGCATCACTCAATGATAGCATCAGCTTGCGTAGGCGTGATAGCTGGGTTTGGTTTGGATAGCTACCGTTTGGCAGTGTCAGCCTTGCTTGCCAAGATAAATTAAATGGGGTGAGTAAGGCCTCGACGATGTGGGTAATTAAATTAAATTTTCATAAACAGAGTTTTGGGTTAAGATCTTGTATCTATATCGGCATGGTTGAACACAATTAGGGTTCAACGATGAACATCTGTGATACAAGAAATAGTCTGGGGCTCACTAAGCATTTTAAAGAGAATGAAAAAGACGAAAATTGTAGCAACTATCTCGGATCTCCGTTGTAGTGTTGAGTTTCTACGCCCTCTGGTAGAGGCTGGAATTAACGTTGTTCGTATGAACACAGCTCACATGACTCCAGAGGGTATTACCAACGTTATTCAAAACACACGTGCCGTTAGTAATGATGTGGCTGTATTGCTCGACACAAAGGGCCCCGAAGTGCGCACTACAGTATTGGAAGGAAATGCAGAGTATAAAGCTCAACATGGCAAGGACCTGAAGATTGAGTTCAAGCCTGGAGACAAGGTAACCTTCATGGCAAACCCTGATGCAGAGAGCAATACCTCAGTGATCAACGTGAACTATATCAACTTCGTTCACGATGTAACGGTAGGTTCTCACATCTTGCTTGATGATGGCGCACTAGATTTCCTTGTAGAAGCTAAGGAAGGGGATAAGCTCCTTACAACTTGCCAAAATAGTGGTAAGCTTGGCAGTCGCAAGAGTGTGAATGTTCCTGGTGTACGTATTGATCTTCCATCACTAACTGAGAAGGATCGTCGTAACATACTACATGTCATCCCACAAAAGATTGAGTTTATCGCTCACTCCTTCGTTCGTAACCGTAAGGATATCGAAGAGATACAAGAAATCCTAGATGCCCACAACAGTGATATCAAGATTATTGCCAAGATTGAGAACCAAGAAGGCGTAGACAATATTGATGAAATCATAGACGCTTGTGCTGGTATCATGATTGCTCGTGGAGACCTTGCTATCGAAGTCCCAGCAGAAAAGGTACCAAATATCCAACGCATGATCATCAAGAAGTGCGTAGAGGCCAAGAAGCCTGTGATTGTTGCCACTCAAATGCTACATAGTATGATGGAGAATCCTCTGCCAACTCGTGCCGAAGTGAGCGATATTGCCAATGCTGTATACTATCGTACAGATGCTGTAATGCTTTCTGGTGAGACAGCCAACGGTGATTATCCTCTAGAAGCTGTGGAGACAATGGTACGGGTTATCAGGGAGGCTGAGAGCGATATGCTACATCGCTATGACGAAGAGGTACCACACTCTAAGGAGGTAAGTACGACAACGGCATATTTGGCCAAAGCTGCAGTGAAAAGTGTAGACAAGATAAATACGGAGGCAATTGTGACCGATAGCTTCACTGGACGTACGGCTCGCTATCTGTCTTCATTCCGTGCTACGGTGCCCGTATGTGCTGTTTGCTATGATCAAACAGTTGCACGTCAGCTCGCACTCAACTATGGTATCACAGCTCACTATGAAGGCGAGGGGGCTTGTGAAAAGGAGCGTCTTTCTGCTGGTATCAGTCACTTTATCAAAGCGGGTGTTTTGACAAATAAGACACAAGTTGCCTATATGAGTGGTACAGTTGGTACTACTGGAGCTGCTCATGTACTGGAGATCGATACGGTAGATTGTATACTAAATAAATATAAGTAAGAGAGAGCCCTCCAACTTACTATTAGCGAGGAAAGCTCGGGTAGTGCATGTAGCCTACTTGGGCTTTTCTCGCTAATGTAGCTAAATCAGGATATTTCAGTGATTCGTCACTCGCATCGGTGGTGTGTTGATATTTAATTAGTTCCTAGATAATTAGATTTCTTGAAGGTTTATGCAAAAAATCTTCGGGAACTTTCAAAAAAAACTTCCCGATCTTTTTTCAAAAAGATCGGGAACTCCGAGAAAAAAGATCGGGAACATTTTACACAAAAATGGGGTATATTCCTAACTGTTTTAAGATAAGAGGATTATCGCCCCATAACAAAGAGAAACTAAGTTGGCAGCAGGTAACCTTAATTTTAATCTTATTGGGAGCATTCATCTCTAAAACGGATATCCGAGAGCAAAGTGTAGAGTAAATAGCTCTCGTGGCGTGTAGTGACCTATTACCCATCGCCTACCTGAGGAAGCCTGAGGATCATACAACTTCATCCCAAGATCCAAACGTAGAAGAAACAGATCTAAGTCCCACCGAAAGCCCATTCCACTAGATATAGCTATTTGTTTGTAGAAGCTATCCCAGAGAAATGCTCCCTGAGGTTGGCTATCATAAGGATGGATCGTCCAAATATTGCCTGCATCTACGAAGAGGGCCAATTCCCAACTTGGAGAGATGCGTGTACGTAGCTCGGCACTCAGGTCTAGCTTGATGTCTCCCAACTGCTGAAATATGCTTTGCCCATGCTCATGTGGCATAGCCCCTGGCCCTAGTTCACGGGCATTCCATCCCCTAATACTGTTCCCTCCCCCTGAGAAGTAACGAAGATCTATAGGTAAAGCCTTGCTATTGCCGTATGGATAAACAACAGCAAGGGAGGCATGGTAGGCGAATACGTTCTTTCCCTGTAGCCGATATAATCCGCTGTAGTCGGCCTCGGCCTTGACAAACTGAGCATAGCTAATGTTTAGAAGTGTATAGCTGTTGAATTGATCACGCTTGGCTTGTATCAGGGAGGATAATCCATAGAGGAGGTTACCTGCTGATTGTAAGAATAAACGTAAGTTATGTACGAAAGGTCTATAACGAAAACGATAGTCTTGCGTAGAGAGATAGTTCGCCATAAGAGAAGTGCTCACAACGAACTGATCACGATAGTTGAGAGCACGTGTGATGCTTGGCAAATTGTCTTTGAAGATAGGATTGATGAATCCAAAATGCATAAAGTCTATCTCTAGAGCTTTTAGTGAGTATCTGATGGCTGGATAACTATAGCGTGACCAGGAGTATCCCCAGGAAGCAGAAAATATGTCTCGATTGAACTCTGGCCGTGTCTGAAAATCGTAGCTTAGACTGAAGTTTGTAGAACCGTTGATGGAATTTTCTCCTCTATAGGCTAAGGGTAGTAACATTTTTGGTAGGCTAAGGCTCGCTTCAAAGCCTGAGTGGAGATGATCTTTACTTGCATTGCGTAGCCGTTCGTAGCCCACTCGCGCTAGAAGTTTGATGTATTCCGCCCCACCAAAAAGGTTATTGTGTACGAGTGCCATCGAAGCATTGGCTCCAAGGTTGCCAGACGAGTGGGTGCCAGTTAAATCTAGAATAAGCTCTTTATTGGGATTCATGGTTGTAGCTATTTCGCAGTTTAAAGTAGGAGTCTTTGTTGTACTATCTACTTCGTAACGAATAGCAACATTGGCCACAGATCCAAGGTCCGAGAGTGCACTATAAGTGCGTCGGCCGTCTTCATCGCTATAGAGATGATCTGGCTTGAGCCAAATACGTCGCTCCAGAATACCAGGCTTGATCAT
Organism: Porphyromonadaceae bacterium; assembly: GCA_030528555.1. Classification (GTDB taxonomy): domain Bacteria; phylum Bacteroidota; class Bacteroidia; order Bacteroidales; family Porphyromonadaceae; genus Porphyromonas. The sequence continues at coordinate 122,937 of JAUMYQ010000003.1, read as the reverse complement.
CTTGCCGTTTGATTGAGAAAGCAATACGCGACCAATACTATAAGGGTGATGCAAGGAATCTATGCGTAGCTGTACCCAAGCGCGTTTAGAAAGATTCCCAGCCAGAGTATCTACATTGAAGTAAATCGATTGTTCTGCAATATTCCAATAACCCCGATTACGCAAGATTTGTATCAGTCGCTTTCGCTCCTCTTGCATTAGTTCGGTTGATAGAGGGCTACCTTCCTTTATGAGAGGGGTATAGGTCTCTCGTGGATAACGTTTGTTCAGTTTAAGAGTATCGGAAGGATGAAGTAAGCTGTCTACCTCTTTCTGTTCTATATGCTCATCATAGCGTTCTATATAATATCGTTCACCTCGCTTTATGTGATAATGAAGGGCTACCTTCTTATCTGATATCGTGTCTATAGTATAAGTCGTATTGGCCTGTAGATAGCCTTTGTTATAGAGTATGGAGGAGAGACTAGCTGTAGAGGCGTTTGCTTCCTGCTCACTAAAGATGACAGGGGGATCACCCCATCGTCTTAGTCGTTTGTTGAGCCAGCTTCGACTGTGGAGATTGCTGAGATTGTAAATCCCAAGAGACCAATTAAATATGCCGAATAGCTTTTTATTTGGACGTTGAGCAATGTGATTGATTAGTTGTTTGTTCTTAACTGGCGTGGAGCTCTCTGTTGTATCTTGTGTAATGTAAACTTCACTCAGAAGCATTTCTCCCTCATTGACGTATCTCGTTGAAGCACACCCAGACCCGAGAGCTACAAAGATTGTAGCCAGGAGAAGAAGTATTTGAGGATACCCAAGGCGTATAGTTGTATTCATGAATTTAAGCTTCCTTATCCTCCAACTCTAGTTGGCGCAGGGTGAGTTCGTCCAACCGTTCAATAACTATACTAATACGTTGAGAAGCTTCTAGCAAGTTCTCGCTTGAGAGTGAGCCAGAATTGAGAGTGATCTCCAGCTCTTTTTGCTCCTCCTCTAGCTTTTTTAGTTCTTCTATAATATTTTCTAACTCCTTCTTCTCTATATAAGTAAGCTTTTTAGTGGAGCGACGTTCTGGCCTAAAGCTATTTGTCTTGTTGGAGGAGGGGAGAGCAGAACGTGTCGGTGTGCCCTCAGCTCTCTGCATTTGAGAGTGAGCTCGATACTGACTATAATTCCCAGGAAAGTCCCTGACTTGGCCATCGCCCTCAAAGCAAAGTAGGTGTTCGGTAATTTTATCCATAAAGAAACGGTCATGCGATACGATAAGGACGCAGCCAGAAAAGTTCAAGAGGTATTCCTCAAGTACCTGTAGTGTGGCAATGTCAAGGTCATTAGTTGGTTCGTCCAAGATGAGAAAGTTGGGCTGACGCACTAGTACGGTACATAGATAGAGTCTACGTAGCTCTCCTCCACTAAGCTTACCTACTTGAATGTGCTGTCTCTCTGGAGGGAAAAGAAATTGTGTAAGGATCTGACTGGCCGACAGACTTTGTCCCTCTCTCAGGACAAATGTTTCAGCTATGTCTTTGAGTACATCTATAACAACTTTATTGGGATCAAACTCTGGTCTGGATTGACTATAGTAACCAAAACGTACGGTCTGACCCACATCAAAGTGTCCACTATCGGTAAGTTCTAGTCCCAGTAACATCTTTATAAAAGTAGTTTTGCCTACACCGTTTGCACCAACAATACCAATTTTGTCATAACGACTGAAAGTATAGTCAAAATTTCTGAGGATAACCTTGTCTCCATAGGCCTTTGACACTCCATGTGCTTCGATAATTTTCTTACCAATATATCCAGCCTCTGCTGTTAGTTTGATGCTCTGGCTCTTGCTGCGTTTGCCCTCTATTTGCTTCTTGAGGGTATGAAAAGCATCTATACGATACTGAGCTTTTGTAGCACGAGCTTGGGGCTGACGACGCATCCATTCCAACTCACGACGCATCAGATTTTGCGCTTTGCTCGCTTGTGCTGCTTGCGCTGTTAGCATTTCGTCTCGTTTTGTGAGGTAATAATTGTAGTTGCCTTTGTATCTGTACAGTTGTGTATTGTCCAATTCGATAATTTGATCGCAGACCCTATCAAGGAAGTATCGATCGTGTGTAACTAATAGAAGGCTCATTGTACTTCGGCTTAGGTAATCCTCCAACCATTCAATAGCATCAAGATCTAGATGATTCGTGGGCTCGTCTAGAAATAGCAACTCTGGCTCACTAACAAGTACCGAGGCTAGAGCGATACGCTTGACCTCTCCGCCAGAACTATGAGCTACGCTTTTATGGATATCATGTAGGCCTAACGCTCCAAGTATTTCTTTGGCTCTCTGTTCATAGGCCCAACCATCTCGTGCCTCCATTTCAGGCAGCAGGCTTTCCATTAGCTTGTTGTCTCCTGTTTCTAGAGCAGTCTGCCAACTCAGTACAAGCTGAGCGACAGAGTCTTGAGAAGCTAGACAAGCCTTGAGAATTGTTTGTTGATTCAATAGGGAAGGTATTTGACTAAGGTAAGAAAAGCGAACATCACGTTCAAAGATAACTTTACCTCCATCGTACGGCTCAACGCCTGTAAGTATATTCATAAGCGTTGTCTTACCGCTACCGTTGGTAGCAATAAGGCCGACTTTCTGCCCACGATCTATCGAAAAACTGATACTGTCAAAGATGATTCGATCCCCAAAACTCTTACTTAACGTCTCTACTTGTAGCATATTAGTTTCATTCTATCGATGTGTAAAGTTAACTCAATTTGCCTTAGGAGTGGATGTAGCCTTTTGTAGCTAAAATTCAGAGTTCATTAAGTCAATAGATGTGCTTATACAGAAGAGACCATGGCCGTTGAAATTACCTAGAAATAGATGCTTATGTTTTGTGGGACTTTTGTTTATATTTGTACGATTTGTGCCATCGTCAGGGCTGTGCTTGTTGATACTGATAAGCCTTATCCTAAGTAAGACACAACGAAAACAAAGTAGTATAAAATCAATGATATATAAAACAACTACTGCAAATAGAGGCTGCTGTCGTATGAGTGGTAAGGGCTGCAATAGATGCGGTAACAGTAAACAAAGTAGCTACGACTGGCTGAGTGATATCCCTATTCCAGAAGTAATGAGAGGATATCCTGCGGTTGAGGTACAGTTTAAGAATACACGTAAGAGCTATTTCATCAACCCTCATCAGCTGGAACTTAGCAAGGGTGACTTTGTTGTAGTAGAAGCAGCTGTAGGGTACGATCTTGGAGAAGTGACACTTACAGGACCTCTTGTGGAGTTTGCTATGAAAAAGCATCGTTTTCGTCCCGAAAAGGGAGAGATGCTCACAGTCTTGCGCCTAGCGACAGATTGTGACCATGAGCAAGCACGGATCGCCAAGGCCAAAGAGGAGCAAACCATGATACAGGCTCGACAGATTAGTGCCGATCTTGGACTAGATATGAAGATCGGTGATGTAGAGTATCAAGGAGATGGTAACAAGGCAATTTTTTACTATATCGCGGATGGACGTGTAGACTTTCGTCAGCTTATTCGCGTACTTGCGGATACATTCCGGATACGCATTGAGATGCGCCAGATTGGTGCTAGACAGGAGGCTGGACGCATTGGGGGGATTGGGTCGTGCGGAAGAGAGCTTTGTTGTTCTAGTTGGATGAGTACATTTGTTTCTGTCAATACAAGTGCAGCACGCGTTCAGGATCTATCTCCCAACCCTCAAAAATTGACAGGACAGTGTGGCAAACTTAAATGCTGCATGAACTATGAGGTCAATGCCTATGCCGAGGCACAAAAGGCTCTACCTCGAAGAGATGTAAAGCTCGAAACCAAGGAGGCTCTCTATCACTTCTTCAAGGCCGATGTTTTACAAAAGATGATTACGTACAGCACAGCAGAGCGTTATCCTGAGGGGCTAATAACTATATCAGTGCAGAGGGCTTTTGAGATCATTATGCTGAATAAGCAGGGACAAAAGCCAGACTCAATTATGTTTAATAGCGACAAGGAGAAGCCTAAGAGCAAGCCACTCGATATTCTGTCGGACAACAGTCTTACACGCTTCGACAAGAAGAAAGGTGAGGGTGGGCGATCTAATCAGCGAAGGCGGTCGAAGCCCAGAGACCAACAACAGGGCGGAAGAGGTACGTCGCCCCAACGGCTACCACGTCCCTCACAAGGTCAAGGCAAAGGTGCTGCATCATCAAAATCAAGAGATTAGCAGGATAGAGATTCGTACGATGCTTATACTACGCTCCATTTACAGTTTCGTATCGAATAGGAGTTGGTACAGCCTTTTGCTTCTATGGCTAGGCATGTTGCTCTCTTGCTCGAGAGCAGAGCAAGTGGCACCTGTCAAGTACATCCCCATCGATAGCGAAAATGAGTGGAGTGCCACGACGCCAGTCCGCACTTCGATCTGTGTCCGTAAGGGTAGGGAGCCGATTTCGGTGGCGGTCTACGCTCGCTACGACCACAGGATACAGCAGCGCGATCTTACCCTAGAGCTGAAGCTACATCGTTGGGGGCTGGTATGGGCAGCCGATACCATCACATTGAGTATGAACGAATACTTTGATGGAAATAAGGGGCGTAGACCTATGGTCTACGAAGCAGAAGGGAGCGATCTATGGCAGTTTACTCCACCGATAGCTGGCGTCTATCAAATAGAAACTCGCCCACTTATGCCAGAGCGCCCAGTCGGGGTACTAGCTTTGGGCCTATTAGATTTTAAGCAACATCGTAGTACTACCTATTAAGAAGAACAGCTATTACAATGATAAGTAACAATCCTATATTCGGTACATACGCTACCCCCTATGGTGCATATCACTTCGATCTTATCAAGGAAGAGCATTATCGAGAGGCATTTGCCGTAGCTATTGCCGAGAAGCGAGCAGAAATAGAACAGATTATTCATTCAACCGAAGAGCCAACCTTTGCCAATACTATATTGGCTCTCGAGCTATGTGGCAAAAAGCTGGAGCAAGTAAGTGGCATATTTTTCAATCTACTGCATGCCCATAGCTCCGATACCTTGATAGCTATCTCTGAGGAGATCGTACCACAGCTATCGGAACTATCTACCTATATACTACTATCTGAGACGCTGTTTAGGCGTATTGCTATCGTATATGACATGCGCCACGAATTGGATTTGGAAGAGGAAGAGATGCGCCTACTGGTAAATTGCTATGAGGGTTTTGCAGAGAATGGTGCATTGCTCGATGAGGCTAGTAAGTCACGCCTGAGAGAACTAAGCCAAAAGCTAAGCCAAGCGAGCCTAGTCTTTGGGCAAAATAACCTTAAAGATCAAAAGCGATACAAACTCCACCTTACACGAGAGGACGATGTGCGAGGTTTGCCCGAGAGTATCCTAAGATTGGCGCGTGAAGCAGCCGAAAAGGAGGGCTACGATGGAGGTTGGCTCTTTAACCTAAGTGCGCCAAGCTACTTCCCCTTTATGCAGTACTGCGAAAGCTCGGAGTGGAGAGAGGAGATGTATCGAGCCAAGGCAAAGGTAGGCTCGGCAGGAGATGAGTTCGACAATAAGGCGCATATCTTGACGCTCGTCAATGGGCGACTCGAGGAGGCCAAGCTGCTAGGCTATCCCACCTTTGCTCATTACGCGCTACATAGGCGTATGGCGAAGTCTCCAGACAAGGTTTACGAGCTGCTAGATCATTTGCTCAGAGCATATAAGCCTACCGCAGAGCGAGAGGTTTTGGAGATAGAGCAGTTTGCCCAAGAGACCCTCGGTGGGGATTATCGCCTCAAACCTTGGGACTGGAGCTATTGGGCAGAGAAATACAAGCAGAAGTACTATGACTTAGATGACGAGACGCTTCGCCCATACTTCGAATTAAGTCGGGTTATCGATGCCGTGTTCACTCTAGCCACAAGGCTATATGGCATTAGCTTCAAAGAGCGTACAGACATCCCCGTGTATCACCCTGACGTGCGTGTCTACGAAACCTTGGACGAGAATGGCAGCTACCTAGGATTACTCTATACCGACTTCTATCCTCGAGATAGCAAGCGTAGTGGTGCGTGGATGAGTGAGCTACAAGATCAATACCGCGAGCAGGATGGGCGTGACCACCGCCCACACATCCTGCTTGTGATGAATTTCACACCACCAACGACCGATGGCATATCGTTGCTAACCGCAGGGGAGGTTAATACCTTCCTGCATGAGTTTGGGCATGCGTTACATGGTATGTTCTCCAAGTGTCGTTTTTCTTCGCTTAGTGGCACAGGCGTATCTCGTGACTTTGTGGAGCTACCTAGTCAGATTATGGAAAACTGGCTCTCGGAGCCAGAGTGGCTCAAGAGTTTTGCTCGTCATTATCAAACGAACGAGGAGTTACCCGAAGAACTAATAGAGCGTATGCAGCGTGCCAAGCACTTCCTTACGGGCTATGCTACTTGCAGACAGTTGAGCTTTGCTTATCTCGATATGGCTTGGCATAGCATCACAGAACCATTGGAGGCGGAGATCAACGTGGCAGAGTTTGAAGACCGAGCATGGAGCAAGGCACTCGTTATTCCCTCGGTTGAGCCACGCAAGCACGCGATGAGCTGTAGCTTTGCTCATATATTCTCGGGCGGATATAGCGCAGGTTATTATGGATATAAGTGGTCCGAGGTGCTGGATGCAGATGCTTTTGCTGAGTTCAAGAAGCACGGTATCTTTAGTCGAGAGGTGGCAGGACGCTTCAGAGCGCATATTTTATCTCAAGGTGACAAGCGAGAGCCTATGGACCTGTATAAGGCGTTCAAGGGCTGCGAGCCAACCATAGATGCTCTACTAGCTCGAGATGGCGTTTCTAGATAGAGAAATGTTTTAGGCGTATCGTTAAAAATGCAAGAAGCCCAGTGAACATCGTTCACTGGGCTTCTTGCATTTAGTCTGTAAGCGTATAGGTAGCAATGCTATTGTCGGTGTAGAATACTACGATTCGATCGATCTCTTTAGGCTTCGTTTGCTCTAGTTCCGCCCTAAGCTTGCCTAACTCTTCGGCTTGTTTAACAAGTATATCGATCCTGGCCGTGTCTGACATATTGGTTTTGCCTAGGAGATCATCACTGGCGATGGGCGAGACTTCCCCAAAGAGAAACCACAAGGTATTAAACTCTGACAAAGATCTAGGCGCATACCTAATAACCTTGTTGATTGTTTCGAGATTGATGAGCGTCTTACCCGTCACGATTTGGGAAAGCGTTGCCTGGGCAATCTCCATCCGTGTAGCGAATTCTTTTGCGTTCATCTCGCTCTCATCCAATATCTGTCTAAGTCGAGCCGAAATAGCTTCGCGATCTATAAAGTCTTTCATCTTGAAATGCTCTAAATTCCCATCAAATTTCCCTTGAGAACAAAATTACAAATTCAATTTGGATTTGCGATTTCGATTTGAGAATAAAGGTATTTAGCTCGCTAGGTTTATAGGTTTTTCTGTTGCAGAGCAAACAATGAAACTTCTGTTCACATAAGATGTTTCACTACACGAAATCGACATAAAACAATAGAAAACAACACTTTGTGATCAATACCTGAACAGTTAGTAATACAACCTCCTAAAAAATGGAGACGCATCGATAGATTTTCTCTATAAATCTCCATCCATAAATCAAGAAATCAGCTGCTTATATAAATTATCTTTTTAGGAAGACTTCTGAATAAATCATGATCGTGAATATCCGTTTATAGCAGTGATAAATGTACTGATCGAGCACTTCTTTCTTGTGATACAATTTGCATTCCCGGTGTGTCTTGATTTTGATCTACAAACAATTGGTGAAAGCTTGTGGACTATGTACTCATCTGCTCTCTATCCGTCCCCTCGATTATTCTATAATATGTATTATATTCAATAGGTGTGTTGTGTGTGGGGGTAAACTTATGATTGTAGAGATGAGAATAATCTGTACTTTTGCGTTGACTGCGTCATTTATGTGGTGTATAGTATAATAAGAATATCAATAACGAGACGACAAGAAATTAAGCTTGATCAATGGAGCCTCTAAAGCATGAGTGCGGGATAGCCTCAATCAGACTAAGAAAGCCTCTTAACTATTACCAAGAGAGGTATGGTTCTTGGATGTACGGTCTAAATAAATTGTACCTTCTGATGGAGAAGCAGCATAATCGAGGGCAAGATGGCGCAGGCTTGGCTGTAGTCAAGCTGAACAGCCAAGCAGGCGATGAGTATCTCTACAGAGAGCGAGCCCTAGGGGCATCAGCTATTAAAGAGATATTCGATGTGATTCATCAAAATTTTCAAGATATTCCAGCGAACTTGCTACTTGATGCTCAATATGCAGCCAGCCATCTACCCTTCGCTGGTGAATGCTTTATGGGGCATCTACGTTATAGCACCACGGGCAAGCAGGGGGTGACCTATGTTCATCCAATGCTTCGCCGAAGCAATTGGCGTGCTAAGTGTCTATCTATTTGCGGTAACTTCAACCTGACCAACGTGGAAGGGATTTTTAAAAATATCACTTCTGTTGGGCAGCATCCGCGTCACGTTTCTGATATGCATATCCTCCTTGAGCAGTTGGGGCATCGCTTAGATCGAGAGGTCGAGCGTTTATTTACCCTAAGTCAAAAAGAAGGTTTGCGAGAAATGGACGTAACGCACTTTATTGAAGAACGTATCAATCTTGCAAATATGCTTCGCGAGTGCTCCCCCCTATGGGATGGCGGCTATGTGATGTGTGGACTTACAGGTAGTGGCGAGAGTTATACGATGCGTGACCCTTGGGGTATTCGTCCAGCATTCTATTATATAGATGACGAAATTGTGGTGGTAGCCTCTGAACGTCCTGTTATCCAGACGGTGATGAATGTGACGGCAGACAAGATCATTGAGCTACAACCTGGTGAAGCCCTTTTCGTCAATCGCGATTGCGAGCCAAGGCTAGAACAGATACTTGATGCGAAGGAGTTTAAAGCCTGCTCATTTGAGCGCATCTACTTCTCTCGTGGTAGCGACCGAGATATTTATAAGGAACGTAAGGCACTTGGCTTCAACCTAACCGCTCCGATCCTCAAGTCCATTGGGTACGACATAGACAATACGGTCTTCTCTTTTATCCCCAACACTGCCGAGGTGGCTTACTATGGCATGGTAGAGGGATTCAATGAGTACCTCAATGAAGAGAAGTTCAAAGCACTCAAGGCAAATCCAGCGATGTCGGACGAATCCCTCAAGAAGTTGCTCGCTCGCAAAGTTCGTACTGAGAAGGTGGCCATCAAGGACATTAAGCTGCGCACCTTTATATCGGAGGCGAAGAGCCGCAATGATCTGGCGACACACGTCTATGACATTACCTACGGCACGGTCAATCGTGGTATCGACAATCTCGTAGTTATTGACGACAGTATCGTACGTGGTACGACACTGCGCCAAAGCATACTCAGTATTCTGGATCGCCTCGCTCCAAAGAAGATCGTTGTGGTATCTAGTTCGCCACAGGTACGCTACCCCGACTACTATGGTATCGATATGAGCAAGATGAAGGAGTTCATCGCATTCCGTGCTGCAATCGCTCTCTTGGAGGAGCGCAATATGACGCATATCCTTGATGAGCAGTATGCCAAGGCTATTAAGCTCAAGAGTGTGAGCTGGTCTACTCCAGTTGAGAACGTGGTTCAAGCCATTTATGAGCCGTTCAGCATAGAAGAAATATCGCAGAAGATTGTCAAGCTACTCAGACCGAGTGACCTAAAGGCTGAGGTTGAGCTAGTTTACCCAAGCATCGAGGATCTGCATCGCTCTGTACCAAACCATCCTGGAGACTGGTACTTTAGTGGAGACTACCCGACCTCAGGCGGTAGCCACCTTGTTAATCAAGCCTTTATTGATTATATAGAGCTTGATTATAAGAAGAGATAATTTTTGAATTATAGGAGATGTGGTCTTTGTGCTACATCTCCTAATAATTTGTTACAAGAATAAGGCTTATCTTCGTTTTATATAATACCTATCTATTACAATCAAACATAATGAAACAGCGTAAAACTGCAACCCTAATCCTCGATGATGGTAGCCGTTATACAGGCTATGCCTTTGGCTATGAAGCAGCCATCTCTGGCGAAGTCGTATTCAATACTGCAATGACTGGCTACACCGAGAGCCTTACAGATCCCAGCTATCGTGGTCAAATCCTTGTGATGACCTATCCGCTCGTGGGTAACTATGGTGTGCCTACGAATGATGTGGATGGGTATGGCATCGAGCTGTATATGGAGAGCGATAGGATCCATCCTCTGGGGTTGATTGTTTCGGACTACTCCGAGGAGTACAGCCACTGGAATGGACAAGAAACCTTATCCGATTGGCTTATTCGGGAGAAGGTCTTCGGGCTAACAGGCATCGACACACGAGAGCTAGCCAAGTCGCTTCGAGAGAAAGGCTCAATGAAGGGTAAGATCGTCCTAGAGGGCGAAGCAGATATACCCTTCGAGGATCACAGCCTACGCAATCTTGTCGCTGAGGTGTCTCCTAAGGAGGTTAAGGTCTATGGCAACGGTCCTAAAAAGGTTGTTCTTGTGGACTGCGGAGCGAAGAACAACATCGTGCGTCAGCTCATTCGCCCAGAAATTACGCTCTATCGCGTGCCTTGGGATTATGACTTTAATCAAATAGACTATGACGGGCTATTCCTCTCCAACGGACCTGGCGACCCCAATATGTGCGCCAAGACGGTGGAGCATATTCGAAAGGCTATTGAGCGAGGAAAGCCCATCTGTGGTATCTGTATGGGCAATCAGCTCCTTGCCACGGCTGCAGGGGCTACAGTGAGCAAGATGAAGTATGGACATCGCAGTCACAATCAACCCGTACGTGAGGTGGGTACGCCTAGATGCTTCATTACGAGCCAAAACCATGGCTACGCTGTAGATATATCAACGCTTGCCGAGGGCTGGCAAGAGAAGTATATCAACCTCAATGATGGGACGAACGAGGGTATTTGCCACAAGACACTCCCCTACTTCTCCGCTCAATTTCACCCAGAGGCTTGTAGCGGTCCAACGGACACGATGTTTATCTTCGATGAGTTCTTAAGTAAGCTATAAGGTTCACACTTACATTGTAATACACTATGATGATGATTGACAATAAGCCTAACAAAGTGCTGCTCCTCGGCTCGGGAGCTTTGAAGATAGGCGAAGCTGGAGAGTTCGACTACTCTGGATCTCAGGCCCTCAAGGCGATGAGGGAAGAAGGTATCAAGACGATACTCGTAAACCCAAACATTGCCACAGTGCAAACTAGCGAGGGTATTGCAGACGAGATTTATTTCTTGCCTGTAACTCCTTTCTTCATTGAGAAAGTAATCGAAAAGGAGCGTCCTGAGGCCATCCTGCTTGCCTTTGGCGGACAAACAGCCCTCAACTGTGGTGTAGCCCTGCATCAGTCAGGTGTACTCGAGAAGTACAATGTGCGTGTACTGGGTACGCCTGTGGAGGCTATTATGAATACCGAAGACCGCGAACTATTCGTGGGCAAGCTCAATGAGATTGATGTAAAGACGATCCAGAGCGAAGCGGTGGAGAACCTTGAGGATGCTCGCAAGGCAGCCAAGGAGTTGGGCTTCCCCGTTATCATCCGTGCGGCTTATGCTCTTGGCGGTTTGGGTAGCGGATTTTGTGACAACGAAGCCGAGCTTGAGGAGCTATGCGCCAAAGCTTTCTCCTTTAGTCCACAGGTATTGGTGGAGAAGAGCCTCAAGGGATGGAAAGAGGTGGAGTATGAAGTGGTGCGTGACCGCTACGACAATTGTATTACGGTGTGTAATATGGAGAACTTCGATCCCCTTGGTATCCACACTGGGGAGAGTATAGTCATAGCACCCTCGCAAACGCTGACTAATGCAGAGTATCACAAGTTACGAGAGATCGCTATCCGCATCGTACGTCATATCGGTATCGTTGGAGAGTGTAATGTGCAGTATGCCCTCGATCCTCACAGCGAAGACTATCGAGTTATCGAAGTTAATGCACGTCTCTCTCGCTCCTCTGCTCTAGCCTCGAAGGCAACGGGCTATCCCCTAGCCTTTGTTGCCGCCAAGCTCGGTTTGGGCTATGGACTGTATGAACTAAATAACTCCGTCACACGCTCTACACCTGCCTTCTTTGAGCCTGCTTTGGACTATGTGGTCTGCAAGATACCTCGCTGGGACTTGGGTAAGTTCCACGGCGTATCTCGTGAGCTGGGTAGTAGTATGAAGAGTGTCGGCGAAGTAATGGCTATTGGTCGTAACTTCGAGGAGGCTATCCAAAAGGGACTTCGTATGATTGGGCAGGGGATGCACGGCTTTGTCGGCAATAGGTTGCCCAAGAGCGACAATATAGACAAAGCCCTATCTCAGCCGACAGACACGCGCATCTTCGCCATTTATGAGGCCTTTGAAGCTGGCTATATGGTCGATCAGATCTATCAGCTGACCAAGATTGACCACTGGTTTCTCAGTAAACTGGAGAACATTGTGCAGACCTCTAAGGAGCTGGGGGCACACAATAGCCTCACTACCCTACCCGATGCCCTACTTCGCCACGCTAAGCGTCAGGGCTTTTCCGACTTTCAGGTAGCTCGTTTTGTCCTAAGTGGCGAGCAGAAATCGATGGACGCTAAGGCTTTGGAGGTACGCACGCACCGCAAATCACGAGGCATCGTGCCAGTTGTGAAGCAAATAGACACCTTGGCGGCCGAATATCCAGCCGAAACCAATTACCTATACCTCACTTATGGGGCAATGACCAACGACATTGCTTACGAAGACGACAAGCGTTCTGTCGTGGTGCTTGGCTCTGGCGCTTACCGCATTGGTAGCTCGGTCGAGTTCGACTGGTGCGGTGTGAACGCACTTGATACCATTCGCAAGGAGGGCTTTAGGTCAGTTATGATTAACTATAACCCCGAAACGGTCAGCACAGACTACGACATTACCGATAGGCTCTACTTCGATGAGCTGAGCTTCGAGCGTGTGATGGATATTCTTGATCTGGAAAATCCTCGTGGCGTAATCGTCTCTACTGGGGGGCAGATCCCCAACAATTTGGCGATGAAGCTAGATGCGCAGCGTGTACCCATACTAGGAACACAGGCACATAGTATCGACAACGCAGAGGATAGACACAAGTTTAGTGCCATGCTCGATAGGCTGGGCATCGACCAACCTCGCTGGAAAGAGCTGTCTTCACTAGAAGATATTGAGGGCTTTGTAGGTGAAGTGGGCTTCCCAGTGCTGGTGCGTCCTAGCTATGTCCTTTCGGGAGCAGCGATGAATGTTTGCTCCAATGCTGACGAGCTTAAGCGTTTCTTGGAGCTTGCAGCCAATGTATCGAAGGAGCATCCTGTCGTGGTGAGCCAATTCATCGAGCATGCCAAGGAGGTTGAGCTAGATGCTGTGGCAAAAGATGGGGAGATTATTGCCTACGCCATTAGCGAACACATCGAATTTGCTGGAGTACACTCGGGAGATGCTACGATCCAGTTCCCTGCACAGAAGCTGTATGTCGAGACTGTGCGCCGCATTAAGCGCATAAGCCGCCAGATTGCTGAGGCATTGCAGATATCTGGTCCATTCAACATCCAGTTCTTGGCCAAGGGCAATGAGATCAAAGTCATCGAATGTAACTTGCGTGCTTCGCGTAGCTTCCCCTTCGTCAGCAAAATCTTGAAGATTAACTTCATCGAATTGGCTACCCGTGTGATGCTCGGCTTACCTGTGTCGAAGCCAGAGAAAAATGCTTTTGACCTAGATTATGTAGGTATTAAGGCTTCGCAATTCTCATTCGCTCGCCTGCAAAAGGCAGATCCTGTGCTTGGTGTAGATATGATGAGTACGGGCGAGGTAGGTTGTATTGCCGATGACACGCACGAGGCTGTCCTCAAAAGTATGCTCTCGGTAGGCTACCGCATCCCAGAGAAGAGCGTCCTACTCTCTACTGGCGGCTACAAACAAAAGGTCGATATGCTCGACGCTGCTAGGCTGCTGAGCGAGAAGGGCTATCAGCTCTACGCAACGCAGGGGACGCACGACATGCTTCGTGAGAATGGCATCGCCAGCACACTAGTCTATTGGCCTAGTGACGAGGGCAAAATGCCTCAAGCACTCGAGCTGCTACACGAGCGCAAGATAGATATGGTGGTTAATATCAATAAGAACCTTACGGCACGAGAGCTGACTAATGGCTATCGCTTGCGTAGGGCTTCGATAGACCTCAATATACCTTTGCTGACGAATGCGCGCTTGGCTGCTGCTTTTATCACGGCCTTCTGCTCTATGTCGCAAGACGATATACAGATTAAGCCTTGGAGTGCATACCGTTAGTTCCTAAGCAATAAAGAAACATCATAACATAAACAAAGACGATGAATAGTAATCATCTGATGACGAGAGCAGCCGACAACATCCGCATACTGGCTGCATCTATGGTTGAGAAAGCCAAAAGCGGACATCCTGGCGGAGCAATGGGGGGCGCAGACTTCATCAATGTCCTCTTCTCTGAGTTCTTAATCTTCGATCCGCAGCAGCCTCATTGGGCAGGGCGCGACAGATTTTTCCTAGATCCAGGGCATATGTCGCCCATGTTGTATGCTCAGTTGGCGATGATCGGCAAGTATAGCATGGACGATCTGCAAGCCTTTCGTCAGTGGGGCAGCCCAGTGCCTGGGCATCCAGAGGTAGATGTCGAGCGAGGCGTGGAGAACACTTCTGGTCCTTTGGGGCAAGGCCACACCTTTGCCGTGGGGGCTGCCATCGCTGCCAAATTCCTCGAGCAACGCCTTGGCTGGGTAATGAGCCAGACGATCTACGCCTATATTTCGGACGGTGGTGTACAGGAAGAGATCTCTCAGGGGGCTGGACGCATAGCGGGTCATCTAGGCTTGGACAACCTGATTATGTTCTATGATGCCAACGATGTACAGCTATCGACCAAGGTTCACGAGGTTGCTTCGGAAGATATAGCTATGAAGTACCGTGCTTGGGGCTGGCATGTGATCGATATTGACGGGCATAATGTAGAGGAAATTCGTAAGGCGCTTGCCGAAGCGAAGGCTATGGTGGGCAAGCCAACCCTCATCATCGGGCGAACGACTATGGCTAAGGGGGTAATTGGTGAGGACGGAACGTCTTTCGAGGGGGCTGTAAGCACCCATGGTCAGCCCCTCTCGGCAACTGGAGCGAGTATTACGGCGACCATTAAGTCTCTAGGTGGTGACCCCGAAAGTCCTTTCAAGATCTTTGACGACGTAGCCCAGATGTATGAGGCACGCCTAGCTCATCTGTCGGCTTTGGCTAGCGAGCGAGCCGACGAGGAGGCACGCTGGAGGGCAACGAACCCCGATCTAGCACAAAAGCTGGACGACTGGTTTGCTGGCAAGGTGGCAGAGATCGATTGGAAGTCTATCGAGCAGAAGCCAAACCAAGCCACTCGTGCGGCATCGGCTGCCGTACTTAGTGAGCTAGCCACTAAGGTGGAGAATATGATCGTTGCCTCTGCTGACCTCTCCAATAGTGACAAGACGGACGGTTTCCTAAAGAAAACCCACGCATTAGTGGCAGGAGATTTCTCGGGAGCCTTCCTCCAACCGGGTGTTGCTGAGCTGACAATGGCTTGTCTCTGTATTGGTATGGCACTGCACGGTGGCGTGGTAGCGGCATGCGGTACGTTCTTTGTCTTCAGCGATTATATGAAACCAGCTATCCGTATGGCTGCACTTATGAAACTTCCTGTGAAATTTGTGTGGACGCACGATGCTTTCCGTGTGGGCGAAGACGGCCCGACACACGAACCAGTGGAGCAAGAAGCACAAATCCGCCTGATGGAGAAGCTACAAAACCACAGCGGAGAGAATAGTATGCTGGTGCTTCGTCCTGCCGATGTACACGAAACGACCGTAGCGTGGGAGATGGCGATGAAAAACGTCCACACGCCTACGGCGCTTATCCTATCTCGCCAAAACATCAATGACCTCCCTACCCTAAGCAAGGATAAGACGCGCAGGGAAGAAGCCTATGGTGCAGAGCGTGGCGGCTATGTCATTTCTCGTGACGAGAACCCCGATATTGTGCTGGTAGCCACGGGTAGCGAGGTCTCTACACTAGTGGATGGGGCTGAGCTGCTACGCAAGGAGGGCATTCGCCTTCAGATTGTTTCGATCCCCAGCGAGGGCTTATTCCGCCGCCAGAGCAAGGCTTACCAAGACGAAGTGCTACCTCCCTCGGTAACAAGATTTGGGCTAACGGCTGGTTTGCCTATCAATCTCTTGGGGCTTGTGGGCTGTGAGGAGCATATTTGGGGGCTAAAGAGCTTCGGCTTCTCTGCGCCTTATAAGGTTTTGGACGAGAAACTCGGCTTCACGGCAGAGAATGTGTACCAGCAAGTCAAGACAATCCTCAAGAAATAGCCTAGCCTTATGTCACAAATCACTAGAATGGGTATCTGCTGCGACCACGCTGGCTACGAAATGAAAGAGCTTGTGGTGGCACATCTGCGCACTCGTGGCATCGAATGCAAGGACTTTGGGGCTTACAGCGAGGATCGGGTAGACTATCCTGACTATGCGCATGCCCTTGGCACGGCTATCGATCGGGGCGAAGAGACCTATGGTATCGCTCTGTGTGGCTCTGGTAATGGTATCTCCATGGCACTGAATAAGCATAGCAAAGTGCGTGCTGCTCTGTGCTGGAGTCCTGAGCTGGCGGCTCTAGCGAGGCAACATAATGACGCCAACGTCCTGTCTCTTCCTGCTCGCTTCCTAACCGAAGAGGAGATGAAGTCTATAGTAGATGCCTTCCTTGAGGCGGCATTCGAGGGCGGACGGCATACCCCTCGGGTAGAAAAGATACCGCTCTAACACCCTAATATATAATAGGTACTACGCCCCCACGCTAGCCTTTGTGGCTGGCGTGTTTTTTGTGTCACGGTGGTGGCTCTTTTCGCTGTAAGCCCTAGGACTTTGGACGCAAATGGTAGTGAAATTTGTATAACTTTGTCACACAAATAAGTAAGAAATTCATAACATCAATAGACGAACGACTATGGCAACGAACGAATTGCTCACCAGCGTGAGAGAAAAAGCTCAGCTCTGGCTGGGCGCAAGCTATGACGAAGCGACCCGAAACACAGTGCAGGCTATGCTCGATAGTGCCGACAGCACTGACCTAATCGAGGCATTCTATAAGGATCTTGAGTTTGGTACTGGCGGACTTCGTGGTATCATGGGCGTGGGTTCCAATAGAATGAACCGCTATACCGTGGGGGCTGCCACCCAAGGTCTGGCCAACTATCTGAAGGCTACCTTCAAGGATTTGCCCCAAATCTCCGTGGCCATTGGGCACGATTGTCGAAACAATAGCCCACTTTTTGCCCGCATTACGGCCGAAATCTTCTCTGCTAATGGCATCAAAGTCTACCTCTTTGAGAGCCTTCGCCCTACGCCTGAGGTGTCGTTTGCGATACGCGAATTGGGCTGCCAGAGCGGCGTAATGATCACAGCCAGCCACAATCCTAAGGAATACAACGGCTATAAAGCCTATTGGAGTGACGGTGCTCAGATCATCGCACCCCATGATGTCAACATTATTGATGAGGTAAATAAGATCAAAGGGGCGGACGAAATTCGCTTTGAGGCCAAGCCTGAGCTCATCGAGCTCCTAGGCCAGGAGATGGACAGCCTATTCGTTAGCCGTGTCGCTGGCCTCACTTTGGCCACAGACTCCATAGCGCGTCACAAAGATCTCAAGATCGTTTATACCCCCATCCACGGCACTGGTGTCGACATTGTGCCTAGGACGCTGCGTGCTATTGGCTTTGAAAACATCATCAACGTCCCTGAGCAGGACGTAGTCAGCGGGGACTTCCCTACCGTTCACTCCCCCAATCCAGAGGAACCAGCCGCCCTCGAGATGGCTATCCGCCGCGCCGAAGAGACCGGAGCTGACCTCGTTCTTGCCACTGACCCAGATGCCGATAGGCTAGGAGCAGCGGTTCGCAACGACGAAGGCAAGATGGTTTTGGTCAATGGCAACGATATGTGCGCCATGCTGACCTACTACGCCATCATGCAACGCAAGCAGGCTGGCACGCTCACGCCTAGCGACTATGTCGTTAAGACTATTGTGACGACCGAGCTCATCAAGTCTATTGCCGACAAAAATGGGGTAGAAATGTATGATTGCTTTACCGGTTTCAAGTGGATTGCCGATGTAATCCGCCAAAACGAGGGCAAGAAGACCTACATTGGTGGCGGCGAAGAGAGCTACGGCTACCTGCGTGAGGACTTTATCCGGGACAAAAACTCCGTCTCTGCCTGTGCGATGTTCTGCGAGATGGCCGCTTGGGCCCTGGACCGCGGCATGACTGTCTACCAGCTGCTACAGCATATCTATGTAGAGTATGGTCTGTACAAGGAGCAAGGTATCAGCATTGTCCGCCAAGGTAAGAGCGGAGCGGAAGAAATCAAGGCCATGATGGCCGGCTTCCGCCAGTCTCCTCTGAAGACTTTGGCCGGCAGCCCAGTAGTTTTGGTTAAGGATTTCGCCGCGCTCACTGGCCGCGACATGACCACGGGCGAGACTTTTGCCCTCGACATGCCTACGCGCAGCGATGTGCTGCAGTACTTTACCCAGGACGGCACTAAGGTATCTATCCGCCCATCGGGTACTGAGCCCAAGATCAAATTCTACATTGGCGTACGCGGCGAGGCCGCGACTACCGAGTCTCTGCCTGCTGCCGAGGAGGTTTGCAAGCAGAAGATTGCCCAAATCCGTGCCGAGCTCGGCATCTAAATCGCACCTTTTGTAGACCAAGCAGCCCAAGACTCCGGCCGACGCTGGGGGATATCTACCCGATAGCCCTAGGCGTGCGGGAGGCTTGGGCTGCTCTTTTTAGCTTATGAGTATAGACTATTCAACAGTATTATAGTATGCCTGCAGACCAACAGTTTAGGATGATTGCCAAGACGCTCCACGCCCTAGAGGACGTTTTGGCTAGAGAAATCGAGGATCTTGGCGGCACGGATGTCGAGATCGGTACGCGCATGGTGTCCTTCACCGGGGACAAAGCCCTGCTCTACAAGGCCAATCTGCGCCTACGCACCGCCCTGCGCATCCTCAAACCGATATACACTTTTCGCGCTAAGAACCCCGATGAGCTGTATTCAGCCCTACGTGAGTTCGACTGGCAGCGTATCATGCGCCCCGATCAGACCTTCTCGGTCGACACGACAGTCTACTCCGAAGACTTCACACACAGTAAGTTTGTCGGCTACCGCACTAAGGATGCCATCGTAGATTACTTCCGTGAGCGCAGTGGCAGTCGGCCATCGGTACGCCTCGACAACCCCGATATTTACCTAAACGTCCACATTGCCCAGCAGGAAGTGACGCTCTCGCTAGACAGTTCGGGCGAGAGTTTGCACAAGCGTGGCTATCGTGCCGTGCAGACCGATGCCCCGATTAACGAAGTTTTGGCCGCCGGCATCCTGCTCAAGGCTGGTTGGAATGGAGAAACCGACCTAATCGATCCGATGTGCGGCTCGGGTACTTTCCTCATCGAGGCTGCGCTAATTGCCCGCAACATTGCCCCGGGTATTTACCGATCGGGCTTTGCTTTTGAGCGGTGGATGGACTACGATCAGGCACTCTTCAACGACCTTTATAACGACGACAGCCTTGAGCGCGAGTTCACCGGCCGGATTATTGGCTCGGACATCCTACCCAATGCCGTGCAAATTGCCCAGCGTAATGTGGCGCGTGCTGGCTTGGGCAAGTATATTGATATAGAGGTTTGCGCACTTCAGGAGCGCCCGGTGCCTAGCGAGCCGGCACTTATTGTGATGAATCCACCCTATGGCGAGCGACTTCGTCTAGTCCGTCCGGAAGATTTGTACGCCATGATTGGCGAAAGGCTTAAGCATAATTTCGCAGGCTGTACTGCTTGGGTCATAGCTTATAAGCGTGAACACTTCGACAGCATAGGCCTTCGCCCCAATAGCCGTACCGAACTGATGAACGGAGCCCTAGCGTGTGAGCTGCGCAGCTACGAGCTTTTCAGCGGCAAGCGGGACGATTTCCAGCGCGAACGCCCCCGCCGTGAGCACAAAGCTGAGGCAGAGGGCGAGCGCAAGGGCGGCCGTTTCGAGCGAAAAGGCAGACGCACCGACCGAAAAGACCAGCGTCCCGGCCGATCAGAGGGGCAGCGCAAGCCCTATCGTGCGGGCAAAGAGGGGCAGGAGCGCAGACCTCACAAGGCAAACGAGCGGACGGCTCGCCCCGATCGTCCCGAGCGTAAGCCGAAGAAAGCCCTCTGGCCGAGCGATCGCTTTAGAATAGAGGGGGATGAGGTTGGAAGTGCAAGGCGCAAACCCAAGCGTGCGCTCTCCTTCCAAGTGCTCAAGTCGGAGGATTAGGGCTAGTTCCATACAGAGGAAATAAATACAGAATGAACTGTAAATAAACAGTTTAATTAAATCCCCTTAGGGCGTACTTTTGTTACACCTCATTAAGAAGGAAAATGCTCGGGAATACTCGAAAAAATGTTCCCGATCTTTTTTCTCGGAGTTCCCGAACTTTTTCTAAAAAGTTCGGGAAGTTTTTTTTGAAAGTTCCCGAAGATTTTTTGAGTAAATCAAGAGAAAATATAACTAATTATATATAAGTATATTATGAAATTCTCAATTGAGGCTGTAAATTGCTTGAATCATTCTCTCTGATTTCAACGTGCTACCCTTGCATTACTCCATACTCTCTAAGTAAAATAGGGATATGGTCAACAAAACTAAGCTATCTTTGTCCCATGCATACAGGAGTAGAGATACATAACTTAACATAATGAGAGCTAGATTATCCAAAAAACTTGGCTTGTGGCTCGCTTTTATGGCAAGCATAGTCCAAGCATACACTCAAATTGATGTCGAGCGTGTAATATCGATTGGGCGTAATGCGCTTCACTTCAACGACTATGTCGTATCTATCGGTTACTTCAACCAAGCCATAGACGCTCGTCCATGGCTTGCTCTGCCATATTATTATAGAGCTGTTGCCAAAATTAACCTGGAAGATTACAGTGGAGCGGCAGCAGATGCCAGCCTCTGCCTAGAGCGTAATCCATTCATTAGCAAGGCGTACCTTGTACGAGGCATTGCCCGACAAAATCTGAGACAAAGGCAAGATGCCATTGCTGACTACACGAGAGGGCTAGAACTTGTACCCAATGATCTAGGGATGGGGCTAAACCTAGCTCTTGCTTATAGTCAAGAAAAGGCATACCGTGAGGCCGAAGAAGTCCTCTCTTCTCTACTGAACTATACTCCAAAGAATACAGAGGCTCACCACCTTGGAGCAAGTATAGCTCTAGAGCAAGGAGATACTGTGCTAGCTATGCAACGTATAAACGAAGCTCTAGCCCTAGACAGCACTCAAGCTATGCCTTACAAGCTACGCTCACACATTTACGCCTCTCAAGAACACTACCCCGCCAGCCTACAAGATCTAAATAGAGCCATCGAGTTAGAACCAGGAGAGGCAGGCCTACTAACTAATAGAGGAATCTTGCATTACCGTATCAACAAGCTACGCCAAGCAATGGATGACTACAGTGATGCACTCAAATTAGAACCTAAGAATCGGGTCGCTCGCTACAACAGAGCCTTGCTTCGAACGCTCGTTGGCGAGCAAGAGGCAGCCCTCTCTGACTGGAACGAAGTACTGCGCCTAGAGCCCAATAATCATACAGCTCGTTACAACCGAGCTATATTAGCTCAAAAAGTCGGGCGCTGGCAAGATGCCCTTCGAGATCTAGACATAGTTTTGAGCGAATATCCCTCCTTTATAGATGGATTTTGGCTACGCTCCCAACTCCGCAAGGCTCTCAACGATCACAAAGGAGCAGAGCGTGACTATTGGCATGCATGGGATTTGCAACAGAACAAGCGATACCGTAACTCAGCTCATACTCAAGCCATCAAGAATCACAACCGAAGCACTCGTACAGTACAAGATACCGAGATAGATAAATACGCGATGCTTATCGAGGAGCGAGTAGATCTCTCAAACTACAAACCTAAGTATAGTAGTATAGCTCGAGGGCGTGTACAAGACAGAGATACTCAAGTGATACCCTGCCCTCCTTTTTACCTCACCTATTTTAGCCAATTAGCTACTGAGAGTAAGCCTTACGTCACCGCGCAGCATACGGAGAAACTCCTGGAGGACGAGAGCAACCTATCTAACTTAAATCACAGACTTAAGCTATACAGCGAGCCCTACGCACTCTCTAAAGAAGAAATCCAAGCTCTTGAAACCATCATCCGAAAAGATATACCCGACTCTACAGGTCAGCCTAAGCGAGCCTATCTACATCGTGCTATTGCCTATATCTTACTACAAGACTACGACTTTTCAATAGAGTTTTTAAATAAAGCTATAGCCCTTGATGGACAATACAGATTGGCGTATTTGGCTAGATCTATTGCCTTGATGCGCAAACATGATATAGAGCAACAGAACAATGAGCCTACATCTACAATATCGCTTAGACCCAATGGCACAATTACAGCTATTAGCTACGAGACTAGTGCTAAGAAAGATCTAGATACTCTCATTAGGCTTACACCAAAATTTGCTCATGCCTACTACAATCGAGCCTTACTTCACAGCCGGTTAGGTGATGCATCAGCTGCACTTAGCGACTATACCAACGCCCTCAAGCTATCTCCTCGAATGGCTGAGGCATATTTCAATCGAGGACTATTGCTACTCTCTCAGGGCAAGAAGGACGAAGGAATAGCAGACCTGAGTCAAGCAGGAGAGCTCGGACTATATCAGGCCTACAACATTATGAAACGTATCAGCAGAGACTAAACGAGCCCTATGATTTCTCTAAACAACGTTGCCGTACTCTTTGGGGACTTTACCTTATTTGCCGATGTGACTTTCGTCATCTCTACTAAGGAACGTATTGCCTTAGCAGGAAAAAATGGAGCAGGTAAGTCTACCCTGCTCAAACTAATCGCAGGTATTGACAGCCCTAGTCAGGGGACGATCAGCAGACGTAAAGATATCCGACTAGGCTATTTACCTCAAGTAATGACACATACTGATGGGCGCACCGTCTACGAAGAATGTGAGGAAGTCTTTAGCGATATTAGAGAACTGCAAACCGAGGTGGATAGGCTTGGTAAAGAAATGTCTGAACGCTCCGATTTCGACACAGAAGATTACATGGCACTCATAGCCACCTACAGCCAACGTAATGATGAGCTGAGCCTAGTCTCAAGTGGTAATTACCATGCGCTTATAGAACGAACACTCCTAGGCTTAGGCTTCGAGCGAGAAGACTTTCATCGCCCCTCCTCTACTTTCAGTGGTGGTTGGCGAATGCGTATCGAACTCGCTAAGATTTTATTACAAAAGCCTGACCTCCTCCTCCTTGATGAGCCTACCAACCATCTAGATATCGAGTCCATTCGTTGGCTTGAGAACTTCATTACCTCCAGCTCCAGTGCACTCCTGCTCATCTCGCACGACCAAGCATTTCTGGATGCAACGACTAATCGTACCATCGAAATAGAGTTAGGACGTACACATGACTACAAGACCAACCACACCCACTATCTAAAACTGCGCGCAGAACGCCTAGAACAGCAGCGATGCGCCTATGAAAACCAGCAAAAAAGTATTCAAGAAACTGAAGCCTTCATTGAGCGCTTCCGATACAAGGCAACTAAAGCAGTACAAGTGCAAAGCCGCATCAAACAGCTGGAAAAACTCGAGCGTATAGACTTAGAGGAAATTGATCGCAAACGCATACACTTTCAGTTCACACCTACTCTTCCCTCGGGAGCTTTTCCCATTGTCATTGAAGATCTTGGCAAGAGCTATGGGGCTCATACCGTTCTTTCAGGGGTAAATATGAGTATCAAGCGAGGAGAAAAAGTGGCATTCGTAGGCAAGAATGGCTCGGGGAAGTCCACGCTCATTAAATGTATCATGGGCGAGATTGAAGACTATACAGGATCACTTCACTTGGGGCATCAGGTCGAGGTCGGATATTTTGCCCAGAGTGAAGCCCAAGGTTTGTGTGATCATTGGAGTGTCTACGATGTCGTAGATCATGAAGCTAAGGGTGAAATGCGGAGCAAAATTAACGATCTCCTTGGGGCATTTATGTTTGGCGGAGCAGCGAGTGATAAGAAAGTCGCTGTACTAAGTGGAGGAGAGAGAGGACGGCTCGCTCTCATCAAATTACTGCTACACCCAGCCAATGTACTTATTCTTGATGAGCCAACTAATCATTTGGACATTCGTTCCAAGGAAGTTCTCAAAGAGGCTATTAGGCAGTTTGATGGCACAGTGATTGTCGTTTCACACGACAGGGTATTTTTGGACGGGCTCGTGGAGCGTGTATATGAATTTAGGCAAAGAACTGTCCTTGAGCATATCGGAGGCATCACTGACTGGTTACACAAGAAGGACAAAGAGAACGAGCAAACAACACCTACTTTCAAGGGAGACATCTCCCCCTCCTCTACAATTTCAGCCTCAATTATCCCATCTGCTGGGGCCATGGATTACCAGAAGCAGAAGGAAAAGCAGAAGAAACGACGTGCTCTAGAGAGAGAGTTGGAACAAATAGAAGTACGCAGTGAGGCGATAGACGCTGAGTTGCAATCTCTCGAACTCATGCTCTCAAATCAGACTAGCAATGCTAGTGTCTCTCTCTTCGAAAACTATCAAAGCCTAAAGATCGAGCAAGAGCAACTGCTTAACTACTGGGAGCAGCTATCCATCCAACTCGAGAGTGAATAAAAACACAGTCTTCTTAAGATCTCTTCAGGAGTGGAACCAACAAATACAGCTATCGGCATATCGTCCTAGCTTTATCCTACCAGAAAGTTTAAGGAGAGATGGGCGAAAGCCTATGCCTACAGTTCCTCTTCTTGAAGTAGACGTGCAGCCTCTTCCAACTCGACATACCATTCATCTCCAAACGCATATCTGAGTGGTCTTTCGAGAAACTTATAGATAGGTAACCCCTCTCGCTTGCCTTTCTTCAATGCAGCACGGCAAACGCTCCACTTATGGTAGTTTACTGCCGTAAAGCTTGGATAGTGTGTTAGTCTAATCGGATAGAGTTGACAACTTAGGGGCTTAATCCAATCAATCTCTCCCGCGTAATACATCTTCTCATAGGCACAAAGACAATTACCCTCATCATCGTAGGTCGTAAAGGCACAGTCCTTGCCATTCACAATACTTGTAACGAGATCTCCCTCCTCGTCTACATAGCTTACCCCTTGTTCATCAAGAACCTTAAGAGCTTGAGGTGAGAGTAAATGTCGCACCTTGGGGAGATGACGCTCCAATAGATCTACTTCATTTGGTGTCACGGGTGCACCACTATCACCCTCTACACAGCAGATACCCTTGCATACTGCATAGTCGCAAGCAAACATAACCTCGAAAATATCTCGGCTAACGATTTTGTCTCCTATCTCTATCATAGATCGTAGCAAAATGAAGTTTAACGACTAGACCACAGTTCCGACAGATGTACCAGTGTCGCTACGGCACGACACATAGTCGTAAGCGAGGCATATTCATAGCGGCCATGAAAGTTCATCCCTCCTGTGAAGATATTAGGACAAGGAAGCCCCATAAATGACAGCCGTGCGCCATCCGTTCCTCCTCGAATAGGCCTGATTTGCGGACGAACGCCCGCTCGCTCCATGGCCTCTACCGCCAAAGTTATAAGCTCAGGGTATGCCTCTACTTGATCTCTCATATTGCGGTACTGCTCTTTGACATTGAGCTCAATGGTAGCATTGGGGCTGCCAGTTTGTATGGTCCTCACTACGTGACGAAGTAGCTCTACTTTGTCTCTAAACTTATTGGGGCAATGATCTCGGATGATGTAGTGCATCTCGGCACTGTCTACCGTTCCTTTTAGATTGGTTAGGTGAAAAAAACCTTGATATCCGTTGGTTCGCTCAGGGCGCATCTCGGCAGGCAGTAAGGCGTGGATGTCATGTGCTAACTGTAGTGCATTGATCATCTTACCTTTGGCATAGCCAGGATGAACGTTTCTTCCTCGAATAACTAGGCTAGCAGACGAGGCGTTGAAGTTCTCGTACTCCAACTCTCCCTCCTGACCTCCATCAACTGTATAAGCGAACCGTGCACCGAACCGCTTGATATCGAAATAATCGACCCCTCGTCCTATCTCCTCGTCTGGGGTGAAAGCGATACATATTTTACCATGGGATACTTCATTGTGGCGCATTAGGTAGGCCACTAGAGTCATTATCTCCGCTACACCAGCCTTATTATCTGCTCCCAATAAAGTGGTGCCATCGGTAGTTATGAGGGTATGCCCTTCAAGATCAGCAAGCTCGGGGAAGTCCTGTGGACTAAGTGTGTACCCAGATGTGCCGAGTACAATAGAACCACCTCGATAATTCTCTATCAACTGAGGAGAAACTCCTGCCCCATTCATATCTGGACTAGTATCTACATGAGCGAGAAACCCTATGGGGGTAGCCGCCTCGCACCCTGATTTAGACTCAAGATATGCCATCAAATAGCCATTCTGGTCTATCCTTGCCGACTTTACCCCTAACTCGTGTAGCTCCGAGAGTAGTAGTCTCATAAGATTATATTGCTTCTCGGTAGACGGATAGGTCTCACTATTGGGATCACTTTGTGTATCAATGGCAACGTAACGCAAGAAACGCTCTAACAATTCTCCCTGAATCTCTTCCTCTATTGTCATATTCATCTTTACTAGAACTCTTCTAAATCATAAAAAGCCTCCAGCATCAGCACCACCTCATTGGTATTCCTCTGCAGTGATGCCCCAGCTAGAGGCTTCCTTTCACTAAACTCATATGGTCTGGCAAACCACAGCTACCTACATCTGAGGGGGCAGCACCCTCGGGGATTATCCAGCCCTCTGTTTGGAGAACTGTCGCTTTCCTCGAAGCGATTGGACGACTTTGCAGGTTTTCTGGCTCGTAGACTCTAGCCTAACCACACCTTCCCAAGGATCTAGACACCTCAGTGGTCTTGTGGTACGCCACAATGGTCCACTCACAGCAGCGGGACTGCTCAAGACTTTCACTTGATTCCCTATTAAGCGGATGAGGTTCTATCCATCACGTAGACACTACCCCAACCACACAAAGTCAAGAACAAAAATACAATAAAAGGTATAAGAACCCAAGCCTACCTATTCAAAATCTCCTTCCTTCTAGGTGCAAAGTTCGTATCCACTTCTGGACACCCTCTTGCGAAACTGTAAATGATCAAGGAAACAGAATTAAACTTCTGCTTCGTCTCCTCATTCAATTCATCATCGATAAAAGGTATAGTTCTATTTGTTTTATTTCTAGACAATTAAATGTCTCCCCGATTTACTCAAAAAATCTTCGGGAACTTTCAAAAAAAACTTCCCGAACTTTTTCCAAAAAGTTCGGGAACTCCGAGAAAAAAGATCGGGAACATTTTTTCGAGTATTCCCGAGCATTTTTTGCCTTATCTTAAAACATCATCATGCTTGAGTATTGTACATCAAAACGATTGATGGAGACTTGAAATTCTGGCTATCAAGCTTCACTAGGAGATTATACTCCAGTTGTCGGTGGGCGGATAGAGCATCAAGTAGGTTTGCTTGAGGGATTGGTTCTCTTGAAGGGCGAGCTGAGGGTCTTCCGCTAGCACCTGCTCGGCGAAGCTGCGTGCGTAGTGGACGAGCTGATTGTCCTTGGTAAGGTTGGCGAGTTTGAGGCTTAGAAACTTACCGCTCTGCCTCGTCCCCTCTAGCTCTCCGAAGCCACGCAGGCGCATATCCTCCTCGGCAATGACAAAACCATCGGTCGTCTCAACCATCACATCTATTCGGCGACGAGCATCTTGCCCAAGTTCATGCCCCGTGACGAGGATGCAATAGCTCTGCTCCGCTCCACGCCCCACACGCCCACGGAGCTGATGCAGCTGCGAAAGCCCAAAGCGATTGGCACTCTCGATGATCATTACCGAGGCATTCGGCACATTTACTCCCACTTCGATTACGGTGGTCGCTAGCAGAATCTTCGTTTGTCCACTGATGAAGCTCTGCATTCGCTCGTCCTTTTCCTTGGGCTTCATCTTACCATGTACCATCGTGATACTAAACTCGGGAAAAATCTCTTTATAACGCTCATAGCCGCTCTCAAGGTCTTTGAGGTCGGTCTGCTCATTCTCCTCGATCATCGGATAGACCACATACGCCTGCCGTCCTGTCCTCAACTCTTCTCGGAGAAAATTGAAAACGGGGTACATCTTCGTGTCGTAGTGGTGTATGGTCTGTATGGGTTTGCGCCCAGGGGGTAGCTCGTCTATGATGGATATATCGAGGTCTCCATAGAGCGTCATGGCCAAGGTGCGAGGGATGGGCGTAGCACTCATGATAAGGATATGAGGTAAGATAGTATTATTCTTAGCCCATAGGCGAGAGCGCTGCGCCACACCAAAACGGTGCTGCTCGTCGATGACTGCTATACCGAGCGAGGCAAAGGTAACCCCCTCCTCGATCAGAGCATGCGTACCGACAATGATGCTGAGCGACCCATCGGCTAGACGTGGGAGTAGGTCGGCACGCTCTCTCTTGGTCGTGCTCCCGATGAGCAGCCCTACCTCCAGCCCTAGAGGGGCGAGTAGCTCTCTGAGCGAGGCCTGATGCTGTCGAGCAAGGATCTCTGTCGGTGCCATCATACATGCCTGAAAGCCATTACCCACAGCCAACAACATAGAAAGGAGAGCTACGAGTGTCTTGCCACTCCCGACATCGCCCTGAATCAGCCTATTCATCTGCTTGCCCGAGAGCGTATCTTGGCGCACCTCTCTGAGGACACGCTTCTGCGCATTGGTTAGATCAAAGGGGAGATACTCCCTATATATATCATTGAAGTAACGCCCCACTTCAGGAAAGACAAACCCTCGATAATACTTTTCACGCTGGAGCTTGAGGCTTTGCAGCTTGATCTGTATGAAAAACAGTTCGTCGAACTTGAGGCGTATCCGCGCCTGCTCTAGCAACTCGTGGCTCTCGGGAAAATGGATCTGTACGATAGCATCGGGGTAAGCCATTAGGCGAGCTTTCTTCACAAGTGGTTGCGGCAGCGTTTCCTCTAGGTGGGTATCCAGCAGGTTGAGGAGGGTGTACATCATTTGGCGGATCTGCCTGTTGGTCAGCCCCCCCGACCTCATCCGCTCGGTAGTGGTATACATCGGCACAAGCCCAAAGGACACGCTCTCTTGCTTGGAGGCATCGTCTATCTCAGGGTGGGCTATGCTGATGCTGTGATTGTAGTAGTTAGGCTTGCCATAGACAATATACTCCTTGCCGACCGTATAAGTACGCTGAATGCTGGCGTGCGCCCTAAACCAAGTCAGCTCAATGCTGCCATCAGCATCGCAGAAGGTCGCTACAAGTCGCTTCTTGCGTCCCTCGCCTACCTCCTGCCAGCTGCGGATGTAGCCCTTGAGCTGAATGTAGGGCATATCGGGGCGTATCTCCCGAGTAGAAAAGATACGGCTGCGGTCTACATATTTGTAAGGAAAGTAATTAAGTAAGTCCCAATAGGTACGCAGCTCAAGATCTCTTGCTAAGACCTCAGCACGCTTAGGACCTACGCCAGGGAGGTAGGTTAGCGGAGTGCGGAAGATCGGGTTCATGCTCGGGGCGACTAGCGATGTCGGAGTAGATACTCAGCAAGTGCGAGATCTTTAGGCGAAGTAATCTTGATGTTCTCCACTGCTCCCTCGACGATGGCAATCTCGCCTAGCCCTGCCGCTTCGTAGACTGAAGCATCATCGGTAAAAGCCTCCCGATAAGGCTGGCCGTAAGCCACTCGGATGCGCTCAAGGCGAAAGGTTTGGGGCGTTTGCACGGCGATGTACTCACTGCGTACTACTGCTTCGGTACTGCCTCCCGATTGCCTGCGTCTTAGACTATCGACCACCTCAATATAGGGCAGAGCAGCCCCACTCTGCTCGGCTACCGTATAGGCATACTCTATAATCTCTTCGCCTACTAGGGGGCGAACGCCATCGTGTATCGCCACAAGTCCCTCAGGGTACTCACTGAGGGCAGCGAGGGCGTTCTGCACCGAGTGGAAGCGTGTAGCTCCGCCCTCTACCACACGATGAGGTAGGGTGAACCGATATTCGGCACATAGAGCCTCCCAATAGTCTATCTGCGTCTTGGGAAGAGCCAGCACAATCGCCTCACAGCGAACAAATCGCTCTAAGGTGTGCATTAGTACGGGCTTGCCAAGGAGGGGCAAAAACTGCTTAGGTACATCAGAGCGCATACGCAGCCCTTGCCCACCAGCCACAACGATGGCGCATCTTGGTGTCATTAGTCTATGCCCTCGGTATTGCCTAGTTGTGCCATTAGTTCGGTCAGCTGTTTGTCTGCAACAGTGAGCTTCTTGCGACAAAACTTCGTTAGCTCTACCGCCTCGCCTACGAGCTTCGTTAGCTCATCCACATCAGGGGCATTGTGCTCTATCTGTCGTACGATCGCCTCTAGGCGATCCGCAGCCTCGGTGTAGGTCATATCTTTCTTCATATACTCCTATCATTATGTCACTAATCCCAATCTTCGTCCCAATCGAATAGGTCAAGCCCTTCGGGTAGGCTGTCGGAGAATTGATCTAAGTCACGCCGCTCTTTCTTGGTTGGGCGACCTAGTCCTTTGGCTCGGTCTACAAAGCCCGAGATGCGCTGAAGCTCTAGCAGCTCGTACTGCTCCCGTGGGGTTACGTTCTCCATATATTCGGGTACGAGCTTCGCCCCTACTCTACTACTAAGGAGTGCCAGCACCTTGAAAGAGTACTCTACTGGCGGCTTACGCACCGTGACTATCTCGCCAACCTTGAGTATGCGTGAGGGCTTGATGGTCTGCCCACCGACCGACACACGCCCCTTTTTGCAAGCATCTGTAGCGAGCGATCGGGTTTTGAAGATGCGCACCGCCCACAGCCATTTGTCTACTCGTACCTCCGCCATCGCCTCTACTTCTCCAGTTCCTTGAGGTTCTCCAGCTTTTTCTTCTGCATAAACTCATAGATACCCTCCAAATGCTCCACGACACGTCCGCCACCAAACTCATAAACCTTAGACACTAGCCCATCAAGGAAGTCACGATCGTGCGACACCAAGATGAGCGTACCATCAAAGCCTTGGAGGGCTTGCTTGAGTACCTCCTTAGTTTTCATATCAAGGTGGTTGGTAGGCTCGTCGAGGATGAGCAGGTTGTACGGCTCAAGCAGCAGGCGCAGCAGGGCAAGGCGTGTGCGCTCGCCACCACTAAGTACCTTAACTTTCTTATTGGATGCCTCGCCTCCAAACATAAACGCCCCGAGGAGGTCTTTGATCTTAGTCCTAATCTCTCCTTCGGCTACCTCGTCGATTGTTTGGAATACGGTTAAGTTCTCGTCCACTACGGCTGCTTCGTTTTGAGCGAAGTACCCTACCTTGACGTTATGCCCAAGGTTTAGCTCACCGCCATGCTCCAGCTCCTTCATGATGCAGCGCACGAGCGTACTCTTACCCTCGCCATTCTTGCCAACAAAGGCAATTTTGTCGCCTCGCTCGATGGTTAGATTAACGCCCGAGAAAATCGTTTTGTCACCGAATGATTTAGACACATCGCTCATCATCACAGGATAAGTCCCTGAACGAGGCGCAGGTGGGAAACGCAGACGAATAGCCGAGGTATCAATCTCATCGACCTCTATCAGCTCGAGCTTCTCGAGCATACGTACACGGCTCTGTACCTGACTGGTTTTGGAGTAAGTACCCTTAAATCGCTCGATAAATTCGGTCGTCTCAGCAATGAATTTCTGCTGCTCATCGTAAGCCTTCTGTTGCTGCTCACGCCTCTCTGCCCTTAGGCGTAGGTATTCGCTATAATTTACCTTGTAGTCGTAGAGGCGTCCCATTGTGATTTCGAGAGTTCGGGTCGTGATCCTATCGACAAAGGCACGGTCGTGGCTAATGACCACAAGCGTCTGATTGTTCTCTACGAGAAAGTCTTCGAGCCACTGAATGGACTCGATGTCAAGGTGGTTGGTAGGCTCATCGAGAAGCAGGACATCGGGCTTGCGCAGGAGGAGTTTCGCCAGCTCGATACGCATACGCCAGCCACCACTAAACTCTGAAGTTTGGCGTGTAAAGTCGCTCCGCTTGAAGCCTAGCCCCAGCAGGGTGCGCTCAATAGCCTTGTCGTAATTAATCTCTTCGATGGCGTAGAACTTCTCCCCGAGTGTAGACACTTCCTCGATGATCGCCATATACTCGTCACTGTCGTAGTCGGTACGCTCTTCTAGCTGCTTATTCAGCTCCGCCATACGCGCCTCCATCTCGTGCAGATGGACAAACGCTTGCTCAGTCTCCTCAAAGACAGTGCGTCCATCCTCAGTCAGCAGGTGCTGAGGCAGGTAGGCAACCTTGACACCACTCGGTACATTGACCTTGCCTCGAGATGGCTCACGCACACCTGCCAAGATCTTGAGCATCGTGCTTTTGCCAGCACCATTCTTCCCCATCAGCGCAATGCGATCTTTGGGGTTAATCACAAAAGATATATTCGAAAATAATGGACTCCCCCCTATCTCTACGGTGAGTGCATCAGCTGAAATCATATAGTTCTATTGTATTTGTATATCGTTATGTAGTGCAGTTGCTTACTGGCATAGGTATTTATTGCCCTTGCCCTGACAAAGCAACCACTTCATCTACAATCTTATCGGCTGCCTTATGGTACGCCAGCTTCAATATATTCTTACTTAGCTCATCGAGCTTTGTCCGATCATATACCAAGGCTAAGGCTTCATCCGTTAGCCTTGCCTCTGCCTCTCGGTCGGGGATCAAGACGGCTGCGCCACGTTCCGAGAGAGCTAGGGCATTTTTGGTCTGATGATCCTCTGCCACATTGGGCGATGGCACGAGGATGGAGGGCTTACCGAGCAGACAAAGCTCCGAGATAGATCCAGCCCCTGCACGAGAAATAACGAGGTCTGCTAGGTAATAAGCCAAGTCCATCCTCTCAATGAAGGCCTTGCAGTACAGCTCGCCCTTGTAACCCTTGAGTATAGCTTGGGCTTCCTCTTGGTAGCTTGTGCCTGTTTGCCAAATGAGTGCTACGCCCGAGCTACTCCAAGCCTCTAGGCACTTTGCGATGCTTTGGTTGATCGTCCTTGCACCAAGGCTACCACCCACGACAAGGACTACCTGAGACACCTCGGCAGAGAAGCCAAAGTAAGTTAGCGCCTCCGCACGATCGATGTCCCCCATATACTCTATTTGAGCGCGTATTGGGTTACCCGTCTGCACAATTCTATCCTTAGGAAAGAAGCGTTCCATATCGGGGTAAGCCACGCAAATCTTATCGGCACGCCTAGAGAGCAGCTTATTACTCACACCTGCATAGGAGTTTTGCTCCTGAATGAGCGTCTTGATACCGAGGGATTGGGCTGCTTTGAGCGTTGGCGCACTCGCATAGCCCCCTACCCCGATGACGATCTGTGGGCGAAATGAACGGATAATATCCCGAGCCATCGTGAGGCTCTTGATGAAGTCCCACAGCACACCCACGTTGCGCCAAATCTGCTTGCGATATAGACCTCGCACAGGTAAGCCCTTGATCTGGAAACCAGCTTGGGGTACTTTGGTCATCTCCATACGCCCTTCTGCACCGATGAAGAGGATCTCGACCTCGGGATAACGCTTCTTGAGGGTCTGGGCTATCGATATAGCTGGGAAGATATGCCCTCCTGTGCCTCCGCCACTGATGATTACACGCTGCATACTCTTGTTTCTTTTACGTTATTACATAAGGATACGAGGGGTGGCCTCTTGCTGTTCCAGACGGTCTATCTCCTGTTGTGTACGAGAAATACTAATGAGCATTCCCATAGCAGTGGCCGTAACCAAAAGGGAAGTTCCTCCCCAACTAATGAGTGGCAGCGTCTGACCCGTAACGAATAACCCAGAAACTACGGCAATATTGACGAGAGCTTGCATCGGAAAGAAAAGACCTATACCAAGTACTAGCAGCTTGCGATAACGATTACGCTCCTTCTGAGCGATACGACCCGCCAAAATAAACCAGATAACATAGTAAGAGACGAGGAAAATATAAGCTATGATCCCCCACTCTTCAATCATAATAGATAGTACATAGTCAGTATATGCCATGGGCAGGAAGTCTCTAGTTTTACTACTACCAATGCCTAGCCCCGTAAGAGAGCCATGAGCCAAGGCCACTTGGCCAAGTTTTTCCTGAGTATTCTGCTCAATATCATACTTGGCATCCTCCGTCTCTTCCCTAAACATGTCCGCCACTCTGGTCTTCCAAACTGTTCCACGATTAATAAGTGGCAACTTTTTCAAGGTGTCATTAGGAATAGCGGCTATCGTTCCAGCAAAAATTAGGCCAGCAAATGATACTACCATTACCCAATTTCGCCAAAGCCTAAATGGCATTTTTATAATAAGAGAGTAAGCTCCTAGGAATAGCCCCATAAGCAGCCCCGTGGAAGCATTTTTAAACAAAAAGACAGCAATACAAAGTAATGAAACAATCCAAAATAGATTGAAGTATAATCTTTTCTCCACATTGGAGTCATAGGACAAACTACCGACCAGCGCACCCCAAAGAATAAGACAAATCTTAAAAAACTCTGAGGGCTGTACTGTCACAAGCCCCAAATCAACCCAACGTGCA
This sequence comes from Porphyromonadaceae bacterium, assembly GCA_030528555.1. Lineage (GTDB taxonomy): Bacteria > Bacteroidota > Bacteroidia > Bacteroidales > Porphyromonadaceae > Porphyromonas. The sequence continues at coordinate 88,165 of JAUMYQ010000003.1, read as the reverse complement.
GCATCATTAATAGCCCTAGGATAAATGATCAACCAGATTAAGAGTATGAAAAAAAAGAGGCTATAAATCTTAAGTCCTAGCCCTCTATAGAATGATGAAGGAAATTGAGCTACAAGCCAGCAAGTAGCAAATGAAATAATCAAGAAAATGACATGCTTAAGAATGGGCATCATCGAACCAGCTTTGTAGACCTCGGTTGCTCCGCTCGTAATAGTTAATAGAGAGGTAGATAGCATCACTATGAAGAGTAACCACAAATGCCACTGCCCTTCTAAACTATTTCTCAGTAGCCCCCAAACTTGACCAAATGAAATCTTCTCCTTAGACATATCTTCTATCCTTTCAGTAGAGAAACTTCGTCTCTAAATAGATTACCTCGATGTTCGTAATTGTCGAATAAATCAAAGCTAGCACAAGCTGGAGAGAGCAATACTACATCACCAGGAACAGCTAATTCGTGACACAAAGCAACCGCGTCTTTCATGGATACAGCCTCCCTAATAGGTATCTCCAAGTCTCCTAGTATCTCTCGAAGCTTACCATTATCTATACCTAAAAAAACAAGTGCCCTTGCTCCAGTTGCAATTATTGGTTTAATGTAATTGTAGTCATTTCCCTTGTCTACTCCTCCAAGGATAAGGACATAAGGAGTAGTCATCGTACGTAGAGCATAGTACGTAGAGCTTACATTAGTTGCTTTTGAGTCATTGATGTAGGCGACACCATCTATGACAGCGATGCGCTCAAGACGATGAGGTACATTGACGAAGCTCGTTAGTCCCTCACGAAGCACTTGGTCCGACACCCCCAAGCGCATAGCAGCTATGGTCACAGCCATAGCATTCTGTAGGTTATGCGGTCCTTGTAGCGCAAGCTCCGAGATAGGCAACTCGAAGTGACGACCGCCTAGGCGTACACGCATCGTATTGTTGTCCGACCTATCGGCAGCAGCTCCCACCTGTGGGTAAGTATGGAAGGCGAGTGTTTGCATCGCCATAGGCTGATGAGCCGCTATATAACGAGCTACAAACTCATCTTCACCCCAATAGATGAAGGCATCATCTGAGGTTTGATTTTGAAGTATGCGCATCTTCGAGAGGGCATACTCATCGAAGCTATAGTTGTATCGTTCCAAATGATCTGGGGTAATATTCATAAGCAGAGCCATATCAACGTGGAAGTGCTCCATACCATCAAGCTGGAAGCTACTGAGCTCGACTACGTAGTACTTGGGCTGCTCTGCTGGGGGAGCTACGGCATGGCGTGCTAGGCTATAACCTACGTTACCAGCTAAAGCTGGCTCAAGCCCTGCCAATGTAAGGATATGATGTAGCCACATCGTCGTCGTCGTCTTGCCATTGCTACCCGTGATACCCACGATATAGCTCGAGGTGTATCGTCCAGCCAGCTCAATCTCCGAAATGATAGGGATACCCTTAGCTCTGATTTGCTTAACCATAGGGGCTTTGTCGGGGATACCTGGCGACTTAACAACCTCCTGGCTGCCCAAAATGATGTCTTCGCTGTGCTTGCCTTCCTCGTAGGGAATGGCGTTGTCCTCCAGCTCCTGCTTATACTTTGGAGCAATTTTGCCTAGGTCCGACACGAAGACGGATAGCCCCTTACTACGGTATAGGAGGGCAGCCCCTACACCGCTCTCTCCTGCCCCCAAGACTACGACTTGATAGCTCTGTGTACTCATCGTCCTGTACTTTGTTTTATATCATTGTGTGCTAAACGGCTGTGCTACACCTCAAGTGAAAAGCCCTCGGGCAGGAAGCTCGCTACATCGCCCCCATAGTGCAGTAGTTCACGCACTACAGTAGAGCTAATATGCGTGAGCTGCTGCGAGGCAGGGAACAGCACGGTTTCCATCCCTGCTATCTGCCTATTGAGGTCAGCGAGTGTGCGCTCAAACTCCATATCAGTGCTGGAGCGTACCCCACGCAGGAGGAACTTAACCTCATGTTCTTGAGCAAAAGACACCGTCAGCCCCGTGTAGGTCACGACCTGCACTCTAGGCTCTCTGGCATAATAACGCTCTATCTGCTGAAGACGCTGCTCGGGGCTAAAGAGGCTTCGCTTGCTCTCATTGACCCCAATGGCAATGATCACTCGGTCGAAGAGTTGCAAGCCTCGGCTTACTATGTCGGCATGCCCTCTAGTGAATGGGTCGAACGACCCTGCATACATCGCTACGGTATTCATCTCCTCTAGGCAAGTAGGTCTACAATTTCCTCGGACAGAGGCGTAAGGTTCTCTAGCCCTTGTTCGGTAACAAGGTAGGTATTCTCCACACCCACTGCCCCCACATCGGGAAGGACGAACTTAGGCTCATAGGCAATAACCATACCAGGGAGTAGAACGTCCCTACTCCTGCCCATCAACACAGGCAACTCATTGATCTGTAAGCCCAGCCCATGCCCTACGAACTGCGCCTTTTGGCTAGCACCCATAAAGTAGTCTGCAGCCCCAGCTGCCTCTACCTGCGCTATGGCACGGTCGTAAATCTCGGTGCAGCTCAGCCCGACCCTAGCCCACTGTACAAGGTCTCTGTGCATATCAACGCTTAGCTGGTGCAGCCTATAGGCTGCATCGGGAAGGCGGCCCACCGAGTAGGTGCGGGTCATATCCGATAGATAGACCCCATAGTTGCCAGCCATATCGATCATAACAGTTGTACCTTCTTGGATAATGCGCTCGGTCGCCCCTAGTGGTAGAGCAGACGATCCAGATCCTCCTAAGGCAAAGTCGTAGGGTGACGGCTCAGCAGCATTGACACCCGAGAGCAAGCTACCCATATAGATTTCCATAGCCGATCCAAAGGTGCGGAAGATGCCCGATGAGCCTCCGAGGCGCATAGCGCGCTCGATCTCTATTTGGAAGCCAACCTCCGTCATCCCTAACTTATAGAGTTGGGGGATCTGCTGATAGACTGCCATATGTGCCGCAGCAGTTTGGCGGATCGCCTCAATCTCTGCTGGAGTTTTCACCATCCGTGCCTCGCGAAGGATGTATGTAGCGTTGTGCAGCTCAGCTTGTGGGGCAAGCTTATGTTGACGTAGAATATCTGTATAGCTAAGTTCGTCTAGCTCCAAGGCTAAGCGACTGACTTTATCCAGGCATACGAAATCAACAATTTGCTCTATCTTACGAATGCTGAGTACGCCCTCCCTTATCTCTTGGCTCTGTGGCCTACGTACAAAAAACTGAACTTCCCCTTCTGCAGGCACATAAGCTATGCCCGAGTAAATCTGCCCATACAAATATAGTAGCCCTACATTGCTCGCAACAAGCATAGCATCTACATTCTGCGTCTTCATCAATGCCTGTACTTTGCTGTGCCTTAGCTTGTAATCGTTATCTATCATATAATCTTTGTTGACAACAATCGTGAACCGAACTATCAATTACCAACCCGAGAAGTCGGGCGTTTCGTTCCCTACAGGTATCGTCCCCATGGGATCATTAAAGTCGGGAACAGAAAGTGGATCTTGTGAAGAGGGCAACTCCGTTCGCTCTGCTCCTCCTATCCGAGAGGCTCTTATTTTGGTCAAAGCTACTCGGGTTGTACTCTTAGCATAGTCTGTAAATTTGGCGTACTCACTCTTGAAACTGAGGCGGACATCACCAACAGGACCATTTCTGTGTTTACCAATGATGAACTCCGAAACACCTTTGAGCGATTCTCCTGTTTTCTCATCTTCCGTTATTTTATAATATTCGGGACGATGAATGAAGCAAACTATGTCAGCATCTTGCTCAATAGCTCCCGACTCGCGCAGGTCTGAGAGCTGCGGACGCTTGCTGTTAGCATCACCCTGACGTTGCTCCACTCCACGATTGAGCTGAGAGAGTGCCACGATTGGAATACGTAGCTCTTTGGCTAGCATCTTGAGCGAGCGAGAGATGATACTAATCTCCTGCTCTCTATTTCCGTAGCTCATACCACTAGCATTCATCAACTGCAAGTAGTCAATAATGATCATCTGTACATTATGTTCGCGTACTAGGCGACGCGCTTTGGTACGTAGCTCAAAGACCGAAAGGCTCGGCGTATCATTAATAAAGAGAGGAGCGGAGTCTAGTTGTTTAATATTGGTATATAGACGCTTCCATTCCTGCTCATCTAGCCGTCCGCTCTTGATTGTCTGTCCATCAATCTCACAGACGTTGGAGATAAGGCGTTTGAAGAGCTGCACAGCACTCATTTCGAGATTAAAAAGTGCTACGGGGATCTTATGGTCTACTGCCATGTTCTTCGCCATCGAAACGACGAAAGCTGTCTTTCCCATAGCAGGGCGAGCAGCTATGATGATGAGATCAGAGCGTTGCCAACCTGAGGTCATCTCATCGATGGCGGCAAAACCTGAGGTAATACCACTAATACCTTCCTTGTTATTAGCTGCAACCTGAATTTCATTCATCGCCTCTTTGATGAGGGCGTTTATCTCAACAAAGTCTTTAGAACTGTCATTCTGAGCTATCTCGAAGAGCCGTCCCTCAGCTCGCTGCATCTGTTCAGCTACATCCTCTGTATCGTCATAGGCAGCCTTGAGGACCTCACTAGAAAAAGAGATTAGTTTACGACTAAGAGCCTTCTTGGAAAGAACCAAGGCGTGAAACTCGAGGCTCGCAGTCGAGAGTACTTTCATCGTTAGTCCAGAGACATAACCAGCACCTCCAACTTGCTCCAATTGTTCAGTACGTCTCAGCTCTTCTGACACCGTCATCATATCTATCGGATGCTGATTGAGGGCAAGTGAAGACATCGCTGTGTAGATGAGCTGATGAGCTGGCACATAGAATGACTCAGAGGTCAATAATTCGCTCACTCGACCAAAGGCATCGCGCTCTAGGAGGATCGCCCCCAACACAGCTTCCTCAAAGTCCACTGCCTGCGGCGGTATACGTCCATCTAGGGGTACAATAAGGGCTTCTTTCTTCTTGCTCGAAGCCTTACGTTTCGCAAAATCTGCCATAAGTTAGTCGAGCTTGAGTACCGCTAGGAATGCCTTCTGCGGAACCTCCACGGTTCCGATCTGCTTCATGCGCTTCTTACCCTCCTTTTGCTTCTCGAGCAGCTTACGCTTACGGGACACATCGCCCCCATAGCACTTAGCCGTAACGTCTTTACGTACGGCCTTGATCGTTTCTCGTGCGATAACCTTAGCTCCGATAGCAGCTTGAATAGCGATGTCGAACTGCTGACGTGGGATCAGTTCTTTGAGCTTCTCACACATCCGCCGCCCAAAGGGCACGCTATTGTCTACGTGAGTCAATGTCGAGAGGGCATCTACCGAATCTCCATTGAGGAGAATATCAAGTTTGACAAGCTTGCTAGGCCGAAACTCACTAATGTGATAATCGAACGAAGCATAGCCCTTGGAGATACTCTTGAGCTTGTCATAGAAGTCGATCACAATCTCGCCCAAAGGCAAATCGAAGAATATCTCGATACGATCGCCCGAGATATACTCCTGCTTAACGAGCTGACCACGCTTGCCAAGGCAGAGCGTCATGATCGGACCTATATAAGTAGTATTCGTAATGACCGAGGCTCGGATATAAGGCTCTTCGATGCGTTCAATATGGGTAGGTTCAGGTAATCCTGCAGGGTTATGCACCTCGAGGCAGTTACCTTTTTTGTCGTACACTTTGTAGGACACGTTGGGGACTGTCGTAATCACATTCATATTGAACTCACGATCGAGGCGTTCCTGAATAATCTCCATATGCAATAGGCCTAGGAAGCCACAACGGAACCCGAAGCCTAGGGCAGCCGAGCTCTCAGGCTGGAACGTTAGGGAGGCATCGTTAAGCTGCAATTTCTCAAGCGAAGCACGCAAATTTTCAAAGTCTTCACTCTCGATAGGATAAAGCCCAGCGAAGACCATCGGCTTAACCTCCTCAAAGCCCGCAATGGCCTCGGATGCCCCACCTACTACATGGGTGATAGTATCACCCACCTTGACCTCCTTGCTCGTCTTGATACCCGAGATGATGTAGCCCACATCGCCTGTAGTAACCTCCTTGCGAGGCTCCATATCTAGACGTAGTACGCCCACTTCATCGGCATCGTACTCTTTGCCCGTAGCGATGAACTTTACATGATCTCCCTTCTTGATCCTTCCATTAACTACTTTAAAATAAGCAATAATACCTCTAAAAGGATTGAATACTGAATCGAAAATGAGGCATTGGAGAGGGGCATTGGGATCTCCCTTAGGTGCAGGGATGCGCTTCACGATAGCACCTAGAATATCCTCTACCCCGATGCCCGTCTTACCACTGGCTCGAATGATTTCCTCACGCTTACAGCCCAGTAGCTCTATGATCTGATCTTCTACCTCCTCAGGCATCGCGCTCGGTAAATCCACCTTATTAACGATAGGAATAATCTCCAGATCATGCTCCAGAGCCATATATAGGTTAGAGATAGTCTGCGCTTGAATGCCCTGAGCTGCATCTACGATGAGAAGTGCTCCTTCACAAGCTGCAATAGAACGAGAGACTTCGTAGCTAAAGTCCACATGTCCTGGAGTATCTATGAGATTGAGCACATAGTCCTTATGCTCGTGCTTATAGTTCATCTGTATGGCATGGCTCTTGATCGTGATACCACGCTCACGCTCTAAGTCCATATTATCAAGGACCTGTTCTTGCAACTCCTTACCCGTAACTGTCTGTGTCGTCTCTAATAACCTATCGGCTAAGGTGCTTTTGCCGTGGTCGATATGTGCAATAATGCAGAAGTTCCTAATTCTATCCATAAGTGCTACAAATTTACGCAAAAACTCAGATACTCATTCCCGAATTTCCAGGGCGCAAACATGACAATCATACCAAGACAAAGAACAGTTGTCGAATGGATTTGCTATCTAACAAGAAAACCAACAATCAGCTGTAATACAAATATTTATCAACACACCCATTTGTAGCAGAAAAATGTTCTCGAACTTTCAAAAAAACTTCCCGATCTTTTTTTTCGGAGTTCCCGAACTTTTTGGAAAAAGATCGGGAAGTTTTTTTCAGAAGTTCCCGAAGATTTTTTGGACACCTCTGAAGAACTAAAAAAGGAGAGGGAGACAGCCCTATTGACTGCCTCCCTCTATCAAACGTTGTTAAACCGAATTGGAATATCTTAGTCCACGACTACCTTAGTAATAGTCTTACCAATCTTAACAAGGTAAACTCCCTTATCTACCGAGAGACTAAAACGAGCATTATGCACCATTGTCCTAGCTACACGTACTCCAAGAGCATTATAGATCTCAACAATCTGCCCACGGGCTCCCTCTACGACTACAGAACCCTTAGTCGCGCGCACTCCGTAGCTAAGGGCCTCGATACCCACTATGCCAGTAGTCTTAGTAAAAGTAAAGATGAAGCCTGGGTCATTGGGAATTACACGAGTTCCATATATATTCTCCCCAATCTTGTCCAGCCTATCAATAAGATTGGTTTCTGGCTTATCTCTACGAGCTATAGATGTTAACTTATAGCCTTCATTGGGCTCTACGACAAACTGTATCTTGGCATACTGCTTAACCATATCTCCAGAGGCAAACTCTTGCTCTCCTTCTTGATATGCAGCCTTTACCTTGCCCCCCTCAGCGTTGAACTCATATACATAAGATTCCATAATATGCTCCGTTTGCAGTTCGATCTCGATATTTTTATTTACCGTAATCTCGAACTTACCAGCTTGAGCATTATCAATCTCTGTACTCATATCCTCACCATTGACTATGAGCTTCTTGGCTTGCTTTCCAGGGAAGAGTGACAAGTAAATTATAAGCTGCGTACCTGGCTCCACCTGATCACCACTCTGGATGCTTCCTCCAGACTTCTTAAGGAGCGATATCATTCCTCCTTTCTCTTCATTATAGCGAACTCTTACTATATGGAAAGCCTTACGCTCGAACTTAACCGTAATGGTCTTGTCTCGATCTGCCATAAGGGGAAGGTTACCATGCTCATCACGCTCACTCATCATATCAGCTCCATCAATTTTCAGCTCAGTAATCTCCCAGCCATCATTTGCTTTTGGGCGTAGCTCTAGCAACTGATCTGGGTCATCAAGATTACTCAGATCTGTAATCTCTTCATCGGTGAGGATATCATAAACCTTGGCCGTACCACTGCCTTCTACCTTGACCGTAAACGTATAACCAGACTTGGCTACTTCCTCCTCTAATACTTCGAGTGTAAAGTCACAGATGGTACCACGATTATTAGCTAAGTCCTTGTCTCCACAAGGATCTTTGCTGTTCCAGTCGGCCTTGAAACGAGCACGAGTTTGCCCAGCCATAGCTATTTCAGGAACAATAAACACAGGCATCTTACCGCCATTGCGTACATCTCCACTCGAGAAAGTCTCTCCTACGCTATTGACAAAATTGCCAGACGTCCCCTCACGATAGTGTGTAAAAGATACGAGCTCGTCTTCCCCAAACATACCATCATGATTGTAATCTATGTATAAATAGAAATGTGTCCAATACAGATTGTTAAATCTTGGCTGTACAGTAATCTGATTTCCTCTTGATACACGGATAGGCGTCTGACTAGTCCTATCAAAGTTAATCGTGGTCGTACGAGTAGCACCTACGCCAGCCACCGACACTAGCTGCTGAGGAATAATTTCTCCTCCAGCTGTAGTAGCTCCTGTAATCTCCAAGGTCTGTACTACACGATCTCGGTCCTTCCTCGGGTTCTTGGCTTCGTCCCATTTACACAGAGTAGAATAATCTATTCCACCCTGTGCCATAGCCACAGAAGACAGCCCCAGGCCTACTGTAAGGCTTAGAAAAGCGAATACTTTCTTCATAGAATCTTACTTTTTTAGTTACAATGGATTAACATATACCAAGGGCAAATGTAAGATAAAATCTCACTCGTGCAAATATTGCCTCAGTCCTTAGTCTGGAAATAGTTCCATCTCGAGTAGCATCCATCTATTACGAGTATTATGAGATCTATATTTTAACCCAAGGGTCTCGCCTCGAGCCATCAGGTACGGTACATCTTCTTCATAAAATCCACTGAAGACGATCCGTCCCCTTGGAGACATCACTGCCACATAGTTAGGCATATCTTCTAGTAGTACGTTGCGAGTAATATTAGCCAGAACAAGGTCAAAGGGCCCTCGTCCCTCTAGATTAGTAGCATTGCCTTGCATAGCACAAGCTACTTCCACACCATTTAGCTCGGCATTCTCAAGAATATTTTGGTATGCCCACTCATCTATATCTATAGCGGTAAGGCTAGCTGCCCCAAGTTTAAGAGCGAGGATGCCGAGGATACCCGAACCTGCACCCATATCAAGGACATTTAATCCCCTAAGATCTTGTTCCAGGAGATAGGCAATGATAAGAGCCGTGGTGTCGTGGTTGCCTGTACCAAAGGCCATCTTGGGCTGAATTATCACCTCCGTGTGCGCTTGGGGATAGTCTGTATGAAAGGGTGCCCGCACTACACAAAGCCCCTCACCAAGGACAATGGGGTTGAAGTAGTTTTTCTCCCACTCTTCGTTCCAATTAACCTCAGGGACAGCTTCACTTTCATAGGTATAGCTTAGCCCCTCGAAAGGCATTTGGTCAAATATCTCAGCCAGACTCACTCTGGCTTCCAGCTCCGTAGGAATGTAGGCCTGAAGCTTTTCTCCAGTTTGCTCGAAGCTATCGAAGCCAGCTTCACCAAGAGCATCGGCTAGCAGATCATAAACAACCTCGAGATCAAGGTCTAGTCGCTGAACCTCAAACTGAGCAGTAAAGGTATATGCAGTATATCTCATGATTAATATCCCAAAGTAATGATAAGGGCTTCGGTCATTGCCTCTGATAGATACAGCAAGTCTGCCTCAGTGTGGGCAGAGGAGAGGAACATGCACTCGAACTGCGAAGGAGGCAGATAAATGCCCCTCTCGAACATTGCTCGGAAGTATGTAGCATACTGCTCCGTATTGCATTCTCGAGCCTCAGCCGAAGAGCGGACACCTCCAGGACGAAAAAACAGGGTAGAGAGAGAGCCTTGACGCGTATAGGAAATATCCTCTGAGTACTTCTCGAGCATCGGGCGAATTAGCTCCTCAAGCCACTGTCCCTTGGCTTCTAGCCCCTCATAGACACCAGGCTGGTCAAGCTCTCTTAAGAGAGCAATGCCAGCTGATAGGGCGAGCGGATTCCCCGAGAGCGTACCAGCTTGATAAACATCTCCAAGGGGCGAGAGATGACTCATTATATCGGCTCTGCCACCAAAAGCTCCTACTGGCAGACCGCCACCAATGATCTTACCAAGGCAAGTGAGATCAGGACAAATACCATAGAGCTGCTGAGCACCACCTCGAGAAATACGAAATCCGCTAATGACTTCATCAAAAATAAGTAGTACTCCATACTCTTCGGTTAGACTACGTAACTCTCGCAAAAACCCCTCTTCTGGCAGAATTAACCCCATATTACCCATAATCGGCTCAAGGATAACGGCAGCGATCTCCCTACCCAGCTCATTGAGGATGCAACGAACACTCTCAATATCGTTGTAGGTAGCAACAATCGTATCATTCACTGTTTGCGAAGTAATGCCTGCACTACCTGCCTTTCCATAGGTAGCCAAACCAGACCCCGCTTGGATGAGAAAACCATCGGCATGCCCATGATAACAACCATCGAATTTGACAATCCGTTCCTTTCCCGTATAACCACGAGCCAAACGTATGGCACTCATTGTAGCCTCCGTACCAGAACTAACCATACGAATCTGATCAATAGAGGGGAAACGATCGACTATTAATCCTGCCATCTCCACCTCACGAGCATTACACGCTCCATAACTTATACCTCGAGATAACTCACTCTCAATAGCAGTGCGTACTGCTGTATGGTTATGCCCCAAGATAAGAGGCCCCCACGAGCCAATCATATCCAAATACTCGTTGCCATCCACATCCCAGATACGACTACCCTCCCCTCTATCTATGTAGGTGGGGGGCATCCCGACGGAACGAAATGCCCGTACAGGACTATTAACCCCTCCTGGGATGAGTCGACAAGCTTCTTCAAATAGCTCGTTAGACCTCTTAGTTTGCTTCATCATTCTGATTAATATTGTACAAAACTCAAGAAAGATAATACAACAAAAGCCCCAGCATACCAAAGCGTATGCCGAGGCTCATGTATCTGCTGTCTGGCTAAAGTCTATAGCTCAAGAGCTGCGCCTGGCTTGAACTTGGCTACTTTACGAGCTGCAATCTTGATCTTCTCCTTGGTCTTAGGGTTGATACCCGTACGCTCAGGCTTGTCTTGCACGGCAAAGGTGCCAAATCCAAGAAGGGTAACCTTCTCACCAGCCTTGAGCTGCTCTACGACAACATCTGCAAAAGCATTTACAGCCTTCTGGGCATCAGCCTTACTCAGCCCTGCCTTCTCAGCTACACTTGCGATAAATTCTGTCTTGTTCATGAGACTTCAAATTATTGTTATACTACGATTACTACTCGCAAGGATGGCACAGCCAGGAGACCGATGCCACCTTACAACAGTCAAATGTACAATAAATCTTTAATTTCACGCAAGGACTAGAGGTTATCTAATGGCCCTTGCCCTACAATTTTACAGATTATTACGCTCAATATCCTTAAAATATAGGTAAGTACCTACTTTGAGGTCAATACAAGCAGCCTCATCACAAACAATGATACCTCTTGAATGCATTTGTAGGGCCGTGATTGTCCACATTTGATTGATAGAACCCTCTACTGCTTGTTGCAACGCGCGCGCCTTGGCATGGCCGTTGACAAGGATAAGTACCTCACGAGCATCCATGACTGTCCCAACCCCTACAGTCATTGCCGTCTTGGGTACTTTGTTGATATCCCCATCGAAGAAGCGAGAGTTGGCGATGATAGTATCCGTAGTCAAGGTCTTGACCCTAGTTCGTGAAGTTAACGAAGAGCCTGGCTCGTTAAAAGCGATGTGCCCATCAGGACCAATGCCCCCAAGGAAGAGATCTACGCCGCCGACACTCTTCATCTTCTCTTCGTAGGCCGCACACTCCACCTCTGGATTAGCGGCATTGCCATTTAGAATATGCACGTTGTCAGGATTAATATCTATGTGGCTGAAGAAGTTGTTCCACATAAAAGAGTGATAGCTCTCGGGATGGTCCTTCGGGAGACCAATATATTCGTCCATATTGAACGTAATAACGTCTGCAAACGACACACGACCTGCCTTATGAGCTTCCACTAGAGCCCGGTACATGCCTAGAGGCGAGGAGCCTGTAGGTAGACCAAGGACGAAATAGGGATGATCTTCTGAAGGAACGAAAGAGTTAATGCGCTCAACCACGTAGTCCGCAGCCCACACTGAAATAGCCTGATAATCTGGCTGAATAATCAATCTCATTTAGAATGATATTTATTTAGGTTTATAGATTGTTGCAGTCTCTGTCTGTCTTGATAGCCGTAGCGACCTCCACACCAAGTGCCCAGGCCGCATCGATAACCGAGGGAAGGTCGGCCATCTTCAGCTCCACGGGGGAACCGACAAGCGTCCAGCCCATCTCCTCCGCAAAGGGGACGAGCTTCTTAACCGCGGCAGGAGCCCAAGTATAAGATCCGAAGGTGGCGTAGAGTCGGTGCTTCACATCGCGAATACGAACAAGATTTAGGATATTCTCAATCGGAGAGAAGAGTGAGCCGCAGTAGGTTGGACTACCGACAATAAGGGCTTTGTAGCGGAAAATGTCACAGAGAATCTGAGAAGGGTCACTCTTGCTGACGTTATGGCAGACGATATTCCGGATGCCCTCCTTGGAAAGAGCCTGAGCAATAATGTCGGCCATCTGCTCAGTATTGCCATACATAGAGCCATAGAGGACAACCACCCCCTCATCGCCTTTGTAACGACTAAGCCGATCGTAGATAGCAAGTGCTTCAGGAAAGTGACGCTCTGTCCAGACCACTCCATGAGTAGGGCAAACATAGTCAATGGGCAACGACTGCTCCTGCATGGCCTTAAGGGCTTTCTGAACGAAATTGCCATACTTACCCACAATGCAAGAGTAATAGCGGTGCATCTCTGCCAGATATATGGTCAGGTCTACCTCGTGATCAAAAACATGCCCACACAGCGCTCCGAAAGTCCCGAAGGCATCGGCCGAGAAGAGTACCCGCTGAGTCTGCTCATAGGTAAACATCACCTCTGGCCAGTGCACCATCGGAGCGAGCAAGAAAGAGAACTCATGCTTACCAACGCGGATAGCATCCCCACTCTTGACCTCAATAAGCCCCTCGGTAATCCCGTGATAGCCCTTGAGCATGTCGAAAGTCTTCTTGTTGCCAATAATCTTGACATTGGGATACCGCTGACGAAGCAACCCTATAGAGCCACCATGGTCGGGCTCCATGTGATTGACGATAAGGTAGTCTAGCTCCCTAGACTCAAGCACTGTATCGAGCTTGTGAAAGAATACATCGGAATAGCAGACATCTACCGTATCTATCAGCGTAGTATACTCATCAACAATAAGGTAAGAGTTGTAAGACACACCATAGGGCAGTGACCACATATTCTCAAAGAGCTGCTTGGTGCGGTCGTTTACCCCCACATAGTAAATAGAGTCCGTAATCTGAGGAACCTGATACATAGTCTTATTTAAGTTTGTTTATAGTCCGTCTATAGCCTGCTTCCCCCGCCTGAGTGCCCGAGCTATAAGCCACAGCCCCACGAGGACAAAGGGCACACTCAGCAGCTGCCCCATATTGAGCCCAATATTGGCCATAAGGTCTAACTCCCAAGGCTCTTGAACATTCTTAATACGCTCTACGATAATGCGTAGGCCGAAAGTCCCAGTCAAGAAGCTCCCAAGTATTAGCCCCGGATAGCGAATAGCATCTCGCTGCCAATAGAGCCACATACATAGAGCGAATACCCCAATGTAACCCAAAGCTTCGTAAATCTGAGTAGGATGCCAACCGGCCGTACCCGATAGCACTCCCTGCTCTAGTGTTGTGAGCGTCTCCCCGGCCTTGGCTCGAGCGACGATATCGTGATACTCCCAGGTACGCACGAAGCGAAAAGCCCATGGTAGGTCGGTCAGTCGACCAAAGATCTCACTGTTCATCAAATTGCCAAGTCGGATAAGGGCAGCGACCAATCCTACTGGCACAGCAAGGCGATCGAGAGTCCAGACAATCGGCTTGTGAACTACCTGGCGAGAGTATATCCAGACTGCAAGAATGATGCCCAGCGTACCTCCATGGCTCGCCAGACCTCCCTCCCAGACTGCAAGAATTTTAATCGGATTGGCTAGATACTCTATGGGGTCATAGAAGAGAACATGCCCCAACCTTGCCCCAATAATGGTGCCTAGAACCACATATACGTAGAGAGAGTTCATCCACTCGGGGTTGAGCCGCTCACGCTGCCAGATCTTTTCCTCAATCTTAGGACCCAAGATGAGCAGACCTAGAGCAAAGAGGACCGAGTACCAACGTATTTCTTTGTCAAATATCTCGAAAATAGTGGGCGAAATATCCCAAGTAACGATGTCGAACAGCATAGAGCTTAACACAATTTATCAATCCAGTACTCACGCTCACCAGGCAGGAGATCAATGACTGGTATTTCCTGCATCGTGTAGCAGCCAGGAGCTTGACGTAGGGCAGCTCGCGCCGAAGAGACAAGAATTTGCGCTGTTAGAGCGGGGTTATTGATCTTCATGTTGAACTCCAAGATCTGATTCTGCGTCTGCCCCGACACGCCCTTGCGAACCATGTAAACCCCATGCCCCATATCGATATAGTCATCCACCGAGTCCACTACCTGCACATGCGTCTCATCGTGAGCGAAGTAATCATCCGCCTTAATAGCCGCCACCACGCCCTCAGCATCATAGCCCGGTTTGAGCTCTACGTAGACCATACGGCGATGGATACCCGCTCCCACAGGGATGGTTACCGATAGAGCCTTGGTTACCCCCTCAACAGCCTTAACCGCCACAGTGTGCCCCATGCTCATTCCAGGACCGAAGTTGGTATAGGTGATTCCTTTGGGAACAATGGCTTGCATCAATGTACGCACCACTGAGTCACTTCCTGGATCCCAGCCAGAAGCGATGACGGCCACTGCGCCACGCTCGCGAGCTTTCTCCCCAAGCACCTGACGCAGAGCAACGATGTCTCCGTGGATATCGAAGCTGTCTACTGTACTAATACCCCGATCTAGTATCTCAAGGGCGATCTGCTTCACCAGATGTGTGGGGCTACAAATTATAGCCACATCCACGGTCTCCAAGTCATTGACAGATGCTACTACTCGATAGGGACGTAGTTCATGGGGGACATCCATCGGATCTCGCCGCACGATACCAACGATATCGAAGTCCTCGGAGACTTGCAGAGCCTGGAGCGTGTAGTGTCCGATATTACCGTAACCGACAATAGCTGCCTTAATTTTTTTCTGTATCATCAAGATTAATATACGTTGCTGTTACTGCACAAAGTTAGCCATTTTATATCCAAAAGCCTATGGAGTTGAGAGAAGCGAAGGAGGACCCAAGTAACAACCAAGCTAAAATCGTTGTATCAATTGTGTTATATCTACCACAACAAGGGATAGCTATTTGGAGATGTTCTGACATCGTTTCTAGAGCATTATAACGCTATTGGACGACATCAAACATGTACTACAGTATATGGAATTCCCTACATCCTTTTCTTGGGTGCGATATCCAGAACAAAAAAGCTTTTGAAAGTAAACTCGTGGCTCTTTAAAAATCGATTTTACAAAGATTGTGTTACTACAAGGTGTAAACAACCTCAGCAAAGGTATCTCAAGATAAATTTATCGAACTTATAGAGAGATCCATCGCTACTCCATTAAGAATGAAGACTATAGATAACACTTTAACTTTCTCGAAAACACTTCAAACAGATCTACCTTTATGTTTTTTCCACTAAAGAGTATACGATAAAGTTGTCACTGAATTTCCTCAAACGGATAGTCTATCTCCATTTGAAATTTGTTCAACTACAAAAATGAGACCTGAAAAATAAAAACAAAGCTGTCTTAAGCCATACACACCCGAGTAGAATGTTTATTCTACTCGGGATTTCTGCATCCGTCCCCTCTCCAATGGATATAATTTCGAAGAATATTTGAACGGTTTTTGTGGTTTGGAAAGCTATGAGAGTATTCATTGGCTAGTTGCGAAGCCAAGTTCACCACTCAAATTAGTGAGATAATTGTTACTAGAAGTAAGGTTTCAGAACCTAAGAGCTTGATCCCTATACCTAATCACTGAGACAAAATCTTCTTTACAGACTGCTCCAGATCCTCTTCTGATAGGTCACCAAGTGCCTGAATAGGTGTACCGTCCATGGGGATAAACAACAACATCGGGATACTCTTGACCCCAAATACACGAGCGAGCTCCTCCTCTTTGTCTATGTTGATTTTGTAAACATCAATCTTATCCTTATATCTCTCAGCCAATTTGATCAGTTTGGGCGAAAGCCGACGACAGGGTGGACACCAATCTGCATAAAAATCTAGAATAGTTGGGCGAGAACCTTTGAAATTAAATTTTGTAGGATTCTCCATGTAATCAAAGATGTTCGCACGCATAAAAGCAGCATCAATGAGGCGAACAGCCTCTTCTTTCATTTCTTTCTTCTGAATATCCACATTTTCCTTTGCTACAACTCCCTTTTTAGATATTTGCTCCTGAGCCTGCCCCCCAGAACTACATGCCGTGGCCGGCACACCCAGCAGTGAACACGTCAATGATAGAGTTAAAAAACTAATCTTCTTCATTACCTTTAATTAATTAAGTATTTAATATTCAACCACAAGTTTACTATAATAACCAAAACTTCTATTTGTCAAAGAACTATCGTTCTCTCTCCTAAAATTTGAGCAAATGATATTTTGAGCTGATTAAGTTCGTTTATCTCTGTCATTATCTTCATTATCCTCTCCATATCAGGACTTTCCTCTCTTTGAAGAGAGAGCATTTGTGTCTGAAGGACATGAATATCCTGCATCAACACTTGCATACGAATGTTATCCAGTTCACGTAGCACCTCAACACCTAATCGTTTGCGTTGCCTTATTAGGCTCTCTTGAGTCAACCTCTCCTCATTATCTTGTTCACTTGCCGACTCATAAGCAGCATAGGGATTACTCAAAATATCGGTAGAGATACGCCGGATACTTTCAGAATGGTGATTAACGAAGTAAGCAGCACAGCTTATGCTAGAGTCAAGCAGATCAGCTTCGGCTATTACCTGCTGAGCGATAGATGAAAGAGAAGATAACAACTGGCTATATTCTAGCTCTTGCTTGATAAGAGAAACAACTGAAACCTCTTCCCAAGGAGCCTCTTTGGCATGCCCCTCAGAGAGATCAACAACAACCAGCTCATTGCCGCGGGAGATAACGAGCTTGAGCAATTCCTGCTCATAGGGGTTAATCTCCAGCGTAGGCTTAGCACCCTGGGGCGAAACGCTGGGCTCGATGGGCGAAACGCTAGGCGTGCCGCTCACAACAGCTGGCTGAGTCGCCCCACCCTGCCCGACCAATTGGGGCACGGGCCTAGGCTGAGGAGGCTGATAGCTACCAGCGGCCGAGTGACCACGCTGGCGTAGCTTGGCAATCTCTCCAGCGAGGAGCTGCTCATCCATACGCAAATCTTTGGCCGAGGCCTGAATGTAGACGGCACGGCGTATAGCGTCTGGGATGAGCGCAATACTGCGGAGGACATCACTCACCAGCTCGGCGCGCCGAAGAGGGTCGCGCTTCATGTCCTCGGCATAGAGGTTTATCTTGAATTGGATAAAGTCGACCTCCGAATCGCTTAGGAAAGTTTGCAGCTCAGTCGTACTGTGCCGGCGTGCATAGGAGTCTGGATCTTCGCCCTCGGGTAGCAAAACGACCTTAATACTCAGCCCCTCCTCGAGCAAAAGATCTATCCCGCGCAGGGCAGCCTTTATCCCCGCCCAGTCGCCGTCATAGAGGACTGTGACATGCTCAGTAAAGCGGCGGATAAGTCGAATCTGCGCGACCGTCAAAGCAGTCCCGGACGATGCCACGACATTCTCTATCCCGCTCTGATGAAGGCTTATCACATCGGTATAACCCTCTACGAGATAACACTTATCAGCCTTAGCGATTGCATTCTTCGCCCAGTACAATCCGTAAAGTTCTCTACTCTTGGAGTAGATAGGACTCTCTGGTGAATTGATATACTTGGCGACTTTTTCGCTCTTGCCCATAATGCGGCCACCAAAAGCGACGTATTTGCCACCCAGATTGCGCACGGGAAAAATGATGCGCCCGCGGAAGCGATCCATCACTCTGCCGCCATCGTCATACTGCGCGCTAAGACCTACCGAGACCAAACGCTCTACGCTATAGCCCTTAGCCCTAGCCTCGTCGGTGAGCGCCGTACGCGCCTCCGGGGCATAGCCTAGGCCAAACTTCTCGATCGTCTCGGGGCGAATGCCTCTTTCCCTAAAATAAGCTAGGGCAAAAGGCGACTCATTCGCCCCGGAGAGGAGGTTCTTATGGAAAAAAGATTGGGCAAATTCGTTGACTAGGAATAGACTCTGTCGCTCATTCTCCGCCTCTCGCTCGGCATCCGTGACCTCGCGTTCGATGATCTCGATATGATATTTCTTGGCCAAATACCTCAGTGCCTCGGTATAAGTGAGCTGCTCGTGCTTCATAATGAAGTGCACGGGCGAGCCACCCTCCCCGCAAGAGAAGCATTTGCAGACGTTCTTCGACGGAGAAACGGAGAACGAAGGCCGGCGATCGCTATGAAAAGGGCACAAACCAATGTAGCTAACTCCGCTGCGCCGTAGGCTCACAAAGTCGCTAACCACGTCCAAGATCTGCGCCCTGTCTAGGATGGCTTGCTTGGTAGCGGGGTCTATCATAGAAGAAAGTTAGGATTGGTGCGCAAAAAACGCTCGGCGCGCTCGAGATCCGCGGGGTTGTCGATGCCAATAGTGGCCGCCTCGGTGAGCGCTACCTGTAGGCTTAGTCCGGCCTCGAGCCAGCGCAATTGCTCTAAGCTCTCCAGCTCCTCCAGCGGCGAGGGGGCAAGAGCGGCCAAAGTGTCCAGCACTTCGGCCCGAAAGCCATACAGCCCGACGTGACGGTAATATTGATGATGCCGACAAAGCCCCTGCTCTACCCCCCGAATGTGGGGGATGACCGAGCGGCTGAAGTAGAGTGCTTGCCCCGAAGAGCCCCGCACGAGCTTCACCAGATTAGGATTGCTGAGCTCTTCGTCTGGTGTGTCGGGGGCAAAAGTCTCGGCAAGCGTGGCAATCTCAGCCCCCGAAGTGCGCAAAGCCTCCAGCAAGGTTGTGATTTGAGCGGGCATGACGAAGGGTTCGTCCCCCTGAAGATTGATGAGATACGGCTCTCCCCGGCCAATCAGCCGGTAGGCTTCGAGACATCTGTCCGTGCCGGAGCGGTGATGAGTGCCCGTCATTATAGCTTCGCCACCAAAGCTCTGGACACGATCGAATATCCGCTCATCGTCTGTGGCTACGACTGCTCGCCCGCCAAGACTAGAGGCGCGCTCCAAGACGTGCTGCACGATGGGCTTACCAGCTAGCTCTACGAGGGGTTTCCCCGGGAATCGACTAGAGCCGTAGCGGGCAGGAATGACAATAAGGGCTTGGCTGTGGGGCATAGCGGCTAGCGATTTTTCTTATTCGTCATAAGCTCGAGCACCTTCTGGTCTGTGGCCATCATGGCCTCGCGGCCGAGCGTGGCCAGGTTGGCAATAGTGTCATCTACCTCACGCTCTACGATGCCTTCGATAGAAGTAACTACCCGATGCTCCATAGCCAGTAGCGCGGCCAGCATGCCAGAGTAGACTCCCGTGGAGGCTTTGAGGCTACAACTGGGCTTCGCGCCGTCACAAATCATGCCAGCAACATTACCAATCATGTTATGCACGGCGTATGCAGACTGCTCTCGGCTACCACCCATCAGGTAAACCAGCGCGGCAGATGAGCCAACACCCGAGACAACCATGCCGCACAGTCCAGAGAGCCGCCCCAGCAGCTGCTTGATATAGACAACCAAGAGGCTGCTCATCATCAAAGCCCTAGTAGTTTCTTCTCGAGAGCACCCCTCGGCCTCGGCAAAGGTTAGGACTGGAAGCGTGGCCGTAATACCCTGATTGCCACTACCGGTATTACTCATGACCATCATTGGCGCGCCATCCATGCGCGCATCGCAGGCAGCACTGGTGTACTTGAGCATCTTCGTCAGGGAGCTAGAGCCGAGATATCGCTCCCCCACTCGGCTCCCAATCATCCGACCTACCCCATGGCCATAGTCGCGGCTTAGGGCATATTCGCCCACAGCCTTATTCTGTAGCGCAGCCTCGTAGATGAAGTTGAGGTCTTCGAGTGGCGCAGTCGTGGCATAGTCATAGACAAGGGCGAAGTTAAGCGTAATGTCTTCGTCCAATAAGCTGGACGAAGTGGTAAGCGTCTCACTACAACCGAAGGGTTCTTCAGTCTGATTAAGACGATTTTCGCCATTGAGACTTAGATGATGTAGGTGCGTGTGGTGCTTTTGGATAATAGCCTTTGCCTCATTCCCTTGGGCATCATGTGCTAGAACCTCTATATAAAGGCGATCGAGCTCTGGCTCTTCCTTTAGGTTAATCTCGATTAGCCCGGCCTCCACGATAGCCTCGGCACGCGCCAAGGCCTCACTCGAGAAGCCATCGAGCACCTCTAGCTGACGCTCCGGGCAGCGCAATACAGCCCCCAACGCTATGGCGATAGGGATACCAATCTTACCTGTGCCGGGGATTCCGACCCCCATAGCATTCTTAAGCATATTGGCACTGAGCCAAACGCGTAGACTCGAAGCCTCGTCAGAGAGAAGTGACGAGGCATAAGCCACCGCCAAAGCAATCGCCACGGGCTCAGTACAGCCCATGGCAGGCGAAACCTCTCGGCGAATGAGACTATCTATTCTTGAGCGAATGTTTGCATCCATAACAGCAACTAACATACAACCGTGATAAGCTTATCCTCGACCTCTCCAAAGGTAACAAAACGATTTAAAAATAGATCAAGACTATGCAACTCGTGACATCCCACTACCTCTATCAACTTCATCACTACAAGGCAAAAACACCCAATAAAAAATCACTCTTATCCTCCGTCAACTTGACTTGCAAAATCTATTGAATGATATAGAACTCGATCAGCCTAGCCTATCATACAGACAGTATGTCATTCAAATGAACATAGTTCACCGTAAAATTGAATTATCAGCCAATTGGTTTCAATCCCTATTCACCATTTACAGCTAAGAAAGAGACAAAAGAAATGGGATACTTTAAGTACAGTATTAATATAGTAAAAAACTTAAATAACCCTTTGTGTCTTATACTTATTATCCCTATCTTTGCCATGTTCGTTAGGACAACGATGAAATTAAATCGTGTACACAATAAATTAACTAAAGACAATGGTAAGTTACAAAGAACTAGGTCTTGTAAACACTCGTGAGATGTTTGCAAAGGCTGTAAAGGGTGGCTATGCAATTCCCGCCTTTAACTTCAACAACATGGAGCAGCTACAGGCTATCATCGGTGCAGCCGTTGAGACCAAGTCGCCCGTTATCCTTCAGGTATCCAGCGGAGCTCGCAAGTATGCCAACCAAACTCTTCTCCGTTATATGGCTCAGGGTGCGGTAGAGTACGCCAAGGAGCTTGGCTGTACCAATCCTCAGATCGCCCTTCACCTCGACCATGGTGACAGCCTCGAGCTATGCAAAAGTTGTATAGAGATGGGTTTCTCGTCTGTTATGATCGATGGTTCCCACCTGCCCTACGACGAAAACGTTGCTCTGACGAAGTCTGTAGTAGAGTACGCACACCAGCACGATGTAACGGTTGAGGGTGAGCTTGGTATCCTCGCTGGCGTAGAGGACGATGTTGTAGCAGAGCATCACACCTACACGCAGCCCGAGGAGGTTGTAGACTTCCTCACGAAAACAGGCGTAGACTCACTAGCTATCTCTATCGGCACGTCTCACGGTGCTAACAAGTTCACACCCGAGCAGTGCGAGCGTGATGCCAATGGCGTACTTGTCCCACCTCCCCTACGCTTCGACATCCTCGAAGAAATAGAAAAGCAAGCCCCAGGCTTCCCCATCGTTCTACATGGTGCTTCATCAGTACCCCAGGACGAAGTGTCTACAATCAACAAATATGGTGGTGCGCTCAAGGATGCAGTTGGTATCCCTGAGGAGCAGCTTCGTCGTGCAGCTAAGAGCGCAGTCTGCAAGATCAACATCGACTCTGATGGTCGCCTAGCTATGACGGCTGCTATCCGCGATGTATTTGCCAATAAGCCTGCCGAGTTTGACCCTCGTAAGTATCTCGGTCCAGCTCGCGACTCACTCAAGAAACTCTATATGCACAAGATTGAAAACGTACTTGGTTCAAACAATCGCCTATAATCTTAATTAGATTTATAGCAAGTGAAGTAGGAGGGCGTGTCTATTGTAGTATCGACTGACAGACACGCCCTCTCTTAATTTTGTAACTTGTCTAATGGATATTTTCCTACATACCATTATATACGGTATCCTTATCGGAATGATCATATCGGCCCCCTTAGGGCCAGTCGGGTTATTGTGCCTTAGGGAAACTATATATGGTAGCCGAAAGGAGGGACTACTCATTGGAGTAGGTGCTGCCATTAGCGACACGCTCTATGCCTTGATTGTCTACAAGGGAGTAGGCCTTATTCTTGAGCATCTTGAAGCCAACAACGATATGCTCCGCTTAATAGGGGGTATCGTCATTATCATATTCAGTTACTTTGTCTATCGGCACGCTGCTCAAAAGATGAAGTACACGCCAACAAAGCGCTTAAGTAAGAGACACGGAGCGAGAAAGATCTTTACATCTTTTTTGGTTACCCTTTCTAATCCTCTGATTATCCTCCTTATCTTACCACTATTTGCTAGATTCAATTTCGTACAAGTGGGGGATAGTCCCTATCTAACTCTCATCGTGGCTATGGGGGCAATAGCCGTGGGCTGTATGCTTTGGTGGACGATTCTCACCTATTGGGTCATCCGGCTCTATAAAAGACTCGGTGAGCGTGGAATCAAATGGGTCGGTTACACGGTAGCACTTGTCCTATCTGTGATTGGACTAATTAGTATTTACACAGGACTCTCTGGGTTACTTCTATACTGAACATACTTTGTATCCTTATCATCTCTAACTGTATTACCCTTAACAATATACAGATGAAACCTACCATTCACATCCCTTACCTCTCTTCTAAGTTATTTTCTGATGAGGAAACCTTCATCGAGGCCCTTGAACTATATGGTGCACACCTTTTTATTGACAAGATTAATTGGAAGTCTTTCCCTTATCGTCCCTTAGTATCGGTACACCTAGCTTACTCGGAAGAAGGCCTGATGCTGCACTACTTCGTTAGAGGACTAGATCTGCGCACCCTATCTGCTGGAGATGGGCATTACGTGCACACAGATAGTTGCGTTGAATTTTTTATGCAACGTGAGCCAGGTGAGAGCTATATCAATTTTGAGTTTAATGCAGCTGGCGTCTGCTATGCTTCTCATCACTCTAGCATTAAGGACAGTATTCCCTTCTCTCTCGGCGAATACTCCAGCATCCTGCGAAGTGCCACACACCAAGGGAAGAGGATTGACATACAAGGGTTACACACTTGGCAAATCTTGGTTCAAATCCCTTGGTCTACTATGGGCTACACTTCTAACAAGCTGCCTGAATGCTTGTGGGGTAACTTCTATAAATGTGGCGATGACACAGCTCATCCACACTACCTAAGCTGGGCACCGATTGACGAACCATCACCCGCATTTCACAGACCGCAGTTCTTTGGCAAATTAGTTTTGAATAAGAAGTCCGAATGATAGACCGAGATAATAGAAAAAGATCGCGATGAGCTTGCCCATAAATGATAAGTGGCTTCCTTGCGGTCTTTCTCATTTTTATCCCGATGCTCCTTTAGAAAATATCCCTACCTTTGTGAGAGACATCATACTTTAATCAGATATAGCAATGAGAACAAATCTTAGTTCACTCATCAAACTGACGGACATTCCAGAGAAATATTACCGCCCTGCGAATGCCATTGAAGAGGCCGTCCTCACTCGATATGAAAAGGTGCCAACGTTTATTGGAGAAAGCGATAAAGAAGCTGCAGAATTACTCGCACGCGAAATCGTAAAAGGTATCCATGATAAGGCTAAACTAGGTGAAAGGTATGTGCTGGGTCTGTCGGGTGGAGAGTCACCAGTCGTGGTATATCAAAAACTTATACAGCTAAGTCAAAGAGGAGAGGTAGATTTTTCTAATGTTATTTTTGTCGTTGTTCACGAATATTACCCTTTAGTTAAGGGTAGCTCTCAAGGCTGTTTGGCTAAAATCAGCTCCGAATTTCTAAATCATATCAACGTTAAGCCTGAAAACATTCTTGCCCCTAACGTGGCAGTGCCAGTAGAAAGTGTGGGGACGGAGGCCTCAGGACTTGAGGAACGCATTAATGCACTCGGAGGTATGGATATGATTGTTCTTGGTATTGGGGCTACATCTAGCATTGCATTCAACGCCCCTGGTACCAACGCCAATACCTATACTCGATTGGTAGTACTGGATGCGATTACACGCAAAGAAGCATCTAAAAGCATGTTTAACCATATTGATGAGGTGCCACAGAGTGCCATCAGTATCGGTCTCGCTACCATCCTCAAAGCAAAAAAGATTGCTCTCGTAGCTTGGGGTGACAACAAATCCAAGCAGATCGCCCAAGCCGTAGAACAACCCCAAACTGATGCCGTACCAGCTTCGGTACTACAACAGCATCCCAATGCTAAAGTGTATCTAGATCTTGGGTCAGCATCGTTACTGACACGCATCAATCATCCGTGGCTAGTAACTAGTTGTGTATGGAATAAGAAGCTTATTCGCCGTGCCATCGTATGGCTTTGCGAGATTACAGGGCTCCCCATACTCAAACTTACAAACAAGGACTACACCGACAATGGCCTTGGGGAGTTAGTAGCAAAATTTGGCTCTGCGTACAATGTAAATATCAAGGTCTTCAATGACATCCAGCACACCATAACTGGTTGGCCAGGAGGTAAGCCCAATGCCGATGACACCAACCGCCCAGAGCGAGCCAATCCTTACCCCAAGCGCGTCATTGTCTTTAGTCCACATCCCGATGATGATGTAATCTCCATGGGTGGGACATACCGACGTCTTGTAGAGCAGGGACACGATGTGCATGTGGCCTATCAGACCTCTGGTAACATCGCTGTAGGAGATGAAGAAGTAATTCGTTATGTAAGTTTCCTACGCAATGTATGCAAGCATTACGGCCGTGAAGACGACCCTGTACTACAAAAGGCAGAAGAGATCCGTGACTTCCTAATGAACCATAAGAAAGAGGGCGAGCCTGAGCGTATCGATGTTCGCTTCATGAAGGGAAATATCCGCCGTGAAGAGGCTCGTACAGGTAGTCGCTTCGTTGGTCTAGACGATGATCATATCCATTTTCTTGACTTACCATTTTATGAGACAGGACTAGTCAAGAAGAACGATCTCAGTGAGGCTGATATCACGATCGTGAAGAACTTCATCGAGAGCATCCAACCACACGAAATCTTTGTAGCTGGCGATCTAGCAGACCCACATGGCACACATAAGGTTTGCCTAGATGCTATTCTTGGGGCGATAGATCTCTTCAAGCATGAAAAATGGTACGAGGATTGCCGTGTGTGGATGTACCGAGGCGCCTGGGCTGAGTGGGAAATTGAACATATCGAAATGGCAGTCCCCATGAGCCCTGAGGAACTGCGCTTCAAGCGTCATAGTATCCTAAAGCATCAAAGCCAAATGGAAGCAGCTCCATTCTTAGGTGACGACGAACGTCTATTCTGGCAACGTTCTGAAGATAGAAATCGAGGGTTAGCTCAGCTATATTCTAGCCTTGGACTAGCCTCTTACGAAGCCATTGAAGCTTTCGTACAATATCAAACTATCGAATAATAACCCTCCCTCTGTAAAATAAGAGATCTAGTTAGCGACATCTTAGGTTATTCATCCTAAGATGTCGCTTTTTATTACCGAAATCTCCAAAGTATCGGATTCAATCAATAGGTATTATAATAATTCACTAGGAAACAGAGATCTTTGGAAAAATGGACATCTTTTTCAGAAAATGTGAAGTTCTATCTAGAATATGCCTCTGTATTCCTAAGCTCAGCCCAGGAAATAACCTAATACAATATTCACGAGATCGTACTACACATTAATGAGAAGCGATCATATCAAAATCTAACCCAATCACTCCAACAATCTCTTACTTTACAAGAGAAATACATAATAAACTTATATAGATATAGTTACACCTCGTCCTTGACTATTCAAAAAATCTTCGGGAACTTTCAAAAAAAACTTCCCGAACTTTTTCCAAAAAGATCGGGAACTCCGAGAAAAAAGATCGGGAACATTTTTTCGAGTATTCCCGAGCATTTTTTTATAGACGAACCAAAAGATTTTTAGACACCTCAAACGAGATTAACTAAACACAGATAGACAATGAGCCGACCATGAAGATTTTGATGCAATTATCCTAAGTGAGCAGATCATTTTTAAGTTTTTAATGTTCACTTTTGATAACTACCTGTATAGTATTTTTGGCTAACTTTGAACAGAATATAAGTAATAGAAATATTCCTAATAAACTCGTAATGAAGATAATAAAACGAGACCAAGCACAAGAAGCATTCGATCTCGCCAAAGTATCCAATGCTATTCGGAGAGCTTTCCTGGCCACAGGAGAGAAGATGCCCGAGAAAGAGATAGCGAAAATCTGTAAAAAGATAGAGCAGACTCTAAGTGATAAAAATGAGGTAGATGTAGAGACCATCCAGGATATGGTAGAGAATGCTCTGATGGGAGCAGGCTACTATCGAGTGGCTAAAAGCTATATCCTCTATAGAGAGAAACGCAGCGAGTATCGGGAGATCATCAATAAGTTCGCTCAAACCATCTCCAATCAGGAGATCATCAGCCTACTAAAAGATATACAAGCAGCTTTCCATCATAAGGCTTACTCTCTAGATTTTTTGTATGCCAAGTATCAAGCATTCTACAAAGAGCAAGTCGATGTACTGGAAATCTTAACCAAGGCAGCCGTAGAACTCATTACGCCTGAGGCCCCAAACTGGGAATTCATCGCCTCTAGACTGCTGCTTATGCAGCTAGAAAGAACCATCATGGCTCAGGAGCAGAAGCTCTACCTTGACTCTCTCTACAGCAAGATTTCGTACCTCACAGAGCAGAACCTCTATGGTCGTTATATCTTGGCAAACTATAGTAAAGCAGACATTGAGGAGCTTGAGCGGCATATTGATCCCACTCGAAACCACCTACTTACCTACAGTAGCCTACACTTAGTATCCAAGCGATACCTAATTACGGACAACAACCACGTCCTCCTAGAACGTCCACAGGAGATGTTTATGGGCATTGCCATGCACTTAGCCATCCCAGAGGGAGAGGCACGAGTGATGTGGGCGAAGAAGATCTATAACATCATTAGCCAGCTACAGGTAACGATGGCAACACCTACGATGAGTAACGCCCGCAAGCCTCTAAGCCAACTAAGCAGTTGCTTTGAGGATGTAATGCCCGATAGCCTAACTGGCATTTACCGTACGATAGACAACTTCGCTCAAGTATCTAAGTTCGGTGGTGGTATGGGGATCTATATGGGTAAGGTACGTGCCGTAGGCTCAGACATCCGTGGCTTCAAAGGCGTAGCTGGTGGCGTACTCAAGTGGATTAAGCTTTGCAACGACACCGCCGTAGCTGTCGATCAGCTTGGTGTGCGCCAAGGCTCTGTGGCCATCTACCTAGATATTTGGCACAGAGATATGCCCGAGTTCCTACAGATCCGCACCAACAATGGGGATGATCGTATGAAGGCCCACGATGTGTTCCCAGGCGTGTGTATCCCCGACCTATTCTGGCGAATGGTCAAGGACGATATTGAGGGAACGTGGTATATGATGTGTCCGCACGAGATTCAGACCATCAAGGGTTATTCGCTTGAAGATTACTACGGCGAAGAGTGGGAGCGTCGCTACAACCACTGTATCAAGGAGAACCGTATCACTAAGCGTGCCATCAAGATTAAGGAGATGATTCGCCTAATCATCAAAAGTGCTGTCGAAACGGGTACACCATTCATCTTCAACCGCGATACGGTCAATCGGATGAACCCCAACAAGCATCAAGGGATCATCTATTGTTCCAACCTATGTACCGAGATCGCCCAAAACCAAAGCGAGATCAAAGACATCAAGCAGACAGTACGTGTAGAGAATGGTCGAGAAATTATCACTAAGGAAACAGAAGCAGGCGACTTCGTGGTTTGTAACCTTGCTTCCCTCGTCCTCGGCAACGTGGATGTAGATGATCAAGATGCTCTGCGTGAGGTTATCCACACCATCGTGCGTGCCCTCGACAATGTGATAGACCTCAACTTCTATCCCATCCCCTACGCTGAGATTACCAACATGAAAATGCGCCCCATCGGCCTCGGTACAAGTGGCTATCACCACCTACTGGCCAAGAAGAGCATCAAGTGGGAGAGCCCCGAGCATATCAGTTATATGGACAAGCTCTACGAGCGTATCAACTACCTCGCCATCGAGGCTTCCTCTCTACTAGCAGAGGAGAAAGGTGCTTACCTACGCTTCTCGGGCAGTGACTGGCAGACAGGGGACTACTTTCGCCTGCGTGGCTACGACAGCCCAGAGTGGAAACGTCTATCATCCGATGTGGCGCGCCGTGGTATGCGCAACGCCTACCTAATGGCCATCGCCCCCACCAGCTCTACATCGATTATTGCAGGTACAACAGCAGGCATCGATCCCGTAATGAACCGCTACTTCCTCGAGGAAAAGAAGGGCAGCATCATCCCTCGTGTAGCACCTCAGCTCTCCGACAGCACATTTTGGTTGTATAAAACCGCCCATCAAATAGACCAAGAATGGGTAGTAGATGCTGCGGCTATGCGCCAGCGTCACCTAGACCAATCGCAGTCAGTCAATCTCTTCATCACGCACGACTACAGTTTTCGCCGTATCCTCGACCTCTATTTGAGGGCTTGGGAAGGTGGCGTGAAGACCCTCTACTACATCCGCAGCCGCTCGCTCGAGGTAGAGGAATGCACAAGCTGCTCATCCTAACATTATCTCAAACTTTCTATACAACTTCTAAACAAACATTATCATGTCAGAGCTAAAGAAAAAGGCCCTATTCAACGAACATGGCGACATCGATGTAACGAAGCGTCGGATGATCAACGGCAATACCACCAACCTCAACGACTTCAATAATATGAAGTACCCATGGGTGGCGGATTGGTATCGTCAGGCGATGAATAACTTCTGGATTCCTGAGGAAATCAACCTCAGCCAAGACGTTAAGGACTATAGGGAATTGTCGGTCGAGGAGAAGACAGCCTATGACAAAATCTTGTCGTTCCTCATCTTCTTAGATAGTATCCAGACGGCTAATCTCCCTAATGTGGGTGAGTACATTACGGCCAACGAAATCAATCTTTGTCTGACGATCCAAGCCTTCCAAGAGGCTGTGCACTCGCAGAGCTACAGCTACATGCTGGATTCTATCTGCTCGCCCGAAGAGCGTACTGAGATCTTATATCAATGGAAAGACGATGCCCATCTCCTCAAGCGGAATAAGTTCATCGGTGATATCTACAACGAGTTCCAGGAGGACAAAAGCCCCGAGAAGCTGCTCAAGACGATGGTAGCGAACTACATCCTCGAGGGCGTGTACTTCTACTCTGGCTTTATGTTCTTCTATAACCTCGGCCGCAACGGCAAGATGCCAGGCTCGGTGCAGGAGATTCGCTACATCAATCGTGACGAAAATACGCACCTATGGCTATTCCGCTCCATGATCCTTGAGCTTAAGAAAGAAGAGCCTCAGCTCTTTACGCCCGAAGCTATCGAGCTCTTCCGTGGCATGATCAAGGAGGGCGCACTGCAGGAGATTGCTTGGGGCGAGTACGTCATCGGTGACAATATCGAGGGGCTAACGGTGCAAATGGTCAGCGACTACATTAAGTACCTAGCCAATCAGCGCAGTGAGAACCTTGGTTTTGGCATTATCTTCGAAGGATACGAGCACGAGCCAGCTAGCATGAACTGGGTATCTCAGTACAGCAACGCCAATCTCGTTAAGACTGACTTTTTTGAGGCTAAGCCTGGAGCTTACTCCAAGAGCAGCGCGATTTCGGACGACTTGTAAGCTTCGCCTCCTAGGAGGTTAAGCCATAAACTAAGGGCTGTAGTGAAGTTCACTACAGCCCTTAGTTATTTTATCAGCTAACTCTCCAGAAGACTCAGCCAAGGTGCGTTCATCTATTGCTTGACCGTGCGATCAATGAAGAGGTAAAGTCTATCGCCAGGGCGAACTTTCTCCGGTACGGGTAGGGAACAAAGTGCACCCTTATTAGCTTCTGTGACAGGCTCAAGATTTATGCGCAGTTCGCCGACCGTAAAGCGCACAAGCCCAGTAGTTGGCCCCGAAATAATTACTTCCTGCCCTACGGAGAGCGTACCACTCTCAACTTGGAGCTCAGCTACGCCGATTTTGCTAAAGTATTTGGTCACTTTTGCCACATAAACTTTTTGTTTCGTAGCCGAAGATCCATAGCTAGAGGTCCATTCGCCGAGGCGTTGGCCAAGATAATAGCCATTCCAGAAGCCTCGGTTAAACACCTGCCCTAGCTTTTCATCCCATCGAGCCACGGCCGATAGATCAAACGCGCCCGCGCAATAGGTATCAACGGCCTCTCGGTAGGCACGTACTACGGCGTCGACATACTCAGGTCCCCGAGCACGCCCCTCTATCTTGAGAACACGCACACCAGCGTCCAGCATTTTGTTGAGGAAGTGAATAGTCTTCAAATCCTTAGGGCTCATGATGTATTCATTATCCACTTCGAGCTCTATACCAGTCTCTTTGTCACGCACCTCGTAGGATCTGCGGCAAATCTGAGTACAAGAGCCGCGGTTAGCACTCTTACCTTGCTCATGAAGAGCAAGGTAACACTTGCCCGATACGGCCATACAGAGCGCACCATGAGCAAACATCTCGATACGAATTGGCTCGCCACGAGGGCCTACGATGGGTTCGCTCACGATGACCTCGTAAATCTTAGCTACCTGATCCATATTCAGCTCACGAGCCAGCACCACTACATCGGCAAACTGAGCGTAGAAGCGCAGAGCCTCGACATTGGTAATATTCAATTGGGTGGAGAGATGAACCACTACCCCAATGCTCCGAGCATAGAGCATCGGCGCAACATCTGCGGCGATAATGGCCGAAACATCGGCATCTTTGGCAGCATCTATGATTTGACGCATAAGCTCCATGTCCTCATCGTAGATGATGGTATTGACCGTAAGGTAGCTCTTAACACCTCGCTCACGGCAGATACCTGCTATCTTGTATAAGTCCTCGGTGGTAAAGTTATTAGCACTTTTGGAACGCATATTAAGCCCCTCGATACCAAAGTAAACCGAGTCCGCCCCTGCGTTAATTGCTGCCATAAGAGATTCATACGACCCCACAGGGGCCATAATCTCGTAGTCGCTTCTTTGCTTCATTTTGGTTATTGTCATAAAGAAAACAGATAGAGGATCTATAAGCCGGGTTCTGTACCTAGGCCATAACCTAAGCGTCTGCCATTTATCTCGACTGTGCGTCACCACACAGCTCTAGCAATCTACCCTCCAGCTGGGGCGAGCAACCCTCATCGCGCTGGTTTACATGATCTTGCAACCCATAAGATGTACGGCACATGGCATTCCTACCATGCCCGGTAGGCTCTTACCCTACCTTTTCACCCTTACCCCACAAGTGGGGCGGTTATTTTCTGTTACACTACTCTACCCTCACGAGTAGCTTCCCGTTAGGAAGTATGGTGCTCTGCGTTGCCCGGACGTTCCTCATAGGAGTTTTGAACCCCCTACGCGGCAGACCGATCCTCTATCTGTTTATTTTTCGTTGCCTTATTCTTCGGTATAACTACCAAAAGGAACAAACGGTTTACTTGGTCACCTCAACCTTCTGGGTTGGGGCAAGCTCAGCGTTACGTTTCTCTACTTGTTCGACAACATTCTTGGCTAAAGTACGGAAGAAAATCGCTGTGATACTGTCTTCTTTCGTGGCTGATGGGGCTCCCTCGTCGGAGCTCTCGCAAATGCTCTGCACGAGAGGAATTTGTCCGAGCAAAGGAATATCTAATTCTTCCGCCAAAGCTCGTCCGCCATCTTTGCCAAAGATATAATACTTGTTCTCGGGCAGTTCGGCTGGCGTGAACCAAGCCATATTTTCCACCAAGCCAAGAATCGGCACGCCAATCTTATCATCTAGAAACATCCCGATACCTTTAATCGCATCGGACAAGGCTACCTGCTGGGGCGTAGTTACTACAAGCGCGCCTGTAATGCCTAAGGTTTGCACCAAAGTTAGATGAATGTCGCTCGTGCCAGGAGGTAAGTCTAAAAGTAAGTAATCCAGCTCGCCCCAGTTACCCTCGCTAAGTAACTGCTTAAGCGCGTTGCTAGCCATGCTACCGCGCCAGAGCACAGGGCTAGCCTTATCAACAAAGAACCCGATAGATAGGAGCTTAACTCCGTACTTCTCGATTGGTTGGATAAGCTCACGATCATCAACCTGCTCGAGTACTGGCCGAGCGTCTTCGCAACCGAACATTAGCGGCTGGGATGGACCGAAGATATCAGCATCTAGCAAGCCCACCTTATATCCAGCCTGAGCTAGAGCTATAGCAAGGTTGGCCGAGACGGTACTCTTACCTACCCCACCCTTACCAGAGAAGACGGCTAGCACATTCTTCACCTCTGGGAGGAGCTTGGGTGCTTCCTTGGGCTGTATCTCTGGAGTCTTAACCGATATATTACCACGAATCTCCACATCCTCCCCCACGTAGGTAAGGATAGCGGTTTCGGCAGCACGCACAACCGATTTGATAAAAGGCGAATTGGGTTTATCAAAAACTAGGGAGAAGCTCACCCGAAGGCCATCAATACGGATATCATCCTCCACCATACCTGCCTCAACGAGGTTCTTCCCCGTGCCGGGGTAGCGGACTTTGGAGAGTGCCTCCAAGATTAAGTTGGGATATATAGTCGTTGCCATACTATTCTACTAATTGAGCGCACGAAGATAGGTAAAAAGGATGGCAATAGCACATACGAGATAAGCATCGTATAGCTATTGCCATCGCATTTCACGGTCAGAAAGCACGAATGTCTTAGTACTCTCTGATATGCTCTAAGGACTAAATCATTGGAAGCATGGTTAGGATCACCACCAGTAGGGCTAGGATTGCATACAGCTCTGGGAATACGGCAACCACCATGGTGCTACCGAATACGTTATTACCATTACCGATGGCCTGGATACCATTAGCACACACCTGAGCCTGACGGATTGCGGAGAATAGACCTACCACACCGAGAGCTAGACCTACGCCTAGGATTGCCCATGCTGCGAAAGGCGTAACGCCACCTGCGCCGATCATATTGTCAATCGCTAGCTTGGCAAGGAAGAAGCCTACGAAGCCATACAGCCCCTGCGAGCTAGGAAGGGCCGTCAAACCGATGTATTGCCCTAGGGCATCGGGATTCTTCTTGAGAGATCCCACTACTGCGTTACCGCAAATCGTCACACCGATACAGCTACCGATGCCAGTTAGGCCGACCATGAGAGACACGCCTAAGTACGCCAACATTTCATTCATACTGATAAAACTTTTTAGGTTGTTTATTTGATTTTGTTTTTAATTATTTCTTGAGAGGTTGATAGGCCTTACCGCCACCCTCAAACTCGCTATTCTTATAGAACTCAACAAAGGTAAGACGAAGCGGATGAACGAACGAACTAATCATCGCCAAGCTGATATTTAGCCCGTGGCCAACCAGAAGGATTAGGAGCATCATCGGCACACGCACCAGCCAAGGCAAACCCTCGGTCTGCTCTACGGCAAGCTGGTTGAATACGCCTCCGAGGATACCGCCCGTCAGTCCGATGGCAAATAGACGGATGTAGGAGAGGGTATCTCCCAGTAGGCCAGATGCCATGTTGTAGGCCGTCCATAGTGCCGCGCCGAAGTTAAGGAATGGGTTCTTGCCCGGCATATTGTAGAAGAATGCCACGAGGGCAGACACGCCGACGATACCGTATATAATATAAGGTACGAAAGCAGGTAGCTCCAGCTCCAAACGAGGTAGGAGCACCATAGCACCCAGCCCCAAGAGCATCGAGATCCACGCGAAGGGCGCGAGCGAATACTTCACTCCGCGCTGCACCTTAATCTTATACGCTGCCACCCCTTTGGCAAAGAAGATCTGAATAAGCCCGAGTACGACCGACAGCTTCATCAAATTGTCTTGATTGAGGAAGTAATCCTCCGCTTTGGCATACCCGAGAGTGACACCGAAGAACGTCCCCATCAACAGGCCGATGACAAACGCACCACCGCCCAACCATTGGAGCAGGCGCGCCATATCTTTGCCGTCTTTGGTCTTGATGCGGTAGATTGTCGCAAGGACAAAAACCAGCAACCCATAACCTCCGTCACCGAAGCAAAGGCCAAAGAAGAGCAAGAAGAATGGAGCGAAGAGCGCTGTCTGGTCGATCTCGCTGTAGTTAGGCAGCGAAAACATCGAAGTAATCGGCTCAAAAAGACGAGCAAAGAAGTTATTCTTCAGAAGTACTGGGATCTTATCCTCATCGACTATCTCTACCTGCTGGTAGTAGTAGCCTGTTTGGCTAAGAGCCTGCTCCATAGCCGCTGCTCCTGCTGTGGGCACCCAGCCCTCTAGGAGCATCAGCTTGTCATCTGCCTCGCCCACGGCCTGAAGGCGTGCCGCACCGAGCATATAGCTATCGGATATAACTTTATCGTAGGCCTTAAGGTCGATGAACCTAGCTGGTGCCGTGGCGCGCAGTGCCTCGTCCTCCGCCTTGAGTTGCTGCTCCAGGGCGGTGAGGTCCTGCCTTAGGGCGGTAAGGCTACGGGTAGGGGGCTTGATCGCCTCGGCATCGGGTGCGGGGGGGGTACCTGCCCGCTCCAAGCGAACGAAGTACTGATTGGCACCACTACGAGCGATAGCGATAGCCTCATACTCTGCCCGATAATCCTCAGTGAAGGCCGTGGCAGGCATGGCGTAGAAAGCCAAATGGTAGCCGGCCTCGCCTAGACGCTCTGTCTCTACTGGCTCGAAGTTGCCCCAAATCTCCTGCTCGGCAATCTCTTGGCGCTTAAGCTGTATGCTCGAGAGCGTTTTGCTGCGCTGTGCTAGAGCCTCCTCTAGGCTCTGTACCACTGCCTCGCCTGCCTGCTCGCTGATCTCGGGCAGGTACTCTGGCTCGGGCATATCCTCTGGCAGATAATCTGCTAGGGTGCGCCTGAGAGCTACCAGATGCGCGCGCCGATCGAGCATGGCTTTGAGATGATCCACCTCCTTGGGGTTATTACGCTGGGTGATGTGAACCACACCCAGCTCCCTTAGCTCTAGAAGGAACTCCTCGTACTCACGATGGTAGATGACGAAGGAGTATTTGCTCATTCGTTGTATCATACGGCTTCCTCCTCTTCTTTTTGCGCACGCTTCTCCAGATTGGCACGCATGATCTTCTGCGAGCTTTTCGATAGGCTCTCTTCGTCCTCTAGGAAGCGCTTGATTTTACGTATTGCGTCCTGATAGCCGGGTATCTGAACTTTCTCGAATAGATTAACCTTCTGCGTGGTTTTCTTACGGGCGTGCTCGAGGAACTCCATCTTTAGGCGAAGGAACTCGGCCTGTATGCCCGTAGTGGCCAAGGTTTTGAGCAAATCAATACCCTGAGCGTACCACGAGGGTGCATTAAAAATGCTGAAGGGCTTGATCTCGTAGTGGATGTCGTCCAGAACGGGCAATACCACGCCCGCTACCTTACGCACCGATAGGTCTACGCGATCCACACGAATAAGTTCGGGATTGAACTCATCCCATAAACTCATCATGCTCTGATAGCCACGAATATCTTCTTCGAGCTTTAGTTCCAATGCCTCGACCTCTCGCTTGGTTTGCTTCACCTGCTGGCGCAGTGCGCTCTCCTTGCTCTTAATTGTAGGCAAGGTGCGCACGCGCATCTTCAGGTTTTTCTCCTGTTGCTGAAGCGAAGTCTTGTTATACTGAAACTTTATAGCCATTTCTATCTATGTTCTTGCGAACTTATTAGTTGCTTCCTGCCAGCAGCAGTGTGCAACATGAATGTAGCAGGTAGGATATTGCCGGCTCACGCATGGTTATAGCCCTGCGTGGTCGGGAGTGTCGGTCGAGGAGCTACCTCCCGAAGCCGAGCCACTACCTCCGCCTTCGTTAGGCTTCTTGCCCTTTTTCTTGGCAGTTGCTGCGCTGCGCAGAGCCTCTTCCTCAGCACTAATACGCTCAAACCTAACCCCCGTAAGGGCCTTGAACGCTGGCTTTGGACGGAACGAAATCTTCGGATCGCGGATGCTTGCCTTAGCAGTGAAGTCCTCGCCCTCTGGCACGCCAGACGAACCGAACGTAGGGGTAAACGTCCCGAGCTCACCGCAGTCCACGCTCTCGCCATCCTGCATATGTCGGCGTAGCACCGTAACCATGCGGTCTAGCACCGCCTTGACATCGGCGCTCCCCACCGTACTTCCGTCGGCAATCTCCTCACAAAAACGCTTAAACGTTATCTTGTTTGTCGTGATCGACTGGGCAAACTGCATTCTCTTGCCCTTATCCTTACCGAGAAGCACTTCTCGCGTAAGCACTCTGTACTTGATAGCCATACTTCGATGATTAATAATACTACAATCTAATTACTAAAACACACTAACTAAGGTGTGCATCGCGGCACACTCCCCTCTAAAGCTCAGCACCCAGCACAAGCCGCCGCAATGCCACCTATTTGACCTATTTAGTAGCTGACTAAATCTATTATACTAGCAGACTTTCGGTTTAAGCTAATCCCTTCCTTGAGCACCCATTAATGGGTGCATTTGCACCCTATATACCGTGCGTCCGCACCCATTAGTCGGTGCACTTGCACCCAGTATAGGGTGCTACCCAAAGCTGGGAGGTTACTCATTTTAGCCTAAACCTTAGGCCAATATGTATCTACAAGCTGCTGCTTGATATTAACCTCTGCGGGCTTAAAGTGCTTACCAAAGAGCCTCCAGGCAGTATCAAGCATCTCGCCCGTATCTACATTCACGTCAATAGCCAATAGCTCGCGCGAGTAATCATCGGCGAAGCTGAGCGCACGTTCGTCATAATCGGTCAGATCGAAGCCATTCTCCATCTTTGTCTGCGCCCCTGCGGCATCGGAGAATAGGCGTACGGCAGCATTCATCACCTGTGGGTGATCTTCGCGCGTCTTCTTACCAATCACAAGCTGCTTGAGGCGCGAAAGGGAGCGGAAGGGGTCGACAATCACCTTACCTACGTTCGTGTCCCTACGCAGATAAAGCTGCCCCTCGGTGATATAACCCGTATTGTCGGGCACAGCGTGCGTGATGTCGCCACCAGAGAGGGTCGTAACGGCTATGATCGTAATCGAACCTCCGTCGGGAAACTGCACAGCCTTCTCGTAAATCTTGGCAAGGTCCGAGTACAGCGAGCCTGGCATAGCGTCCTTCGAGGGAATCTGGTCCATACGGTTCGATACGATAGCCAGTGCGTCGGCATAGTTCGTCATATCGGTCAGGAGTACCAGTACTTTTTCTTTTTTCTCTACGGAGAAGTATTCGGCAGCAGCCAGCGCCATGTCGGGAATAAGCAGCCTCTCTACAGAAGGGTCTTCGGTGGTGTTGATAAAGCTGATGATGCGGTCGAGAGCTCCTGCGTTGCTGAACGTATTCTTGAAGAAAAGATAGTCATCATTGGTCATACCCATGCCTCCAAGGATGATTTTGTCGCTCTTTGCTCGCAAAGCCACCATAGCCATTACCTCGTTGAACGGCTGGTCTGGGTCTGCGAAGAAAGGTATCTTCTGTCCCGTCACGAGGGTATTGTTTAGGTCGATACCCGCTATACCTGTAGCAATTAACTCGGAGGGTTGCTCTCGGCGCACAGGGTTTACCGATGGGCCACCAATCTCGATTTCTTTGCCCGTTACCTCGGGGCCACCGTCAATCGGCTCCCCGTAGGCATTGAAGAACCTCCCTACGAGCTGCTCCCCTACCCTTAGCGAGGGGGACTTGCCGAGAAAAACCACTTCGGCATTGGTTGCGATCCCTTCCGTACCACCAAATACCTGCAGAGTTACTTCGTCGCCCATGATACGTACCACCTGCGCCAGACGACCATCGATGGTTGCGAGCTCCTCGTTGCCCACGCCCGTAGCATGGAGCATACATGTCGCCTTGGTTATATTGCTAATCTTCGTATATATCTTCTGAAATGCTTTTACTGTCATAGCCTAATCTATTTAGCACGTTGGTTCACGATCTCTAGCATCTGCTGCTCTGCTTTTTGGAAGTCCTCGCTCTGATACTCGGCATAGTTCATCTGCTTGAAGGCATTGATCATCTCCTTGAAGTAGCCAGCTACCTCAGCAAAGCTATCGAACTCAAACTCCGTATTACATACCTTAATGACATGAGCTACCATGTACTCCTGGCGCTCTATCGGGCAATTGCAGTCAATGGCATCGAAAGCATCCTGCTGGAGTATCACAAAGTCGATGAGCTCCGCCTTCCAGAACGTAATGTGGTACTCCAAGGGCACACCATCATCCCCAAGGATGTTTATCTGCTCGGCGATTTCCTTACCCTGCTGGAGGCGTTGCTTCATCTCGCCTACTTTCTCTACCCAGCCAGTACCTATGCGCTCGGCTACATACTCCTTAAACTCGGGATACTCGAGGTACTTGGAGTAACTATCAATGGGATTTACCGCAGGGTACCTCTTACGGTCGGCACGCTCCTGCTCTAGGGCGTAGAAGCAGCGAGCTACCTTCTTGGTGTTCTCCGTTACGGGCTCTTTGAGGTTACCTCCCGCAGGCGACACGGTACCGATGAAGGTTACCGAACCAGTTTTGCCATTATTAAGGTATACGAAACCAGCACGAGCATAGAAGTTCGCCACAATAGCCGATAGGTCCATAGGGAAAGCATCAGGCCCGGGCAATTCCTCCAGACGGTTACTCATCTCACGCAGTGCCTGCGCCCAGCGACTAGTAGAGTCTGCCATCAGAAGGACCTTGAGCCCCATCGAACGGTAGTACTCTGCAATCGTCATGGCCGTATAAACGGACGCTTCGCGAGCAGCTACGGGCATGTTGGAGGTATTGGCAATGATGATGGTACGCTCCATCAGGTGGCGACCAGTATGGGGGTCGAGCAATTCGGGGAACTCCTTGAAGATCTCTACTACCTCATTGGCGCGCTCACCACAGGCTGCGATAATTACGATATCCGCTTCCGCCTGCTTGCTAATGGCGTGCTGTAGCACCGTCTTACCAGTACCGAAGGGACCAGGGATGAAACCCGTGCCTCCCTCTACGATCGGGTTCAAAGTATCTATGACACGCACGCCTGTCTCTAGGAGCTTGAAGGGGCGTGGCTTCTCGCGGTAGCATTGTATTGCCTTCTTCACTGGCCACTTCTGCTCCATAGTCACATCAATATCCTTGCCGTCTTCGTCCGTTAGGGTAGCGATGGTTTCCTTTACCGTATATGAGCCTTCGCCCTTGAGTTCTTTGATTACATAGTTACCCTCGAGGACGAATGGTACCATGATCTTGTGTGGCTGGTAGTTCTCATCGACCTCACCGAGCCAGCTCCCTGCCGTAACCCTATCGCCTACCTTAGCAAGGGGCTTGAATGCCCACTTTTTGTCTTCGTCTAGCGGATAAGTGTACGACCCGCGCTGTAGGAAGACGCCATCCATCTTGTCCAGGTCGTTCTGCAAGCCGTCATAGTTCTTGGCGAGCATCCCAGGCCCCAAGGTTACCTCGAGCATGTGCCCCCTAAACTCGACAGGGTCGCCGATGCGCATGCCACGCGTACTCTCGAAGACCTGCGCGTAGGCGTTCTTGCCGATTACCTTAATGACTTCGCTCATCAGAGGCGTCCCTGCGACCGTGATGTAGCAAATTTCGTTTTGCGCCACGGGACCATCCACCTCGATGGTTACGAGATTGGATACGATCCCCTTAACAATACCTTTTGTTGTCATATATATAATGTTGTTTATTTCGTTGCATATTCCTGCATGGGTATACGGTGCAAGACGATGGTCTGTACATTGGGCTCTACACCCCACTTGATCGTGATGCGCTCCAGCCCCTTACCTTCGGTAGTGCCTACGACATCCTTAAACTCTAGCTCCTGCTCGTGCTTATCCCCTTGCTTAAACGAAATAGTCCGTGCCTTATGGTCATAACTATACCTCACGGTCGTAAAACCAAAGAAGAAATCAGGCGGATATGGCAGAGAATAGCTCTCCCGAGCGTAATAAACCTTAGCACCCTCATCTCCAAAAACAATATTCATGCCTCGGTATCTAACCGTTTCTACTTCCTTTGCGATATTAGCATAAGCCTTTCCAGACAAACTGGTTTCCTCCACTTCGGTTTTATTTTGCTTAGCGTTGTCTTTGGGTTCGTCTTTGCGACAACCCAAGAGCATCAGACCGAGAGCTAGCAAGGCTGCCCATTTAACCTTGGTATTCATACAATTATTACTTAATGGTGTTTGGTTTTATTTCTTGGTGCTGCGGCGGAACTCGTCGAGTGATGCATTACTCTCGGCCTTTAGTCCCATGACGATACTGCGAAATTGCTCTTCGCCCTGCCTTTCGTCTAGCTTGAGCCATCGCTCTATAATACCCAGGCGGATGTAGTAGCTAAGCACGTTCTCTATGTCGAAAACCTTGACGAATGTTTCGTCATCGAGCCACCTCCACTTCAGTAGGTCTATCATGCGCTCACGGCGAGTAATATCTTCCTCCTCGGCAATTTGGACGATCTGCCCGATATAAGGCACCTCATCGGACAAATCAAAGTCCTTGGCGCGCGAAGAGCGTAGCTGACGCTCGATATGGCTATCCCCTACGACAAATTCGTCTACCGACCAGCCCAGACGGCGGCAGGTGTAGACAGCCATCACGTTGCGAATGGTCTGATTGAGCCTAAACCAGTCGGCTAGGTACTGGTTGCTCGATTTGCTGGCCTCGGCATAATAGAGTTGGGCAAGTCGATCCTCGGGGGAGAGGGGGCTTTTAGCCTGCTCCCCTACTTCGTCCTCATCTTCAGCCTTGAAGTAAAGCTCATAAACAAATGCCTGCATGTAGGCTGATAGCTCCGTCTCCTTTGAAGCCTTAGCCCCACGGCTCGCAGAGCGTGCCACGCGCCGCAGAGCTGCAAGGGGCAGGAGCGTATCTACCTGCTCCTCATGATCATCTTCTTTCTCCTCTACCAGAAGTAGGTCCTGCTCGTGCAAGCGAAGTAGCTCTCTATTGGCATCCTCTAGGCGTAGCCACTCTAGTAGTTCCTTATCCTTGGAGCTAAGAACGTCCTGTAGCTCTAGATAGAACTCTTCTTGCTCATAGGGTAGCTTGTGTCCGTCTGCAGACAGCATAGGCAACCCTGCTACTAAGGCGTAGTATTTACCCATTAGCGATGCTATTTATAGTGTTTGTATATCGACCTAAAATAGCATCTCGGCTAGCTGAGGGCGTAGGAAATTTTTGAATAGCTCGATGAACTCAGCCTCGCCAATCTGGATCTTGAATGCACCGTCGGCAGGTTTCACCACGAAGTCGGCAGGTTTGCCTGCAACGCTCTTGATCTCGAGTCCCTGCTCTAGGATTCCCTTGGCTGTGGAGGCGAAATAAGCCTTGAGCTCGGCAGCTTGTGCCGTTTCGATGACTACTCCCTTGTTTAAGTCGAAGCCCTGCACAAGCTCAAGGATGACCTTCTGCATGAAAGCAGGGTCTGCCAGCGCAGCACGAACGCTTGATGAGGCGATCTCACCGTTCAGTTTGTCTAGCAGAGTGGACTTTACGGACTCTACCATTTGGCCTGCATAGAGTTTGAGTTCGCCTTCTGTATTTTGGCGGAGCTCTTGTGTGCGCTTCTCCGTATTGCGTAGGATTTCTTCGGCCTGCTGGCGCGCCTGAGCCTCTATCTCTTGAGCCTTTTGCTTAGCCTCTGCAAGTATTTTGGCGGCTTCTTCGTTGCCTTTCTGCACACCTTCGTTATAGACCTTAGCGGTCAGTTCTTGAATCTTTGAGTCCATAATATTTTATATTCATTAAATACGACAGCAATCATTATCGCTTATTAAAGCAAGCCTAACAAAGATAGATAAATATATCCTACATCCTCCCAGCTACAAATAGGAAATCTCTTTCTCTATATAGAACACATTGAGATTATAGATATAGGTTTTACTACGAACCTCCCAGATTACATGCCAAAGGGGTATCTATCTGTTTCGATAGATACCCCTAGTTACATACATAGTGCGGAATATTTCCCGAACTATCTACGCCCCTTGCCTCGAGAAGTGAACTTGTCGTAGAATGTCCCCTCGTCTTTCTTTCCCTTACGACCTTTGGGAGCGGACTTTCTCTCCTTGGTGGCCCAGCGACTCTCATCACGCTGCTTATGGCGAGCCTCACCATGGGGCTGACGAATGGTCTTCCGCCCCTTAGGCTGCTCACTCAGCTTATCGGCAAACTCTACCGAGATCCTACGTCCATTAACCTCGTAACGGCTCATAGCTTCCACCACATCGGCAG
Source organism: Porphyromonadaceae bacterium (assembly GCA_030528555.1). Classification (GTDB taxonomy): domain Bacteria; phylum Bacteroidota; class Bacteroidia; order Bacteroidales; family Porphyromonadaceae; genus Porphyromonas. The sequence continues at coordinate 45,197 of JAUMYQ010000003.1, read as the reverse complement.
CCTCCATCTCGTCCACATCGAAGAACGAAAACTTGGGCAACAGGTCGATTTTACCGATCTTAACCCTCGCCCCAGGCACACACTTATTGACTAGCTCAATGAGCTTATTGGGGAACATCCCATCGATCTTACCAAAATTGATAAAGAGCCTCACCATACCAGCCTCAGCTACTCTATTTCTCTTGGTTGAGGTACTCTCTCCACGCTCCTTGCCCTTGCGCTCCTCGACCTCCTCGATATCCTCCACACTCTCGTAGTAGTCGAGCAAACGACGAAACTCCATCAGCATCAACCTACGCACCAGCTCCTCCTTATCAAGCCAATCAAGCTTACGAAGTATGCCTGGTAAAAACTCCTCCAAGGTCGCATCCTCCGTTAGCTCCACACGCTCTAGGCGACTAGCAAGGTTGTAGAGCTGCTTCTCGCATATATCACTACCGCTAGGCATCTGCACACGCTCTATTGGACTTTTGATGATGCGCTCAATATCCTTAAGCTTGCCACGCTCACGGCTATGGCAGATGGCAATGGACAGCCCTGTCTTACCCGCCCGAGCGGTACGCCCCGAGCGGTGCGTATAGCTCTCTATATCATCGGGCAAGCCGTAGTGAATGACATGCGTCAGGTCGTTCACATCTAAGCCTCGTGCCGCCACATCGGTAGCAACGAGGATTTGCAGGTTGCGAATGCGAAACTTCTGCATCACATAGTCACGCTGGGCTTGGCTTAGCTCACCATGCAAGGCATCGGCATTGTAGCCATCTCTAATCAGGTGATCAGCTATCTCCTGTGTTTCCTTGCGAGTACGGCAAAAGACGATACCATAGATACTAGGATAATAGTCGGCAATACGCTTCAAGGCAAGGTATTTGTGCCGAGCCGACACCATATAATAGACGTGCTTAATGTTGGCATTCCCCTCGTTTCTATTGCCCACAACGATCTCCTTAGGGTCACGCATATAGGAGCTGGCGATGACGGCTATCTCCCTCGGCATCGTAGCTGAGAAGAGTAGTAAGTGACGCTCCTCGGGAACATCCGCTAGGATAGTCTGCAAGCTCTCGGCAAAACCCATATTGAGCATCTCATCCGCCTCATCTAGTACCACTGTCTTGATCTCCGAGAGCGAAGCCTCGCCACGATCCATCAAGTCGATAAGTCGCCCTGGAGTAGCCACAATGACCTCTACTCCACGGCGCAGCACCCGTATCTGAGCCTCGATAGACGAGCCACCATAAACTGGCAGAATGCGCACATTAGGAATATACTTGCTATACGCGGCAAGATCATCTGCTATTTGCAGGCAAAGCTCCCTTGTAGGGCAAAGCACCAAGGCCTGAGGCTTGCCTCCACTGTCCCTACACTCCGAGAGCATCTGCAAGAGGGGCAAGCCAAAGGCTGCTGTCTTGCCCGTTCCCGTCTGAGCGAGCGCAATCAGGTCGATAGGGCTACCCAATAAATAAGGGATTACAGCCTCCTGTACAGGCATAGGATGTTCATAGCCAAGCTCCGAGATAGCCTGACAAATAGGCGTAGACACGCCCAATTCTTCAAATGTCTTCAATGAAATTACGTTTTAGCACCTCTCTATTATAAACGGAGGTGGTTTGTACCTTACTCCTCCAGAGACTACGCAGCAAGGTACAAAGCCCCTAGAGAACTTACCAATATCGGTACGCCACTCCACCGCCGAGCAAGCGCACCCAAGGGCATTAAACGCCCTCTATAGCAGAAGCCTCCCTACTCTTCTCTCCTAAGTAGCCACCATGATGCCTAAGAGCATACTGCTCATGAGAGAATCCTATACGCTGCATAACACTAACAACAAGCAAATCCCCAATTACAGTCATGACTGTGGTACTAGTGGTAGGCGTCAATCCTAGCGGACAGACCTCTTGAGGATCACCTGTCGAGAGGCAAACATCTACTTGCTCTGCAAGCGAGCTCGTAGTCTTACCCGTGATCAGAATAATGGGCACCTGCCTAGCTAACCTCCTAGCAAGAGTAACCAGCTCCAACACCTCTCTGGTCTTTCCCGAGTTACTGATGATAAGGAGCACATCCCCCTCTCGCATCATACCAAGGTCACCATGCTGCGCTTCACTAGGATGAAGAAAATAAGCAGGCGTACCCGTAGAGCTGAAAGTCGTAGCAATATTGTGCGCTATCTGTCCAGCCTTACCCATACCTGAAGTAATAAGCCGACCTTGCCCCTCATGCACTCGCTCTAGGATAATTCGGATAGCCTGCTCATAATTGTTGGAGGGAGGGATAGACTGAATGGCACGTATCTCTGCGTCCAGTATATCTGGGATGCTCATCAGAGGGTATTGCTTATTGATTTGCATATTGGTTCTTTTGTCGAGCAAAGGTAGTCAAATAAAGTATACCACTGCAATGAACACACCAAGTAACCCAATCAAAATGATGTCTACTATCATCTATATTCCACCAAACAGGGTCTCGCATAAATCAAAAATATCCCAACCTCTAGTTGATTAGTCCACGATCTAATATGTGAATAATAAAAAGCATAACAGATTGATTGTTAATACAATAACATAGAACCCGATTTACACAAAAAATCTTCGGGAACTTTCAAAAAAAACTTCCCGAACTTTTTCCAAAAAGATCGGGAACTCCGAGAAAAAAAGATCGGGAACATTTTGCACAAAAATGGGGTATACATCTAAAAGCATAAGGATGAATAGATTAGCTTCTCTCTCAAACAATACAGGGCTTAACCCCACAAAACTTTTCAATTTTAGTGGTATCCAACCCCAAGTAATATCAAGATACATCGGCACAGATTTATGTTTTTGCTATATTTGTGCAGCGCAACGGTTCTGGGTTTCCCTCATACCTTGCCAAGAGAACGTAATACAATAATCACATACTATAAATAATGGAAAGAGTAGATGTCCTGCTGGGTCTACAGTGGGGTGACGAGGGTAAGGGTAAAATTGTGGATGTGCTGACTCCCAAGTATGATGTTATCGCAAGATTTCAAGGGGGCCCCAACGCTGGTCATACGCTGGAGTTTGATGGAGAGAAGTATGTACTGCGCTCAATCCCATCGGGCATCTTTCAAGGAAACAAACTCAACGTCATTGGCAATGGTGTGGTGCTAGATCCAGTACTATTCATTGACGAGGCAAAAGGGCTGGCTCGTAGCGGACACGACCTCAAAGTCCGCCTGGCAATCTCTCGCAAAGCCCACCTCATCCTCCCCACGCATCGTCTGCTAGATGCTGCGAACGAAGCGGCAAAGGGTGCGGCCAAGGTTGGTACTACAGGCAAGGGTATTGGACCAACCTATACGGACAAAGTTGGTCGCTATGGGCTGCGCGTAGGAGACATTGAGCTAGACTTCGAGCGCAAGTACCAAGAGGCCAAAGCCCGGCACATTGGTATCCTCATGGCCATGGGTTATCCACTAGGCAACCTGGACGAGCTAGAGGCACAGTGGCTAGAAGCTATCGAACAACTTAAGGCTTATACCTTCGTAGACAGCGAGCAGCTCATCAACAGGGCACTAAAGGAAAACAAGAAAATCCTTGCCGAGGGTGCACAAGGTTCACTTCTAGACATAGACTTCGGCTCTTATCCGTTCGTTACCTCTAGCAACACTGTTTGTGCGGGCTGCTGCACGGGGCTAGGCGTAGCTCCTCGCACAATCGGTGAGGTATACGGCATATTCAAAGCCTATTGTACTCGAGTTGGCTCAGGACCGTTTCCAACGGAGCTATTTGATGAGATGGGCGAGCAGCTCTGCAAACTCGGGCATGAGTTTGGATCAGTGACGGGGCGCAAACGTCGCTGTGGCTGGCTCGACCTAGTGGCCCTCCGCTATACTGTGATGTTAAGTGGTGTAACGAAGCTCATTATGATGAAAAGCGATGTGATGGACACATTCGAAGAGGTCAAGGTTTGCATTGGTTATGAAATTGATGGCAAGGTAACGACAGACTTCCCTTACGAATTGACAGAGGCTTGCAAGCCTGTCTACAAGACTTTTAAGGGCTGGCAGGCGGATTCGTCTCAGTTCAAGAGCGAGGCGGACTTTCCCAAAGAGCTTAGGGACTACATTACTTTCATAGAGCAAAGCCTAGAAGTGCCCATCGCTATAGTGTCTGTAGGACCAGACCGAGATCAAACCATTGAGCGCATCAAGCTCTAGAGCGATGACTTATCAAGAGGCTATTGATTATTTGTTTGCTGCAACCCCTGTCTTTCAGAAAGACGGGGGTTCGGCATATAAGCCTGGTCTGGAGCGCACGGAAGGTCTATCTGCTCACTATGGGCATCCACACCGAGCCTATCCCTGCATCCACGTGGGGGGAACGAACGGCAAAGGCTCTACCTCGCACACCTTAGCCGCTATCTTGCAGCAAGCAGGCTATCGGGTGGGACTATTTACCTCGCCACACCTTCTCGACTTTCGGGAGCGTATCCGCGTCAATGGTGACATGATCAGCGAGGAGTTCGTTACACAATTTGTCGAGGATGCCCAAGGGATCGTCTCGTGCCATGCACCGTCGTTCTTTGAGCTTACTACCATGATGGCGTTTGAATACTTTCGTCTGAGAGCGGTGGACGTGGCCATTATAGAGGTTGGTCTAGGGGGCAGGCTTGACAGCACCAATATTATCAGCCCAATCTTAAGCATCATCACGAACGTCAGTCTGGATCATACAGAATACCTCGGTGATACGCTTACTGCCATAGCAGGCGAAAAAGCTGGCATCATCAAGCCCAATACACCTATTATTATAGGTAATGCTTCCGCCCCTGAAGTACGAAAAACCTTCGAAGCGAGCATAAAAAAAGCCTCTGCACCCGTCATCTGGGCACAAGAGACAGGCGAGCTAACAGAGGCTAAACTCACGGATGTAGGCTACATCTACTACACTAAAAGCTGGGGCGTGCTGCATGGTGAACTGATGGGACTAGTGCAGCCCGAGAATACCGCCACCGTTTTGGCAGCACTCTGCGCACTTCGCCCACACTTTACCCTCACAGTGGAGGCCGTGCGTGGGGGCTTCACCAAGGTTACCAGCCTAACTGGATTGCAAGGACGCTGGCAAACCGTGGACAAAAGTCCGCGCATCATCTGTGACACCGCTCACAATCCTGCTGGCATAGCACAAGTAGTAGCACAAATTGGCCGTATGAGCTGCTGCTATGCCCAGACGCACATCGTATTTGGCATGGCGGAGGACAAAGATGTAGAGAACGTACTGAACCTCCTTCCCTCAAGTGCTGCCTATTACTTCACTCAAGCCCGGAGCGGACGAGCAATGCCTGCCGAGAGGTTAGCGGAGCTTGCAGCAACTGCTAGGCTTCAAGGAAAACACTTCTCTTCTGTAGCCGATGCACTCAGAACAGCTAAGACGGTGGCTAGCCCTCGTGACCTAATCTTCGTTGGAGGAAGTAACTTCATCGTGGCCGACTTGCTGGCTCACCTAAATCAAGAAGAAAAGAACAACTAAATCACAATTCTTAAACCTATGACACAGTCATTATCCATGCCCTCTTTACGTGATACTTGGGTACGTTGGGTGGTGCTGCTCCTAGTGAGCAGCACGATGTTTTTCGCTTATATGTTCGTTGATGTCCTCTCGCCACTGAAAACAATGCTGGAGAAGGAGGTGCAGTGGACCTCTGATGTCTTCGGCACGTACGCAGGTAGTGAGTTTTTTCTAAATGTCTTCGCCCTCTTCCTCATCTTTGCAGGGATCATCCTCGACAAGATGGGTATACGCTTCACTGCACTCCTCTCTGGAGGACTAATGGTTATCGGGGCAGTTATCAAGCTCTATGCTCTGAGTGACTATTTCGCCTCTGGAGGGTTTGGCTACGATATCCTCAGCTCCTTTGGCTCTGGCTTCCCAGCCTCAGCCAAACTTGCCTGTATTGGCTTTGCCATTTTTGGCTGTGGCTGCGAGATGGGTGGGGTAACGGTGTCTCGCATTCTAGTTAAATGGTTCTCGGGTAAGCAGCTGGCTCTAGCAATGGGCGTGGAGATGGCTATTGCGCGCCTTGGTGTCTTCGCTGTCTTTCAACTTTCGCCACGCCTGGCAGATATGGGCGACCCATCTGTACTGCGTCCTGTCTTCGTCACAACACTCTTTCTCTGTATCGGACTTATTCTCTATATCATCTACAATCTGCTGGATAGAAAGCTCGATAAGCAAATCGGTGGCGAAGCAAGCCAGGGGGAGGAGCCATTCCAGTTCAGCGACCTTAGGCTCATCTTTGGCAGTAGTATATTCTGGCTCATAGCACTTTTATGCGTGCTATTCTATTCGGCTATTTTCCCTTTCCAGAAGTTTGCTACCGAGATGATAGCTAGCAACCTTGGTGTTACAGCCGAGAGTGCAGCGTCTATCTTTAGCATCTTCCCCATAGGTGCGATGATTCTAACCCCTATTTTGGGGATTGCCCTCGACTACATCGGCAAGGGAGCCACGATGCTGATGATTGGCTCTATACTCCTCTCGGTCTGTCACCTCATCTTCGCTTTCTTCCCATTCACTCCAGGAGAAGTAGCCTCTACTGCAGTAATGTATTCCACCATCATCATTCTAGGGATTAGCTTCTCCCTCGTGCCCGCCTCTCTCTGGCCATCCGTACCGAAACTCATAGACGAGAAAGTACTAGGCTCAGCCTACTCGGCTATCTTTTGGATTCAAAATGTTGGACTGATGGTCGTACCTATGCTTATCGGCTATGTGGTCCAGCTTACCAATCCAGAGGCTGGGGCAAGCAAGAACTACACTGCAGCCATGATCATCTTTGCCTCCTTTGGTGTAATTGCCTTTTTCATCGCTACTGCCCTCAAGATGCTCGATAAGAAAAAGCGATATGGGCTAGAACTACCCAACGTCAAGGAAAACTAATTTGTTGACATTGGTGAGAGAATTATAAGCTTCTCCTATACAGATCAATAAAAATGGGCGGTGCAACAATTGCACCGCCCATTTTTATTCCTCGATCTTTAGCCCTTAATAGCCAAAACCTCAATCTCTACCAAGCCATTCTTCGGCAGCGTACGCACAGCCACAGCCGAACGTGCTGGAAGAACCTTGGTAAACTGTGTAGCATAGACTGCGTTCATCGATGCGAAATCGTCCATACTTGATAAGAATACGGTCGTCTTGACCACATCATCGATGCTCATACCTGCCTCCCTGAGTATGGCATGGATATTACGAAATGCCTGCTCAGTCTGAGCCGTGATACCATCGGCAAACTCACCCGTCTTGGGATCTATGCCCAACTGCCCAGAAGCATAGAGTGTGCCATTTGTCAAAATAGCTTGGCTATATGGGCCAATAGCTGCAGGAGCTTCCACTGTGGAAATAACCTTCTTCATAAAAATCTATTTGTTTAGTAGTTTACTTTATCTCGTCACATGCCTTATAACTCTTAGGGGCGTTTCACGGTCTCATAACGAAAGCCCTGAGATTTGGTTGTCTTTCCTGGCGTAGCAACTGAAGCCCTCGCTCGATAGTACTTCTGTGCTTCAGGAAGAAACTTTTGAATCTCAGCGATGCGAGTCTCATCCGATGGATGCGTAGAGAAAAAGTCACTCTGGCCACTACTGCCAGTCTTAGCCGCCATCTTACGCCATAGATTAACTGCTTGGACAGGATCGTAGCCTGCCATAGCCATAAGTACGAGCCCTATCTTGTCTGCCTCCAGCTCTTGCTTCCTACCAAAAGGCAAGGCGACAAACACATTTGTACCCAAGCCATATGCCTGACCGATAACAGCCTGCAAAGTAGCAGACTGATTACCGACCACACTACCCAAGATGTTACCACCGAGCTGCATCAACATCTGATTGCTAATGCGCTCATTGGCATGTTTAGCTAACGCATGAGCTATCTCATGACCTATTACTGCTGCAAGCTGAGCATCGGCCTCTACTCCTGAACCAATAAGCCCAAGTATCCCAGTGTATACTACAATCTTTCCCCCAGGCATACAAAAAGCATTGATGGCATTGCTATTCACAACATTCAGCTCCCAAGCCATTTGCTCAGCAAGGCTACCATAGTTATTATCCTTGAGGTATTGCATCGTAGCCTGAACGAGCCTATTGCCCACGTCAGACACTCGCTTATTGGTGGTAGCATTCGTACTAAGCGGAGCTTTCTGGATAAATGATCGATATTGAGATACACTACTATTGAGAATCTCGGTATCGGACACGAGGCTCAATGTACGACGCCCTGTTACTGGTACTGTACCACAGCAGGCCAACATAAGGACGAATATCACACACGAGGTAATTTGCTTCACTAGCATAGCTTTTATTCTTACTTAGTTTACTGGTTCTATATCCTATCCCTTCACTTGAGGTGAAGTAGTATCATTCACTCTGTAGCCCAAAGATAATACCTCCATATCAAAAGTTCGAGACAGAAAACTAGGACTTAGCATAGAAGCGCCTCCCTATAGCATCCTGAAGCATCGGACGAAATTGAGGATGAGCAATACTCACTAGGGCCTCGGCCCGATGACGTAAAGACAGACCTCGCAGACGCACGCAACCATGCTCTGTAACGATATAGTCCACCTCATTGCGACCAGCTGTAACGTTCGCACCCTCCGAGAGCACAGGCACAATGCGAGAGATCGTGTCGCCCTGAGCTGTAGATCGCATGGCCAGAATGGAAAGACCACCTTTACTGCGCTTAGCTCCGCGCAAGAAGTCTACCTGCCCTCCTGTACCGCTAAACTGATTCAAGCCAATAGCCTCCGATGCTACCTGCCCCGTCAAATCTATCTCTAGACAAGAATTAATCGAGATAAGCCTATCATTCTGAGCGATGATATAAGGATCATTGGTGTAACTGACGGGATACATCTCGATCATCTCGTTATGATCTAAAAATTCGTATAGCTCTTCGGAGCCCATAACGAGCGTTGTCACCACCTTCCCTGGATGCAACGTCTTACGCTTGCCGTTGATCTGCCCCGAGCGAATAAGATGCATCACTCCATCAGTAAACATTTCAGTATGAATACCGAGATCTTTTCGTCCATGAAGGCTCTGAAGCACAGCATCAGGGATGGCTCCAATACCAAGCTGCAACGTATCTCCATCCCTAATAAGAGGAGCACAATGTGCGGCAATTTGCCTCTCTATATCTCCGATAGGGGCTGCAGGCACAGCGGGCAGAGGTTTGCTTACCTCTACAATATAGTCAAGCTGCGAAACGTGTATCAAGTTGTCCCCACCGATGAAAGGCATCCTATCATTGACCTCTGCTATAATGACCGAAGCATGTTCGGCAGCTGCTTTGGTGTAGTCATTGGACACTCCGAAAGAGCAATAACCCTCGGCATTCGGGAGAGAGAGCTGTACAATAGCAACATCTACAGGATACAATCCAAGGACAAAGAGATCTGGCAGCTCATGAAAGTGACAGGGAATAAAGTCCGCTCGACACTCCCGATAAGCTACCCTAGAGCCTTTGTCCAGAAAGTTGAGCATAGGCTGCACGCAGCCAGCCATCTCAGGACGCAAGTGCCACGGCTCTCCCATATAGATCATATGAAAGATCTTGAGGTCGCTCAGCTCGTCTCGCAACTCAAACATTGCTTCTGCTATGGTAGTGGGCGCCGCGGCTGCATGTCCAAAGACGAGGTGTTGACCTCGATCAATACCTCGGCGTACTGCTTCAAGAGCGGTAGTGCATCTCTCGCGATAAATCAATTGCCAGTCTGTATTCATCTCTCAGTGCTATATGTTTCATCTAATTCATCTATCCCTTAGGACTTCCACAATATCCCTAGCTAAGCAAATATAGTAAAAGAGTAAGAAACGAGGGTTAGGGCAAAAATGGCAGGTATTACCTAGAACCTCAGCTCAATAACCAGACAGTTCATAGTTTCTTAGAAGGAATCCATAACACACTTACATATAATCAATTACGAAATATCCCGATTTTCACAAAAAATCTTCGGGAACTTTCAAAAAAAACTTCCCGATCTTTTTGAAAAAAGATCGGGAACTCCGAGACAAAAGTTCGGGAACATTTCATACAAAAATGGGGTACTCCTATAACCTATTTGAATTAAGCGAATTAGAGGCATTCTACCAACCATACCTCTCCTTAAATACCTTTGATAGTATACTAGTCCCTCATGAATGGCATCTAAACAACCTCAGGATCAGCTTCTAGGGATAACTCTCTGAAGGTACTTGGCTATATACTAGAAAAAAGTTAGCTTTGTCTGGAAATTTCAAGTACATAATTACGTATTATATAAGACAACACTATGGCTGTTTATGTGAATGAAGTTTCTCGCACTTTCGGCGAATACCTTCTAATCCCTGGGCTAACCACACGGATGTGCATACCTCAAAACGTCAATCTCCAGACACCTCTAGTACGCTATAGGCAGGGTGAGGCTTCGCGCATTAAACTCAATATCCCATTCGTCTCGGCCATTATGCAGTCTGTGTCTAACGATACTCTCGCCATCGAGCTAGCTCGCAATGGAGGACTGTCGTTCATCTTCGGCTCTCAACCCATTGCCGAGCAGGCCGAGATGGTACGCCGGGTCAAGAAGTTCAAAGCCGGCTTCGTCACAAGCGACGCTAACGTTAGCGGCTCCTGCACACTAGCCGATGTGCTCCGGGTTAAGCGTCAGACTGGCCACTCGACTATCGGGGTCACTGAGGATGGTACGAGCCACGGCCGGCTCCTAGGCATCATCACGAGCCGAGACTATCGCCTAGATGTCGATGCGCTCGACAAACCTGTCCGAGAGTTCATGACCCCATTTGATCGGCTCAAGGTTGGTCGCTTAGGTATCACGCTCAAGGAGGCTAACAACATCATCTGGGAACACAAGCTCAACACGCTCCCCATCATCGATGAAAATGACCATCTAGTTTACCTCGTCTTCAGAAAAGACTACGATGCCCACAAGGATAACCCCATAGAGCTGTCCAACAAGGAGACTAAGGAGCTACTCGTTGGGGCAGGTATCAACACGAGAGACTACAAAGAGCGCGTGCCTGCCCTCGTTGAGGCTGGTGTGGATGTGCTATGCATAGACTCCTCGGACGGATATAGCGAGTGGCAGCTCGATACGCTTCACTGGATACGAGAGACTTATGGTGATAACATCATGATTGGGGCAGGAAATATTGTGGATGCCGAGGGCTTTCGTTACCTAGCCAAGGCCGGTGCGGACTTCATCAAGGTCGGTATTGGTGGTGGATCTATCTGCATTACCCGTGAGCAAAAGGGGATTGGCCGTGGGCAGGCAACCTCTGTGATTGAGGTGGCAGCAGCGCGTGATGCTTACTACAAGGAGACTGGCATCTATGTACCTATCTGTAGTGACGGAGGGCTAGTGCATGACTATCATATGACTCTGGCTCTAGCTATGGGAGCGGATTTCCTAATGCTCGGTCGCTACTTTGCTCGCTTTGACGAGTCGCCCACTCGCAAACTCAAGATTGGCAACAATATCGTCAAGGAGTATTGGGGCGAGGGTTCCAATAGAGCCCAAAATTGGCAGCGATACGACAGTGGAGGCTCGGAGAACCTCAAGTTTGAAGAGGGAGTAGACAGCTATGTCCCCTACGCAGGTAAGCTCAAGGACAACCTAGCAGTGACTCTGGGCAAGATGAAGGCCACGATGTGTAGCTGTGGCTCTATTACCCTAGATGAGCTAAAAGCCAAAGCGAAAATCACATTAGTCTCCAGCACCTCTATTGTAGAGGGAGGAGCTCATGACGTTATCCTGAAGGATCGGCAATGATTACCATCATAGGGCCTACGGCTTCGGGTAAAACAACCTTTGCTGCCCATCTAGCCCACTCGTTAGGCAGCGAGGTAATTAGCGCAGACTCGAGGCAGGTCTACCGAGGAATGGACCTCGGCACGGGCAAGGACCTAGAAGATTATCAGGTGGGGGGCACTCAAGTGCCCTACCACCTGATTGACATAATGCCGGCTGGGAGTAAGTATAACCTCTTTGAGTATCAGCACGACTTCCACAGAGTTTACCAGGATATGCTCGCGCGAGGTATCAACATCCCGATCCTCTGTGGTGGGACTGGCATGTATGTCGAAGCTGTGCTTCGAGGCTATCATCTGCCTGATGTCCCAGCCAATGAGCTCCTGCGAGAGCGTCTCCGTGAGTATTCCCTCCCCGACCTAAAAGCTCTCCTAGAGACCTACGGCCCCCTGCACAATAAAACAGATGTAGATAGTGCACAGCGCGCCATTCGTGCCATCGAAATTGCTGACTTCATCCGCTCTCAAGGCGATGCCCCTCAGACGGAGTTCTCCCCCATCAACAGCCTAATTATCTGCCTTGACTTAAGCCGAGAGGAGCGCAGAGAGCGTATTAGCCACCGCTTGCGAGCTCGCCTCGATGTAGGCCTGACGGCCGAGATAGAGCAACTCTTGGCCTCTGGCGTACCTGCCGAGAGCCTCATATACTACGGACTAGAGTACAAGTTCGTTACCCAATACATCATCGGTAAGATTACCTACGATGAGATGTATCGTAGCTTAGAAATAGCTATCCATCAGTTTGCCAAGCGACAAATGACCTGGTTTAGGGGGATGGAGCGTCGAGGCTTTACTCTTCATTATCTCGATGCTCTACTCCCGATAGCTGATAAATTAGCCGAGACCGAGCGACTACTTACCCTACACCTCAAAGGACGAAGCTAAGAGAGGCTCGAGAGACATCCATAGAATAGAGATGAAACCAAATGAATGTCCAAGATATATCCATCCAAAATTATCTATACGACCTACCCGAAGATCGGATAGCAAAATACCCTCTGAACGAGAGGGATAGCTCCCGACTTCTAGTCTATCGTGCTGGAAGAATCGAAGATCGGCAGTTCTCTGACCTTACTAGTGAACTGCCCTCTGGGGCTGTGCTGGTGCGTAATAACTCTCGTGTCATACACGCTCGTCTCATCTTTCGTAAAGAAAGCGGAGCTCAGGTCGAGATTTTCTGCCTCTCACCGCTTGAGCCTGCTAGCTATGAGCAGGCTCTTGGTAGCCGATCGGGCTGCTCGTGGCATTGTATGCTGGGCAATGCCCGGCGTTGGCGCGTTGGTGATGGGCTGACTCGAGAGATTGAGCTGGAGAATGGGCAAATACTTCGCCTCTGTGCCGAGCGCGTGGGACAGGCCGAGGTGGCGTTCTCGTGGGAAGATGAGAGCCATACCTTCGGCGAATTGCTAGACTTCATGGGTATCTTACCCATTCCACCCTATCTCAACCGACCAGCTGAGGCCAGTGATGCCAGCACTTACCAGACAGTCTATGCTCGGACAGAGGGATCGGTGGCTGCACCTACAGCGGGGCTGCACTTTACGCCTCATGTTTTTGACAAGTTAAAAGCTAGAGGGCTAGATGTATTGGACATTACCCTACATGTAGGAGCAGGAACATTTCGCCCCGTGAAGACAGCTTCACTGGGAGAGCACGACATGCACGAGGAGCTGGTACTACTTGATCGGCAGACCATCCAGCGAGTCAAGGAGTCGCTTGGTCAAATCGTTGCCATCGGGACAACCTCAGTACGATCGCTCGAGAGCCTATATCATCTTGGTTCAGCCCTACGCTCAGGGACTGTGACGAAAGCCCTCTCTGTGACCCAGTGGCAGCCTTACGAAAAAGATGATCCATGTAGTACCGAAGAAGCCTTAGAAGCGGTGTTGGACTATATGACGGAAAAAGAATTGGAAATCATATCATTCCCAACCTCAATCCTCATTGCTCCTGGCTATAAATTTCGGCTCGTGACAGGGCTAATAACCAATTTTCATCAACCCCATAGCACACTTCTCCTACTTATTGCTGCCTTTGTAGGTGAAGATTGGCGATGTATCTATAACTACGCACTCGCTCATGACTATCGTTTCCTAAGCTATGGAGATAGCTCGCTGCTCTTACCATGATTATTTAGCTAAGAATATCCTATCGATTTGTAATACTTACGTTTGAGGTATAGCTCCACATATGATAAGATTTTCTTCACTTTTGCTCGTCATACTCTGCTCTGTTATCATCACTTTTGCTCAAGAATCCTTAGGTTGTCGCTTCTTTGGTCTGAGTATCCATCCACGTGGCGAGCCAGAGAATGCGGCTATTATGCCTTTACGTTTAGACAAACAAGCTGTCTTTGTCCAAAATCTAGGGGGTATTCTCTCCTACGAACATCCACTATATCGAGACATTTTGCTCTACAAAGGCACTATCGGGCTTTATGCAGACTGTGCTCTACAGCTAGGAGGATTCGTGCATTTAGGTATTCGTGGGCGTCTCTTTGCTTCAGGAAAGCATCGCCTCTATGGGGGGATTGGGCCAACGATTATTTTTCGGAAAAACTGGCTTGCAATAGAAGGGTACAGAGATCAGCAACTCTTCCATGGCAATAGAGATGATACTTTTCAGTATTTGTTCCTTTGGCACGGTGGGGAATTTGACTATCGCTATCGACTAAGCCCTAAGTGGGATCTAGGCATTACATTCGTGCCTGGCTATCCTGACCTAATAAGCCTCTCTGTGGGCTGTAATCTGCTTCTATAAATTGCCCTACGCTCCGCGTAATTTATGTTCTTTGAAATCCAACACATCAAACGTAAGGACGATGTTTTCCGTTCAACACCTTGCCTGTGACAGCTGTCAAAGGACCAAGAAATAACACTTCTGATATGGTTAACATAGAAAATCTAATGCTGCTGTTACCTGTGATATTCATGATCCATGAATATGAAGAGATTATCAGGTTCAAAGGTTGGTTGGATCAGAATCGAATGGTACTACAACAGCGTTTCCCATCTCTCTACCATTTTTTATTGAGAAATAAAGTATTTGAATACTCTACGGAGACTTTTGCCATAGGCACTGCTCTTAATTTCTTACTTATCAGTCTCGTAACAATTATAAGCTTGTCTTTAGGCGCGTACCATCTATGGTTTGTTGCTTTGATAGGGCATACATTGCATCTAACAGTACATATATTACAGTGGCTAATCTATCGCAGGTATATTCCTGTGATCTTCACAAGTTTAATCACTCTACCCTACTGTGCATATGCAGGTATAGCTTTCGTTACTTTGCATGGCATATCAGCTCTTGATTGGGTCATATACATATCTATTGGATTTTTAGCCATGCTTTTATCGTTCACTTTCGCTTTCTTGGTAATGAAGAAGGTAAATGAAAGACTAACTAACGGAAATTAAGTATAAATTCGAGATACCGTATCTTTGGGAACTAATCAACTCAAAATAAAACAATGATTTTCATCCAATATCCCGCCTGTAGCACTTGTCAGAAGGCGAAGAAATGGCTCACTGAGCAAGGTATAGCAGTAAACATTCGCCACATCGTGGACGACGCTCCTAGCGAAACCGAATTGACAGAATGGATTACCCGTAGCGGTCTTCCCATCAAGAAATTCTTTAATACTAGCGGTGTGCTCTACAAAGAACTTAGCCTCAAGGAGAAACTCCCCACAATGACTGAATCGGAACAGATCACTCTGCTAGCTACAAATGGTAAGCTCGTCAAGCGTCCTCTCCTGATAGGTAAAGATTTCGTCCTCATAGGGTTTAAGCTCGAGAAGTGGAGTAAGGCTCTTAAACACTAAAAAGACTAACAAATTATGGCTTTACCCAAATTTAACGAGATGTACATCCCTTCTCTACAGATTTTAGCAGATAGAGGAGAAGATGTGTCTACCCAAAATATGAGATTACTACTCAAAGAGTACTACAGTCTTTCTGATGAGGAGTACGCTGAATCAAGTTCTAAGGGGAACAACATATTTTATGGAAGAGTTAGTTGGTGCCTAAGCGATCTATTTCGCTCTGGATTACTCGAAAAACCAAAACAAGGCATATACCGCATTAGTGACTTAGGCAGAGAAAAGCTATCTCTGCCTAGATCAATTGAACAGTATGTGCTAGATACCGTTCGCAATCTAGATGCCCAGAAATCTCATAAGAACAAGGAAAAAAATAAGATAATCATTAGCAAGGCACTAAAAGACGATAATAATACACCTGCTGACATCATTGATCAAGCATATCAAGAAATAAAAGATATGCGAAAGCAGGAGGTTCTAAGTATTATTCTACAAAAGAAGCCAGGGGAGTTTGAGCGCTTAACACTTGTTCTCCTAAAGGCTATGGGTTATGGGGGCTCAATCGAGGGGGCTCATAAACAAACAAAACTATCCAATGATGGAGGGATAGACGGCATCATCAAGGAGGATGTCTTAGGGCTTGGACACATATACATACAAGCAAAAAGGTATGCTTTAGATATCAATGTTGGTAAACCCGCTATTCAACAATTTGTTGGTGCCATCTCTGCGGCTCAATCTAACAAGGGCATTTTTATCACTACATCGGATTTTACTCAAGAAGCCTACCAATATGTTAACAAGCTAACAGACAAAAATATCGCACTCATCAATGGAGATCAGTTGGCTGAATATATTTATGAGTATGGTCTAGGTATGCAGTCTGAATCCGTATACGAGATTAAGAAACTAGATCAAGACTTTTGGGCAAACTATTTAGACGAGGACAAATAATGAATCTTCTTCCCTCTTCCTCAACTATCTGTGCCGTAGCCACTGCCCCTGGGGTAGGGGGTATCGCTGTTATCCGTATATCGGGTAGCGAGGCTCTAGCTATTACCCTACGCCTATTCCAAGCCAAAGGGCGAGACCTTAATCCCGGAAGCATTCGTTCACGCCATGCCTACTACGGCGAGGTTTGGCATGAGGGCGAGCTGATAGACGAGCTGATACTGACCTATTTCCAAGCTCCATGCTCCTTCACGGGAGAAGATACCGTGGAGCTAGCCTGCCACGGCTCGGTGTACATCCGCCGTAGGCTCTTGGAGGCTTTGATTGCCGAGGGTTGCCGTATAGCAGAACCTGGGGAGTTTTCTCGCCGTGCTTACCTCAATGGGCGTATGGACCTCAGCCATGCCGAGGCCATCGCAGATATCATCTCCGCCGAGAGTAAGGCACAGCATCAGATGGCTATGCGTCAGCTCCGTGGCGGTTATAGCGAAGAGTTAAATGCCCTGCGTGCGAAGCTGCTCCGCCTAACCAGCCTTATGGAGCTAGAGCTGGACTTCCCAGAAGAAGATGTGGAGTTTGCCGACCGTACGGAGCTACTCTCCCTCTGTGGTAATATCGAGAGCAAGCTGCATAAGTTGATAGAGAGCTACCGCCTAGGCAATGCTGTAAAGCGTGGCATACCTGTGGCGATTGTGGGAACAACCAATGTCGGCAAAAGTACCTTGCTCAACGCCTTACTCGGTGAGGAGCGTGCCATCGTGAGCGACATACACGGCACGACGAGGGATACCATAGAAGATACCATCCACATCGGGGGCTACCTCTTCCGCTTTGTAGATACGGCTGGCTTACGTACGACCTCGGATACCATAGAGAACCTCGGCATAGAGCGTAGCCGTGCCAAGATAGAGGAGGCGGACATCATCCTCGCTGTCCTAGACGGCACACGCCTAGCGGAAGCTAATCAACTAGAATATATACAAGAGATTTGGGACAAATTAGGGACACGATCAGCCCAATTGCTGATTAACAAAAGCGAAAACCTCAGCGAAACCGAACGCTGTCATCTTACTGAGACTCTCGCCACAAGCCTACCCACCACCCAGCCACTTTTTATCTCGGCACGCTTGGGGCAGGGTTTGGAGGATCTACGTCAAGTCCTAGTACGAACGATGGAACAAACAGGTGCGAGCGAAGCTGACCTAGTAGTGAGCAATACCCGCCATTATCAATTGCTCAGCGAAGCACTCGAAGCCTTACAGCATATGCGTTCGGGCTTCGATGCTGGCTTGCCAACAGACCTCCTAACGCTCGACTTAAGAGCTGCGATCAATGCCATCGGTAGCATCACAGGGCAAGCTATTACCAGCAACGAAGCCCTACACTACATCTTCGCTCACTTCTGCATCGGCAAGTAAGGATTAAGTCCCATGAAGTTTAACTTCATGGGACTTAATCAGAAATACCATTATTGAGATCCTCTTACCTTCTCTAATATCGGATGCCATTCAGCATCAGTCATCTTGTCTTCCTTTCGTATCTGTTCTTCTAATTTTGCTCATTCCAGAAGATCCTTATACAAGTTTTAAAGTCCTTTGTTTAGGGTAGTGTACTCCTCGTCCTCAAGATAAAAATTAGCTTCTTGAAATCTTCGGAAAAGATGTACACGCCATGCCCAATATCAGGGGATCCCTCTTGTTTTCACTTCGGTAAGTATGAATGTAATAGTAGCTTCTATTGAAACTTCACAGCCCTACGTGGTCTCTGTTGTCGATAGGCGAAGAAGGGCCTCCACCGTTATCTTCTTTCTTCTTGCCCGAAGAGGCGTAAGCCACATCAAGCACATGTTCGGCACGTTCCATGCGAACGCCTCTGAGAGCCGTCTTGACCTTCACGCGAGGTATAAATAACCTTCGCTTTATCCACGTGTTCGATACCCACTTTCTCAGCACTGTCAACCCCCGAACCGCTCCTGGCTGTGATGCTAGGGCGAAACGTCCCCATGTCGCCACAATCAACGCTTTTGCCGTCCTGAAGCAGACGAATGAGCACTTTAGAAGCACGGTCAAATACCGCCTTAACGTCCGCAGATGAGACCGTTGTCTCATCTGCCACCAGGTCGATAAACTCTTCAAATTTCACATCAGAATGCAAGTGGATGGCAGGATACCAAAGCGTCTTGCTGGTTTTGCCGAAGCCTGCTTTTCTCTCGATTGCTTTAATCTTAATCATAGTGTTGTAATGTTTTAATAGACAGGAAATTCTGCCTGAGTATAAAGATAGCCAGATTTTCGCATATACAAAAAAATATTTTCGCATATACTCCGATAAATTTCCTTATATGCGAAAATCTGTCAGAGTATATAGCAAGAAGCAACGCACGAGAAGCTGACCTGGTCCTGTGTTTATTCATAAACTGATTGTTCTTCATACACCTCACCAAATAACTCCGAAGCCTCAGGTACTAGAGCTTGTTATCCTTGAAGTAGATATTCATATCGCTTTACTCTATCATTCTTCAATTTCTAATGGGATCGATAACCAAAAGGCTTCAGAGATTTCGGAAGTTGGGGAGATATCTGACAATATCTGTTATCACTAAGCCCATAACTTTTTGTACATTTACCCGACTTATAGACCATTAAAGTATTAAAAAACAACTATAGACTATGGTAGAAAATAAACTAAGAGCCACACCAGCAGCTCGCTCTCTAGCCCACCGCATGGGCGTCGAGCTTAGCCAGGTGGCAGGCTCTGGCTACAAAGGACGCATTCACCGTGAGGACGTGGCGAACTTCACCTATGTGGAGCGTGGTGGCATCACGCCTCTGGCCAAGAAAATTGCTGAGGCTCACGGTATCGACACCAGCAGTATCAAGGGTACAGGCCTTAGAGGAAAGATTACTCGCAGCGACATCGTTGCCATCGTGGGAGAGGCGCATCACCCCAACTTAGAAAAGATCCTTGACACCTTCACCATCTCCAGCCCCAGTCCCGAGCGCAAGAAGACTAACTTCGCCACACCAGGCAAGAACGAAGCTCCCGAGATCAAGACTGCTGCTCAACCCTCAACGACAGAGAGCTCAGCACCCAAGGGAGATGTGGAGATCGTACCAATGAATATGATGCGTCGCGTCATCGCCAAGCGCATGAGTGAAAGCTACTTCTCTGCCCCCACATTCGTACTCAACTATGAGGTAGATATGGGCGAAGCCACCAAGCTAAGGGCTCAAATCATGGAGCCAATCCGCGAGAAGACAGGTAAGAAGCTCACCGTGACGGACATCGTTTCGCTGGCTGTTGTGCGCACTCTTATGAATCACCCCTACATCAACGCCTCGCTCTCGGCCGATGGCTCACAAATAGAGCTACACAATTACGTAAATCTCGCCATGGCTGTGGGTATGGACGAAGGGCTGCTCGTTCCTGTAGTGCACCACGCGGAGAAGATGAACCTGACGGAACTGATGCTCCGCCTCAAGGACATTACCGAGCGTGCCGTGGGCAAGAAGCTTACGCCAGCAGACCAAGAGGGTAGCACTTTCACCATCTCCAACCTCGGCATGTATGGTGTAGAGTCCTTTACCTCGATCATCAATCAGCCCAACTCGGCTATCCTTTCCATAGCTGGTACTAAGGAGATGCCAGTGGTACGCGGTGGCGAGGTCGTTATCCGCCCCATCATGAAGATGAGCCTAACGAGCGACCACCGAGTAATCAACGGATTGGCAGCTGCCAAGTTCATGCAAGAGCTGAAGGCTTGTCTGGAGAACCCACTCCCACTACTCGTATAAGGGTAATCAACAAGGAAGTAAAACTATAAATCGAAATAAAATGGCAACAGAGATCATCATGCCCAAGATGGGTATCGATATGACCGAGGGCGAAATCGTCCGCTGGGTTAAGCAAGAAGGAGAGAGCGTGAGCAAGGGAGATATCATCCTCGAGATCATGACGGATAAGACTAGTGCCGAGGTAGAGGCCGAGGCCGATGGCGTACTCCTGAAGATCATTCACGGTGATGGCAAGACCGTACCCATTGCCGAGGTCATCGGCTTCATCGGTGAAGCTGGCGAAAGCCTAGACACCGTACGCACCAAGGAGGAAATCCTACCCGATGCCCCTGCTCCAGCCCCTAGCGACACGAGTGGCAAGCTCCCTCTCATCCGCATGGAAGGAGACTACCACGTGGCCGTAATCGGTGGTGGCCCTGCTGGCTATGTAGCAGCTATCAAGGCAGCTCAGCTAGGAGCCAAGGTCGCTATCGTAGAGAAGAGCGAGTTTGGTGGCACATGTCTCAACAAGGGCTGTATCCCCACTAAGACCTTCCTGAGGAATGCGGAAATCCTGGAAGGAGTAGCTCAGGCGGCAGCTCGCGGTATTAGCTTCGCTGACCCTAGCTTCACGGTGGATATGAAGAAACTCGTAGCCTACAAGGACAGCGTGGTCAAGAAGCTCACTGGCGGTGTCTATTCTCTGCTTAAGAGCAATGGTGTAGAAGTATTCCGTGGTACGGCAGCCATCAACAAAGACAAAGATATCGTGATCAATGGCAAGGAAATTATCAAGGCCGATAAGATCATCCTCGCTGGCGGCTCCAAGGTGGCTCACATCCCCATCCCAGGCATAGAGCACCCAGGGGTGATGACTAGTGATGATATCCTCAGCCTACAGGAGCAACCACAGTCTATGGTAGTCATCGGTGGTGGCGTTATCGGGGTAGAGATGGCTCAAGCACTCGGAGCACTCGGTACTAAGGTGACTATTGTAGAGATGGCCGACCGCATTATCCCCGCTCTAGACAAGGAGGTATCGGAAACCCTTCGCCACGACCTGGAGAAGATGGGTATCACCGTACTGACGAGCAAGGCCATTGACCGCCTCGAGGACCGCAACGGTCGCTTAGCCGCCATTCTCAAAAGTGGCGAGGTCATCGAGGCCGACAAAGCACTCCTCTCTATCGGTCGCGTGCCCGACCTCGAGGGAGTGGGTGAACTTGACCTAGAGATCGAAAAAGGCAAAGTCAAGGTGGACAAGTACATGGAGACAAGCGTCAAGGGTGTCTATGCCCCTGGCGACATCAATGGGATCAAGATGCTCGCCCATACCGCTTTCCGCATGGCAGAGGTGGCCGCTGAGAATGCCCTACACGGCAATCACATGGAGCTCAAGCTCCTTTCTGCCCCATCGGTAGTGTACACCCGACCAGAGGTCGCAATGGTTGGTCTGACAGAAGAGCAAGCTCGCGAGCATTATGGCGAGATCCGTGTGGGCAAGTTCCCCTTCGCAGCTAATGGCCGTGCCCTAGCCTCGGGTGAGAATGCTGGCTTCGTCAAGGTTATCCTAGACAATAAGTATGGCGAAATCCTTGGTATCCACATCATCGGAGCCATGGCCGCTGAGATGATTAGCCAAGCTTCTCTCGTCATGGAGATAGAAGCCACGGCAGAGGAAGTTCTAGCTACCATCTATGGTCACCCAACCTATTCGGAGGCTCTCTATGAAGCCATCGCTGATGCCCTAGGTATAGCCATTCACTTGCCCAAGAAAAAGTAAGCAATCTCAGCAAAATCCACCTTGGATTTGTAACGAAACGTGCTAGTCTATTCAAAATAGGCTAGCGCGTTTCTCTTTTGTTACTTTGACGAGCTGAATGAAATAGAAAACGTTTCACAAACTGTTTTCAACTAAACAGAAACTGATCGGATAATCAACGAAGAACAACAGCTTTACCTATACCTTAAATATCGAGGAAATCCAATGAGACTTCAGGAAAACATCTCAAAATCCGGAATAACGGATCCAGCTATCAATAAACTAAAACACATAAAACACTCACAACAAGACTATTAACAAGATTCCGATTAGATCGAAAAAATCTTCGGGAACTTTCAAAAAAAACTTCCCGATCTTTTTCCAAAAAGTTCGGGAACTCCGAGAAAAAAGATCGGGAAGATTTTGCACAAAAATGGGGTATACCTCTAATCAACTCAAGATAAATGAATTAAAGATACCCTGAAGTGGAGGAAAGATTAATAGGTATAGGCAAGCATATGGTAGTGATTTTTGTTGCCCTTTGCTAAAGATCTATACTTTGTTATCTACCCTGATTAGAGCGTTTCCTATATAGAGTACAAAACTTTTTGTGTTTAACGCTTTCTAAAGGTAAGTGGGGCATATCAAAATTTAATTTTGATATGCCCCACAAAATGGAGAATAAACTACATGAGTAGGTAGTTTGTACTCTCTAAATATTTTTAGTCTTGCTCTACAATACGACCAATTTGTCGGTAGGCTGATCGCCAACTATCATATTTGCTACTAGCCCCTTTAGGAACAATGAGAGTTATCTGACCGAACTTAATGCCATAGCGAGCCCCTGGATTGCCGAAGATATTTTGCCCAGTCTTAGGGGGAGTATCCCCTAGCTCCAAAATTTGTAGTCTCTGACAATCAGCTAAGGCTTGACTTCCCAATGTTTTGATATTTGGTATGCTCAAACGTTCGAAGCGATAACATCGTTCCAACGCATTACTGCCTATAACTTCCACACGTGGGAGGCTAATTTTCATCAAACGAGAACAACCTTCTAAAGCGTTTTGGCCCAGGATACGTAACTGTGGAAAATCAATTGCCAAAATATTGGAACAGTCCGCTAGACCATATTCGTCAATCTCCTCAATACTAAGAGAAGCAAAGAGTCCATGCAAAGATGAAACATCCCAAAAAGCTCGTGAGGCAATTTTCTTGAACCTGGGATCAAGGACTAAGTCAGCTTGATTCCCTCCAATGTCTTCATAGCGGACAATGGTTGTCCCCTCTATCTCTGTTCCAGAAGGCAAAGGAGAGAAGTTAGCTACCAAAGGTGCTCCACCTTCAATTCCCGAAAAACGATGTGTATTGGCAAAGAAAGTGAAAGCTTCTTGCTTCCCCTCAACTACACACAGTGTCTTGACTACCGTACTAAGTTTAAAAGCATTGAGCTCCGCAGTCGGTGGTGTATCGCCCATTTGTACCTTTTTAAGCTTCAGTAGACCATAGAAAGCCTGTGATTCTATGCTTTTCACTTTTGGAATAAGCACTTCTTCCAAAGCATCACAATCCATAAAAGCATTAGCTCCAATATGTTCCAAAGCTGGGAGATCCACCAATCGCAAACCTTGACACTTATCAAAGGCACTTTGGTCAATGCGCTTCAGATTTTCTCCTTTGAGAACGGAGAAGCTATTATTTCCGACAAGAGCTTCTTTTCCAACGATAGTAAATTCGCTCGGAATTGTCAAAACACCCTCTGCAATCATATCAGCCTTAAAGCTACCTCTAGTAAAAATCTTATCCTCTATAGGAGCAGGTGGCGGTGGAACTGGATCGGTGGGCTCTTGAGGGGTGGGCTCAGCAGGCTTATCATCCTTCCCTTTCTGAGGTTCGGAAGGCTTAGGTTCCTCTAGTGTATCCTGCTGCTTAGGAGTAACTGGATTCTCTTCCTTCTGACATCCAACTGTAGCCAATAGGAGTAGTACAGGGATTATTATAAATAACAACTTCTTCATTATGGTTGTATGAATTTACTAACTGGGATAATCGCTTTAATCTGCTCGAATTTTGTTTTCCAAGCATTGTATTTACTCAGACTAGCATCGGGTACAACGATCGTCACTTGACCTGTCTTTACTGGACTTGCTCCCCTCGTACGTCCAAATATGCTTCTGTTTAGGGGATCATTGGGATCTATAAGCTCAGGGGTTTGAGGGACATCATTTCCTAGGATAATGTACTCTAGAGAAGAGCAACCCTGGAATGCATTCTCATCGATTCGAGTTGCAGAAGAGAGATCAATGTACTTCAGTCCTGTGTGCTCAAACGTAGTGCTCTGAATGTGGGTTAATTGGGGCATAATAACTACGCTCAGTTTCTTGCACCCAGCAAATGCCCCTGATGCCACGCTAGTAGCGTTGGGGAACTCCACAAATTCTAGCTTATCTTGATCACGAAATGCCCCAGATTCTATCTTCTGAACACCAGGTGCCCGAAAATAACCCATGAGAATATTACGGTCAGATGTTGTCAATGAGTTGAAAGCATTCTCTGAGATTGTCTTGACGCTTGATTTGAGGACAAAGTTGCTTACCTCAACTTCTTCCTCATCAGAGTCTTCATTGTCCGACAGCGTGTCTCCTTCAAGGAGCAAAGTTTCGGGAATCTGACTATACTGACCAGATACTAGGTTAGTATTACCATTGATGTTAAGGAAGTAAGCGTTGGTTGCCATATTACTATAGCTAGAGATGGCAGAGTTAGGTACGACCAATACTTTGGCAGTAGATGAATAATAGAAGGCATCATCAGCCACGCTAGGTAATTGATCACCAAGAGTAACCTTACGAAGCCTATAGAGATAAGCGAACGCTTTACGCCCGATCTTGGCAACCTTTGGCATATCGACTTCTGCAAGATTGAGGCAGTGAGCAAATGCTTCGTCACCAACTTCGATTAGTGTGGGCTGCTCCACCTTGCTAAGGTTATGACACTGTTCAAAAGCCTTATTGCCTATTTTCGTTAGGAGTGGCATCTCTATGGCCCTAAGGGAAGTATATCCAGAGAAAGCTCGTTCCTCAATCTCTGTCACCCCAGGAGCTATAATTTTGGTAATTTCAGACTTTTGAGCATCCAGAGCACTAGAGCTTATACTTACAAAGTGTTTTGGGAGCGTCAGCACACCATTCGAGAGCATGTCGGGCATGAAATCTCCTGCTGTAAATGCCTTTGGAGTTGGGTCAGTAGGCGTAGAAGACCCAGGCGTTGTATCTTCCTTGTTGTCATCCTCTGGATTGTCACTATTTCCACTGGGATTATCGCCATTTCCACCTTCTGGACCCTCACCATTTTGATGTTCAGAGTTATTGTCGTTATTAGGCTTGTCTTCATTCTCATCGTCTTTCTTGCCTTCTCCGTCACTATCCTTTTTATCCTCCTTGGAGGTATTGTCCTCAGTAGGTTGTGTTGGTGCTGGATCTGGTTTCGGCTCAACCCTTAGGGGGTCTTTTTGACAAGCAGTAACCGATACAAGTACAGTCAGTGCAAGACTGAGCATAGTTTTTCTGTTCATAGTTAAACGTTTTGTTGAGTTACACGATCTATTATTTATGTCTCACAGACAAATCCCGATAAATACAAACCACCCTAGCTTGGACGAGCGACAAGAGGTATGCCGTGCCACAAGTTCCAAACTAAGGGTGGACTTTAATATAACTTATTTACATTGAAAGGCTTTGTAATTAGTAATTGCTAAAACCAAAGCCTTCCTGCTGCGGTAGAATATAGTTACGGTTCACATCCTGATATTCCTCAGGCAATTGACCCGAGAAACGGTTACCCGTTAGGCGATACTCTGTATAGAAGGTCTTAGGATAAGGATAAATACCATGAGGATCCAAGTTACGTAACGTATGTGGCACCTTAGCTGGGAGCTTACCTGTGAAGTTATTACCTCGAATATCTACGAAGCGCAGGAAATCCTGCTGCTCTCCTCCTAGGCGTGTAGGTAATTCACCTGTGAATTTGTTATTTCTCAAATCAATTTTGAAGAGATCTCTCATGTCACACAGCTCCTCTGGTAATTCACCAGACAGTTGATTATTACCAAGATCAAGCAAATTGAGACGTTGCCAATATTTCAATTCTCTAGGCAATTGACCAGAGAGTTGGTTGTGGCTGAGGATCAGCTCTTCGAGAGATGTCGCCTGACAGAGATTTCTGGGAATAGCCCCAGAGAGTTGGTTGTATCCTAGATACAGTTTTTTTAGTCTCTTTAGCTGTCCAAGACTTGCTGGAATTTCTCCAGAAAAGGCGCAACCTTGTAGACTTAGTATCTCAATGGTTGACAATCCTGATAGTTCAGTGGGGATACGTCCAGTGAAGTTTTGATTGTAAACGCTAATGTAGCGAGCTTTAGTCAATTTACCGAGTTCCTTGGGGAGCTCTCCCGAAAGACGACGTGGATTAGGAAGATAATTTCCTGATTGGCGCAAATCCCATGGACCAGTCCGTAAGTTAAGTGAGTCTAACTCTGTAAGCTGTCCGACCTTAGCACTAAGCCCTCCCGTTAGCCCTGTAAAACTAAGGTCTAGCGTCTTCAGAGCCGTAAGGTCATAGATACCTTCTGGTATCATCCCATCTATATAGTGGTTGTGTTTAAGATGTAGCACGCGCAATGCCGTGAGATACTTGATTGTCTCAGGTATCTTACCTCGTAGGTTATTACCTCCAACATATAGAGCATAGACACGTTCCTCTCCATTGACCTCTTTTGTATGTACCCCCTGCCAAGTGCTTAGAGGGTTATCACTAAGCCAATTGTCGTTGCGAAACCAACGGTCCCCTCCCATAGCCTCATAAATAGAGACTAGGGCTAGACTATCGCTCTTGAGATCATAGACCTCAAGCATCGATAACTGCTTACTTATTGCAGAGATCTCGTCAACGTAATTAGCTACTCCTTCACTTTCGATCCTGGGTTCATTGCTCTGTGAGCAAGAGATAGGCACCAGTGTTGCTAGAGACAGAAGCCCTAGCCCTAGTGTTTGTTTCATAAGTTTTCTGTTTATTATTAACATGTAGTATATCGTTAAGTCCTTTTAGTTGGCAACATTCCTAATTATAAAATGCTTAATCGCGATGTAACGTAGTCAATGGATAGATCCCAGCACAAAAAGAAGTGTATATCCCCGTAGTGGTAAGGCCTATTTCTTCTCGAGATGCTAGGAGAAATGTTTGTTTCACTTGACCATTGAAGGCTAGCTCACTTACCCATCCTTTGGCATATTGGGGATAATCTTCAAACTCGGATAAGTAAATAGATCGGCGTATGGGATCTATACCCATATATCCATAGAGCCTGTTGGAGCCATTCCTACCAGACCTGTAAATTGTATGCAACTTTTGTCCCTCAGTCTCGAATTTATAAACCGTCCCTTTGTATCTAAAAAAGAGCATCGCACCCCCACGTGACATGACTACGTCTAATGACAATTCTTTGGGAGAGATAGAGTTCGTTATCTCGATTGGAATAGGATAAATGATCTCTTGCTCTAAGTTGCGTAACTTGATGATGTAAATTTGTTTCGTCTTTGTCTCTCGGCATAGTACCCATGCATAGATATCCTCACTCTGCGCAAGTCTAGGTACAACTGTCATCCCCAGAGACTCATAGCCCCGAGGTAAAAGATATTTTTTGATATTGCTAGCCTCATCAAGTTGATAGACATGACGCTTGCCCACGGCATAAAGATATTCTCCAGAGGAGCGATGTGCTCTATAGAGCCTCTCTGCGAGAGGAGCTTGCATCTCTACTAATAACTGGCACTCTCCCTTCGTCTCTGGTTCTGTACTGCACTCATAAATAAGTCCTCCAGCATAGAAATAGACATTATCATGCGCCACTGCTATATATTCAGGATGTTCTTTACCATTAGCCTCTATCACGATGTCGGGTGTATAGTCTTCAATAAGCCTAAAGTTCTTATCAAACACGCTGATATGAGCCATGTCTCCATATCCCGAATTTGTGCCATTTTGACTAAGAATGTAAAGTCGTTCCTTATAAACTGCCAAGTCTTGAGTAACACTTCCCAAAGAACGACCATTTATAGCTCTAATTATTCCGTTAGCGTAGCCATCAACTCCTTGATCAACAAAGCTCAAATGTCCCGGTTCGCTTGTCATGTTTCCTTCTGAGAGGATGAGTAGCCCCTGAGGATTAAGTAAGCTTACCCCTCTGTCTGATATAGAAGATGGAAGAGCTACAAGCTCCAAGGGGGAGAAATCTTGCTCTTGTCCTGATATCCTAGGTCTATCCTTTTGACAGGCTGAGAGCAACAAGATTATTGATAGCAGGAAACTTAATCGAATAGGATTACTCTTGAATATCGTCATTTTCTAGTGTTCGATTTAATATTGCGGTTTATAGTAAGTCTACTTATCAGAAAATAGGCGCACGGGCAGCTTGGAAAATAGGTCATGTCCATCCATTCCTGTAGCATTAGATGTCACTTCTACATAGCGATATCGAGATAATGATTCATCCTGGCTCTGGCGAAGCCAATATCTCCCTACCTTTCCGAGAGGACTAGGGTAACGTTTGGGGGACGAAGGGTCGAAGATAAAGCCACAATTTGTCAGGTAACGTACGACATCATCTTCCGCGTTTTGGGCCCAAAATTTCTCTGTACAAATCAGCTCCATACCCCCTGCCGTAGGGCGTATTGGACTGTCTTTTCCCAAATAACGCACACGTATCTGCAGGCGATATTCCGTAAGTTGGTCATCGAAACGACTTCCAAGATTGATCGGTTGTACTTCGTAACGAAAAGCAGAGTAGTACTTGCACTCATCCTCATCCCAAAATCTCAGGGCATAGGACATTCGTCTATTGGTATAAGCTCCCACAATACCATAAATAGAAGTGCATATAAGACGCTCGTCTCCGACTTGAATCTCCTCTTGATCATCCCGTATCAATATGGGAGGAGCTGCATTGAACTTCTTAGGAACACCTACATATACTTTGGGATAACCATTGGGATTGGTCTTATGTTGCTCTTTATGTGGAATGGGCAGGATTCCATTCATCTCTTGTGGTGTAGGTAGATGGTAACCAGGAATATCTATATTCATCGCTTCTTGATAGGAAAAATAACCACTTTCACTCCACACATCAGTTTCTACAAATGCCTTTCCTGAAGCTGCTACATTGTGCTCTGTGAGGTACTCTATCGGTAGCTTAGGGCGCTGAGGTTTAGTTGGGTTAGACGGGGCAGAGGGTATTGTATCCCGTGGGATTTCCTTCTTACAAGAGATAGCCCCTAAGAATATCAAGAATAATGCCTGCGCCATTGCTGTGCGAAAGCTGAGTTGTCTTATCATAAGTAGCCTAAGTATTGTATCGACAGTACCTCAATAAACAAAGTAACCAATTCATTAGGGACGTTATCTACATTCCTCTATTAGTTGTGGCAGCATATTAAGTTTCAAAAGGTCTTGGTAAGCTTCTCTTTGATCCCTCACTCCATGTTGAAAGCTTTTTAATCAATACTTTCCATATAGGAAGATACACCACCAGAACAACGGCAGAAGACTTAGCTTTCAATCTGTTCTAAGCTCTATCCATTATTATTTCGTTCGGGCTGAGAGACCTTGCTCACAAAACTCATAGAGTTAGGTCACAAAGCTACATATTTCTAAACAGCTATACAAGTATGAGAAGTAGATCTTAGCAGAATTTGGATAGCCTATTTACCTCTTGTATATACGCTGATAAAACCTGCTCAAAGGCTTCTATAAAACTCCCTTTGACTTTTCTAAAAAATGCTCGGGAACACTCGAAAAAATGTTCCCGAACTTTTTGGAAAAAGTTCGGGAAGTTTTTTTTGAAAGTTCCCGAAGATTTTTTGAACTAATCAAGAGAAAACATAAACAACTAAATATAAAGACATTAAGAGCATATCTAGAGTCTGCAGATCAATCAAATGGCTTGGATGACTTTTGACACGGTTACGTTACACTAAATGGCAAAAGACCACAATAAAAACGTGCATGACCAACCCTATCTACATGCTCTCTACGCTTCAGTTCCTCTACACCTATCTCATGGTATCCTCTTCTTTGACCTCCTCTATCGCAGAAACTAGAGCAGAGAGAGTTACTTCTGTGGGCTGAGCTTTGGGAGCTAATCCATATCCCCTAAGAGTCTCTGCCGTTATAGGTCCAATGACAGCTAAATCAATATCCATCAACTTAGATCTGAGATCTAATCTCTCAATAAGATTCATGAAGTGATGTACCGCAGATGAACTACAAAAAGTTATCCAATCCAGCTTGCTTTCAAATAATCTCTCAACTTGTTCTCGTGTGTATTCTATAGGAATATTATCATAGATAAAAAGCTCTCGCACAGATATTCCAGCTACCATTAAGCAAGCTGCTAATTCTCCCGAACTAAGTCTAGAGGTAGGGAGTAGCACTTCTTGAGGTTTATTCTCACCTTTATAGCCCAAAAGTGCATCTGCCAACCCCCTAGCTGTATAGTTGTCTTGGGGAACAAGATCAGGAATTAAAGAATATGCTCTCAATGCTTCAGAGGTCGCTGGGCCTATAGCTGCCAAACCGTACCCACTCAAAAAACGACTATCCACTCCTCGTGCACTTAGTCCCTGCATATATTGATGGACACCATTGACCGAGGTAAAGGCAATCCATGCTCCAGGTCTAGGCCGACCCCAAAGGCTATCGTCCTCTATCCAATCCGTAATGGAACTAATCTCTTGTATTGGTAAAAGCTTAGCAGTAGCTCCCCGAGCTTGTAACAATGCAACTAGTCTTGAAGCCTGCGCCTCGGCTCGAGTAACCAGAATACTTTTCCCCTGTAGAGCTCCACCTCCCCTCCACTGATAGGTACACGCAAACTCCACGACATTACCTACGACCCAAAGTCCAGGAGCATAGCCCTCATAGGATATTGTCTCATCTTGATAAACTCCCAAAGTCGAGAGATGCAACCGCTGGTTGGGATGTGTCGCCTCACTGATAATTGCAGCAGGGGTAGATACGTCCATCCCATGGGTAACTAGTCTCTGAGCTATGAGCGGCACTACACGCATACTCATATAGAAGACAAGTGTACCACCCATACGCGCAAGAGCTTCCCAGTCTTGGTCTGGAACACCTCCCTCCTCACTAAATGCAGTAATGAGCGTCACGGAGCGACTGATAGCACGATGAGTAACTGGAATACCACAGTAGGCGGCCCCTGCAATACCCGCTGTGACGCCTGGCACTATATCATACGCTATGTTCGCTTCATGGAGAGCCTGCATTTCCTCGCCACCTCGGCCAAAAACAAAAGGGTCTCCTCCCTTGAGACGCACGATCGTTCCTCCTAAGCGTTGAGCTGCATCTATAATTGTTCGATTAATATCTGACTGCTTCATAGCATGCTTTCCAGCTCGCTTGCCCACATAAATTAGCTCTGCTCCCTCAGCAACTTGTGACAATATATCACTCCCAACAAGTGCATCATAGATGACGGCATTAGCTTCCTGCAAAAGGTTCTGAGCTCTTATCGTTAGTAACCCAACATCTCCAGGGCCTGCTCCTACTAAATAAACCTTGGTCTCTTTCATATCTCCAAATATGTTACCCTTTTAATGAGAAAGCTCTGAGCATATGCTCCCCTAGAGCAGCAGCTTCGCTCTCCTCACCAGAGAAGAAGACGCTAATTGGATCATCAAACTCATCTGCTTGATAAAAACCATACAGTTCAACAGCTCCATTAATCTCACGACAATGTACCCCCAGAGGCATGGCACAGCCTCCACCAAGCCTCTGTAGAATGCTCCGCTCCAAATTCACTGCTCGCTCCGTTCGCTCGCAATGCAGCACAGAGAGCAAACCATACAGCTCCTCTCGCTCTTCAAGCGCCTGTACGGCTATAGCTGCTTGGCCTGGAGCGGAGACCATCAGATCTATAGGAAGTACCTCTGCAACCTCTGCCTCTAGCCCCAACCGCCGAATACCAGCTAGAGCCATCACAATAGCATCGTACTCACCACATTTCATTTTGCCGATGCGTGTCTCTACATTACCTCGAATAGGTCGAAATACAAGATCGGGGCGCAGCCGACGCAGCTGAGCTACTCGCCTACGGCTCGAAGTCCCAACCACAGCTCCTTCAGGTAGCTCCGAGAGTTTATATCTCCCGAGTAATACATCCTCCGCCACCTCTCGCTCCAGAATAGCGGCAAGAGCTGTCCCTTGAGACAGGTCTACGGGTAGATCTTTAAGGCTATGCACTGCTATGTCTATCTGCCCCGCAAACAAAGCCTCCTCTAGCTCCTTAGTAAATAGTCCCTTATCGCCAGAAGCGTCAAGAGCAAGACTTAGGAATCTGTCTCCTTTAGTCCTGATAATTTCCACCGCAACCTCAATATGAGAATAATACTTTTTGAGGATAGAGCGTACCAATTCTGCCTGATACAACGCCAATCGGCTACCACGAGTGCCTATAACAAGTCTATTCATCGCTCTAATTTTTTAAGTACATGGCTAAATAGGTTACCTATCGTATCGATATGCTTGAGGTTTCCCCCTTCGGCTAACTCTCTAAGCGAAGAAGCTAATGCCGTGGTGTAGGTCGTGCGCAGATGCTGAGCATGACGAAGCACCAATTCTTGATGTTCTTTAGGCAAGTCAGTGGGCAAGAGAGCCAACTCTGAAGCTAACAATCTCTCGGATGCCCGCTGAATAATCCCTATCACCTGCCTTACCTCAGACGCATTTAGCCACGAGCTAAACTCCCTTACTCCGTCCTCAACAATAGCCTTCACCTCAGTAAGCAAGCTACTTTGAAACTCACTGACTACCTGTCCCGAAAGGTCATCTATACCAAAGAGATGAACCCCTGAAAGAGAGCCGACCTCGAGACTAACATTACGAGGAACAGCCATATCGAAGATGGCGACCTCCTCCCTATCTGCCAAATATTCAGGAAGAACAATGGGCGCAGCAGCCGATGTAGTGACGAAGATAACTTTAGCAGAAGCAAGAGCATCTCTAAGTTCATCTCCAGAATAAATATTTATCTCTGAATCACTTCCTATCAGTCGTTCGGCACGCTCCCTTGTTCTATTATAAACAGCTATCTGACCTGAAACAGACTTTCTCACTAGATGCTCCAGAGTAGCCTCAGCCATCTGACCAGCTCCTATGATGAGAACATCCATCCCCCTTGCCCAAGGTATTCTATCATATAGTATATCGACAGCAACCGATGCTGCAGAGATGGGAATTACTGAGAGCAAATAACGGCTACGGACACGCTTAGCAACCTCAAAGGCCTTATGAAACAAACGAGATAAGATAGGTGTACTCTGCTCTTGTCCTACCGCAAGGCGATAGGCATCCTTGACCTGGCCCAAGATCTGTGTCTCCCCCAAGACCATAGACTCCAAACCTGAAGCAAGGCGAAAGAGATGACGATAGACCTCTTCTCCCTTAAATAGCGAGACTCGGCTACGCATCTTATCCCTGAGCTCGAGATTCACAAGCCATGAATCGAGCAATCTATGGATAGCCTCGGGGCTATTCATAGCAAGATCACAGTAAATTTCCACCCTATTACAAGTAGATAACACAATTGCCCCACCCAAATACCTCATAGCAATCCAGTCATCCACAAGACTGATGATTTCAGTTTCTGTAAGGGCAAAGAGCCCTCTATCATCTTGACTAGCGGTTTGATGACTGATACCTATTAGCCCAATCATTGATGCCGTGTTAGATACTGGTTGATGATATCATTCTTGAGGCTCTCATACTGCTCATGATCCTCGATATCGTTACTCTCTAGCCAAGATCTACGCAGCTGAGAGAGGAGAGAGAGACTTTCACTAGGGAGGTTCGCTAGCTGCAGCACTGCCCTATCTCGTATGGATTGGGCTAACTCAGGGAGCTGATAATCCGTATGTACACCGATCCTAATACCCTCGCCACCCTGGGCAACAAACTGAATATTACCTGCAGCGTTATTGCTCAGCGAGCAGTATAAAAGGCCACGCTCACTCGCTTGCTCGATTATGAGCTGATTAATTTCCGCGCTATCTGTAGCAGCTACTACGAGGTCGATATCCTGAGGTAGACGAGAGCTCTCTTCCCAGCACTCCATCTGCCAATCAAGTAATCCTCGCTCTTGCCATATACTCAGCTCAGATGCGACTGGCTGTGGAGCAATGATGATACAGTGTAGCCCTGCTGAGAGAAGTGTCTTTAGCTTACGCATGGCTCCTTCGCCAGCTCCCACGATGCAAGCTCTATGGGTTGAGGAATGCGCGAGCATGAGGCGATAGTGATGCTCATGCCCCTCATCTTTCATCTCTCGGATAGCCCTGGCTGATTTCCTCGAAATTATCGGACGCTCTAGGTTAGCAGCTCTCAGCACCTCGGATGCCTCCCAGAGATCAGCAGGCGACATGTCCGCTATTAGCTCGCCACGGTGCATTACCCAAGCACGTTGAGCCCATCTATCCGCCAAATACATATCGTGCGTAGAGAGAATGATCGTCTTACCCTCTCGACTTAACTCTTCAAGGAGGTTCAACACTTTTGCCGTATAGTAGCGATCAAGCGCAGCTGTTGGTTCATCCAATAAAATAATGTCTGGACTAGTTACTAGGACCGATGCAAGACAAACCCACTTCTTCTGCCCTTCGCTCAGTTCGTGAGGAGCTCGATGACGAATATCCTCTAGCTGATAACGGATAATAGCATTGGTAACTAAGCGTGCCACTGTATCCATGTCATAGCCGAGATTACGCAGACCAAAAGCCAGCTCATCCTCCACCGAGGGACAAAAGAGCTGATGATTGGAGTTTTGGAAAACCAAAGCGATCTGTCCTCTAAGCATCTGCCTAGACTGCTTACCCTGAGGAAGTAGCTCACCATAGAGGGCAATCTCCCCTGTATAGCCAGGAAGTAATCCTGAGATGATACGCATAAGTGTAGATTTTCCTGCTCCATTCTCCCCAAGAAGAGCGATGCGCTCACCTCGAATGGCCGAGAGATTAATAGCACGAAGCACAGCCTCCGAACCTCGGTAGGCAAAAGATAAACTGGTTAGCCTCAGTAACTCCTCGCACTCTAGAGCAGAGCTAGACAATAGACTAGGCTGCGTACAACTAACTATGCTTCTACTCTCGCCTCCGTCATCAAAACCTCGAGAGAGTAAACCATCATAGAGCTTGCTGGAGTTGCTGTGTGCCAAAACGAATGTTCGAGAGATGAGCAGCCCTAGGTCTCGATATCGAGAGCACACGCTACCAGAGTAACCAAGCCGACTGAGCTGAGCTAGGCGGATTTGCCTCACGGAGTACATCAGCTCATGGATATAGCGGTAGCTCAACTCCATCAGTTCAACCAAGAGAGACGGTATACCCACACGATGAGCAGAGCGACACAGCTCGTAGAATGGCAACAATACAAGCAGCATACGCACTGCTCCAAAAGCGCAAACCGCCCTAAGCATTACACGCAATGCTACCTCTATCCCTACATCCGTTATTGCCCAACCAACCTCTGCTTCAGCTGTTTGACCAAACAGAAGAGGCAAACTACTCAAAAGGGCGAAGAGCCAAAGGACAGATGCAGTACGAAACATACGTCCTCTTTGCTCTGCAGGAGTGATAACATAGAGCAGCGTATAGATCATTAGGGCCAAGAACAGAAGCCACCCTAGAGAGGAGAAGAGGAATGTTGCCAAGAGGCAAGCCAAAGCCCCCAAAGCCTCGGGATGAGCCAGTGATTGGGACTTCATCATCTAATTAGTTAAGTTTTGATAATGGTCGACAGTGATGTAATCCATTACTAATAGTCAAGCTCCAATAGCTCTCGGATACGAGCGGCAATCTGCTCCATTTGCCACATGGGAGTAGAGGTCGCCCCACAGATACCAATACTTTTAGGCATAGGGCTAAGCATCTCTTCTATCACTTCATCTCTAGAGGAAACGAAAATGCTTCGCTCATTGGCTTCCTTACAGTGAGCAAAGAGCACCTTCCCATTTGAGCTCTTAGGCCCAGCCACAAAGAAGATTAGCTCGTGCTGGCGAGCGAACTCTGCAATATGAGGCATCCTATTGGAAACCTGACGACATATGGTATCCTGCACATAAAGATTATCCTCACTCCCTATACGTCCTTTGATTGTATCAATGAGCCGATGGTACCCACTGAGAGACTGTGTTGTCTGGGAGAACAATGCAATCGGACGACTGTAATCTAGCAGATCCATATCCTCGGAATTCTGTATAACGATCGCATCGCCATCAGTCTGTCCAACCAATCCATTGACCTCGGCATGCCCTTTCTTCCCATAAATGGCAATCTGCCCACCGAGTGGCTTAATCTCCAAATACTTCTTACGAATTTGTTTCTGAAGACGTACCACCACAGGACAAGTCGCATCAATGAGCTCTATCTCCCTCTCCTTTGCCCATTCATAAACCTGCGGTGGCTCGCCATGGGCACGAAATAGCACACGTTTACTGCGCAATTGCTTGAGGCCATCGTAGCCTATAGTCTGCATCCCTTTGGCGGCAAGGCGACTTACCTCCTGATCGTTGTGTACGATGTCACCAAGGCAATACAACTCTTTGCTGTCCGTGGCCAGCTCCTTCTCGGCTTGCTTGATAGCATTGATCACACCAAAGCAGAAACCACTCTGCTGATCGATCTCTATAATCGGTACCATCTTTTATTCTTTTAGTTTGCTCGCGCAACTGTCTTATCGAAAAGCTCGCGCAACTGTCGGCTCTGCTCCTCTTGACTGAGAAAAGAGTTATCTAGCACGATGGCATCTTCGGCCTGCTTTAAGGGACTTATCTCTCTGGTCGTATCGGCATGGTCACGCTCTTTAATATTCGTTAGTACGTCTTGCAAAGTCGTTGTACAATCTCCCTTGCCTCGTAACTCAAGCAGCCTTCGCTCGGCACGTACTTTGGGATCTGCCGTCACAAAGACTTTAAGCTCTGCCTCTGGAAAAACGTTCGTACCAATATCTCTGCCATCCATCACTATACATTTCTCCTCTCCCATAGCCTGGAGCTGGTCTGTTACCTTGCTACGAACCTCAGGAATGGCACTTATGGCACTTACATAAGAAGATACATACATCGTACGTATCTCATGCTCTACACACTCATCCCCGAGATACAAACACGGCACTCCCTCAGCATTGAGGCGAAACGACAGTTCGACACTGGACAGCATCGCTACAATAGCCGAATTATCCTGCCCAGCCTCTCCAATGAAGCCATGTCTGAGAGCCATGAGCGTAATGCCACGATACATTGCTCCCGTATCTACATATATATATCCAACCTCTCGGGCCAATTCCTTGGCCATCGTGCTCTTACCACATGAACTATAGCCATCTATAGCCACTATTATCTTATTCATTTTGTATCTAGTTATTAAAGCCTATTGATTAATCCAAAGTCAGTACTGAATGTTGCCATAAAGGCCCAAAAGCTCCCTCCATAGGATGTAGATGCTACGGCCACCCGATAGCCTACGGCATTGAAACCTATCCCAAGCGAAACCCCAGCAAACTTACTACCACGAATAGCATAGTAGTCCTGAGCAATGCGAGGATTGTAACCCACACCAACCCAAAATTTATTGCTCGGCACATACTCAACACCAAGACTCAGATGGCGTGCGACCTGACCAGCCGTACCAAGCTCTGGCTCAAACTCCCCTCGATGCTTGGGGCGAAGGCTATAGGCTGTAAGATGCAATTGTATGGGTGCATGAGCAAACTTCTGAGAATAGCCCAACCTAATGTCCCAAGGCAAAGGCTCCGCACGGCCACCACCAAGGGGAGTAATGAGACGTCCAAGATTGACAAGTGACAACCCTACTGAACGTTCTTTATCTTCGCTAAAGTAGTTGAGGCCAAGGTCCGTTCCTACCCCCCAAGCCATATAATCTCCAAGTCTCAGATACGCAGCCTTAAGAGTGATACCAGCCCTCAGATAATCAGTTAGTTCGTAGCTATATGAAGCCTGTATAGCTATCTCTTTCGCCCCAAATACCGAAATAAACTCTCCTCTGAGATCACGTTCCTCCTGCTGACCGTGGTCAAGATAACGCCCCCCGATACCCCATGCTCCTCGCTGACCAAGTTGACGCGCATAGAAAACTGATCCAAGATGTGTATCGGACAGGTAATTCATGTATGAGAGCGATAGCTGCCCATGCTGCTCAACACCAAAAAGTGCTGGGCTCTCGAGAGCTAGTGCCGCATCACTAGCCACAATGGAGGTGGTAACTCCTCCAAGAGCCATCGACTTAGTAGTGGCTGGGAGTGAAAGAAAGTGCAGAGTAGCCCGTCCCTCTCCGCTCTGTCCCCTAGCTCCAAAGAAAAGGAGCAGAGTTAGAGCAAAAGCTATAATATGTTTGACGCTCATCATAGACTGTACATGACCCATTGTAAATCAATCCACGAAGATAACCAAACTTTCAGCTTACCTGATCAAAAGAACATCTCTGGTAGAGTAACGAGCTCAAGATCTGTGTAGTTTATTCAATGTCTCTAACTCACTTGGCAAGCTCTTAAAAGCTATAAAACCATCCTCCTCCCATTGAGGACAAAAACATCGGGAACACTCGAAAAAATGTTCCCGAACATTTTTCTCGGAGTTCCCGAACTTTTTGGAAAAAGTTCGGGAAGTTTTTTTTGAAAGTTCCCGAAGATTTTTTGGAGCGCTCGAGACTCAATCTAATCACCTAGAAAACAAATAGTTAAAACACCAAGATCCAGATAACAGAACGCTCTGATATCCCTCCCATGTTATTCTGATTATCAGGAGCTATTCGGAATAGCTGGATATACTAGTTCAGGAGGCTAAACACACGAGAGGCTGTGGCAATTGCCACAGCCTCTCGTGTGTCAGATCATACGACAGAATGATTTTAATAACTGTGTCCATGAGGGTCTTGCATCTCCCTCTTGGTAATCTTATGTAAATCAAGCGCACGCCAAGCATACACCATATAGGCAAGAACGAAAGGCACTAGTAGAGACACATAGCTCATAGCCTCCATAGTAAAAGGACTTGAAGAGCTATTACGGATCGTAAGCGAATGCTGTAGGTGTTCCAGCGATGCATAGTAAGCAGTGTTGTTCCAACCCGCAATGAGCAAGAGGGCTAGAGCTGTCAACACGACACCCACACCTTCGTACCAAATGCCTTTCTTAAAGGCAGGCTTGAGTAGCGTCATTAAGATACCCATGAGTACCAACACCACACCCACAAGTAGGAGTACAAGTACTAGAGGCATCTCAATGAGATTATGGAAGTACTTATAGGGTTGCATGAAGATCTCTGCCGTCTCTGGGTCAACTGCAAATCCTCGCTTCGTGAACAAGAACGAAAGATATGGGAGGAAGAAGAGCAAGAAGGCAGCTGCATTCCAAGCCAACCTCTGACGCGCATTGCGTTCCATGACTTCATCGGAGATATTGTTGATGAAATAGAGCAATGCTGTAGTACGGCTCAAAAAGAGAATGGCCAGCCCAAAGACCACATTCCAGGGGTTCAGCACAGCCTCCAAGCCATATAACTGCACACCGTGATAGGGCAACCATTTGGAAATTACTGAGCTACCTCCATCGAGGGAGAGAATAGCCGATCGATCGATCGAAAAGTTTGCTCCCGTGAAGAAAGTAGATACCGCTGCTCCAAGCAGTACTGGAGCCAATACACCATTGATAAAAAGGCAGATTTGATAAGTCTTACTTCCCCAAATATTACCATGCTTATTTTGATACTCATACGATACAGCTTGGATAACGAAGCATACAAGGATAAGCATCCAGACCCAATAGGCACCTCCAAAGCTCGTAGCATAGAACATTGGGAAGGAAGCAAAGAAAGCTCCTCCAAAAACAACGAGCATCGTGAAAGTAAACTCCCACTTGCGCCCTACGGAGTTGACCAAGAGTTTGCGGTCCATCTGGTCTCGTCCAAGCGAAAAGAACAGCGACTGCCCACCCTGTACGAACAAAAGGAATACCAAGAGTGCCCCTAGTAGCGATACTAGAAACCACCAATAGTTCTGAAAAAATTCGTAGCTCATAATAGAACGTTTGTTTATTTAGACCTTAGTGAGCGTCAGGACCATTTTGGATAGCCTTGCGCATGATATTAAGCTCTGCGATGAGCATAGCCGTAAAGAGTACGAGGAAGATAGTAAATGTAGTTATCACCGACCACGTCTCTAGATGAGATAGAGCCGCACGTACAGGCAACAGATCCTGTATCGTCCAGGGCTGACGACCGACCTCCGCCACAATCCACCCTGATTGACTTGCAACCCAAGCCAAAGGAGTACAAGCAAGGGCCAGATAGATCAAGGGCTTACGCTCCGAAAGTCCCTTCTTTCCTCCCATAAAGCTAACCCAAGTAAGCAGAGCGAAGAGCAAAATAAAGAGCATCCCTAAACCAACCATAATGCGGAATGAATAATAGACCATCGACACTGGAGGTACTACTTCGTACTTATCCTCAAAAAAGCCGTAGCCAAAGTAAGGGAAGTTCTCATCGAAGACACTCTTAGCTTGCGCAGCAACCTCTTCGTTCTTATCTGACTTGGCTTGACTAAACTCCTTAAGTGCGCCAATGGCTGTACGTCCACGAGCCATCTTTTCTTCTACTGACAAAGCCTTCTCTCCGTTAGGCAGATAGTAGCCTCCATCAAGAATATTCTTGATACCAGGGATATAAGTATTACCATTGCCAGAGACCATGTAGGATAGAACCCGAGGAGCCTCGATATTGAAGAGGTAGGGCTCTACACCATCGTGAGCGTTCTGCTTGCTCGGGTTCAGGATACCGAAAGCAGACAGACCAATCCCCTCACCGCTAGCACAGCCCCCCTTCCCATCACATGAACCAGCATCATAGAGTGCCTCCATAGCTGCGAGCTTCATAGGCTGATGAGTAGCCACATCCACGGCCGAAGTATGCCCCGTCGCTCCAGTTAGTATGGCTGCAACGAGGCCAAATGGAGCGATAATCTTCATGTTGCGCTGAACAAAATCTAGATTCTTCCTACGCAGAGCATAGTAAGCACAAACGCCTGCTGCGAAGAGCGCTCCGAGCGTCCAGCTAGAGATCACGGTATGCCAGAACTTAGTCATTGCCGTAGACGACAGAGCCACAGCCCAAAAGTCATTCATCTCGCTACGCATTGTCTCTGGATTGAAAACCATACCCGTTGGATGCTGCATCCAGGCGTTGGCCACAAGGATCCAGATAGCTGAGATGGTCGCCCCGATGATAGTCAGCCAAGTGGAAGCAAGGTGAAACTTTTTGCTCACCTTATCCCAGCCGAAGAACATAACAGCGATGAAAGTAGACTCCATGAAAAAGGCCAAAATGCCCTCAATAGCCAAAGGTGCACCGAAGATATCCCCTACGAATGTACTGTAGTTGGACCAGTTAGTCCCGAACTGAAACTCAAGAATAATCCCCGTGGCCACACCGATAGCAAAGTTGATTCCGAAAAGCTTCTGCCAAAACTTGGCGCTTTTTTTCCAAAACTCCTCTCCAGTACGGTAGTACTTCGTCTCCACAAGGGACATAATGATCCCCAGTCCTAGGGTCAGCGGCACGAACAACCAATGATACATAGCTGTCAGGGCAAACTGTGCCCTCGACCAAGCCATCAAAGAATCTAATTCGATGTGCATAGTAATAAGTATTGATACAAAATAATTGACTGTTTAGCTTGATAAAACTCGATAAAAACTTGCAGACGATGTGGTCTACCTACTGCTGTCCTCGATTAATTAGCTCTTGCTGTACGTACTCCGAGCCTGTAATTTGCTGCTCAGCGGCACGATGCTTGGTATGATTTGGAAAAAAGAAAGCTTTGAGAATAGCAAACATAACGAACAACTTTAGCCCTATAATGAGCCACAGCATACGTGAAGTAGGGGTAAGGCCTCTAAAGCCATCTCGATAAAACCGATAGACCCTCTTGAATGGATTGATAGGCCTCTTAATATCTTGCTTCATATCTATAGATATTAGTTTGAGAATGAACTAATACGTGACATACATATCACAAAAATAGAAAATTGATGATATCTGCCAATCGACACACCTACAAGTTACACTTCAAAGCACGCATCTAGGTTACTGCACACAATACACTCACCTCTTCTCAAATGTTGGATCATCAAAGTCAATCGTCAGCCTTACAGCACAACAAGTTTAGCAAAGCGGAGCAAAAGCTTCTTAGTATCTCCGCCATCAAAACAGACAACAGCCATTACATTGCCCCCCTCCCCCTCCAATGAGAGGATCTCACCCTGGCCAAACCTCTGATGCATCACTCGGGCACCAATAGTTAGATCGCCAATGCGCTCGTGCTGCACGACCTCTTCATCCTTGGCCTTTCGTCCTACATAGACCCTACGACTACCCGAAGAACTTTGG
This sequence comes from Porphyromonadaceae bacterium, assembly GCA_030528555.1. GTDB lineage: Bacteria > Bacteroidota > Bacteroidia > Bacteroidales > Porphyromonadaceae > Porphyromonas. The sequence goes on along the minus strand of JAUMYQ010000003.1, from coordinate 2,539 downwards.
CTGGGCAAGAAAGACACAGGGGAAAAACTACGAGGAAGCTCTAAAGAATCGCCTGAAAAACCATGATACCCTCGCTTGGCTGTATAAGCGTTGGTATTCTCAGCAGCCCTATTTCTCCGAACGAGGCTATCAGGTATCTCACCCAAGAAGCGACTGGGACGACCAAACTCGGTACGCCCATTGTAAAAACGCTCCCGCGCATACCCGATATGACAGGTACGCTCTGCTCGTGTCATGGCTACATAAAAGAGCCTGCGCTCCTCCTCGATATTGTCATCGTCATCGCCAAATCGGATAGAAGGGAAGAGCTTCTCCTCCATACCAATAATAAATACATGAGGAAACTCTAACCCTTTGGAGGCATGAGCCGTCATCACAGTAACCTTGGGGCCATCCAGATCATCATCTTTGTCTTGATCTGTCATCAGAGCAATCTCTCCAAGATAGCCACTTACAGTAGGCTCTCTACCCTCTTTGCTAGTCATCTCGGCATACTCCACGATACTTGATATGAGCTCTTTGACATTTTGCTGGCGACTAATGCCCTCCTCTGTCATATCCAATGCCAACTCACCGGGAATACCTGTGGCAGAGATGAGGCTATTCATTAGTTCGAAGAAGTTATTAGACTGATCCACTTGCCGTCTCATGTCCTCTAATAAAAGTAAAAAGCCCTTGAGTTTGGCCTGAGTTGCCCGACTAAGTGCGACACCTGTACCATCGGCACAGCGGCAGAGACCAGCATAGAAACCTATTCCCTCTAGCGATGCGTATTCCCGAACCTTAAGAATTGTAGTATCGCCTATGCCTCTCCGGGGATAATTGATGATACGAAGCATCGCCTCCTCGTCCGTGATGTTGACCACAACCCTCAGGTATGCCATCACATCCATAATCTCCTTGTGATCGAAAAAAGAGTGTCCGCCATAAATCCGAAAAGGAATATTCATGCGACGAAAGACCTGCTCAACTATTCGGCTCTGGGCATTCGTACGATAGAGTACGGCAAAGTAATCATAAGAACTAGACTTCTGAGTTCGAAGCTCCTCCACTCTCTTGCCAACCCACATGGCTTCTAAGTCGGCCGTGCTAGCCTCGTGTATCTCAATGGGGTCACCGATATCACCAAGAGAGAAGACCTCTTTGGGTAATTGCTCTCTATTATGGGCAATCAATTTGCCAGCTGCCTGAACGATAGTCTGCGTAGAGCGATAGTTTTGCTCTAGTTTAAAGAGACGAGCCGTGGGAAAAGTCTTCTGAAAGTCTAAGATATTACGCAAGTCTGCCCCTCGAAACGAATAAATACTCTGGGCATCATCACCAACAACACATATCGCGCCCTTATGGCGCATCAGCTGTCGAGCTATCATATACTGGGCAAGATTGGTATCTTGATACTCATCAATGAGCAGATAGTCTATCCGATCCTGCCAATAAGCCAAAACATCTGGATGATCACGAAATAGGACATTCGTTTGAAAGAGCAGATCGTCAAAGTCCATCGCATTACTCTCGCGGAGCTCTCGCTCGTAGCGCAGGTAGATCTCCCATAGGCGTGGTACATTGGATCGCATATCGAATTTGACGAGTTCTTTACTATTTCCGTAAGCAGAGGCCGAGATTAACCGATTTTTTGCTGCAGAAATACGACTATGAACAATGTTGGGTTTGTAGTATTTGTCGTCCAGCTGTAGGGATTTGACAATAGCTTTGATGCGGCTGCGGCTATCGGATGTATTGTAAATGGAGAAATTGGGTGCGTAACCCAGCAGCTCTGCATGGTCTCGAAGCATACGACAAAAGATAGAATGAAAGGTACCCATCTGTAATCGAGAGGCAGCCAATGGATCTTTCTGAAGGATGCGCTCACGCATCTCTCGAGCGGCCTTATTGGTAAAGGTTAATGCCATCAACCTACTCGGGTCGTAGCCTTGATCTATGAGGTGAAGAAGTTTATAAACTAGTACCCTTGTCTTGCCACTACCTGCTCCAGCGATAACGAGGCTTGGCCCATCGATATAGGTAACCGCTGCTCGCTGTGCCTCGTTTAACTCCTCTAAATATTGCTCACCATACATAGGATTCCTCTTCATTAATTGCCAAAAAACTAGGGTTCAAAGCCTGCGTCAGACTAAGAACCCTAGCTATAAAGCGGTCACAACGTGATAAAGTCCAGGACCCCGATAAGACAGGATTTGAGAGCTCCCTGACCTTTGTAATCCGCCACGAGACGGCACGCCATCGGAAGAGAAGCTTTTCTCGTAGACTTGTATATTAAATGTAGAGTCTGCCTATCAGCGTTGTGACCATTTGCTGTCCCTATCTCTAAGAGCAAAGTTAAGCAAAGTTTGTAGACGAGCAAGCCCCACTCCTAAAGAAGAGTTAGTCAAAATTTGACTAGCTTATTCAAACAACACATCCATTGAAACGAATAAACTCTATTCATCTTTTTTCTAGATAATTAGAGTCATTATCGGTTCTTGAAAAAAATCTTCGGGAACTTTCAAAAAAAACTTCCCGAACTTTTTGAAAAAAGATC
>JAUMYQ010000033.1 GCA_030528555.1 Porphyromonadaceae bacterium | reverse complement strand
AACGCCCCCCTCGAAATATAGCTAATTAACCAAAATACCAGTTGGTTAGAAAGGATGATAATTTTTCAGCCCAAACGCAATGGCTAACACAGCAAGAGCAATTAAGCCTCCAACGTAGACGCTATGGGGCCAGTAGCCTCGGAAACATTAGACAGAGCTAAAGCGCACTATCCCACAGAGACAAGGTAAACAGTTCAAGCACAAACAAATGGCGGAGGCCATTAGCCTCCGCCATTTGTTTGCTACTATCACCTGCCCTACTCACGGATCAAGCGTGAGTCCAAAAAGAAGTCAAAGTTTAGGCTCAGATCAAAGTCGATCTTTCCAATTTTGATCGATGTCTTGATTTTACTGTATGGATCAACACCAACATCGCCATTCGGGTTCCAGCGTCCCCTATCATAATAGAATGTACGTTCCAGCGTCAAGGTCTTTGCATCTGGCTGCACTCGTTTCCCTGTGTTATATACAGAGGACACGACTTCTACCTCTGCGTATATAGTTACAGCTTTAATAGCCGTACCATTATAGGTTCTCTCGCCAACTATAGCATATATTGGGATTCGAGCTTCATCTTGAATACTGTGATGTCCACCGTCAAAACCAATCTCTTTATCTATGAAATTATCCGAATTTGTTTTATGATAGCTAACATGCATACGTTTTAAGAAAACATGCCCTCGATTTGAAACAGTCCAACCTCTCAGAACCCGAGGAATAACAGTAATATCTTTCAGATGGATACCCACAAGCATATCTTTAGCCTTAGGCACAAACTCCACCTTTTCGTAGCTATACTTCAAGGCATTGGACATCCTAACGACTGATCCATCGTAGAGATGCTTCACAGTAAACGCAATGGGTGCGCCCACATTATCGTCGCTAAGCCGTGCGCCATCCGTAATAAACTTCGCCACATCGGCAAAGCTCCCCGTCACAGCCCCTTGAAGGCCAGCCTTGGCATCACCACCGAGCTGCACCATCTTGATCTTAAGCTCTTGAAGCTCCTTAGTATCCTTTACTGCTCCGCCTGCCTTGATACCAGCAAAGCCAGCATTCAATGCTGCCGACATCACACGATGGCTGTTGCTGGACTCTACAAGGAGATAATACACACGCCCATAGGATACAGAGGAGATGTAACAGATGGGATTGCCATTACTCGTAAAGGGCACCAGGTCGTCCTTAGTAATATCGTCCGTAAAGACCCCCCGGAAGCCTCCATCAGGGTCTTCGTAGCTCATCGTAAAGAAACGCTGGTGCAGCCGTACTAGCATATAGTTCTTATCCCTACTCAAAGTGTGCCCAAAGCTCGCTTTGAGCTTGAGGAAAGAACGATTGACATCAATACCAGCGTGGACTGCTAACTCCTCCATACTATGCACTGCCTCTAAGGTGTAACTCACAGCGGCAGGCATACCGTTCTTGAGATAGCGTGCTAGCAGCTTATTCTGCGCCTGTATCACATTGCTCTCTCGCATATCAGCTACCTCCTCATACATCTGCGCCTCTTCATCACCTGTACCAGACACCAGCTGAAGTATGATGCGCCCTGGCTTGCGCTTCTTATATATGGGTATTGTAGCAGGCACATTTTTCCCATAGAGGCTCTCCCCCTGCACTAGGCAGCCTGGCCACAGTACAGAAGGCCAAGGATTTAAGAGCGCAAAGTCTTCGGAAGAACTAACGTAGTCGTAGGACACCGGTGTAACGACCTTGTCATGGGGCTCCGAATCACCTAAAATTTCATTCTTACGCACACCAGCGTCTGTTACTACGGGCGTGCCAAAGGTTGGCACGAAAGGCTTATCCTCGGGTATCTCCAGCTTACCCACACTTCTAAGCAGATTGTTAACCTCGATTACATTAGGCTTGGCATCCTTAAGATTAGGATCAATTGGCACAGGTACCTCCTTATCGCAAGACGACAATAACCCCGAAACGCACACAGTGGAGGCGGTCAGGAATCTCAAAAATTGCTTTTTCATCATAATAATATTCAATCATCAATTAAACACGCTAGTATGTCTTTTGGTCTGTACGAAAAGAATAGTCAACATCAAAACTAACACGGCAATGATTCAAGACTGTATTCACACCGAAGTTCTTAAAGTCTGAATGCGATGTAGCTCCCGTATGCCGCACCATCCAACATCCCTTAGAAATGTCATATCGAAACTCCACAAAGACCTTATAGTCGAAATCTCTTGATTTTCTTCCACCTCCGATACCAATAAATCCATTGGAGTAGGTCGATGCATGACACATCAGATTGAGCTCCATCTGTATGGCTGCCCTAGGCGTAACCCCAAGCTCAGGAGTGACGAATGTATACGGAACACGAATAGAAGCTCCATCAATACCAGAAATATCAGCACCACCCACATACTTTTTAACATAGGAACTATAATCTTGCTTATCATCGTCATCGGGCAAAATAGAAACCTTACATTGGTGTAACCTAAAAAAGGAGTAGTTACTGACATGCGGATAATCTCCTCCCTCTGTCTTCTCTCCTAGTCCCTTAATATTGAGAGTAATTCCATCTATGGTTACCTTGTTCGTATCCTCTACCAACTCATAGTCAATGAACTCATACTTATCCTTAATTTCGTTTCTATATAAGACTGGCTTCAGATCTCCCAAAGCCTTTATCCGATAAGCTATCGGGTAGCCAATGTTGTCTGGACCAAAAGTGGCATGCTCCGCTAAGAAGCTCAGCAGCTTCTCTGGAGACTTAAGCAAGATATCTTGCACAGGCAACGTTTTACCCCCAATTTGTCGCACAAAGACATTGACCTGAGAGAATTGCGGATGAGGAACTCTGGACTTATACTGTGGGCTATAAACCTCAACGGCCTTTTTCATCTCGCCCTCATCTCGGTAGGTGCGTTGCTTCTCCTCTACGAGCATCACAAAAGAACGACCATAAGAAACCGAGGATATATACCCCAGCGGCGCCCTTCCCTTGTGGAGCTGCTTAAATTTCTCGACTGTGAGGCTGGAGGTAAATAGCCGAGAGGCACTAGGACTAGGATCATCAAAAACTACCGTAAAGAAGACCTGCCTCAGCTGCACCAACATCTTATAAGTATTCTCCTCCCAACGAACCCCAGCGAACGAGGACTTATAACTCTGCTCATACTCCTCTTTGGTCACTCCCATAAAGTAGGCCATCTCACTCTCTGAGCGGACCAAATGAGAGGAGAATACGATATCTGCTGGCAAGCCCTTTTTATTCTTCCCAATCAGACTATTGAGTGACTCATAGATGCTAGATTTATCAAACGAAGTAATCTCTTCGACCAGGTTCTCCTGACCACTAACCACAGCGAGACTAATGCGTCCCTTTGCCCGATAGGGTTGAAGGGCTGTTATTTCGGTAGGGACATTCCTCTGCGCTGAAGTTATATCTATGATATTCCCTGGCCAAATCACATCTACGGGCAGAGCATGCTGAAACAAGTCGGAGTACTCACAACCATCTACCGAAACAACCCGTTTAATTGGAGCATAAAACGCATCTTTCAAGACATTGGGACTACTACTCGGCAACATCCGCTTAGGCTGACCTTGACTCTGTGCCTGCATTTGTCGCCGAAACTCCCTAGAAGCAGAGGGCTGCCTATTGAGGTCCTGACTAAATAAAGAATCCAACCCTGAAAGACGTCCCTGCTCTTTAACAGCCTGTTCAAGCTTGATAGCAAGCAACTCATCCTCGCTCTGATCACACGATAGACATAGCAACAAAAAGAAGCAAGAGAACAGTAATAGACATTCCCTCCTCCAGCATATACACATACAAGTACTCATCTACATGACTATTGACCTCAAACGCATCACAACACTTAACACACATTAATATTTAAGGATAAAGAAAGTTAAAAAAGTTCTCAAAGCAACAAGAAACTCTAACTTTATCCTCAAAAATGCACCAACCTCCGACCATGCCACACGAGCCTTAACTACTTCTAAAGCCGACAAGCTATACACAATGCAAAGAGGCTACCCTCCGCTACCGATATAAGTAGCAAAGGATAGCCTTTGAAAGTTTTTGGGCTCTATTCTGAGAGCCCAAAAGCAATACCTGAGATATGCAAATAACCTCTGCACTCCACACGTACAAACGAATGGAGGTGATTCTTGACAATACCTACAAAGTATCCATCAAGTCGAAATGGTTCAAAGAATACCCAACAGAGCCCTAAGGACAAGATAGAGCTCTGTTCAGCCAAAGAAACTTAGCCCTCATCACGTAAGGAGAGTAGCACGTTTGACACAAACCCACTTAATCTAGAAACGAACAACGGACGAGAAGAACTCTTGCCACACAGCATCATTGACATCGGGAGCGTAGTCTTTACGCTTCTCTAAACAATTCGTTTGCAACTGAGCTCGATACTCGTCATTCCTACACAAGCGCACAAGTTCTCGAGCATAGGCCTTAAGATTGAAAGGCTTGACTAACACTCCAGCCTGCACCGTAGAGCCGAGCATCGAATGCACGCCCTTACAACAATCAAAAGAGATCGGCACTACGCCATGACCCTGAGCCTCTGCCACAACCATAGGCCAACCCTCATAGGTTGAGGTAGAACAGAGGACAGCGGCCTCATCATAAATTCGTGACATATCATTCGTAAAGCCACAGACCTCAACACGCTGAAGGTCGTTCTGCCCTATAAGCCCAGCGATATCATCTCCCGAACCGTAGAACCTCAGCGTCCAGTCAGGGAGCTTATCCTGCACCATACGCCAAACCTCCAGCATACGATCATAACGCTTATGCACCATCTGCAAGCGCCCGACCCAAATAATCACCTTGCTCTTAATCAGCTTAGTCTCTCTCTCCGTGTCTATGGTATTAATGATAGAGAAAATCTTATCGGCTGTGAGCTGAGGCAATTTAAGTTCTCTCACAAAGTCATCCTTATATTCTGGACAAAGGGCAATATAGTTGTCGAAGCATTCGATATCTGTACGGTAGTGCTCACGCAATTTCTTGAGGAAAAGGGGCAATCCGTGGTAATACTTTCGCCCCAAAAGATGCCAATAAATCCACCACTTCTTGGAGTACCTTGTCTTGAACCAATCCCACTCCGCTGCATCAACCCGCTCAACAAAGGGCATCACGTGATGCCAATAAACGAAACGACACTCTGGTACTCCTAGTTTATCATCAAAGAATCGCCCATCCAGATAGGTTACAAATAGAACCTTGATATTCTGCTCACGCAGATAGTTGCCAAGGGCAAGCTTATTCTCAGGAGCATAGAAGTCGCTCTTATTTGGCAATAGATAGACGACCTCTCGGTCATCACCGCCTACTTGCTCACGATACACTTCCTTAACCTCCTCAGGAAGGACGAACTCACTCTCTCGAACACCGACACTAATGAACGTTGACGATATTTTCCACTTGGCAAATCTTTTTGCCATAGTGAGCGCTACTCGTTCACTACCCCCCCCATTATGTAAATAAATGCAAAGGAAACGCGAAGTCCTTCAAAGTTTTTCATAACTAATACTACTCATTAGATAATAACACAAAGCCATCCTCAGACTTTCTACTCAGATGGTTAAGACAAAAATAAGCAAGTATAAGAAAACACAATTTGCACCAAGTGACAAGGTCTTCGGCTCGTTTGTCAGCTGGCGCAAACGCTCCTTACCTCAAAAGGCAGACGATAACTAAGAATATAAGTCGTGGCAATATGTCATCAGTCAGGGATATCCACACGATTAACGAAAACACCTAAAAACACAAAGCAGCAAGAAGGTATTCATCCCGCTTAAACCTTCGTTATTAAAACCTGAAAGAATGCTGAATGATATTCATAAAACAATCGCTATTTTTGTAGAAATTCATAAGAACATGAGGTTTGACGAACTAGACTTAGAATACGAGATCTTGGATGGGTTGGAAGCTATGAACTTCTCCGAAGCCACACCTATACAAGAAGCGACCATCCCTCTCCTACTAGAGGGACGAGACATGATTGCTTGTGCCCAGACGGGGACGGGCAAGACAGCTGCCTACTTGCTGCCTATCATTAATAAAATTAGCCGAGATCAGAGCCAGTCGGACAAAGTCACGGCCATCATCATGGCCCCTACTCGAGAGCTAGCCATCCAGATCGAGCAGCAAGTTGAGGGCTTCGCCTACTTCCTGCCCATCTCTTCTGTAGCTATCTATGGCGGTACAGACGGCATTGCCTTTGAGCAACAAAAGCGTGGCCTACTCCTCGGTGCAGACATCGTTATCGCCACACCGGGGCGTATCCTCTCGATGCTCAGCCTACAGGATGCTGACCTCTCGGAGGTCTCTTACTTCGTCCTAGACGAGGCGGATAGGATGCTAGACATGGGCTTCATGGACGACATAATGCAGATCTATAAGCTCCTGCCTACATCATGCCAAACGGTAATGTTTTCGGCCACGATGCCCCCAAAGATCAGGAAGCTGGCCAAAAGTATATTGAAAAAACCTGCTGAGGTAACGATTGCCATCAGTCGTCCTCCCGAGAGTATTCGCCAGGGAGCATACATATGCTACGAACCCCAGAAGCTGCCCATCATTCGCTCCATCTTCGAGAATAATCCTCCCGAGCGATGCATCATTTTCTGCTCTAGCAAACTCAAAGTCAAAGAGCTAGCCCGTACCTTGAGCCAAGGCAATATCAAAGTAGCGGCTATGCACTCGGATCTAGCACAGAGCGAGCGCGAGGTCGTCATGAGGGACTTCAAGAATGGGCACATCCAGCTCCTCGTAGCTACCGACATCGTAGCACGTGGCATTGATGTAGACAATATAGAGATGGTCATCAACTACGACATACCACACGACCCCGAGGACTATGTGCACCGCATCGGGCGTACAGCACGCGGTGGTAATGACAATGGCACAGCCATCACGCTGGTAGGGCTAGAAGATCAGTATGAGTTCGCCTGTATCGAAAAGTTCCTCGGCAAGACCGTAGAGAAGCTAGGCATACCGGAAGGTTTAGGCCAGAGCCCCGAATACGCCCCAAGGCCTAGGGGTAACAAGTCCAGACCCTCACGTAACAAAGGCAAGCAAGGGGCCAATAAGGTCAAATCTCACAGTAGTACAGACAAGCAGGCTGAGGGCAGAGACACAAAGAGCGACAGCCAAGACGAGCAGAGAGCGAGCAAGGGAAAAGCTCAAAGTCGCTCTACCCAGAGCAGAGGGGCGCGCAGAGCTCAAGGACAGAGCGAGCAAACAGCCCAAGACAAGCCACGAGATAAACAACCCCATGAGGTCAAACCCAAATCCGCCCCTCGCTCCCACAGACGTGGACGACGACGCAAACTAGAGGAACAAGCTCCTGAGAGTGCTACAGAGCAATGAGCAAAAACAATCATTCACAACAACAATACAAACAGCTATGGATCAAGAACTGCTAAAAGAACTGGCGCAGGGAGGCAAAGCAGCCCAAATCAAGCGCCAAATAATCGCCTACTTCATAGAGCGAGGGCCTACGACCATTACCGAGCTTGCTAAGGTATTAAGCCTCAGCGTGCCGACTGTGACAAAATTTATCTCCGAGCTGATGCAGAGCCACTGCATCAAAGACTATGGCAAACTCGAGACCAGTGGCGGGCGCTATCCGTTGCTCTATGGGCTAGACCCAGAGGCAGGCTATTTCGTAGGCGTGGATGTCAAACACAACTACATCAATATCGGCATCATAGACTTCGTAGGGGAGATGCAAAAGACATTCTACAATATTCCCTACAATCTCGAGAGCAGCCCCGAGCACATGCAGATGCTCTGCCAAATCATCCTTGAGGTTATTGGTGAGTCTGGCTACAAAAAAGAAAGCATCCTCAACGTAAATATCAACCTGCCAGGACGCATCAACCCCGAGACTGGCTATAGCTACACGTATTTCAACTTCAAGGCCGATGAGCCACTCACCGACATACTCTCGGAGGCCTTAGGACTGAACGTCAGCATCGACAACGATACCCGAGGCATGGCCTACGGAGAGTACACGCAAGGCTGCGCGATGGACCGCGATGCCCAAAACGTACTCTATGTCAATGTCAGCTGGGGCGTAGGGCTAGGCATCATCCTTGGCGGAAAGATATATCTCGGCAAGTCGGGCTTCAGCGGAGAGTTTGGGCATATCAGCAATTACGACAACCAAATACTCTGCCACTGTGGCAAGAAAGGCTGTCTTGAGACCGAAGTCAGTGGGCAGGCTATGCACCGCATGCTACACGAGCAGATCCGCTCGGGGCAGAGCTCTGTACTCTCCAAAAGGGTACTTGCCGAGGAGCACATTACGCTGAGCGACATCATCCAGGCTGCCATCCAGGAAGACATTCTCTGCCTAGAGATACTAAGTGACATAGGTAAAAAGCTGGGCAAACAGATCGCCAGCCTCATCAATGTCTTCAACCCCGAGCTGGTCATCATAGGTGGCTCTCTCAGCCTAACGGGAGACTACCTCACACAAGCTATCCAGACCATTGTACGCATGTACTCTCTTAACCTCGTCAATAAGGACACCGATATCATCACCGCCGTTCTTGGAGAGGAGGCTGGTGTCATCGGAGCATGTATGCTTGCTCGCACACGCCGTTTCTCTTAGAGAGGCTGTACACGCAGAGCACATAGTCTGTCGCCACCCCATTGACCTCTGTCAGAGGCCTGGGGTGGCGACTTCGTTATCCCTAGAAAAGCACAGACAATTGGCGGACCAAGCTACATCTCCACACAAGAGTCACAACACTCTACAATTCAGGATGTTACAAGAACCCCATTGACTCAAAAAAAATCTTCGGGAACTTTCAAAAAAAACTTCCCGAACTTTTTGGAAAAAGATCGGGAACTCCGAGAAAAAAGTTC
>JAUMYQ010000032.1 GCA_030528555.1 Porphyromonadaceae bacterium | reverse complement strand
GGGACGCAGCCTCATCTGAGGCTATATTAATCAAAGTGAAATCAGGGCGTGCTGTCTAAAGTCGACAGCACGCCCTCTCTTTATAATAGGATCATCATATACCTTTCTCAACCCCACAGGATAGTCCAATAGACTACAAACTTTCCTTATAAAGTCCTCATCCATCAATTAACATCTGTAAGCTTGGCGACCCATAGTCCCTTAGATGATAGCCTCTTCATCGTTTGCATCTTGCAACAACACTTCGGATATCGCCATCCTCATAACCCCTATTCTCCTTCACTCATCCCTTCTTCTACAGAATAGGCTCGAGCATTTTACTTGATAATACGTACCTTTATGGACAGTTCAATCTATTTATTATAACTAGAAAATGATTGGGAAGAAACTGTTTTTTGTAACACTTGCGCTGCTCATCGGCTTGCTTGTGAGCTGCGACAAACAAGCCGATGCCCCGAAACAGGGGGACCATCAAGAGACGCTAGTAGCAGAAGTCAAGAGCCTATCACTTAGTGAGACTGAGCGCACACTCGTTCCTAACGAAGTCTTCACCCTAGTACCGACAATCTTACCCGAGAGCCTTACCTCAGCTCCACTAGCATGGAGCAGCAATGCCCCAGAAGTGGCGATCGTCAGCGACAATGGCGAAGTAAAGGCTCTGACAGCTGGAGAAGCAACCATATCGGTACGGGTTAAGGCTCAGCCTAAACTTGAGGCAACTTGCCTCGTACGCGTTGCCGTATCAGGAGAAGAGGGAGGCTCATCCGATACACCTAAAAGTAACGAAGACAACACATCGACCGAGAGCCCCAATCCTCCGAAAGACGACAGCAGTGGCACGCCAGACAACGAGCCAGATATCCCCAAAGAAGAGCCGAAGAAGCCCGAAGAGCCCCAAACGATATCCGTAGAGCGCATTCACCTTGATCATACGGAAAGAAGTCTAGAAGTAGGAGAGCGATACACGCTCGTAGTCAAGATCGAGCCTGAGACGGCTACAAACAAAACCATACAATGGACAAGCGATCGTCCCGAGATAGCCTCTGTATCAGCTCGTGGTGAGGTCGTGGCCTATACATCAGGTACTGCAATCATCGTGGCCACGAGTGAAGATGGGGGATACCGTGCAGAATGCCGAATACACGTCCGTGCAACAGCCTCAGCACCTCCAGCAGAGCCTCACGTATCCGTACTGGCGGTATCGGTAGAGCTTGAACCGAAAGAGCTCCAAGTAGGACGCGAGCTTCAGATGAGGGAGGTCATCATCCCAGCCAATGCTACAGACAAACGAGTGACGTGGCATCTAAGCAACCCAGAAGTAGCGACCATCAGCAATACAGGGCTAATCAAGGCGCATAAGACTGGCAGCACACGCATCACGGTGCGCTCTGTAGATGGCGCGCGAGAATGGACTTCTAGAGAGGTGTACATCACGCCCTTCCAACTAGGCATAGGCGACAAATATCCAGACCTGGAGGGTGTAACGACCCATAGCGAAACCACAACACTCGGTCAGCTCATAGGAGAAGGGCACTATGCGCTCCTAGACTTTTGGGGGGATTGGTGCTATTACTGTAAGCGAGACATGCCACGCATCAAGGCTATTTGGGAGAAATATAAAGGACATGGGCTACGCGTTATCGGAGTGTCCTCTGGAGACAGGCTCGCCACACATCAGAGGTCTGTACGAGACCTGAGCATCACCTGGCCTCAGATAATTCACCCTAACGATCCTTGGGCCTTCCAACGAACCTATGGCATCACTGGCTTCCCACACGTTTTGCTACTAAATAGGACGGGGCAAATCGTAGCATGGAAGATTGGCCCTAGAGAGGCGGAAAATTTGATCCAAGAGATTTTGGCTCGCGAGGGAAGCCTCTAATGATCTACGCGCAGCAGGCACGCGCCGCCTTACTGCACTGCGAGAAGGGCCATGCCGAAATTGTCGGCATGGCCCTTCTCGCGTTTACCTTACTCTCATGAGACTTCGTACTATAACAAAGACTACTTGAGCAAGGACTGAATGTCACTAAGCTTGTTAAGTGCCTCTAGTGGGGTCAAATTGTTAATATCTACCTGTAGGAGGAGGTCACGTATTTGAGAGAGGACAGGGTCGTCCAGCTGAAAGAAGCTCATCTGTACGCCCGTAAGATCTACCTCAACAAGCCCCTTGCTCTGCTTGCTCCTGGCGCTGCGCTTGTGTCCCTTGGCAGGGGCTGAAGGCTCAGCTGCGTGCTGCCTCTCCAAAGCTCGCAGTATTTCTGTAGCGCGCTCCACGATAATGGGAGGCATCCCCCCGAGCCTGGCTACCTGTATACCGAAGCTATGCTCACTACCTCCAGGGACGAGCTTGCGTAAGAAGAGCATCTTGCCATCGATCTCTTGAGCAGAGACGTTGAAGTTCTTCACACGTGCCAGCTGATGCTCCAGGTCATTGAGCTCATGATAGTGAGTCGCAAAGAGGGTCTTGGCACGCCCTTGAGGCGTTTCATGCAAATATTCAACGATACTCCAGGCAATAGAGATACCGTCATAAGTACTTGTTCCACGTCCGAGTTCATCAAAGAGGATAAGGCTACGTGGCGTCAAATTGTTGAGGATGCTAGAGGCCTCCTGCATCTCGACCATGAAAGTCGATTCACCCCTAGAAATGTTGTCCGATGCTCCCACTCGAGTAAATATAGCGTCCGTGACACCGAGTGTAGCTGCCTCGGCAGGGACGAACGAGCCGATCTGAGCCAAAAGTACAATGAGGGCGGTTTGCCTAAGCAACGCACTCTTACCACTCATATTTGGTCCCGTAATAATGACGATTTGGGTCTCTTCGGTATCGAGATAAATATCATTGGGAATATAGGCCTGCCCCAAGGGAAGCTGAGACTCGATGACTGGGTGGCGCCCCTGCTTGATGGAGAGAGTAGTGCTATCCTCGAGCGTTGGGCGCACATAGCGGCACCGCTGGGCGACCTCAGCAAAGGAAGCCAGACAATCCAGACGTGCTACAATCTGGCTATTGCGCTGAATGGCACGAATATGCTGAGCCAACTCGCTAATAAGGGCAGAGAAGATACGACTCTCGATGATGGCGATACGCCCCTCTGCTCCGAGGATTTTATCTTCATACTCCTTGAGCTCAGGGATAATATAACGCTCTGCACTGGTTAGTGTCTGGCGACGAATCCACTCTGCGGGGACCTTATCCTTGTGCGTATTCCGTACCTCGAGGTAGTAACCAAAAATGTTGTTGAACGAGATCTTGAGGTTTGGAATACCCGTCCGCTCGCTCTCTCGCTGCTGGAGGCGCTGAATGTAATCCTTACCCCCCGAAGAGAGCTCTCGTAGCTCATCCAGCTCGGCATCTACCCCTGGGGCAATAACGGCTCCTCGGCCAAGAGCCATAGGTGCATCGGGCACGAGGGTACGCTCTATCGTCGTGCAGAGGTCACGGCAGCGGTCCAGCTGCGCCACCAGGGCTGAGAGCTGAGTGTAGCTCTCCCCTGCGATAAGGTCCTGTATTTGACCTAGTGTACAAAGGGAGTGCTCAAGCTGATTGACCTCTCGAGGGCTAATGCGCCCTACGGCCGCCTTGGAGACAAGTCGCTCTAGGTCTCCGATACTGCCGAGCAAGTCTGCAAGCTCTAGGCGAAGCCTGCTATCGGCATATAACTCTGCCGTAGTCTCCAGCCGCTGCTCTATAGCTGCTCTATCTATAAGGGGGAAGAGCAGCCAGTTGCGTAGAAGCCTCCCCCCCATGGGCGTACGCGTATAGTCTACGACATCGAGGAGGCTCTTACCCTCTGTAGGGTTCATCGCAGAGATAATCTCGAGGTTACGCAGTGTGAAGGCATCCAGGCGCATAAAGCCCGTGCGATCTATCGCTCTTAGGGAGGTGATATGACCGATTTGATGATGGCTCGTTATCTCAAGGTAGCTCAGAATAGCTCCTGAGGCCACAATACCTAGGGGCAGGTGCTCTACTCCAAAGCCCTTGAGGCTCTGCACCCCAAAGTGCTCCAAAAGGCGAGAGCGACTATTTTCTGTGGAGAAAGACCAGTCGTCTAGCTCGGTAATCGTCTTATCCGTCCCTGAGAACTGCTCCAGCACGAGCCGGCGCTGTTTGCGCTCGAGCAGCAGCTCACGCGGTTGATAGCTCTCGATGAGCTTATTGATATGCTCTGTGCTCCCCTCAGCGCAGAGAAACTCTCCAGTAGAGATATCCAGAAGTGCGAGCCCCGCCATGTCTCCAGAGGAGAGATGTACCGAAGCCAAATAGTTATTCTCCTTATTCTTGAGCACACTATCGCCCATCACCAGACCAGGGGTAACGAGCTCCGTAATGCCACGCTTGACGATCTTCTTGGCAAGCTTAGGGTCTTCAAGCTGATCGCAAATAGCTACCCTCTTGCCTGCCCGTACCAGCTTAGGCAGATAATTGTCCAGAGCATGATGGGGGAAGCCTGCGAGCTCCACAGCACTCGCGGCTCCGTTGGCACGTTTGGTAAGCGTAATACCAAGTATCTCGGCGGCCATTATGGCGTCATCGCCAAAGGTCTCGTAAAAGTCTCCTATACGAAACAGCAAGATAGCATCAGGATGCTGATCCTTGATGCTATAGTACTGCTTCATCAGTGGAGTTTCAACGTGCTTTTTCGCCATATCCGTCGAGCTGTTTGTAACTATTTAGTCCTTCGGGAGGAGATCCTTGAGGAGCTCTTCGAAATACTCTCCCCTAGAGATCACCCCATTTTGTACGGCCACAACCTCTACCTCGCCATGAGCTGCCACAGTGCCGTCCTCAAAGAGGATGTCTTGCTCGAAGATAAGCTTGGGGGACTTCATCCGACACCTCAAAGCCGAGCGAAAACGGTCCCCACTACGCAAGCTCTTGCGATAGGTAATAGTCACCTTATATACGAAGGCATCTAGACCAGCATCGTGCATATCGCCAAAGTTTGCTCCGAAGCTCTCCCAAAACTCATGGCGCGTATGCTCCATATAGCGCTGATAATTGGCATTATTTACTACGCCCTGCAAGTCGCACTCATAGTCACGCACCTTCATGTCGAGAGAGAAAATGTAGTCTTTCGCTTTCATCGTTTTGTTTGTATTTATTAATAATTGAGGACAAAGATACTAAAACTCTAGTGTGCATCTGTGCCGAGAGCCTCGGACCTCAGAGCAATAAGCTCAGAAAGGCCTCGTAGTGTTGGGCCTGCTGCAATCGCTCATCTTGAGGGTAATTTCGTAAGTTTGTGGGGCAGACCAGGCGCTCTCTGGGCGCTTATCATCAGATTTAGTAAGGTTATCAACATGACTATCGACATCAAAAGGGTTGCCCAGTGGGCAATACCGACAGTAATCATCGCATTCTTTATGTTTGGTTTTTTGAAGAACATGCTCGGCACGGCCTCAGGCAACGAGCTAAGCGATGCCCTACATCAGGGTGCATTCCTCGTAGACGTACGCAGCCAAGGGGAGTTCGCTGAGGGTAGCGTCCAGGGGGCGGTCAATATTCCCCTGGACGAAATCGAGAACCGTATCGAGGAGTTTGAGGACAAGGAGCGCATTGTAGTCTTCTGCCGTAGTGGCAACCGCAGCAGCCAGGCCAAGAATATCCTTGAGCGTCATGGCATTACGAATGTACTCAATGGGGGCTCCTGGGAGCATGTCTCTGAAATAAACCTCAAGCCTCATCAACATAAATAGAATAACAACGAAAAATAGCTATATAGAATGAAGTTCATTTCATGGAACGTTAATGGGCTGCGCGCCTGCTTCGAGAAAGGATTTCCCGAGATCATGAAGCAGCTAGACGCAGATTTCTTTTGCCTACAAGAGACCAAGATGCAGGCTGGCCAGCTCGATGCCGAGATAGAGGGCTATCAATCGTATTGGAACTATGCCGTCAAGAAAGGCTACTCGGGGACGGCTATCTACTCCAAGCACGCTCCCCTATCGGTGCGCTATGGTATCGACATAGAGGAGCACGACCAAGAGGGACGTGTAGTGACGCTAGAGATGGCAGACTTCTATCTCGTCACAGTCTACACCCCCAACGCCCAAGAGGAACTTAAGCGTCTGAACTATCGTATGGCGTGGGAAGATGCCTTTCGTACCTTCCTTCTAGAGCTAGACAAACACAAGCCCGTTATCGTCTGTGGCGACCTCAACGTAGCGCACCGTGAGATAGACCTGAAGAACCCCAAGAGCAACAAGCGCAACCCTGGCTTTACGGACGAAGAGCGAGGCAAGTTTCAGACCCTCTTGGAGGCTGGCTTCGTCGATACGTTCCGTCATTTCTACCCCGATCTCGAGGGGGCATACTCGTGGTGGTCGTACCGCTTCAAGGCTCGGGAGAAGAACACGGGCTGGCGCATCGACTACTTCCTCACCTCCGAGCGCCTACGCCCACAGCTAGCCTCGGCACATATCCACGCAGACATCTTCGGCTCGGATCACTGCCCCGTAGAGGTGCAGCTGAGCTTCTAACACCTAACCTCGACCGACATGACCAGCAAGCTAAACAAACCCGAGAGCCTTATCCTTGTCATCTTCGGAGCCTCGGGAGACCTCACCAAACGCAAGCTCATCCCCTCGCTCTACCAGCTATTCAAGCGTACTAAGCTTCCAAAGCGGTTCGCCGTGCTAGGAGTAGGGCGTACGGCCTTTACCAACGAGAGCTTTCGCCCTCATCTAGACGAGAGCCTACAGAAATATCTAGCCGAGGGGGAATATGATGCCTCGCTCGCAGAGCAGTTCCTCCAGGACATCCACTACCTCTCGATGGATCCTGCCCAGCAGGGCGAGTACCCACGCCTCAAGGCTCGCCTCTCGGAGCTAGATGAGCAGATAGACAACCCTGCCAACTATATCTTCTACCTCTCTACCCCGCCAGCCCTCTATGGGGTTGTGCCGAAGCATCTCTCGAGCGTTCGGCTCAATCGAGAGGAATGTGACGCGCCCGATGGTCGCTGTCATCTAGGAGCAAGCAGGGGGGAGGATGGTGTGCCTCGCCCCATCAGGCGCATCATCATCGAGAAGCCCTTTGGCTACGACCTCCATTCCGCTCAAGAGCTGAACGAGATTTACAAAGAGCACTTCCGCGAGCATCAACTCTACCGTATAGATCACTTCCTCGGCAAGGAGACGGTACAAGACATCATGGCTCTAAGGTTTGCCAACGGCATCTTCGAGCCCCTGTGGAATAGGAACTATATCGATCGCGTAGAGATCACGGCCGTGGAGAATATGGGCGTAGAGAGCCGAGGTGGCTTCTATGACGAGACGGGCGCGCTGCGCGACATGGTACAAAATCATCTGGCTCAGCTCGTGGCCTTAGTGGCCATGGAGCCGCCCGTGCAGTTCACCGCGGACCTCTTCCGCAATGAGGTGGTGAAGGTTTATCAATCCTTTCGCCCCCTCTCAGAGGCAGAAATGCGCCGCAACGTAGTGCGTGGGCAGTACACCGAGGGCGAGTGGAAGGGCGTGCAGCACAGGGCTTATCGAGACGAAGACAAGATTGCCCCTGGCAGCCGTACCGAGACCTACGTGGCTATGAAGATCAATATCGACAACTGGCGCTGGCATGGCGTGCCATTCTACATCCGCACGGGGAAGATGATGCCTACGAAGGTCACCGAGATTGTCGTCCACTTCAAGCCCACGCCCCATCGGATGTTTACCACAGCGGAGGGGGGCTCGGTACCTAATCAGCTCATCATCCGCATTCAGCCCAACGAGGGCATCGTCCTCAAGTTCGGGGCCAAGGTGCCAGGCTCTGGCTTCGAGGTCAAGAAGGTATCGATGAACTTCACTTACGATCAGCTTGGGGGGCTGGCCTCTGGCGATGCCTACTCTCGCCTACTCGAGGATAGCATGATCGGTGACTCTACACTCTTTACACGCAGCGATGCGGTGGAGATGAGCTGGAGGTTCTTCGACCCCATCATGCAGGCGTGGCAGGCGGAGGACTTCCCCCTCTACGGCTATCCTGCTGGCTCATGGGGGCCAAAGCCAAGTGACGAAATCATTGAGGGCGAGGGGATGCGCTGGACAAACCCATGTAAGAACCTCACCGACTCTGACCTATACTGCGAGCTATAACGATGCATATCAAACACTACACCGACCCCCAAGCTACGGCTCTGGCCCTAGCCGAAGAGGTCTTCATTCGGGGAAGCCAGCAGGGCCATCCCATACGTATTGCGATCTCAGGGGGGAGTACGCCTCGCCTGCTCTTTGAGCTACTAGCCACGCCAGAGATAAGCGAGCACATCCGCTGGGAGCACATCCGCCTCTACTGGGTAGACGAGCGGTGCGTACCACCGACAGACGAGCAGAGCAACTACGGTATGACTGAGGCTGCACTACTGAGCCACGTACCTCTAGACGGAGCATTTGTCTACCGCATCCATGGAGAGAACGACCCCGAGCACGAGGCGGAGCGATACACCTCCCTTGTGCGCTCATCGCTCTCCGCCTCGAGCGAAGGATTGCCTGTCTTCGACTACATCCTCCTAGGCATTGGGGATGATGGGCATACCTCATCGATCTTTCCCCATCAGATGGAGCTGCTCATCGAGACAACGCCCTACGCTGTGGCTACCCACCCGAGCGGCCAAAGGCGCATTGCCCTAACTGGCCCTACGATACTCGCTGCACGACACGTCATCTTTCACGCCGTAGGGCAGGGCAAGTGCCATATTCTACAGCAAATCCGAGACAATGCTCCCGAAGCTGAGGCCTATCCTGCTGCCTACTTTTTCAAAGCGAGGGCAGACATCCAGCTCTACACAGACCAAAGCCTCTAGGGCTCAAGGAGCAGCACAGCCCATATCAAGGCCATGTGTACCTACGAGAGGGGCAGCACCGTTGGTGCTGCCCCTCTCGTTTATCTTAGGCTACTATCGACTAGCCCCAAGACTACCATTATATATGAGGGAGTCTTCCAAGGATAAACACGCCCTAAGACAGTTCAGCTCATCTGACTGTCTAAGAGCTTTAACAGAAAACACACAAATCACTCATAAGCAAACAATTAAAAACGCCCTTGAACTGAGCAAAAAATCTTCGGGAACTTTCAAAAAAAACTTCCCGAACTTTTTGGAAAAAGTTCGGGAACTCCGAAAAAAAAGTTCGGGAACATTTTTTCGAGTGTTCCCAGGCTTTTTTTCAAGGCCTCAACAGGGTATTTTAAGGCACTAGGGAAAACATAATTTTGGAAAAAGTAAAACCTGTGACAAATCATAACAAAATCACTACACTTACCCCTATGTATCTCGCCAAATACGCAACTATTTCAAATTATTTATTATCTTTGCACCAACTTTGGCAGGCTATACAATGAAGGCTCAACTCCGACAAAAGATAATATTGCCTGGATACCAATAAAAGACAGATTTACAAACTCAAAGTCACACCAGACCAATCAGTCTGATGACGGCTCTTGGTATATCTAGACTTTTACTTCTAATATCCTGCCATCAATAACTAAGTTTCACCTTTATAATATTATTTTATGGTTAATTTGATTGAAAAAGTGCGCAGGGGGCTAGGACTATGCGTTCCACTACTGCTAACGCTCACCTTAGTTGCCTCTTGCAGTAAGGATACCTCAAGGACAGAAGAACCAGGCTCTCTAGATCAAGGAAAGGCAGCTTCTATCTCTCTAGCAATGTCTGTGTCTGTCGATGACGAAAGTTTTAGGGCGCTCGAGTACTCTCTACAGCCCAATGCCAAGGGCCAGCTCGTACCTATGCCCATGTTTACCGACAAACAAAAGGTAGATGTGCATACGATGATCAAGAGTAACACTGGAGCGATTGCAGCAAAAACGGTCAAGTGGACTTATAGCGCTGATACAAAAACTCTTCGTCTCCT
>JAUMYQ010000010.1 GCA_030528555.1 Porphyromonadaceae bacterium | reverse complement strand
ACAAAATCAACAAACAGCAAATAACCAGAAACTTAAATGAGAGAAAAAGTTGTGACAAATACTCCATAAAGCCCTACAATTCGCGACACAAACGAACAATATAGCCTGAAAACTGAGACAGCTCTCAAGCAAGACCGAGCACAAAAAGCTATATCAAGGCTTTTCCCTAGCCTAGAGGAAAGGAGTAAAAAGGTTGGCGAACCAACCAACAGCCTTGCGCCAGAGACTGCGCTTACGCCAATAGTCGTCATTCATCGGCACACAAAATGCCCTATCTGTCATAAACATTGTGTCTAGCTCTGCCGTCAGCCTCTGATCAAAAACGAAGGCATTCGTCTCATAATCGTAGCGCAAACTCCGACTATTAAGGTTAGCTGACCCAACGGTGGCGAATAGGCTATCCACCGTCATGACCTTAGAGTGATGGAAGCCCCCTTCATAGAGTAGCACCTCGACACCTCGCTTGGAAAAACGGCGAAGCTTATGCAGCATGGCATCGGGCGTAAAAGGAATATCGGACTTGGCTGGCACCATGATCTGTACCTGAACCCCCTGTCGGATAGCGTGCTTAATCGCCTTATTAATAGAGGTTGTGGGGACGAAATAAGGATTGATAATGCGCACACGTTGCTGAGCTGAAGAAATAGCTTTTGCATAGGCCTCTTTGATGGCATCGGGAGATTTGCGTGGCTCTCGGTCTACGATCGTCATAGGCACCATGAGCGAAGTATCGGGCTGTGGCAGATACGGGGGGAAATAAAACTCACCTGAGACGCACTGCTTAGTCTCGGCATTCCATGTAGAGAGAAATATACGCTGCAGGTCGGCCACAGCCTCACCCTCAAACCTCAGATGTGCATCGTACCAAGGGCCGATCTTGGGCAAACCTTTAATGTAATAGTCCGCCACATTCATCCCCCCAACATAGCCTACCAGGCCATCGATGACGGCTATTTTACGATGGTCTCGGCTCTGAGCATGATTGATATAGGGAAATGTGATAGGATCAAACTTCACTATCTCCACACCTCGGGCGCGCAACAGTTCGAGGTGTGGCTTTTTGAGCGGACGGTTGTTGGAGCAGTTGCCAAAGGCATCAAATAGGATACGCACCTCCACGCCTTGACGAGCTCGGTCTTCGAGAATATCAAAAAGCTCTCGGGAGATCGAATCATTGCGAAAGTTGAAGTACTCCAAATGGATGTGCCTCTTTGCCTCGCGAAGGGAGGCAAAGAGGCGATCAAACTTCTGCTGCCCACTCAGCAGTAGCTCCACCTCATTCTGCCCCCTGAGACGGAAGCCAAGGCTATCAAGATATCGAGCCACAACCGAGTCGCTCCGCCTCTGAGCGAGGGGAAGGTCTCCGACTTCTTGAGCAAAGGTCTGACGAGAACAAGCCCCAAAAGCGATCAGAACTAAGAGAAATATCCCCCTAGATCCGAACCCCTGACTTGAGAATACTCTATACACCCTAGATCGTTTGCTCTATACTCCACACAAAGGCACGAAGCCCTTGTTCGGGCGTTGCCTCATCCAACTCTCGCAACTGTTCCAGCAGCGATACGACCTTGCCTGCTGGAACGATGGAGAGTAAGGCAGAGTTGACCGTTGGCCAAGCATGCGACCCCAAATGTGGCTCTCCACCTCGGCTACCCTGTCCATGCACCTCGCTCCACGATGTATAACCCTTGACACCCTGCTGACGCAATATGCGCAACACGAGCTCATGATAGGCCTGATTATAACTAATGAAAACGGACTTCAGCTCCTCAGAGTTTGCCATTGCATTCATATCATCTCGATATTTTATCATCATTAATTCCTTACCTTACTAAAGTATCTCTCCAAACCAGGGGATACACTACGAGATAGTCCCCCTGGTATAGCCCTCAATATGGTGATAGGATTATGCTCATCTAGAGTAATCCTCATTTCCTCATCGATACGCCACTCCACGGCTGCCACCGACTCACGAAAAAGAGCGAGCGTATCCTCGGAGACAGAGTTGAAGACGATCCGTCCCCTGCCCTGCATCTTGCCCGTGAGCCTACTAAGAAACCCCATAAGCTCGCCTCCATGTCCCCCGATGAATACCACATCTGGAGCGGGTAGAGCACTAATATCTTGCGCCATAAAGTCACCAATGCGGTAGTCTATGCCTGGGGTACCGAAGCGACGACTATTGATCGTCATCAGCTCATCTCCCTCATCGCGAATTTCGAAGCTCGTAATACTGAGATGGGGAAACTGAAGCCTTGCCTCCACAGACACCGACCCCGTGCAAAAGCCTATGTCCCACATGGTACGGCACCTATGGAGCTCCATCAAACTGAGGCTAAGCAGCCGGATGGGCATCTTGGTAATCATCTTAGCCCGTCCGTTGAGCAGATGAAACTCGCCCTCGGGAATGCCAAGACGTGGGGCAAAGTCAATCAGCTCTGTCGCCTCTAAGATAATACAATTGGGCTGCTCGAATGTACGCCCAGAAACCTCTTCAAGAGCCAATGTGTGCAGCTCCTGCCGCTCGCCCCCTAGCCGTACTCCGATGTGCATACGGTAATGGCGATAACCATACTCCAGCATTCGAGAGGCAATGGCACTGGGCGTATTGCGCCTATCGGTTAGCACACCGAGCTTTGCGGTACGCTCGATAAGCGCTCTATCGAACTCCTGCCAGGGACGGCCCGTCAGCGAACAAACACGCATGTCATGGTAGGGCAGGGTGAGGGCATGTGCCAGCAGTTGGAGCGAATTGAAGCTCGGGAAGGTACGTCTTACCTGACCAGGAAACTCACGCATCAGTGTTGTAGTATAGCCAAAGAAGAGCGGGTCACCCGAGGCAAAAACGAAGATGGGACAGTCCGCTGCCCGATACCGTTCAAAGACCCCAGAGAGTGGCACCGTTACATCTATCCACTGCGCCCCATCGGGGAGGAGATGCCCCACTAGCTCATGGTGCCGCCGCCCACCACTAAAGACACGATAGCCCCCAATAAGCTCGAGGATCTCGGGGCTTAGCTCTCCAGCCCCCTCGTCACTGATGCCTAAGACAACGAAGCTCAGGCCTTGCTCTGGGCTAGACATCGCGCCCTGGTCTTAGCTGCTCGGCATCATCGAGCGTGAGGATGGAGTTCACCAGCGTAGCGGCCAGATTGCTCCCCCCCTTACGACCTACTACCACCACCTTCGGAGTAGACTTGAAGCTCATAGCCATATGCTTAGACTCGCACACGTTGACGAAGCCCACGGGCGAAGCGATGATGCCCTGAGGTCGAGCCTTGCCCTTGCGCATCAGGTCGCACAGCTCGATGAGGGCCGTTGGAGCATTACCAAAGGCGAAGAGCGCATCGGGGTGTTCCTCTACCGCCAAGCGAATACCTGCCTGAGTACGGGTAATACCATGCTGCTCGGCCAGAGGAGCCACTCGAGGATCGTGCAGATAGCACTTAGCCTCTATGCCGAGCCGCTCTAGAGCTCCCTTGCGAATACCAGAGACTACCATCGTCACGTCCGTGATAATGGTCCTAAGCCTCCTTGAGATGACGGCCTCATGCAGGGTCTGGATAGCCCCAGGGTCGGTATAGAGTACCTGCTCCATGTCGAAGTCTGCCGTAGTGTGTATGGCATGCAGCAGAGCCCACTTGTGATCTAGAGGTACATTGGGCTCTCGAAGCTCCGAGGCGATGGTACGAAAGCTCTCGATCATAATGCTCTGCCCGAGCTTCACCTCCTGAGCTTCCTCCTCGCGGTAATAGCCTCGGGGCGTGATGAAGTGACCCTCCCAGGCATAGCTCTGCGAGTTACCTATAAGGACTATGGTGAACATATCTATCGCCTCGGGGTCAAACTCTCCCAGGGTCGTCAGGCACACCTTCTGCTCCTCTCGTCCGGCCTGGCGTACGTAGCCGACTGGTGTCTCGAGGCTACGGTACTGCTTGAAGATATCTACAAGGCGATAGAGCTGCCAGTAACGGCCGTGGCTCTTGGGGTTGTAGATGGCTGTCACGAAGTCCGCCGAGGCAGCCGCTGTAATGCGCTGCTCTATCCGCGCCCATGACGTCATGAGGTCGGAGAGGCTAATGATACAGAGGTCGTGACCAAGGGGGCAACCCAGCAGTGATGCCGCCTTTTGGAATGCACTGATGCCAGGCAATACTTCGATATCTATGTGCTCGGCCTCGAAGCCCTTATCACGCTTCATCTCATAAATAAGTGGGGCCATGCCGTAGATGCCAGCATCGCCCGAGCTGATCACACAGACATCCTTACCCTCAAGAGCATAGCGAAAAGCCTCCTCGGCACGCTGACGCTCCTTCTTCATACCGCTATCGACGCACACCGTCTCAGGGCGCAGATACGGCTCGATGAACTGAAAATAATACTTGTAGCCCACGACTACATCCGCCCCACGCACGGCCTCGAGGACGGCTGGCGTAATGTCCTCCGCTCCACCTGGGCCAAGGCCTGCTACGACTATTCTATGTTTGGTCATACTTACTTCGTTTTGTTTGATGTACTCCTCGCCTCGAGGGTGCTAGGCCCAGCTGTAAGGCTCGATTAGTCAATTAAAAACCATTAGTTGCAGATGGTTCAAAGGTACTCTATTTTCCTGGGCTTGCCCTCGTGGCGATCTGCTATGCCTCTAAAGCCGAGGGCGACAGGAGCGCACTTGAGCACGTAACTAAGCTCAGGCGCTGCAAGAAGTACAGCATCTCATCCATCTCAAACTGCAAAAAGCTGTACCTTTAAGCCCCAAAAAATCAACTAACAAACTGCAACATATGCTCTACTACGCTGGTCTTCGTGAGGAAGAAATCAAGAATAAGGTCGGGGCCGAATGGTTCGCCCACCTCGACACCACCGCCATCATCGGCAACATAGACTTTGCCGCCTTCCCAGCTCAGCAGCACCTCTTCGAGCAAGCTCCCCTGCTGTGGGCAGAAGCCAAAGCAGGCAGGGTGGATGTCGTCACGATGTTCGTCCAGCTCATCCTCACTATCGGCCGGGCACGTACCTTCGATCGCATGCTCCCCCCACCCTTCCTCGGGGCGTTCGATGCCGAGAAGATCGCCTTCGTCCCCTATATCAGCGTGCAGGATGTCTTTTACCTCAACGACTTCAACTGGCTCGTTACCCCGAGCGACCACACCACCCGAGAGTTTGCCCTGCTGCGCGAACGCATCGAGGCCAGCCTCAAGCGAAACGCCTATATATATAGGTATGCGACCGAGGGGGAGGAGCTGCGTTTCTTCATCAAGAACAACCTAACCAAAGGCATCGAGGGGGCGAAGATCCGCATCGACAAAAACAACTTCCTCCCCATCTATCTCCGTTGGGTCGAGGCCGTGCGCCCCATCATCGATGTGGACTGGGAGGCGCTCAAGAAGAGTGGCATCCTCGACAGCGACTTTTATCTGGCCGACCTCTTCGTCGATGATAAGGATACTGTGGGCATCTCGGACGACACCAGCATCCGCGACAACCTCTTCGTCATCTATCAAAACCAAGGGTACAAAATTGCCAAGGAGAGCCTCAGGCAAATGTTCGACGCAACCATCAGCATCCGCCACATCGAGGCCTATCAGCAGTTTTGGCGGCGGTATAAGCGTCCGCCTCTCAAGGCCTATCAGGAGTACATCATCGAGCGCAGGGATCTGCTCGTGCCTCAGGACATCCGTGAGCGCAAGGGGGCGTACTTCACCCCACGCCAGTGGGTGGAGAAGAGCCAGGAGTACCTCGCCCTAGAGTTTGGGGACGATTGGCAGAGCGAATACTACATCTGGGACTGTGCCGCTGGCACGGGCAATTTGCTGGCAGGGCTCAATAACAAATACCGCATTTGGGCCAGCACCCTCGACCAAGCGGACGTGATGGTCATGCACGAGCGGGCCAGGCAGGGGGCGGCCCTCCTCGAGAGCCACGTCTTCCAATTCGACTTCCTCAACGATGACTTCAAGCCACAGAGCGAGGGCGGCAAGCTCCCCGACAGCCTCTACAAGGTCATTGCCAACCCCAACGAACGACGTAAGCTCATCATCTACATCAATCCCCCCTATGCCGAGGCGGGGAATGCCAAGCAACGCTCAGGGACAGGAGAGAATAAAGGAGGAACAGCCACTAGCAACAAGACCTACGAACGGTATCGCCCTATGATTGGAGCAGGGATTGCCGAGCTATTTGTCCAATTTCTAATGAGAATATACCACGAACTTCCTCTATGCAAAATTGCAGAGTTTTCAAAGTTGAAAACTCTGCAAGCGCCCAACTTCCGGAAGTTCAGGCAACATTTCCGAGCGAAGCTCGGTCAAATTTTTTTGGTTCCAGCCGATACTTTCGACAACGTCAAGGGGCAGTTCCCCATCGGCCTCAAAATCTGGGACACGGAAAAGGAAGAGGTCTTCACGCAATTCGTGGCAGATGTTTTCGGTAAAAACGGACTGCCTTACCCCTCCCAGCCCCAAAAAAGTCTATTCGCCCACGACAACCATAAGAAGATCGGCTCTTGGCTCTCCGACAACAAAGACCCTGAAAGCTCAGGTATCGGGATGATGAACTCGGGGCGTAACGACTTTCAGAACCAAAACCTCATCAATATACAGCATCATATAGGGGATAGTAGTCATGCTCTTACTCTTACTCTTACTCTTACTAATATACAAATCGGAGCAATTTTTTTTGCTGTTCGTTACTGCATTGAGGCGGATTGGCTGAACGACCGAGACCAATTTCTCTACCCCAATGACAGCTGGCGTAGGGACTTGGAGTTCCAGAGCGATTGCCTGACCTTTACGCTCTTCCACACGCAGAACCGCATCACCAGTACCGAGGGCGTGAACCACTGGATACCCTTCCGCGAGGACGAGGTCAATGCGCCCGAAGCTATGGAGAGCCACTGGATGACGGACTACATCAGCGGACGGCTGCGCCCCACCCCCAGCGACACCCCCGACCTATTCTCAGACAATCCGAGGACTTATGGCGAGGCAGGCGTGGATGAGATGCAAGGCGGCAAGGGCGAGGCTGAAGGGAGCGTACTTCAGTACGTGACCGAAGCCGAGACCCGATGCCAACACAGCAGCTCGCCACGCATGACCGCCAGAGGGGGGCTAGCCGCCCCCCATACCCCCGAGGGGGTCACAGACCCCGTTTTGCAGGGCAATGCCACGCATCAGCCCATTAAGTTTTCCGATGAAGCCCTCGCCGTCTTCGCCGCCGGCCGCGCGCTCTGGCGATACTATATGGCGCAACCCAACGCCAACCCCAACGCCTCCTACTACGACATTCGGGCGCACTTCCAAGGCTTCTCCGAGAAGAACGGCAAACGTAAGATGAACGCCTCCAGCTCTGACCCCACCTACACCGAGCTTCTCGGGGCCCTCCGCTCCGCCATGCAGACCCTAGCGCAGAAGATACAGCCCAAAGTCTACCAGCACGGCTACCTCGCTTAGGCTTGTGGTGCGGCTATCACTTTGTTATTTAGGAAAAAAGACCTATGTTTGTAGCGTGAAACGGGACTTCACAAATTACAACTCCAACTAGTGCGAAAGTCGGAGGGGTAACCCTAAAGCCTGCTGCCCTACCGCAGCAGGCTTTGACTTTGTCGAGCTTCGCACCTCGGCAATAGTCATTTGAGGCGAGTAGCAACGTCGCTGCTGCCAAAAAGAAAGGAGTTGTTATTATGAATGTCCCGTTTTTGCTAGCGGTAGCGGTTCGCCTTTGGGTACTTGCCCTTGTGCTATGCCGTGTGGCTAGTGCCGTCGCTCTATTGAGCTAATACGGCAAGGGGGCGGGCGGTAGGGCTTCGCCCCCTTTATCATTTTGTTACTTGAAGCTATCATTTTGTTATTTATAAAAAAAGACTTACGTTTGCAGTGTGATTGCGAGACTCACAAATTACAACTCCAACTAGTGTGAAAGTCGGGGGGGTAACCCTAAAGCCTGCTGCCCTACCGCAGCAGGCTTTGACTTTGTCGTGCTTCACACCACGGCAATAGTCATTTAGTCGCATGGCAATTCAGCTATGCGTCAAAAAGAAAGGAGTTGTCATTATGAGTTCTCGCAATTTGCTAGCGGTAGCGGTTCGCCTTTGGGTACTTGCCCTTGTGCTATGCCGTGTGGCTAGTGCCGTCGCTCTATTGAGCTAATACGGCAAGGGGGCGGGCGGTAGGGCTTCGCTCCCTCATCCTTTTGTCGCTTGGGGGCTTAGCCAGCCCCTATAATCCTAGCTGTCTTGTGGGCTTGCACAGATCGCCACGAAAGCAAGCGGATAAGCTAGCACAAAAAGTCGACCCCTCAGCAAGAAAAACCTTCGTTCCCTAGACCAAAAAACTCGTTCGTCCTCGTCAATTCTTAAAACCGTGATTGGATTTATATAAATTCAAACTTGATTTGTACAAATCAAGCCTTGGTTTATACAAATCGTAGCGTGGTTTTAAGTTTTCTTCCCGATAAAGGAAGTTTTTCTTCCTCATGAAGCCAACTTTTCTTCCCAAAGATTTGAATAACCAGTGCGGTATGGTTGTCGCCACCGAGGGAGGTATCCCGATCTGTATAGCGATACTTAGGAAGTTTTTCTACAAATTCGCAATAAGATATTAAGACCAAAAACGATGAATATAGCCGTTATAGCCGTGTCGCCCAAGGGGCAAGAGATCGCTCGCACCCTGTGGGGCGAGTACCCTAACGAGATGACGCTCTTCTCCACACACGGGGGGGCAGACTTCGCCACCATACCCGACATTAAGAGCTTCGTCTCTGAGGCGTTCCAAGCGTACGATGCTTGGGTCTTCATCGGGGCGATGGGTATCTGCGTGCGCAGCATTGCCCCACATATTGGGCATAAGTACCACGACCCAGCCGTCATCAACATCGACAGCACGGGGCGGTACGTTGTCTCCGTCCTCTCGGGCCATATTGGTGGCGCAAACGAGCTAACCGCTCGCCTGGCTGCGACCCTCGGGGCAGAGGCGGTCATTAGCACCCAGACGGACAGCACGGGGCTGTGGGCGCTCGACCTCCTCGGCAAGAAATACGACTGGGGCGTACATCACAACACCGAGGGGCTAAACCGCCCCATTGCCCTATACACCAACCTAGGGCGCACCGCCCTTCTACTCGAGGTCAAAGACAAAGGGACGCAAGAGCTAGAGCGCAGCCGAGCCACCCATGTGGATGTATTCTACCGCCGTGAAGACTTCGCCCCCGAGGACTACGAACTGGTGCTGGTGGTTAGCCCACGCATCTACGAGTGCAGCAGGCCCTGCATCCAGTTCGTCCCCAAGGTCCTGACCCTTGGCCTCGGCTGTCGCTACCAGTGCGACCCACGCGACATACCTATACATATAGAGGAGCAAATACGAGCGCACGGCTACTACCCCGAGGCGATTAAGCGTATCGGCACGATTGACCTCAAGAAGGACGAGCCACTCCTCGCGGAGCTGCTAGGACGTTGGGGTATCGGGCAGGCTAATATCTACACGGCAGAGGACCTCGCACCAGTAGAGATCCCCAACCCCTCGCAAAAGGTCTACGAAGTGACGGGCGTATATGGCGTATCGGAGAGTGCTGCACGCCTCTCGGCACGCCTAGGCTCTATCCTCATCGAGAAGCAAAAAGGGATGATTCACTCGGGGAACGACTTCACCTTTGCCCTCGCCATAGACCGAGAGGCCGAGCGTAGGGGACATATTGAGATCGTAGGGGCAGGCCCTGGCGACCCCGACCTCTGCTCTATCCGTGGGCGTGCCTTCCTCGAGATTGCCGACCTCATACTCTACGCTGGTAGCCTTGTGCCAAGAGCCCTGACGGACTGCGCCAAGCAGGGTGCAGTGGTGCGCAGCTCGGCATCGATGAACCTGGAGGAGCAGTTCGCCATCATGAAAGAGTTTTATGACCGTGGGCTGCTTGTAGTACGACTTCACACGGGCGACCCAAGCATCTATGGTGCAATCCAGGAGCAGATGGCCTTCTTCGACGAATACGGCATGAGCTACCACATCACGCCAGGCATATCGTCCTTTCAAGCCGCTGCAGCTGCGCTGCGCTCGCAGTTTACCATCCCCGAGAAGACGCAGACCATCATCCTCACCCGAGGCGAGGGGCGTACGCCCATGCCCGAGCGAGAGAAGCTGCATCTGCTGGCTCGCTCGCAGAGTACGATGTGCATCTTCCTCTCGGCTGGCATCGTGGAGGATGTGCAGGCACAACTGCTCCAGCACTATCCGCCCACCACACCAGTGGCTGCCTGCTATCACCTCACCTGGCCCGATGAGCGCATCTATCGGGGCGAACTCCAAAATCTCGCCCACATTGTCAAGAGCCATAACCTAACGCTCACAACTATGCTCGTAGTGGGCGAGGCGATCGACAACCGCAAGGGGCTGTCTCGCCTCTATGCAGACGAATTTAAGCACCTCTTCCGCCGATGATACTCGTCTTTGGTGGCACGACCGAGGGGCGTATCGTCTGCTCCGTGCTAGACACCTCGGGGCAAGAGTACTACTACTCTACCAAGGGCGAGGCCCAAGAGGTGGAGCTAGTGCATGGGCATCGCCTCATGGGGGCAATGACCTACGAGGCGATGTGCGCCTTCATCCGCGAGCAGGGCATTCGCCTCGTCATTGATGCCGCCCATCCCTTTGCCGCGGAATTGCACCGCACCATCGGGCGCGCCACGGCAGATATGGGGGTTGCTGCGCTGCGCTATGAACGGAGGTATCCGCCCCTCGACCCACGCATCATCACCTGCGCCAGCTATGAGGAGATGATCGATCGGCTGCTTATGCAGCCTGCTCACCGCCTGCTTGCCCTCACGGGGGTGAATACCCTGCGCCCAATGAAGCGATTTTGGTCGCAACGTGAGAGCTACTTCCGTATACTCGATAGGGACGACTCACGAGAGAAAGCCGCCGAGGTGGGCTTCCCCTCCTCACACATCCGCTACTTTGTCGAGGGCGAAGACCAGCAGCTATTCGACGAAATCCAGCCCGATGCCGTCACAACCAAGGAGAGTGGTGAGAGCGGATTCTTCGATGCCAAGATCGCCCCTGCCCTATCGGCTGGCGTACCTGTCTATATGATCACTCGTCCGCCTCTGCCCGAGCACTATCATACAGTTAATGGTCCCGTAGGGCTGCGCAAGGCGGTGCAGGACCTCGCGCCTGGCTTCTTCGCCCTCAAGTCGGGCTTCACGACTGGTTCGACTGCCACGGCTGCCACAGTGGCTGCTCTGCGTGCCTTGGTGCTTGGCGAAGAGACCGCCGAGCGTGCCGAGATAGAGCTACCAAGTGGCGAAGTTGTCGCCCTCCCCATCCTCTCGGTGGAGCGAACCGAGAGAGGCTACCTCGCTGGGGCGATCAAGTACTCGGGCGATGACCCTGACATCACGCATGGGGCAGAGATTTGGGCAGAGGTACGCCACGCCACACACGGTGAGGTGCGCTTCCTCCAAGGCGTAGGCGTAGGCCGAGTAACCCTACCTGGTATCGGTATCGAGGTGGGCGAGCCAGCCATCAACAGCACGCCCCGTATGATGATGACCCGAGAGGTGCGCCGCCTCATCCCCGAGGGCGGTATCGACATTATCATCAGTATCCCCAAGGGCGAGGAGCTAGCGGAGAAGACCTTCAACCCACGCCTCGGCATCGTGGGTGGTATCTCGGTCATTGGCACCTCGGGCGTAGTGAAACCCTTCTCAAGTGAAGCCTTCATCGCCTCCATCGCCAAGCAGGTGGATGTCGCCATTTCTCTCGGAGCTGAGACCATCGTCATCAACAGCGGAGCGAAGAGCGAGGGCTACCTACGGGAGCGATTTTCGGGTCTCCCAGCGCAGAGCTTCGTCCAGTACGGCAACTTCATTGGCGAGACGCTCAAGGAGCTTGCCACCCATGAGGAGGTACGGCAAATCTATATGGGTATTATGCTAGGCAAAGCCGTCAAGCTAGCCGAGGGCAATACAGATACGCACAGCAAAAAGGTTGTGATGAACCGCACTTTCCTGCATACGCTTGCCGAGCGTGTAGGCACATCAAAGGCAGCGCACGCCTTAATTGATGAGCTGACCCTGGCTCGCGAGCTGTGGACAGGCCTTGCTCCCGAAGACCTGAACCGCATGATGAGCGAAATTACGCGGGCTTGCCACGAGGTCTGCCAACCACTCGTCCCAGGGCGTGCCCTCATCGTACTGCTCATCGATGACGAGGGCACTATCCGCTACCAGTGCTAGCTCATGCCGAGCAGACACCAAACAAACAATCCCCCCTGAGCTGCTGCTCAAGCATTTTCCCTCTCCCCAAATCCCTCCTCAAAATCAAAGCCTGTAGCAAGACAATCCTGCTACAGGCCCTTCAACTTCGTCATACGTACCCACCGAGCAGCAGATACTACAAAGGACGCTCTGCATTTTGAGTGCAATAGCCCCAAACACCTACTCCTGAGACCAAACCAAAAACTCGGTTTGAGATCGCCGCCTCCGACCACCCTTTCAGGCCAAGTATTCACAGCTCAAGAGCTGCCACTAAGAAGAAAATCGGCCCAAAACACACTACAATTCAGATTAGCTCCCAATTACTTAGAACAAAAAATGGGTTATTTAGAGAAAAATCTCCCTAATTATACCACTTATTCAGCTCTAATCTCTATCTTTGAGGCGTTAAAGCAATTTTCTTATTAACTAAAACAATGTTTAGCTATGAGTCGTAAGAAGAAACAAACGCAGATGGGCGACCACCTACTGCTCCTGAAAGACTTGCTAGCGCAGACCGTACGCGAAGACCTCGGGGCGGAAATGAGTGAGCGCATCGAAGCCATTCGCACACTTGCCGACCAAGACGCTACCGAGGGGCGTGTACCCTCTCCCGAGCTACTACAAGCCATTGCCTCGCTCTCGGACAAAGAGCTTCTGTATGTAGCACAAGCCTTCAACCAGTCTCTCAACCTCATCAATACGGCCGAGCAGCTCAGCTCTCTGAGCGATCGCCCCGTAGGGCTGGAAAATCCGATTCAGTTCGTCGAACTATGCCGGGAGCTCCAGAGCAAAGGCGCAAGCCGTGCCGAGATCATATCCGCCCTTGAGGCGATGTCTATCGACCTTGTCCTGACGGCTCACCCAACAGAAATCAACCGCCGCTCCCTCATCAACAACCTCAACGAGACAAGCGAGTGTCTCAGCGAGCTAGACCGCCCAGACCTACCCGAGTATAAGCGAGCACAGCTCCTGCGCCGCCTCAAGCAGCTCATAGTACAGTATTGGTATACGGACGAGATCCGTAAGCACAAGCCCACACCTGTAGAAGAAGCCAAGTGGGGCAACGATGTCATTGAGAGCAGTCTGTGGTATGCTGTGCCAGAGTTTGTACGTGAGCTCAACGTACAGCTAGAGGCCATGCTCGATGGATACACGCTACCCATCGAGGCTCGTCCCATCCAGTTCACGGCTTGGATGGGGGGCGACCGCGATGGCAATCCCAACGTGACGGCCAGCGTCACCCGTGAGGTGCTGCTACAAAATCGCCGTCGTGCCATGAAGCTCTTCCTTCAAGACATCGAAGTCCTCGTCAAGGAGCTGTCGATGAGCGTCTGCACTCCAGAGTTCAGAGCCTATATCAAAGACGAAGAGGTACAAGAGCCCTATCGCGAGCTAATGAAGCGTCTGCGCTCCGCCATCAAAGACACCATCGTATATATAGACGAACGTCTAGATGGCAGCACAGCTGCCGTGCCTAGCCACGTTATTTGGGACAACAACCAGCTCTGGGAGCCGCTCATGCAATGCTACCAGTCGCTCGTGTCGTGCGAGATGAGCAGCATCGCCCATGACAAACTGAGCGATACTCTGCGCCGAGTGCAATGCTTCGGGGTAACGCTCGTCAAGACAGATGTGCGCCAGGAAAGCCTACGCCACACAGAGGCCCTCTCCGAACTGCTGCGCTACCTCGGCCTTGGCGACTACGCCAGCTGGAGCGAGGAGGAGAAGCAAACCTTTCTCATCCGCGAGCTTGCCTCCAAGCGTCCGCTCATACCTGCCAACTGGCAGCCTAGTGCCGAGACAGCGGAGGTCATCGACACCTGCCGTGTCATCGCTGAAACCCCCGAGGGAGTTATCCCCGTCTATCTAATCTCAATGACGCAGACTCCATCGGATATCCTGGCCGTGCATCTGCTACTCAAAGAGACCAACTGTCCCTACCGCATGCCCGTTGGCCCCCTCTTCGAAACGCTAGAGGACCTAGAGAATGCCGCTGGTGTCATGCAGCAGCTCTTCTCTATCGGCTGGTACCGAGGTAGCATCGACAGCAGGCAGATGGTCATGATCGGCTACTCCGACTCTGCCAAGGATGCTGGCGCGCTGGCCGCTGGCTGGGCGCAGTACTGCGCCCAGGAGGAGCTCATCAAGGTCTGCGATGCGGCGGGCGTACGCCTAACCCTCTTTCACGGACGCGGAGGAACGATCGGCCGAGGCGGAGGCCCAGCCAAGACAGCCCTATTCTCCCAACCCCCAGGCTCGCTCAAAGGTGGGCTACGTGTAACGGTACAGGGAGAGATGATTCGCTTCAAGTTCGGCCGACCCGACCTGGCAATCCGTACCCTTGCCCTATATCTCGAGGCCATTCTCGAGGCAAACATACTTCCCCCTCCCGTCCCCAAACCCGAATGGCGCAACATCATGAACGAGCTGCGAGACAGATCATGTGCCATCTATCAGGGTATTGTACGAGGCAATGAGGACTTCATCCGCTACTTCGATGAAGCGACCCCCATCACCGAGCTCTCCAAACTGCCCATGGGCTCACGCCCTGCCAAACGCAGAGCTGCGCCCACCATCGACAACCTCAGGGCCATACCCTGGATCTTCAGCTGGTCGCAAAATCGTCTCATGCTCCCTGCATGGCTTGGGGCAGGCGAGGCACTCCAGCAGGCACTCGATGCCGGGCAGCGTCAGCTGCTCGAGGCGATGTACCAGGAGTGGCCATTCTTCAACACCCGCATTAGTATGCTCGAGATGGTATATGCCAAGGCGGATGTGGCCGTGGCAGCGTACTATGACGAGTGTCTCGTCTCTGAATCCTATCGCTATCTCGGTGAAGATCTCAGAGCAAGGCTACTACGAGATACAGAGACCATCCTCTCCATCTCGCACGATGAGGATCTAATGCAAGATATCCAAGGTGGGGCAGCGGAGAATGTAGCTATCCGCACGAGCTTCACGCTGCCACTCAACCTCCTGCAAGCTGAGCTACTCAAGCGTTCACGCTCGAGCGAAACGCCCTCGCAAGACATCGAGCAGGCCCTCATGGTGACTATCTCTGGCATTGCTGCTGGCGTACGCAACTCAGGATAAACTTCATCTCGCCTTGAGAGCGAGCCCCAGTAAGGAAGCCCTACACCGAACGATATTGTTGGCGTAGGGCTTCCTTGTCTAGCGACTTGAATAAAGCTTTGGTAAGTTCAAAATTTTATCTACCTTTGCGCTCAAATCAGGCCACTTAGATAGTTCGTTACGTGGCTCAACACTGCCTCATGGTGTAATGGTAGCACAACAGATTCTGGTCCTGTTTGTTAAGGTTCGAGTCCTTATGAGGCAACACAAAGGGGTATAGCTACCCCTTTTTTTGTGTCTAAAAATCTCGTAATTCGTACTTATAAGTAGTATTTGGGCGTTTCTAGTGTACCAAATGCTTAGGGATGTAAATGCTGGAAATCTGGATATTAGTGGGTTTTCGTGCTGTTTTGGTGAAGTTTTGGGCAAAAGAAAAGGGGCGTAAAAGCCCCAAAAAGTACCCCCGAGCAGAATCGAACTGCTATCTAAAGTTTAGGAAACTCTCGTTCTATCCGTTGAACTACAGGGGCAACTCCCAGAGGCCTACCCCCTGGCTTCGCTCATGCAAAGATAGCTCATTGGCTCGACTACGACAAATTTGGGACACTCCCAAGCCTATCGATGTCGATACACATCCGCGAAAGGTAACCTAAATCGATCGCCCCACACACCGCCCTCGCCCCGAAGGCCACAAGAGACAATCATACCAACCTCTGCACCGCTCGGCAAACCTAAAGCACGACGTACGCGCAGACTGTCGAAGCCACCAATCGGACAGGTATCATAGCCCTGCTCTGCCATAGCAAGCATGAAGGTCTGAGCCACCATACCGCAGCTCTGATGCACCGACACTCGCCTGTCTGCCTCAGAGAGCTGACGCACCATAGGACGAAACAGCCCCACCACTTGGGCCAACCCCTTGCGAACCAAGCCCAAAAGACCGAAGCAGCGTGCATAAACCACTGGGATATATCTGCCGTAATACATACGCCAGCGCCCTGTACGATGCGCCTGACGCTCCTCGGGACTGTTGCGCCGTACGTTGTCCGTCTCATACTCCAGGAGGACTTTGGCTCGAGATCTATACAGATCTTGGCGAGTGACGAAGACCACCATCTGCCGAGCAGAGGTCGCCGCCCCTTGCCCAAGACAAGCATGTGCAAGGATCTGGAGGAGCTTCGGATCGGTAACGTGATAGACCTCATACATCTGCATATTGGAGCTTGTGGGCGTGAGCTGAGCCAGCTCTATGCACCTGCGCACAACCCCTGGGTCTATCGAGCTATCGGCAAACCGACGAACGGCCCGACGGTAGCTCAGAATATCTTGCAAACTCATCTATTTCATTCCTTTATTGATTACATCTAGAATACTAACGCTCTAGTCAAGGCCTTTGTTCATCTCTCAGAGACGAAAATAATCATAAGAGGACATCAACCTTCAACCTCCATTTGGACACATTTAGACCGAGACAACGGTTCGATAAGAGAGAGTAAATGAGGCCTCCTCCAGCAGAAAACAATCCTCAGCAAGCAAAAGTATATAAAACACTTATTTATAACATGTTATCAGGAACCCCCATCTTTCAAAAAAAACTTCGGGAACTTTCAAAAATTTCTTCCCGATCTTTTTGGAAAAAGTTCGGGAACTCCGAGAAAAAAGTTCGGGAACATTTTTTCGGGTATTCCTGGTACTTTTTGTATTCAAGCGAAAGAATGAATTAATGAGCTAATGCACAAATATTTATGAGAATATTTATCAGCCTCAATAGCCGAAAGACTTCTCCTCTAATACTACCCCTAAGCAATCGAGCCTCAAGCAAGATACCCAAAGCCCTGAAGAAGAAGGCTCCCTATCGGCGAAGGCCTAGGCCCTCACCCTAAACAGTATGCCACGAAGAAGCGAGGGATGGATGGGCTACAACGACAAAGGGGGGCGCATCGGATGATGCGCCCCCCTTGTCATTGGGTTAGTTGGCCCTATCGATGATAAATACCTGACGGCGAGACGGAGGCTGAAAGGAACTCACTTGAAGTACGTGACCAAAACCAAATACCTAAGCTAACATAACAAATAGCCACAGCAAATCACCGAATAGCTCGCCACGACAGAGCCGACTAAGAGTTCTACTTTTTCTGAAGCTTGAGCGTTTGCAGAAGCTTACCCTCTGCTGTCATCACACGCATGAGGTAGAGACCAGCAGGAGCGTTGAGGTTCACCGTTACTACGCTACCAGCATCGGCAGAGAGCGTCTGACGACTAACAAGCGTACCCGAGAGGTCGTAGATACCAATCTGGTAGTTGCCAGCAGTGGCAAAGCGCACATTTACCGTCTCAACAAATGGGTTGGGGAAGGCCGTGAGGCTTACCTCATCCGTGATGTCCTCCACACTACCTGGGTTGATGATATTTATCACATTGATCACACGCTCGTCCTTACCCCAGCTATTCTGAAGGATTAGCTTACCGGTGTAGACACCTGTCTTCTTGTAAGTCACGGTAGCCTTACCAGCGCGGTCCGTATTGTCCGCATCCTTGGTAGCAACCTGACCTCCAGGGAATACCCACTTGGCCGTTGTCTCAATCTTGAACTTAGAGCCCGAGATGAATGGCGAGCCAGCCTCGAATGCAGGCTCAAATGGCACAAAGTCGGCCTCACCCTCACCAGAACCCTGCTTCAGACCACCAATGGCGAGCCTCTTTTGCGTCTCGGGGCTCTTGAAGTAGAAGTCAGGCTCGGGATCACCCTCGAAGTCCCAGAAGCCAGCCAAATCTTCCTTGGCAACGCCCTGGAATGGATTCGTGTCGTACACAATCTTAGCCACTTCATCAGCAGACAGAGCTTTCTTATATATCTTAATGTCGTCCATCACACCGTCTACACCAGAGCGCTTGAAGATGTTACCACCAAACATGATCCAATAGGAGTTAGGCAAGCTATGAACATTAACAAATGGCGTCTTCTTATCACCTTCTTTCTTACCACCATGCTCATCACCATACTCTACCGTTGGCACGCGTGTACCATTGACATAGAAGTCCAGATAAACCTGACTATTATTCTCTGTACGGAAGACATAAGCAAAGTGCGTCCATACACCCACCTTGAGGTCTAGTGCATAGGTATTCTTCTGGTGATTGTTCTGAGCACCGCGATGCGTAATATCGTAGCGCTGTGTAGCAGGATGGTATTCAGACCAAATATGCCCCCAGTTGTTCTTCGGCCAACGCTCCTTTGGATTACGTATATTAAGCAAGTTGATACCATTCTCACCAGGCACGAGGCTATTGAACTTCACCCAGAAAGACAGCGTATAGTTTGGCTTACCGCTTTGTGGTAAGGTACCTGGCCAGATCTCGCTGACGCGAGTTGCCATTGGGCTCTCCTTGAGGTTCAGACCACGCGACACAGAACCGTTGGCATTTCGTCCCGTATAGACCAAGTTGTTGGCCTCATTGACCTTCCCTCCGACGTTGTCTGTCTGAGCGTTGAAAGTCAGGGTCTGGATCTCTGGATAAGCACCTACACTCTCGGGAGAAACCTGGATGAGACCTGGTACAGTCACCACCTTACCACCATCAAGCGTTGCCTTCACATCGTAGAGACCAGTGGCCGTAAACTTGTGAGAGAAAGACTTGCCAGAGGCTCTGTGTACGACATCTGTACCCTTGATTACCTCCCAAGTAGCCTCAGGTTGGTTGGGGTCTTCGAGGCTTACTGTGAACTGCTGCTCGGGCTTAACAATAGGCTTATCGATAAGCACACGCTCAGAGAGCTTAAGCAGGTCTGCACGCACCTCTAGCTCGTCCGTCCAGGTGATGTCACTCTCAGTCACGCCATCGAGACCAACGGCAGCAACACCAAGGCGCACCTTGTTGCCCATATCCTTGTCATAGGGCGCAGCAAAGCAGAGCGCAGCCCACGATGTAGTAGCCGTCACGAACTTAGGCTCACCCTCACCCTGCTTGATGTATACCTTGAAGAATGAAGTCTTCACATCTTCGTTGTACACCGTCTCGCCAGCAGTATGTCCAGCAGGCTCTGCCATAGAGAAGATGATCTTGGCATCAAGACCACGGAACGAGTGCTTGAGTAGCTTCGTATAGGCTGTGTTGATCTGAGGAGCAGCAGGCTTCTCCACTGCACCGCGATAGATAGACAGCTCCCCGATCTTCACCTCGAGGTTCTGAGCGCCCTCAAACTTCAGTCCAAGCATTGCCATCGTCTGGCCAGCAAGCCTGAGCGCATTACGCCCTGCGCTAGCAACGGTGATCTCCTTCTCTTGCCATACACCGAGGTCGACCTCAGCTGCATCCACAAGCTTAACTGCTACCTCAGTATTCTCAGTACCCTCGGCAGAGGCCACAAGCGAAAGCGTTGCCGCACCAGAGGTTACCTTATAACGGATACGTACCTTGTCGCCATCTTTAAGCTCAAACTTTGTCTTGAAGAGGTGGAGGTACTCCTTATCTGTCGTACCGCTCACCTGCATACATGAGCCACCGAACCAAGCATCATCCCAAACGAAGGTCGCCGAGAGATCCTGCTTATTTACCTCACGACCAAGGAACGAAGGAGCGAACCAGTAGCGCCACGTGGGCAGATAGTCCTGCATGGCGATGTTGTACCATTCATTGCCACTGACCTGCTTGCCACCGACATTGAAGAAACGTCCGTTACCAAGGTTGAAGAAACTGTAGAAAGGCATCTTACCGAGGTCCCAATTGAGCACAGACTTGGCCGAAGCCATAGCACTGATACCGTGGAAGCCCTTGAGACGCTCGTAACTGTAAGTAAGCATGTTGCTCACACCAATCTTGCGCGCAGGGTTTTGATGACCGTTCGTATAGAAACGCTCTGTGCGCCCCAGGAGCGTATTTTGCTGCACATCGGGGTGCGAGCCACGCTCGTTACGGCTCTCGTAGAACATGCTCATGTTGTGTGCGCCCCACAGACCGATAGAGCTACCATAGTTCTTCAGTAGCGTCCAATAGGCTGTGCCTCTCCCCTGCATATCCATACCAGCGTATACATCGCGAGGATCGCGACCTAGCTGCTTGGAGAGACGATCATTCTCAGCAAGCTCGCTATTGCCCCAGTTATAATTTGAGAAGTAGTAGTTAGTTACATTCTTACCATTGTGGCGGAACCAGCTCTGATGTTGCGTAGTGAGTCCCTCTCCAAATACTAAACGCCCCCTGTTGGATACGAGAGAGTAATAGACAGCAGAGTAAGAAGGATGCTTCTTTTGATCAACAGCCTTCTGATAGGTCTGTCCCATGAACTCCTGAATAGCGCGAGCAAAATTCTCTGTCGTAGAGAACTCCGAATTCATCCCCCAACCATCTACTCCGTAGTACTTGAGGAACTGGATCATCTTATCAGCACCTCCCTCTACAAGCGCATTGAGGTTAGAGCCATGACCATTGTCTCCAGGACGGATCTCAAGCCCATAAGGAATAGAGGCGAGAGCTGAGGTCGTCACACCATTCTTGTGCACCACATCCATGAAAGCTCCTGGCACACGGATCATAGGAGCAGTCCAGTTGCCGTAGTGAGTCACATAGTTCCACATAGAGAACACATCACTATCAAAGATACCCGAGGGTAGTGCGTTGGGGTTGCCTCCATCCGCCTTACCGATGGGTAGCCAGTTGAGAACGTGCTTATCTTTCTCTCCAACGAGAGCAGGATCTACCTGCGTAGCAGCATGCGTAAAGCGCTCTTTGGGTTTGATACGACTGATGAAGAAGTTTTCGTCCTCCGCCTGATTGGCATAGAGAGGCTGCCCCGGCGTCCAAGCACGGTAAGCATTGCCAAACGTCACACCATTCGTCTCTGTCCACTTGAGGTACTCCGTCGGGCTCTGCGCGTTGAGGGCCGTTGTGGCCATCAGCATTGAGACAAAGCCCAAGCACAATACTTTCTTAGTTTTCATTGTGTTGGTAATTAAAATTGAACTTGATAATCCTATCTATACGCTCAACCCCTGCCGAGCGTGGAGAGATACCCACTATGGCAAGGGTTGAGTGCTGTTTACTTACTTTAGAATTGCTCTAGACCTGTGATCGAGCCAGCTACTGTAATGGCCTTGCCAGCTACTGTCATAGTAATATTGACTGTGGCATTCCATTTGGCACCAGCCTTTACAAGCGTCACCGAGCTAGACTGTACAGCAGCCTTACGCAGATTGAGCGAAGACCACACCACCTCGATGTCGTGGCTTGCGCCAGTATAGCTCTTGGCTTCGATGGCTGGAGCACCTGCCTTAGGCCTCATAACTATGTTGAGAGATGGCTGAGCGGCAACATTCTTAGACACCAACTCGAGCTTAACGGCACCGTTTTCGGTAGTCACGCCAGACTCTCCAGCATTGATATTGGCATCGGCTAGAGTCACACTCTCCTGGATGGGTACGACACGCAGAACGCGATCGTTCTTCTTACCACGGTAGTCAGCCGTGATGTTTACCCCATCGGTCAGTTCTAGTGCCTTAATACGGACGCTCTGTCCACTGGCAGCACCAAGGAAGTTAGCATATTTAGTGTCAGCTACCGTCCACTTGAGGCTAGACCATACAGGCGTATCACCACCCTCCATCTGCACCTGAGCGGACCAAGCGACCTCATCACCGAGCATCAGCACGTTGGGCGTGTGGCTATCAATGAGTACCGAGCGAGGCGCAGGCTTCACCGTGATGGGTAGGCGATACTCCTTGCCACGCAACGTAGCAATCAGCTCAGTCTTACCAGCCTTCTTACCAGACACGCTATAGAGACCGTCATTGTAAGCAACATCAACGATATCGGGCACAGAGTAGGTAAGCTTCATCTCGGGATGCAGGTGCACGAGCGAAGAGAGTGGTAGGATGCGGATGCGCAACTGCTTCGTCTCGCCAGCATAGAGGTCATCGAAGCCTTCGCCCTCGAAAGTAATCTTCTCGAAAGGTATGTTCGCCTTGTTAATAACCGTAAAGGTCTTGGCAAGCGTCTTGCCCTGTAGGGAGCAGCGGAGCGTAAAGTTACCAGGCAACAATCCAGCCTTAGCCTTAGTCTTCAGGATAATAGCTTGGCCTTCTCCCTTGATTACTGTGGGTTCTTCTATGATGCTTCCGCCACCGCCACGCACATCCGTGATACTCCACTCAGCAGTTTTCTTGATAACCTCAAGGTCTTCGTCCAGAGCAGGCAGTACCTCAGCAAAGATCTGCACCTCTACCTCCTGCTTGATGTCCAGCACATCGGATGTTTCTACAACATCCATCGCCTTATTGAAGCCAATCTTCTCGAGCC
This sequence comes from Porphyromonadaceae bacterium, assembly GCA_030528555.1. Taxonomy (GTDB): domain Bacteria; phylum Bacteroidota; class Bacteroidia; order Bacteroidales; family Porphyromonadaceae; genus Porphyromonas. The sequence continues at coordinate 39,977 of JAUMYQ010000010.1, read as the reverse complement.
TAGTGCCAAAGTTCATCGCAAGCTTGACCTCCTTGGCTCCCTTACCTGGGGCACGGAAAGTAAGGTCTGCTACACCACGCACACCAAGCGAACGAGCACGGTACCAAGCAGCCCCCTCGGGCGTCACCGCTATCTTGTCCTTATCGAGCTCCTTGTCGAGCTCTAGCTTAGCTACCTCGCAGAGCGCACCATCGATACCAAGCACCTCAATATCTCCAGCCTTAAGTGCACCAGCAGGTTTGGCCTCGACCACAAAATCGAGTGTGCCACCCATCGGAATAACAACATGCTCACCGATGAAAGACTTCGTCACCGAGTAGCTCTCGACTTCCTTCTCCTCCTCTACACCCGTCTCGGGGTTCACTATCTTCTCTTTCTTCTTGCTAGTAGAGACGTTATAGATGAGCAGCTCAAGGCTCTCAGCCTTGGTGCTAGTTACCTTCACAGTCGTGATGGCATACTTACCATTGGTGAGCTTGGCACGCACCTTAGTCTCGCGCCCAATACCAGCGTGCTCGGCTACAATCTTGTTTCCCTCAACGAAGCGCGCCACGGTGGGGTCATCGGACGTCCATTCTATGGTGGCATCCTTCACGGGCTTGCCCGAATGGCCCACTACCTCGCACTGCATCACCAAGGGTTCACCTCCATAAACGATGGTGGGGTTGCTGGGCGTAATGGTAATGTACACCTCATCACCTGCCTCAGATAGCGTCAACTCGTCCTTACAAGAAGACGTTCCCACTGCGATAAGCAGCGCAAAGAACGCTACAATCCACTGTTTCATATTCATAAATTGACTGTTTACTATTCATTTGCTATAGCCCCCCTTCTGGCCGTGATATCAAAGGCTGCAATTGCCCTTGATATCACCAATAGGGGCTCTTGTCTATATCCAGAGGCTAGAAGTTGCGTGGAATAACGAGTGCCGAGCCAGCTTTGTCATCGCCACGGCCACCGCGCTCCTCAGTAGGCACGTCCCACCAGAGGCGCGTACTACCCTCGTTGGGGCCACCCAAGAGTGGTGGCAGCGAAGCTAGATCCTGAGCATTGTTAGGATTCTCCACATAGGGGATGCGACGCAACTGTAGCTCACCATCCACTCCACGCCAGTTGTTGATATATACAGGGAATAGGCGAGGATAACCTGTACGACGGAACGTAGTCCATGTGGGACCCGAGCAAGGGAAGACGGCCATATACTTCTGTGTAATGATCTTCTCCAGCTTGACCTCGTTGGGATCTAGATCGTCCCAAGCCACGCCTATCATCACACGTCCCTTAATGTCGTGAGCACTGCCTGCATAGGGGTCAGTATAGTCTACATCTTCGGGCCTGGTGCGCTGCATGTAAGCTACAGCATCGGCCTCACTCAGCTCATTCTCCACGAATGAGAGTTTGATGCCACGCTCGTAAAGCTCTTGAGCCGATGCACCACCAGGCACAGCCCAGCCACGCAAGGCGGCCTCAGCCATAATGAACATCATCTCGGTGCGCTTGATCCAAGGCAGAGGCATATTTTGCATATAAGCACTCGCTGCAGAATATGGACCGTAGCCATGAAGTTTGTCGCTTTTGTTGATCATAGGTATACCCTGGCGCACACCAATATAGTTCTTATCCTCGGCCAGATAACCAGTAGACTGATTTTCTTTGTTGAGGATATTACCATGTGTGGTGAACCACTTACCAATGAGGGGGTTGGCGTGGCGCTTCATGATATTCTCAATAGAGCCACCCATACGGAGGTCATCCCAACCAACAGAGATCTGCCACAGGGGATTATTGCCTGCCCAGTCACAGAAGTTTCTATCCTGAGTAAAGTCAAAAGCGTCCTTATCGGTGAAGACTCCGATCTCATCATTCATTGCCTTCTCTCCCTGCTGCTTGGCCAGTGAAGCGTCTACCTTGACGATATTCATCGCCATACGAAGACGAAGAGAGTTGGCGAACTTGACCCAATTGCGCCAATCTCCACGAGACACCCCACCCTGTGGCCCTTCAATCTGAGCAAGTGCCTCTGCCGAAGGCTCGGTAGCCCTGAGGATAGCAGTAGCCTCGTCTAGCTCGGCAAAGATGCGCCCATACACATCCTTTTGAGATAAGTAAGTATAGGGAGGGAATAGCTTGATGGCGCGGATATCATCAAAAGCTACTGGACCATAGATATCCGAGAGCTCCTGCATGAAGAAGCCATACATAATCATGGCTATGGCTTTGTAATACGGAACACCTAGTCGCTCACCGTGGAAATAAGCACTATTGAGCGTCTTGGCCAAAGGTGTTGCCTGCCCCATAGGCCCCATCAGATAGTCATTTGGGAAAGTGTAGGTTGTGGGCAGAGCTCCACCGAAAAGAAATTTGTTTTGCGTCACAGTCCAGTAACCAGCGTACACATCTACGTTATTGGCTCGCTGATACTGATAGTTGTGTACTTGCGTAGTAATAACGTGGTTCATCCCTGGCTTCATCTCCTTGGCGATGAGCTCGGCCGTCATCTCCACAGGCTCTTCTGTACTAGGCTTCTCAGGGTCGCGAGGATAATTCCATGGATAGTTGTCCAGTTCGCTGGAACCGCAGCTAGACAGCCCCCCGAGGGCTAGTGATAGACCGAAGGCTATCACTAGATGTTTCTTATTCACTTTCATTGCTTCTATCTTCTTTGTTTGGTCTATGATTAGAATGTAATCTTAGCACTTACGCCAAACGTGCGAGTCGTAGGCATAGAGTAAGCATCGATACCACCAAAGCCATTGGCGGCAGACTGCGAGATGTCTGGATCGATGGGGCTCGTGCGGTATAGGAATAATAGGTTACGCGCAATGGCACTTAGCTGTAGGTTCTTACTAGGACCAAGAATGTCGTAGAAAGTATAGCTGAGCGAGAGATCACGCAGACGCACATTCGTAGCATCGAAGATATAGTCTTCAATAGGATTACCACCAATGGTCTTGTAGTAAACCTCGGGGTCTACGCGACGTCCGCTACCATCGTTTAGCTCTACATAACCGCGATCACGAGCTTCGGCAGAGCGTACCGACACGCCATAGAGGTCCATATCGGGCTGCGTAAGGCTCATCACCTTGCCTCCGATCTTACCGTCGATGAGCATGTAGAGCTGGAAGTTCTTATATGAGAACGTATTGTTTAGACCAAAGTTGAGACGAGCAGTGGCATTGCCCACCTTAGTATCAAAGCCTCCTGAGGCCAGTACTGGCGTATTACCATCGTCCTGTAGCACAATGTGTCCATTCTCGTCACGAAGGAAGGAGTTCACATAGATGTCACCATAGGCACCTCCCTTGACATACTTAATCTTGAACTTATTGGGACCTGTCACATAAGTATGAGGCGTACCGTCAGGTCGAATATAGGTCTCAAGAATCTTATTGTCGTTGTAAGCGATGTTGAAGCCAGGACGCCACGTTAGATCCTTGGTGAGGTTAAAGCGATAGTTCGTTGAGAACTCCACCCCCCAGTTGCGGATCTTACCAGTATTGACTGGTACGCCATCAATATAGAGGAACTGATGAGTGAGCGTAGAGTTGTAGAACGTGAGGTCGAAATCCCACCGATTATTGTAGAGCGCACCGTCCAAGCCCACCTCAAACGAAGTAGTCGTCTCGGGACGAGGGTCCTTGAAGGGAGGAGGTGGTGGTGACACCGAGCCATTGGGGTCACGCAGGTTGATACCCTGAGCGAAGAAATCTTGGTTAGGAATGGGGTTACCTACCACAGAAAACGAGGAGCGCAGCTTAAGGCTATTGACGTGCCCTCCTAGGGGTAGCAACTTATCTAGCTGAGCATTGGCACCAAGCGAGTAGAATGAGAATGAGATGTACTCATCCTTCTTGGCAAACTGCTGGAAGCTCTTAGCCCACTCCACACGGTAGCTACCATCGATGAAGATCTTCTCGTCCCAGCCGAGCGTGGCCGTAGCGAAGAGGGCTGCCTCCCAATTGTCGCCCCAGCGCTCCACTGGATTAGCTGTGCTACCGGCCTTATTCGTCGCGTTGATCTGTAGATTGTTGTCTGGCAAGAAGATGTTTGGACGTGCAGCGGTATCTTGATCATTACCCACAGTAAGTCTACGATGTGCCGAACGCTTGTAACTACCCCCAGCCGTTGCCTGAAGCATGTACTTCTTGGCAAACTCGGTATTGTACGACAGCAAGGCATCCTGGAAGAAATCTGTAGAATAGGTACGCCCCGTGTAGTAGTTCGCTCCGAGAGCCTGACCAGCTACGATAGAGGTTGCATAGCGAGAGTTCATCGTACGATTTTGGATATAATCCATATTGGTACGCGTCTGGAAATTGAGGTTGTCAAGAATCTTGACTTTGGCAGAGAGCGTCCCCAAGAGGCGGTCCTGCGTAGTGTCGTCATTGAGCATATTGACTAGCCACCAAGGATTGTTAAAGTCCGTATCCATCCAGTACCAAGTCTGCACGGGCTGACCAAGCAGCTTGCTGTTTTGACGACCATCCGAGGGGCTATAGACCACAATATCATCGTACGTACCAGGGTGGTAGTAATGCGAGCGGAAGTAACGCATATCCACGTTGGCAGGTGTACGATAGAGTGCTGCCATGGGGCTCATAGAGCGACCAATGATAGGACGGTTCAACGTATTTTGGTGGATGTAGTTGAGGCTCAGATCGAGGTTTAGTCTAGTAAACAAGTCGTACGACTGCTTGAGCATAATATTATGACGAGCAAACGTATTCTTGGGCATAATACCTGTCTGGTAGGTATTGGCGTACGAGAAGTAAGTTTGCTGCTTCTCTGTACCTCCGCTGATAGTAGCAGCGGTGTTTTGCGTCAGCCCCATATTGAAGAAATCCCTGATCGTATTGCGTGGCGTACGGGTCAGATATGGCGTAGCGGCTAGCTCATCGTCAGTCATCTGGTCGATACGCTTACCCCAACCATCGTAACCAGCACCAATACCATAGGTAGTCTGTAGCTGAGGATAGTCTGCAATCATATCTACCATCGTGCTACTTGACACATCTACGCGGAGCTTACCCTCCATGCCACTCTTTGTGGTAATGATAAGCACCCCGTTGTTGGCTGAGCTACCATAGAGAGCAGCAGCATTGGGGCCCTTAAGTACCGTGAGCGAAGCGATGTCATCTGGATTAATGGTCGAGAGGATGTCACCGCCATCACGCCCCCCCCCCTGCAAAAGGTCGGTAGCCTGTCCCGAAGGACCGCTAGACATGGGCACACCATCCAGGACAATAAGTGGCTGGTTAGATCCAAGGATAGAGTTCTGACCACGCAGAGTAATCTTGGTTGATCCACCACCAGCACCCGAGTTGTTGGGCGTAATGGTCAGACCAGCACTCTTACCACGCAGGGCGTTCACGAAGTTAGGCTCCTTAATACGCGTAAGATCTCTGTTGTCTACCGACTGCGTCGCATAGGTCAGCGTCTTACTCTTGCGCTTGATACCCAGGGCTGTCACCACCACGGTCTCGATTGTCTGAGCTTCTTCCTGGAGTACTACATCAATTTTGCCACGACCATTGATGTCGATAGTCTGTGTACCATAGCCGATATAGCTATACTGGAGCTTGGTGATACCCTTGGGAACGTTCACCGTATAGTTACCGTCAAAATCGGTAATCGTACCGCTTTGGGTAGCTCCTACAGGGACAATCTGAACGCCGATGAGGGGCTCACCCTTGACATCCTTTACTACCCCCACAACCTTGTGGGTTGCCTGCGCGCTCAGCCCCTCGATAGCGAAGAGCCCCACAAGCATCATGAGTAGAAATTGTTTCAAAATTCTCATTGCAGTCTATAAAAGTGTTAAAAACTAGTTATTCACACAGTACTTTTGTGAAGCAAAGCTAAGTAATATTGGACAAAGAAGTACTCACTTTTTGGCATAAACCCAAGAAAAGAGTATAATAAATTTATTAAATATCTCCATCCATATAACAAAACGTCCAATATCACCACTATAAAAACGTCTTAATACCTATAAAGGAGAGACAAAACAAACACGATAAGCACCATGCTTGCCTATTCTCCACCTCGCTGTAGCGAGTATCCTAGCCCTTATCAAGGCATTTAGGTAGGACAACAACGATAAGCTGTAGCCCTAATATACGCTAAGTATAAGCCCAAGAAGCTCCAAAATCAGGCTAAGGAGCTTCTTTTCTTGCTGACACATATTAACACATGTAGACATATCCTTTGTCTGTCATCCCTACTTGCTACCACTTATCTCGCACGGGCGCAGCCAGATGACCAAGAGCCATCCTCTCAGTAGCCCGATAGAGGCTCTTGGCCCTGCTCTACCGTACGGAGTCCGTCCTCCTCCTCTTAGGCGTAACCTCAAGCCTATTGGGGTCATCAGGGCTACGCTGCCCAAGGGCCACAGCCAGAAGTACGCGGTACTTACTCTCACCAAGCTGTTTGGTGTAAGCCTCCGTGTCTATACCCTCCATCGGAGTAGAGTCTATCCCCATCGTAGCACAGGCACTGAGCAGTACCCCAAGAGCAATATAAACCTGACGTGCCATCCAAGCATGGACGGCTGCCTCGCCGCAGCTCGCCACATAGGACCGATAATACCCTTGAGCATGCTCATGCAGAGTTTCCACACGCTCACGCTCAAAAGTGGCGACATCGGCATAAACGGAGAAGAGGACAAGATGGCTCGCCCCAAGTACCTTCTCTCGATTGAAGCGTGATAGCTCGGCATAGCGTGCCTTGACTTGGGCATCACCCACGATAGTAAAGAGCCATGGCTGCGAATTGATAGACGAGGGACAGAGACGCAGCACCTCGCCCAACTGCTCTATGGTTTCGGATGGAATGGTATAGCCAGTACTATAGGCCTTAGTCGTGTAACGATTTTGGATTGCTTCTAGAAAGTTCATCGGCATTGTTTACTTATCTATTTGTTAACTTTTCATTTACGCTCATGCCTCTCCCCTATGGACAAGTCTGGCCTGAACGAGTTTGCTCTACTAAAGATAGATATCTTTTATCAATCTTACTTCGATCGTACTACGAATTGTATGAGGGGCTCACTCCTCGAGATCCCCAATACTTTGAGGGAGCGATAGCTCCCTCATCAGATGTAAGGGTGCTACGACCTCCCCAGAGTGAGCGCACAAAGCCGAGAAACAACTCCATGACAGTCGTCTCTCAATGCCGTGCCTCCTTAAGTATTGAAAACCTTAAGGGGGCACGGCATGTATAACACACTAGAGGGCTAGCGACGGTAGTGATAGTCTATACCCATGAGAGCAGCCGAGAAGGTCATCACCTCTCCGTAAGCTACCAGCACACTCGGAGCAATACCACCGATAGGTGGGGCGAAGAAGCCTGCTATCAGAAGCAAAGCCCCCAAAACTGCGAGGCCCACGGAAAGAAGAAGTTGTACCCTCTGGGGTCGTTTGGGCGCATTGGTCGTACTCATAGCCTAGAGACCTCTATACTCGGCCATAGCATCGAAGGCTGGGCATGCCTTAAGCCATTCACTAGGCTCTACCCTACCACTCCCATCTCGATCAGGGCTAAGATCTCTATGTCCCAGAATAACAGCTCTGGGGTAGAGCTTCCTGAGGCGATGCAGCAGAGCGAGCAGAGCTGCTTTCTGCTCGAGTGTGCACGTATCCTCGACTGTACCACCAGGGCTGAGCCCTCCCTCGTAGCAAACCCCGATGCTGCACCTATTGAAGCCCCAGGCATGCGCCCCAGCCTCACTCAGAGGGCGCAGTGACACCACCTGCCCTGAGCGACGTACATAAAAGTGATAACCTGCCCTACGAAATCCCCGTGCGATATGATCTGCCTCGAGCTGCTCGGCAGAGTAACTCATATTGCTACGCGTAGCCGAGCAGTGCAGCACGATGAACTTAATATCCTTTCTTCTCATCATAATATACTGTCGTTTTTCAAAAGTCAAATAATACAATTGTCCCACTGGGGGAGTGTGCGTTCAGACGAGCCTCACCTCCGCCTCTGCCACCCTAGCCTCAGCCCAATAGCTAGACCTATAACCATAGCTATAGACACCATAACCCATCTGTAACCTCGAGGAGAAGAGGTAGCTACCTGGGTAGCTTGCTCTACATGTGCAGTGGCCTCAGTCGTCTGCTGATGAACTACCTCCAGAGCCTGTGAGCCCTCGTGAGCCCTACGCCTAATGCGCACTCGGCGGAAGGTCGTGGGGGAGCCATCACTCCCCCACTCTTCCTCACACGCCACGTCCTCCAGCATTGCCTGCTCATGCCCCTCGTGCTGCAAATGTATCGCCTCGGTATGCTGCTCCAGAGCTTGCACTTGAGAGCGTGTCTGTCGCGCTACGCAACCACTACAGAGGACCAGCAGCAAAAGCGTGCTATATACCAGCATGTGCAGCCTCATTGTCCTTGCCACTAGCGCCTGGCGTGCTTGGACTACCGCCCGACCCACGCAACTCTCCCTTGGGAGCATCGCCATGTCGCTGATAAGATAAACTCCGTAGCTCACTGCGGATGAGCGAGCCTGGATGGAAGTTTACCTTGGCCCTACGAATGTCCTGAACGGTGAAGTCCTCCCCACGCGCTACGGCTCGGCTGGAGATACCGATGCGTAAACGCCCCAAATCGCCCAACGAAACCCTACGCCCAGCTGCCAGCTCCGATGCTACTAGCTGAGTAAGAGTGAGCAGTACACTACGCACATCACCCTCGCTCACGGCTGAGATCTTGGAGATAAGTTTCTGTAGGTGGTCGATTGTGGTCTCTCCATTACTCACAACCTGAGCAATGAATAAGGTCTGCTTACCCTTGGGAGTGGTCAAACGTTGCTGACGAACTTTATACGAAATAGACATAGTAAATAAAGTTTTTGTGTGAAACATTCAATAAAATACACTGTTTTGACCTCGGGGTCGGACCTAGTAAGAGACCAGCTCTAGAGCGCGCCATCCTCGCCCGATGACAATACAAAGGTAGATGGGCCTCAAGGGGCACGGTGTCCAAATCGATACAAAGAGGATAGATTCATTGCACTATGGTCCAAAATTGACAACTTCCCGCCCCAAAAACGATAACGAGATCGACACAAAATCAGGGCACACTGACCTCGAGAAAGGATTCGGCTCACAAAAAGATAACCAGCTATATTTAAGGAAATTACATATAATCCTGAATGGCCGAAAAAACCTTCGGGAACTCCGAAAAAAATGTTCCCGAACTTTTGAAAATTTCTTCCCGATCTTTTTCCTAAAAGTTCCCGAACTTTTTTCTCAAAAATGGGGTACCCTTGTAATAAGCTCTACATAAATAAATTAGGAGCTCTCATCTAAACACCACAAATTAAGGAGGTAATCACCTACAGCTGACCTGCCTTTTCTCAAAAATCAACCCAGATTGACCACATCAAAATCAATGAGAGTGGCTCCACATGGCAGGTTATCATAACAAGTAACAGAATTGACGTACTTTTGCCCTAAAGAAGTGCATCTATACATTACATATATAAGCATGATGATTAGGAATAATAGATATACGCTCCTGCTGACCCTAACCCTCTTAGGTGGGCCAGCCCTATGGGCAAACGCGCCAGACACGCTGCGCCTAGACATGAATGGAGCAGTACATGAGGCCCTGACACACAACGCCAATGTAACCACAGCCACAGACGAGGTTACACGCACTCGTTACAACAGACAAAAAGCCTATGGGGCACTACTTCCACAGGCAAGCCTCACGGCTTCATATGGCTACACGCTCAAGAAACAACGTGTTTACTTCGGCAGCGGAGAGGACGACAGGCCTAACCCAATGAGTAGCTTCTTCCCAGAGGAGGGTATCGAGATGGGGCAGAAGCACAACCTGCAAGGAGGCGTTCAGGCATCAATGCCCCTGGTCATGCCACAGCTTTGGGCAAGTCTAAAGCTAGAGAGCGACCTCGTAGCAGCAGCCATCGAAGGCGCACGTGCCTCTCGCGTAGGGATGGTGAGCCAAGTGCGCAAGGCCTACATGGGAGCATTGCTGGCACAAGAGGCTGCACTCGTGCTGCGACAAAGCTACGAGCAGATGCGACAGACAGAGCGAGACATCGATATGAAGCTCAAAAAGGGACTGGTGGCCGAGTATGATCTGGTGCGTATGCAGGCACAGGTACAGAACCTCCTGCCCGAGGTACTGCGCGCCGAGGAGGCTGTACGTCTATCGCGGCACAAGCTCGCTGTACTGATGAACCTCTCCCCAAGCCAGCCCATCACCCTGACAGAGCGACTAGAGCAGTATGAACGCGTAGTGGAGCTACAGCTTCTCTCGGGGATGAACGAGCCCTCACTCTCGGGCAATACCACCCTGCGCAGCCTAGACCTTCAGGGGCGGCAGCTGGAGCAGAGCCTAAAGATCAAGAAGATGGCCTACCTACCTACACTAGCCGCTAGCTTCTCCTACAGCTACAGCTTCGCAAGCGACCGCCTGACTCTGGACAATGGCAAACGCTGGTCCCCACACTCCATGGTAGGTCTGAGCCTGACGGTACCCATCTTCAGCGGTGGTAGCAAGTATAATGACATTCGCGCCACACGCCTACAGCTAACACAGCTGGCTCAAAGGCGTGTGCAGGCAGAGCGAGAGCTCGAGCTTGCCCTCTCTAGTGCGCAAAGCGAGCAGCGCAGTGCAGCAGAGGTATTTCTCGCCTCTCGCGGAGCAGAGCGGAGTGCACAGCAGGGCTACGAGATTGCTCTCATGCGCTACTCTACGGGCGTGGGGACCCTCCTCGAGGTCAATGACGCTCAAGTAGCCCTCCTGAAAGCACAACTTAGCCTCAAGCAAGCCATCCACAGCTATATGGTAGCCACCTACAGCCTGGATGAGCTAGAGGGTAGAGAGCAGCTCTAGGAGATAGATAGGCAAGCAAATTACAGACATTAAAGAATGCAAAGACCTAATATGGAAAGTATGTATAGAAAATTGTGGAAGCCTCTCACCCTCGGCCTCATCTTGGGGCTCGGAGGCTGTGTACCCAAGGGGAAAGATACGGCTCAGGCCGAGAGCAATACTCCCGAGCAAGAGGTGCGCCTCGTAGAGATAGCCTCCGTAGTGCATGACAGCATCGAAGTACGCCTGCGGTACAGCACCCAGCTAGAGCCACAGGTGCGCAACGCTATCTCGTCACAAACGGGAGGGCGACTACAGCACCTCTCAGTAAAGGTTGGTGATAGAGTAACGCGTGGAGAGGAAGTAGCTCGCCTAGACGGCTTCCAGCTAACACAAACCAAGATACAGCTAGATGATGCCAAACTGGGCTACGAACGTGCCGATGACCTCTACAAGGTAGGAGGCATATCTCGGGCACAATGGGAGCAGGCACGCAGTGCATACCAAATAGCTCAGCAGGCATACTCCAACCTCTCAAGCAACGTAGTGCTGCGCAGCCCTATATCGGGTGTAGTAACTGCCAAACACTACGATGCAGGCGATATGACCACGCCTAGCCAACCAGTGTTGATAGTAGAGCAAATCAACCCTATCAAAGCCACGGTGCGCATATCCGAGCAGCACTTCGCTCTCCTCAAGCGTGGCATGACAGCCTCGGTAACGGTAAGGGCCCTAGAGGGTAAGAGCTTCGAGGGACGCATCGCCAACATATTCCCCACAGTGGAGGCGCGCACGCACACCATCCCCGTAGAGGTAGAGATACCCAACCCCAGTGAACAGCTACGCCCTGGCATGTATAGTCAGGTGGAGCTAGATCTTGGCAGACGTGAGGCCGTATTGGTACCAGACAAGGCCGTAGTCAAACAAATCGGGACCTCGACCAAATACGTTTACCTCTATCAGGATGGAAAGGCCATCTACCGTGAAGTAGAGCTAGGCGAGCTGCATGGCAATCGCTACGAAGTCCTCTCTGGGCTCGAGGTAGGCGAGCCCGTAATCGTATCTTCGCTCTCGAGTATGCAGTCTGGTACGAAGGTACGCCTAGGGGGCTCAGCCGACTAACAATTCAATTATAAATAACGGTATGAGCATCTATTCATCCGCCGTAAGCAGGCCCATTACTACGGCTCTTATATTTATCGCCATAGCCATCATAGGGGTATTCTCGTTCACCAGACTATCTATTGATCTACTGCCCGAGACCGACCCTACAACGATCATGGTAATCACTGCATACCCTGGAGCAAGTGCAAAGGACATTGAGAGCAACGTCAGCAAAGTGCTCGAGAATAGCCTCAATAGCATAAACAACCTCAAGCACATCAGGTCGGTAAGCAATGAGAATACGTGTATCATCTCACTCGAGTTCGACCCTGGAACAGACATCGCTGAAGCAACGAACGACACCCGAGACAAGATCGATGCCATACGCGCCAAGCTCCCCACCGGTGTCTCAAACCCCACGATATTCAAGTTTAGCAGCTCGGATATCCCCGTAGCCTTCATCTCTGTACAAGCCGAAGAGAGCGCTCCAGCGCTAGACAAGATCCTGGAGTATAACGTGGTTAACCCCCTCATGCGTGTCGATGGTGTAGGCTCAGTTGCCGTAGCTGGAGCGGCAGAGCGCGCTATCCATGTCTACTGCGACCCCAAGAAGCTCGAAAGCTATGGACTAACAATAGCCCAAATAGCCCAAATCATCGGTGCAGAGAATACCAACATCCCAGCTGGACAACTGGATCTGGGCAGTAAATCGCAGAGCATTCGCGTACAAGGTGAGCTAGCAGACCCTGCCCAGCTTGGAGACATAGTCGTAGCCTCGAGGAATGGAGCCAACGTCTATCTCTCGGAGGTCGCTACCCTCGTGGACGGCACTCTGGAGCGGCAGCAAGAGAACTACTCCAATGGTAAGCGCGGAGCGATGATCTTCGTCTCCAAACAGTCAGGAGCCAATGCCGTAGCCATATCGAAGCTCATTGCCGAAGAGCTACCCAAGCTGACGCAAAACCTACCCAAGGATGTCGAGCTAACCTATCTGATGGACACCTCGAGGTTCATCACCTCAAGCATCAACAGCCTCGGGCAAACCATTGCCATCACCTTCATTATCGTGATGATCGTGGTATACATCTTCCTGGCTCGTGCCTCGGCTACGTTCATCATTATCCTGACGATCCCAGTATCGCTCATCGGCTCCTTCATCTACCTGCTCATGTCGGGCAACTCGCTCAACATCATCTCCCTGAGCTCGCTATCAATAGCTATCGGCATGGTAGTAGACGATGCTATCGTAGTGCTGGAGAATATCACCACACACATTGAGCGAGGCAGCTATCCCAAGCAAGCTGCCGTGCATGGAACAAACGAGGTCGGTATCTCCGTTGTAGCCTCTACGCTAACTATGCTAGCGGTATTCCTACCGCTAACCATGGTGTCGGGGCAGAGTGGCCTGCTATTTCGGCAGCTAGGCTGGATCATAAGCATTGTCATGATCGTCTCCACCTTTGCTGCCCTCACCCTAACGCCCATGATGAGCTCACAGCTTCTCAGACGAAGCAAGCCAAAGGCTGGCAAGTCTGGTCGCAAAAGCATGCTGGAGCGTATCCTCAGCGCCACAGACAATCTCTATGTAGCCACACTTGGCTGGGCTCTGCGGCATCGTAAGCTCACGATCGGCCTAGCTCTGCTTACCTTCGTGGGCAGCCTAAGCCTGGGAGGTCTCATCAAAACGGAATTCATGCCCAAGCAGGACAACGGCTTCGTCCAAGCAACCATTGAGCTACCCGTAGGCACTCGCCTGGAGCTAACTCGAGAGCTCGGACTGGAACTTACGCGTCGCTGGCGCGAAGAGCTACCTGAGCTAAGCGTGGTATCGATGACCGTGGGGCAAGCTGACGCAAGTAATGCATTTGCAGCCACGCAGACCAACGGAACAAATGTGGCGACCTACAACATCAGCCTCATTCCCCTAGCTGAGCGCGACCGCTCTCAGGAGGAGGTTGTGGCTGAGATGAGGCGCATTGCATCCGAATATCCACAGATCGCTAACGCCATCATTAAGGATGGTACTGGAGAGAAAGGCGGTGGCAACCCCATTGACCTAGACATCTTTGGTTACGATATGACAGAGACAACGCTTCTAGCCGGAGAGCTTAGACAAAAGCTACTTACCTCTCCTCATTGTGCCCAAGTAACCATTAGCCGTAAGGACTATAACGAAGAGTTACACTTCGTTTTTGACCGCCAAAAGCTCGCTGAGCATGGCCTAAGCCTTGCCTCAGCTACTAGCTACCTACGCAATGCCATGGGAGGAGTGACGGCATCTTACTATCGTGAGGATGGCGACGAGTACCCCATCAGAGTAAGCTATTCTCCCGAGTTTAGGGAAAGCCACGAGGACATTAAGGAGGTACTCGCCTACACTCCGAGCGGAGCTGCCGTACGTCTAGGAGATCTAGGCTATCTAGAAGCTGCATCTACTCCTCCATCTATCGAACGCAAAGACCGCTCTCGTGTAGTGACCCTCGGCATCGGGCTAGCCCCTGGCAGCGCTCTGAGTGAGCTTGCCGATGATGTCAAGAAAATCATGCAGGACACAGAGCTACCCTCAGGAGTTAGCTACAAGCTGGGCGGAACGTACGAGACGCAGCAGGAGACCAATAGTGAGCTAACGCTCCTCTTGGCCCTCATCATCATCCTTGTCTTCATTGTCATGGCTGCACAGTTTGAGAGCCTCTCAGCTCCTTTCGTCATCATGTTTTCCGTACCATTTGCCTTCACAGGTGTCTTCCTAGGCCTCATCGTTACTCAAATACCTATGGGAGCAATGGCTCTCATAGGGCTAATCATGCTCGTAGGTATTGTAGTGAAAAACGGTATTGTCCTCATCGACTACATACAACTCTGTCGCGAGAGAGGCACGAGCATTACACGCTCCATCCTTACGTCGGGTCGCTCACGTCTACGCCCTGTACTCATGACCACCCTAACCACCGTACTAGGTATGCTTCCAATGGCTCTAGGTATCGGCGAGGGTAGTGAGATGTGGCAATCAATGGGCGTCACCGTAGCTTTCGGGCTAAGCGTCTCAACATTGGTAACGCTCATCCTCATCCCAACAATCTATGCTAGTTTGGAAGGCTTCCGCCTAAAGCGTGACCGCATCATGTACGCTCACAAACTCAGAAGCAAGGCTGCTGAGCGACAGTAAGGGGATAATCCTAGCGGCTGACTCGCGGCAGAGCCTCAATGGATGCGCTCGTCCCTTTGGAAAGACACCATAATAGTCTCCCAGAGGACGAGCGCACTTCTTTGTAAATTGAATTTGCCCCAAAAGCTAATAAACAAAAGTTATCAACCGACTAAACGAACAAGTCATGGCAAAGATTTTAGTTGCTTTCGACACCGTAGACGAAGGTTTTGAACGTCTAACAGTGGCACATGAGGTTATCCGTCCGCCTAAGGGGACGGACTTCTCCCAAGAGGAGCTACAGAGGCTCATCGTGGATTGTGATGTACTGTGCTCCGTCTTCGATATTCACATCGGCAAAGAACTAATGCAGAGAGGCAATCGGCTACATCTAGTGGCTAACTATGCCGTAGGCTACAACAACATTGATATCGCAGCAGCTCGGCAGCTCGGCATTGCTGTAACCAATACACCTCTATCCGTCATCGAGCCAACAGCAGAGCTTGCCATGGCACTGATGCTAAGCTGTAGTAGGCGAACGGCAGAGCTAGACCGCGCACTGCGCTCTAGTAATGGGAAGCTCGGGCTCGGCAGGCTTGGCATGATGGGAATGGACCTCTATGGACAAACACTCGGCATCGTAGGCTATGGAAATATCGGAGCAGCAGTGGCACGCAGGGCTAAAGCCTTCGGCATGAAGGTTCTCTACTACAAACGCACGCGTCTGTCACAGGATGAGGAGACAGAGAGGGGCATCACTTACGCCACACTTGCCGACCTGCTCAAAGCAAGTGATGTAGTCTCCCTACATACGCCGTATAGCCCCCAGACGCATCATCAGATCGATGCGAGAGCTCTCGCCCTAATGAAGCCTTCGGCCCTACTCATCAACACCGCCCGAGGCTCTATCGTAGATGAAGATGCTCTCATCGCTGCCCTAAGCTCTGGAGGTATCGCTGGGGCTGGGCTAGATGTCTTTGAGGACAGTGATGTACCACGCAGCGCACTACTAGACCTACCCAATGTGGTACTCACACCTCACGTTGGTACCCAGACCTACGAGGCTCGCTGTCGCATGGTACACGAGCTAGTAGACAATGTCCTCGGCTTCCTTGCTGGCTCACCCAACATCAGCCGTGTAGATCTCCTCTGAAACAGATCAGCCTACCCATCACAAGGAGGCTTATCCTAGGTCTGTCTATACACGCAGCCTGAGTTGTAGGCATAAGTCATAGGGGTCTCGACAAAAATTAGTTTTGTCGAGACCCCTATAGTCTATAACTTAAGCTTCTCTCTAACGAGAGCCTAGCACTTAGTCGTTCTTACCCTCTAGGATAGGCTGCTTAAAGTCCACGAAGCACAAGCCAGCAAGAGCCGTACCATAGCGCTTCTCAATAGTAATACCTTCGGTAACGAAGTTCAACTCGCCAAGATAGAAATGAGAGTACGTTTTGGCGTGCAGGTCGTTGATCACACGGATTAGGCGCGCCTCGAGCTCTTCGATGCGATAACGTCCGCTCACTTCGCACACAAGACCTCCCACCTTCTCGTCAAAATTTTCGTCCGCATACATCCAGGCATACACCACGCCAGCAGAAACAAACTCGTCCTGCTGACCGTGAGATACAGCAAGGATGGTCTTAAGTTCAGAACCAAAGGGAGGTAGGTCAATCTCGTCCATCGTTGCTAGGCGAGCTGTAGCTGGCAAAACGGACGAATACACCATGATATTAAAATCCGAGATACCAGCATCGAAGAGTGCCATATGGTACGAACCAGCGTGCAGCTCTAGGTCAGACTCACCGCTACCCTTGGTAACGAAGAAAGTGTTGGGGATCAAATTCCCTACGAAATTGCTCATTTGAAACCTGAATTATGGAGTGACTAATATTTTTGAATACTCTATCGTGACTGGCAAAGTTACAACTATTTTCAATATCTCTACAACAGCCTGCTCTCCTGTGGCAAAGCACACTAAAAAGCCCTAGTTAGGGTCATAAACACTATCGAAAGAGCAAAAACGCCCACAGGATGAGCGTCAAGATGAGAATTGGCTATCTTTGCCTCCGATATATCCATCTCTTGGACCACTCCTCGCTGCCTGACTCTCCAATGGACAGGCAAGTCATACAGTGCTACGCATAAATATACTTTGCCCTACTTCATATATGAGAGAAACAATATGACCGAAATAACTACAACGCATCGCTCAGGTTTTGTTAACATCGTGGGCAACCCCAATGTGGGCAAGTCTACACTGATGAACCTACTCGTGGGCGAGCGCGTGTCTATCATCACGAGCAAGGCGCAAACTACGCGCCACCGCATCCTCGGTATCGTCAATACGCCCGAG
Source organism: Porphyromonadaceae bacterium (assembly GCA_030528555.1). Lineage (GTDB taxonomy): Bacteria > Bacteroidota > Bacteroidia > Bacteroidales > Porphyromonadaceae > Porphyromonas. The sequence goes on along the minus strand of JAUMYQ010000010.1, from coordinate 22,525 downwards.
ATGCAGATCGTCTATAGCGATACCCCAGGCGTGCTACGCCCCAACCACAAGCTACAAGAAAGTATGCTCGGCTTCAGCGAAAGCGCCCTAGGCGATGCCGATGTGCTGCTCTATGTAACCGACACGGTGGAGAGTGCGGAGAAGAACGAAGATTTCTTGGAGCGTGTGCGCTCACTCACTTGCCCCATCATCGTGGTCATCAATAAGCTCGATCTCAGCAACCAAGCCAAGCTGGAGGGGCTGGTAGCTCTGTGGCACGAACGCATCCCACAGGCGGAGATCGTACCCATATCGGCTCTAAGTCGCTTCAACGTCGAGCCCCTCAGGCGGCGTATCGAGAGCCTCATCCCCCTCTCACCTCCCTACTTCGAGAAGGATGCGCTCACCGACCGCCCAGCACGCTTCTTCGTCACAGAGATTATTCGGGAGAAGATCCTACTCTATTATCAAAAGGAGATCCCCTATTCGGTGGAAGTCGTGGTCGAAGAGTTTAAGGAAGAGCGAGACCTTATCCGCATTCGCTGCCTTATCATTACCGAGCGAGAGAGCCAAAAGGGCATCATCATCGGACCGAAGGGCGTTGCCCTCAAGCGCGTAGCCACGATGGCACGCAAGGATATGGAGAGATTCTTAGGTAAGAAGGTCTTCCTTGAGACTTTCGTCAAGGTAGAGAAAGACTGGCGCAATAGGGACAACCTACTCCGTCGCTACGGCTACCAGCTAGACTAATGCAAGAGATGCAAGCAACAAGTGCAGCCCGTAGTATCCATCTTGTGAAACGCTGAGTCCTCCTCATCACGAAGTCTTGTGTATAGGCCAGAAAAATGAGGTGTTCCTTGAGGACCTAAGAGCGCAAAAGCCTTATACCTCGACCCCAATATCTCAGCATAATCCGTTACTACATCCTCAAGAAACAGAATAATATTCCGAAAAACCCAAATTAGTGACCTGATCATCCTCAAAGCATAATACCCATATCATTGCCATAGTAATAGCATCTATGTAGAGCATACCTCTGCAAGCACGTGTGTAACGATGAGCAGCACAATGTTCGTTGGTAGCATCTTCGAAGTGGATAGCATATATAATGCCATTACCTTCGGGGAGCAAGGATATTATTTTTTACTAAAGAGAACAACGATCTTGAGGCAGTAGCCTAGGAGGCCACTAGTGCACATGCGAGGGAACGTGCTGGGATAATTGGCTATCTTTGCGAAGACTAAATAGAGTATTATGAGTAATTTGGTAGCAATAGTAGGTCGTCCCAACGTGGGTAAGTCTACTCTATTCAATAGGCTGACGCAGACACGCCAAGCCATCGTAAACGAAGAGGCAGGAACAACGCGAGATCGCCAATATGGTCGGGTGCAGTGGCTCGATCGAGAGTTCAGCATCGTAGACACAGGTGGCTGGGTCGTGGGGAGCGAAGATGTATTTGAGGAGGAAATCAACAAGCAGGTGGCGGTAGCCATCGAAGAGGCAGATGTCATTCTCTTCCTCGTGGATGTGGATCACGGCACGACCGACCTAGACGATGAGGTCGCCTCGATGCTGCGCCGTAGCAAGAAGACTGTGCTTCTTGTGGCCAATAAAGCAGATAACAACGAACTATATTACGCTGCATCGGAGTTCTACGCCCTCGGGCTGGGAGATCCGATTGCTATCTCTGCCATCAGCGGTAGCGGTACGGGCGATTTGCTCGACCTCATCGTGAAAGCTCTGCCCGACAAGGTCGACGAGGAAGAGGAGCTAGATGCCCCACGTATCGCCATCGTAGGCAGACCGAATGCGGGTAAAAGTTCGCTCGTCAATGCGTTCATTGGCGAAGAGCGCAATATCGTGACCGATAGAGCAGGCACAACGAGGGACTCTATCTACACACACTACGACAAGTTCGGCATGAACTTCTACCTCGTAGACACGGCTGGTATCCGTAAGCGTGGCAAGGTGAGCGAAGACTTGGAGTATTACTCCGTCATCCGATCCATCCGTGCCATCGAGAATAGCGATGTCTGCATCCTAATGCTAGATGCTACCCGAGGCATCGAGAGCCAAGACCTCAACATCTTCTCCCTCATTCAGAAGAATAGCAAAGCCCTCGTGGTGTGCGTCAATAAGTGGGATTTGGTCGAGGACAAGAGCCAAAAGGTCATCAAAACCTTTGAGGATGCCATCCGCTCGCGCCTTGCGCCCTTTACCGACTTCCCCATCATCTTCATCTCCGCCCTGACCAAGCAGCGCATCTTCAAGGTGCTGGAGACAGCCCAAGAGGTGTACGCACGGCGTAGCACACGCATCCCCACAAGCAAGCTCAACGAGGTGATGCTGCCCATCATCGAGGCAACGCCACCGCCAGCCAACAAGGGCAAATATATCAAGATCAAGTACGTGATGCAGCTACCCACAGCCGTACCGAGCTTTGCCTTCTACTGCAACCTACCTCAGTGGATCAAAGAGCCTTACCGCCGCTTCCTCGAGAACCGCATCCGAGAGCATTGGAACTTCTGCGGTACGCCCATCAACATCTTTATCCGAGAGAAGTAGCACGCTCCTAGCAGCTCCCGAGAGATGATACCCAAGATCATTCATTACTGTTGGTTCGGTCCGAAGCCCCTCCCACCGCTGGCGGAGCGGTGCATCGCCTCATGGCGACAGCATATGCCAGAGTGGGAGCTGCGCCTGTGGAGCGAGGCGAACTTCGACGTCTCCAGCGTCTCCTTTGTCCGTGAGGCGTACGAGCTGGGCAAGTATGCCTTCGTTAGTGATTATGTGCGCCTACGGGCTGTGCAGCAGCACGGGGGGCTGTACCTTGATACTGACGTGGAGCTGCTGCGCCCCCTCGATGAAGTGTGCGCTCGTAGTCCTTGGCTTGCTCGGGAGGAAGGACAGGCAGGTCGGTACTATCCTGCCCTCGGCCTTGGCTTTGCCTTGCCCGAGGGGCATTGGTTCGCTGGGCGGATGCTGGAAGTTTATGAGCGAACCTCCTTCCCTCGCTCAGCGGAGGGGCTACACGAGGTAACGGTCATTCGCATCGCTGCCGAGGTGCTAGAGCCTATGGGGCTCGATATTGCCGATATGCATCAGGATATTGAGGGGCTACACATCTATCCCACCGAATACTTTGCCCCCAGAGGCTACCACAACCAAAAGCTACGCATCACGCCCCAAACGCACAGTGTACACCACTACCACGCCTCGTGGATGCCAAGGGGGCAGCGCATCAAAGACCTCATCGCCCAACGCCTCGGAAGACTTGGCCAATGGCTACTCCGCCTCAAGGGCTGGCTTAGCCGATCTTCCTAGAGAATCGGCCATGCCAACGTAGAACATCGTTGGACGACTAGCACAAATTATTTCCCCAAGGATTTGGAGGTTTCGAAAAAAACGCCTTATCTTTGCACACGCGAACGGATTAGTAACGGAAACGCTTTCTTAGCTCAGTCGGTTAGAGCATCTGACTGTTAATCAGAGGGTCCTTGGTTCGAGCCCAAGAGAAAGCGCTCTCTTTTTGTTTTTCAATAATTTGGTGGCAGGCGACGTGAGTCGGTTGCCACCTGCTTTTTTAGGACAAGGCCTCAACAGATCCAACTAGGACCAAAGCAACAAGACGATAGTATCATAAGAGCATCCCACACATTATATATATGTACACTGAAGTCCTCCTATACCTTCCCCTCCTCGCCACAAGCTCAATATCCTTTCCAAAGCACCAAATCCACGGATACTAATATGCTCCGAAGGGAACAAAACTGGACACATGATAGGGCTTCTACGCACCCTCTCGGCAAGCCTCAAAAAAACATCGGGAATACCCGAAAAAATGCTCCCGAACTTTTTTCTCGGAGTTCCCGAACTTTTTGGAAAAAGTTCGGGAAGTTTTTTTTGAAAGTTCGGGAACATTTTTTCAGCCCTTCGAGTATTTTCTTAATACACTCAAAAACAAATGATTAAGAAAACACGAAATCAAACCCCAAACAGCCTCCTTGGCCTATCAAAATCTCATCCCATCATCCTCCACTTTACCCCCCGATTTCCTTTTCCCTTCGTTTGTCAACCTCCAAATGAACAAATGATATTGGACGACATCTCACAGCCAATCATTACTATATTTCCGTGATAAAAGGATTTTGGCTTTGACGTTTATTTCTAAGTTTGCTACGACATTTGATTAATAACGGTAACGAGGTTATGGACAGGAACACATCATGAAAATGCAAACTTACTCGCACTCATGCGTCAGATCTAGGCGGAGCAAACGCCCCCAAAGTCGGCTCAGGGGCAAAAAGAGAAGTAGGCTGTCTAGGCTTCTAGTCTGGAGTATAGCTCTTGCTATCTTAGCTCTCTGTATCTACTACTTCCGTGGGCACCTCGTTCCGCTGATCAATTACTTCACTCGACCTCGGGTGCAGTACCTATTCATCCATTGCACCGCCACAAAAGATGGGCAAACGATGACGGGCGAGCAAGTACGTCGCTTCCACACTTCGCCTAGACCTCAAGGCAGAGGTTGGGCCAGGGTTGGCTATACAGACATGATACATTTGGATAGTAGGATAGAGCGACTAAGACCCAACGATGAAGATGACTACGTGGATCCCAATGAAATAACCTATGGTGCGATGGGATATAATCATATTAGCCGCGATATCGTTTACGTTGGTGGGCTAGACAAGCACGGCAAGCCAGCCGACACACGCACGGATCCACAACGCAGAGCCCTGGAGGAGTATATCCGAGCCTTCGCCCAGAAGCATCCCGAGGTAGGCATCGTAGGGCACTATTAGGTAGCGCAGAAAGCCTGTCCATCATTCGATGTAGCCAGATGGCTAGAGGAGCTTGGGCTAGGAGATCGAGCAGGATTAACCTCGAAGTGACAGAGCCCAAAGGAATGCTCTTTGTCAGTCAGATAAATAGTATTACCTTTGCGCTCGCAAGCAATAACGCGAGCAAGAATTTTAATATCACAGTGTAATGGCAACTAAAATCAGATTGCAGCGTCATGGTCGTAAGGCTTATGCTTTTTACAAGATCGTGATTGCAGACAGTAGAGCGCCACGAGATGGTAAATTTATTGAGAAGATTGGTACGTACAACCCCAACACCAATCCTGCCACAGTAGATTTAAATTTCGAGCGCGCACTTTATTGGCTTACGAATGGTGCACAGCCTACCGACACGGCCCGCAACATCCTGTCTCGTGAGGGTGTTCTCCTAATGAAGCACCTCAAGGGGGGTATCAAGAAGGGAGCTTTCGATGAGCAGACAGCTCAAGCCAAATTTGAGGCTTGGACCAAGGAACGTGAGGCAAGCCTCGGTACGCTCAAGGCAAACCTAAAGCAAGAGAAACTAAACGCTGCCAAGACGGCCTTCGAAGCAGAGCAAGCAGCCAACAAGGCCAAAGCTGCTCAGGTAGTACAAAAGAGAGCTGCCGCTGCAGCGGCTGAGGCACTCGCTGCCGCAGAAGAAGCTGCAACAGAAGAAACTCAAAGCGAAGAGGCAGCAGCAGAATAAGGCTTAAAACTTTCTAACCGGTTTTGCCGATGTTTCACAACATAGACAGACGGATACGGCTCACTCCATGAGTGATGCGTATCCGTCTGTTTTTTTTGGAGTATTATCCCTATTTCACTAACTAATTTTTGTAAGTATGAAGCAGTATCTACTACGTTTGTTTGCCACACTGCTGCTATTAGCTCCGCTAAGCGAAGCAACTGCGCAGGTGACGAGCTCTGGCATCAATGGTACGATTACCGATGAAGCCACGCGTGAGACCCTCATCGGTGCCTCTGTCGTAGCCAAACACCTGCCCACAGGTACAGTCTACGGTGCAGCAACCAACGAAAAGGGTAACTTTAGCCTCCTTGGTCTGCGCCCAGGAGGGCCATACACTGTAGAGATCTCCTACATCGGCTATCGCACCGTTGTCCTCAACAACGTGACGCTATCTCTCGGTGAGACGGAGACTATCAATGCCAAGCTCAAGGACGACTCTCGAGCTCTCGAGCAAGTAATCGTAACGGCACAGAAGAACCACAACCTAACAGGTACTCGTATGGGGGCAGCTAGCAGCTTCGACCGTACTGCTATCGACCGTACACCATCGGTGAGCCGTAGCATCATGGACATTGCCAAACTAACACCCCAAGCTAATATAACGAACTCAGGTATCTCCTTTGCTGGTAGTAGTAATCGCTACAACAGCTTCCAGATAGACGGAGCCGTAAACAACGACGTATTTGGTCTATCTGGATCGGGAACCAATGGCGGTCAGTCTGGTGCTAACCCTATCTCTCTGGAAGCTATTGAAGCCCTACAGGTAGTCATCGCACCGTTCGATGTACGCCAGGGCGGTTTCACAGGCGGAGGTATCAACGCCATCACCAAGAGCGGATCAAATATATTCAGAGGATCAGCCTACGACTACTTCCATAACCAAGACTTCTACGGTACGACAGCTGGGGCGGATGTTGCCAAACGCACCAAGCTAGACAAGCAGATGGAAAATACGCTTGGCTTCACACTCGGTGGTCCTATCATCAAGGATAAGCTCTTCTTCTTCGTCAATGGGGAATATGTAGATCGCAAGACCCAGACTTCTTTTAACGTAGGCGATGGGTCTGCCATCAAGGCTGAGGAGATTGATCCGCTCATCGAGCATATCAAAAAGATATCAGGAGGGTACGATGGTGGCGGATATGCCAAAAAGGACATCCCGATGACCAACTACAAGGCCCTGGCACGTATCGATTGGAATATCAACCAAGCCCACCGCCTCAACCTGCGCTACAGCTATGTGCAGGGCAGTAACTACATCTTTGGCCGCTCGAGCAACCTACTGCGCCTCAACCACAACGGCTACACGATGAACAATAAGACGCACTCCATTGTCGGTGAGCTCAACTCAAACTTCGGGCGAGGTAAGAACAACGAGCTGCGTCTGGGCTATACTCGAGTACGAGACTTCCGCACACCAGAGGGCAAACCTCTTCCCTACGTCCAGGTAAATATAGATGACAACCGCCAAGTACAGTTTGGTACAGAGCGTTTCTCTATGGCCAACAGACTCGACCAAGACATCTTCACCCTGACTAACAACTTTAGCTGGAGCATTGGTAACCATGCCCTGACCCTAGGTACGCACAATGAACTGTTCCGCATGCAGAACCTATTCATCCGCGAAAACTACGGTGCATACCGCTACGACACGGCAGATAAGTTCTACAAGATAGGTACCTTCGATGCTGCAGGTAAGAGCCTCGAAGAGGGTCCCGACCGCTATGACTATTCATTTGCCAACGTAGATGTTACCAAAGACCCTCGCTATGCACCAGAGTTTCAGGCTGCACAGCTAGGCTTCTACCTCCAGGATGAGTGGAAGGTAAACAGCAATCTGCGCCTCACTCTCGGGCTTCGTGTAGATGTACCTCTCTTCTTTGAGCATCCAAGGGCCAATGACACCTTCAACCAAAGTGCTATCGCCAAGGAGCATGGTGTAGCGAACCACATGATGCCCAGCACAACGCCTCTATGGTCGCCACGCCTTGGCTTCCGCTATCAAGTAGACGAGGAGCGCAAATACCTCATCCGTGGTGGAGCTGGGATCTTCACAGGCCGTATTCCCTTCGTCTGGATGTCGAACAGTTTCAGCAACACAGGTCTTGAGTTTACTCGCCTAAGCCTAAGTGGCAAGGCAGCCAAGGACCTGCGCTTCAATCCTGATGTGAACAACCAATTCGCTGCAGCTCGTACCTCGGAGATTAACCTTGTGGCTCAGAGCTTCAAGTTCCCACAAGTGGCACGCTTCAACCTTGCTTTCGAGGCAGTGTTACCTGGAGATATCAAAGCTGTTATGGAGGGTATGCTTACCTACAACCTCAACAACATCGTAGTACGCAACCTCAATAACCGCATCTCGGGCAAGACCCTCTCTCAGGGTGATCTCGAGCGTCCTCTTTATGAAAAGGTAGATCCCGAAACTTTTAGCGACATCATCCTGCTACAGAATACAAACAAGGGATATACGTACAACTTCACTACGACCCTGAGTAAGGAGTTCGACTTCGGTCTGAGCGCATCTCTGGCCTATACCTACGGACGAGCTATGAGCGTAAACGATGGCTCTAGCAGCCAAGCCAAGAGTGTATGGGAGTATACTCAAGGCTTCTACGGTGATGCCATGGACGAGCTATACCACAGTAACTTCGATATGCGTCACCGCATCGTGGGTAATCTTAGCTATCGAGTGGAGTATGGCAAGCACTTCGCCACAACCATCGGTCTCGTTTACAACGGACAGAGTGGCAATCGCTTCAGCATCGTAACCAATGGCGACCTCAACGGCGATGGAGCTTGGGGCAACGACCTACTCTACGTACCTACGGATGCCGAGATCGATGCTATGCCTTTCACTCAGCGTACCAAGTATCTCGCTTTCTCCAAGAAGACGGTCGTAGAGGCCGAGGCCGAGGAGCAACGTAAGCAGTTCAAAGACTTCATCAATAACAACCCCGAGCTAGCCGAGCAGCGCGGCCGCTACATCGAACGTAATGGTCTTGTAACTCCTTTCGTCAATCAGTTTGATCTACACTTCTCTCAAGACTTCTTCATCAATGTTGCAGGTCGCCGTCATACGCTACAGCTCAATGCCAATATCATCAACATCGGCAACCTAATTGACCGTGGATGGGGGTTAAGTCATTTTGTACAGTACGATGCCATCAATCCCTTGGGATATAGGGGAGGTAAGTATACCTTCACTCCGCTGTCTTCTCTGTGGGAGCAGTCCAATATATCCTCTCGCTGGAGGGCTCAGGTTGGTCTTAAGTACATCTTCTAGTCCGATTAGCTAGAGTATCTCATAAAAAAGAGGCTGGGCATGTATGCCCAGCCTCTTTTTTGATCTGTAGCCCCATCCACTCTTAGGCCGACACACCCCTCCTAGATTGTGTCGTCTGATCTTCCTCAGATGGCAAAATATCATGTGAAGACTACGAAAGCATAAGCCAGACGATAACCTATTTTCTCAAATTTCTATAACTTTATCGAAATAAATACATTACCAATAATCTAAAAAACTAACAGTTATGCGACACCTAACACTGTGGAAAGGCAAAGACCTCATCCTAGGCCTCCTTTTGGGGCTACTCGTTTTCACACTATCTGCCTGCGAAAAGAACACAAATGAGCCCAAGGGCAAAAATACTGAAGACCCCTATGGGGAACTAATAGTAGATTACATGCCTATTATTTTCCGTATTAAAGTGGTCAACAACTCGGGAGCGAACCTCATTGAACCCAATCACCCCGAAAGCATCACGAAGACAAACATCAGGATAGAGATGGATGGCAAAGTATATCCGCTGGAAAATCTTGCCAACAAACCCGAATTTCGAGCCTATTTAGCTCACTTCTACGGCTTCTATTTCTATCAAGATTATCTTACAAAGGAGTGGGAAATACACTTTGGTCAGTTCGATGGTGGCCAAGAAATGGACAAAACTATCACGCTACACTGGCAAGATGAGACGACAAATAGCCTACGTGTCGTCAACAAAGCCACTTGGACCAAGGAGCTAGGCCCTCACTCCATGAAGCGTACCTTCTATCTCGATGGAGAGAAACTACCCAAAGACCAATGGCACTACCGCTTCGTTAGATAGCTTACCTCTAAAGAGCTTGTATGACTTCAAGACGAGCTTATCTCCATACAGGTATCCTCAGACCTCATTTCTGGCTTGGGTCTCTCAGATTAGTATGGCACGATGATCTACATCCCCATCTTTTAAATAACGCCCTCTCAAAAGCGTAAGACAGATGTAGCTAGAGAGTTTATTATCATCAGCTAATCAATACTCCGTATCTTTACACCCCAAACTAAGTAACACAACCAATATGTATCCACAGACAAGACTACGTCGCCTTAGGCGCACCGAGGCGCTGCGCACGCTGGTGCGCGAGACAAGCCTTAGCCCCAGCGACTTCATTGCTCCCCTCTTTGTCATACACGGCTCGGGTATCAGAGAGGAGATTAGCTCTATGCCTGGGCAGTATCGCCTATCTATAGATGAGCTAATAAAAGAGTGTCGAGAGCTACATAGCCTTGGCGTCTCGGGCGTAATGCTCTTCGGCATCCCCAAGACCAAAGATGCCACTGGTAGCGAAGCCTACAGCCCAGATGGTATCATACAGCAAGCTATCCGTGCCATCAAAAGAGACGTACCACAGATTATTGTCATTGCCGATATATGCATGTGTGAGTACACCGACCATGGGCACTGTGGCATCATCCACGAATGTGAGGTCATCAATGACGAAACTCTCGGTTATCTCTGTCGTCAAGCTCTCTCCTATGCCGAGGCAGGAGCAGACATACTTGCCCCAAGCGATATGATGGATGGACGCATAGCTGCCATACGTACAGCTCTCGATGCCGAGGGATTTGAACAAATGCCCATTATGTCCTATGCAGCAAAGTTCAGCTCTGCCTTCTACGGTCCGTTTAGAGATGCGGCGAATTCAGCACCAAGCTTTGGAGACCGCCGTGCCTATCAAATGGATCCTGCCAACGGACGCGAGGCTCTGCGCGAGATAGAGCTAGATATCGCTGAAGGAGCGGACATCGTGATGGTCAAGCCTGCACTGCCTTACCTAGATGTCATCAAGGAGGCCACACATAAGTTTCCAATACCCATGGCCGCCTATCAGGTTAGTGGCGAGTATGCAATGATCAAGGCTGCGGCAAGTATGGGATGGATAGATGAGGAGCGCATCGTCCTCGAGAGCCTTCTCTCTATCAAACGTGCTGGAGCAAAAATGATACTTACCTACTTTGCAGCTGATGCCGCTCGACTATTAGCTCGATGACGCGTCCTTACTCCAAGAGCAAGTATCACTTGCTAGAGCTAATATATCGGGTATCATCGAGATAGAATATAGAAACTTTGATCTATTTGATCTAAAAACATGGGCAGGGAACAAACCTAAATCGGTGTGCTCTGCCCATGCTCTTTTCATATACATTAGGTTATCACAACTCAAAAGCCCACCCCTAAAAGCGTACGTATTTATGCTTAACTTTGTGTTACATTCGCTCATGCGAACGAATTAGCTGAGACTAACAAGAATAGGCATGACCAAAAATATACGGACGCTACTGCTACTCTCTCTATACATACTATGTGCAGGAAGCATCAGTGGACGATTGTGGGCAAAGTCTTATCCTTTCGTTGTAGTGCTCGATGCTGGACATGGTGGTAAAGACCCTGGAGCGCGTAGAGGCTCCATCATGGAAAAGGATATTACCCTAGGTGTAGCTCTGCACTTAGGCGAACTTATTAAGGCGAACCACCCCAATATAAAAGTACTCTACACAAGGTCTACGGACAAGTTCGTGGGCCTACAGCAGCGCGCCGACTTTGCCAATAATCATAGAGCATCGCTCTTCCTAAGCATCCATGTAAACAGTGCTCCCAGCACAGTCTCGGGGACAGAGACCTATGTGCTAGGGCTAGACAAACAACAAAGCAACCTGAGTGTAGCCCTTCGCGAGAATAAGGTCATGGAGCTAGAGGACAACTATAAAACCATTTACAAGGGCTACAACCCCAATAGCTCCGAGAGCCTTATCGCCTTCAAGCTCATGCAAGAGGCCTACCAGGAGCGTAGTATCGAATTGGCTCGTCTAGTGGAGGCACAATATCGGCAGGCAGGCAGGCGCAGCCGTGGCGTACGTCAAGCTCCTTTCTGGGTACTTAGCCAAAGTGCCATGCCAAGCATACTGACGGAGATAGGCTTCATCTCGGACCAAGCCGAAGCACAGTTTCTCAGTAGCAAAGAGGGTCAGGCTATTATCGCCAGAGCACTGTATAGGGCAGTGGCAAAGTTTTATAGTGGCGCAGCCTCGCAGCAATCCTCCGCTACCGAGATCGAGCCTATAACCGAACCTATAGGAGTGTCTACTTCTCAAGTCAAAAAAACTGAGATAAAGGAGAGTGCACCCAAAGTAGCCTACTCTGAAAGTCAGGGTAATAGGAATAATGCCACAAGCTATCGAGTACAGTTCATGGCTATTCCACAGCTTATCGACACACAGGACAAGAAGTTTGCCCACCTGGGCGCACCAATCTATCGGATGAAGTACAAAAATGTATACCGCTACATGGTAGGTGATCTCAAGACACTCGCTGAGGCACGCAACCTACGTACCCAAATTAAGAAGTACTACAAGGATGCCTACGTCATCTCTATGGACAAGGACGGCAACTATGTCGGACGAGTAGAGTAAAGAAGACGGAAGCAGTATCCCCTAGACATTCTAATCAATGAAACTAAAAACAGAAGCTAAGATCGGTATCATCACCATCGTAGCCCTTACGCTGGGCTATATTGGGCTAAACTTTCTCAAAGGGATAGACCTATTCAAGAGGGAGAGTATCTACTATGTCAAATTTGCCGACCTCAACGGTGTGGCCAAAGCTACGCCTGTCATCATCAGTGGCTACAAAGTAGGCTCGGTGCGCCAGGTAGAGTTTGAGTACCGCTCTAGCAGTGGTTACGGGGCAGTAGTCACCATAGCCATCGATCCTGAGGTAAATATCCCCCAAGGTGGAGAGCTAACCATCCGAAAGAACCTCCTAACTGGCTCGGAGTTAGTACTCATGACCAAGAAAATTCACCCTGGTTACATCTCCCCTGGCGATACTATCCCATCTATCGAAGCACCACAAGACCTGATGGCTGTAGCCTCAGAGAAGATATTGCCATCGATAGTCGAGACTATGCCCCAAATAGTAAAGACCATCGAGCGCCTCAATGAGCTACTATCTAACAAACGCATAGATACAATGCTTATGAGCCTCGGACAGACAAGCCAAGAGCTAGAGCAAACCATCGGTAAGATCAATAGGTCGATGAACGACCTGCCTGGCATCATGAGCAACGTCCGCACAGCCAGTAGTAGCTTTGCCTCGATAGGACAGCATGTAGAGCAAATACGCGTAGACACACTAATGCACAACCTCAACATCCTAAGTGCCAATCTAAGCAACATGAGCAGTCAGCTCTCTACGAAGCAAGGCACAGCAGGGCTATTACTAAGCGATCCATCGCTCTACAATAGACTAGACAGCCTAGCACTCAGTGCCGATCTTTTGATGAAAGACCTAAAAGAAAACCCCAAACGCTATGTACACTTCTCCCTCTTCTAGCGGAAAACGTATCCTTATCACAGGTGCAACAGGTTTCATCGGAGGGCATCTTGTACGAGCAGCCTTGAAGGCAGGCTACAAAGTTTGGATAGCTGTACGTGCCGAGACCGATCCACGCAAAGCTCAAGCCCTGGGTGTAAATACTGTACCGATGGATTACACCGATGAGGAGGCCATGCTCTGCCAAATCGAGCAGCACAGCCCTAAGGGAGATCCTGCATGGCACTACATTATCCACAATGCTGGAATAACGAAGTCTCGAGATCTAAAAGAATTCAACGAGGTAAACGCCGAGCACACGCGTCGCCTCTGCTCGGCCCTAAAGAGATCACGCGGTGGCGTTGAGCGGTTTATACTCATGAGCAGCCTCAGTACCTATGGAGAGGCCATGGGAGATCGCCCCATCTCTGTAGAGGATAAGCAGAAACCTCACTCAGCCTATGGAGCAAGTAAGCTCCTTGCCGAGCAGTATGTACGCGCAAGCGGTCTTCCCTACACCATCCTACTCCCCACAGGAGTTTATGGGCCAGGAGACAAAGACTATCTAATGGCTATCCAGTCTATTGCCAAGGGACTGAACTTTATGAGCGGTCTCACGAAACAAACTCTGACCTTCGTCTACGGCGAAGATCTCGCCCGAGCTGCTCTACTGACACTCACACACGATCAGGCCAAAGGAAAGAGCTACATTGTCTCGGACGGAGCTACCTACACAGACGAGGAGTTTAGTCGCCTAGCGCAGAGATTACTTGGCACCAAATACTGCCTACACCTACGCGCTCCCCTATGGTTCTTATGGATCATCTGCCAGTTCGGCTCATTATGGACGAGACTCACAGGGCGTACTACACCAATTAACCGAGACAAATATCCCATCCTCTCACAACGGTCTTGGCGTTGTGATGCCTCACCGCTCTTCGAGCTTGGCTTTGTTCCTAGCTATCCTCTTGAGGAGGGTCTGCGCCGAACCATCGAAGCAGCACGTACCGAGGGGCTGCTATAGGCTGTGAAGTAGACAATGGATAGCACGAGCCGCCTCGGAATGTTGCTCTCTCCACTCATCGAGCTGCTCTATCCCTCCCTATGTCCTATATGTCATCGTCGCCTCTCTTACAGAAGTGAGGTGGCGATTTGTCCTCTATGTACCCTCGAGATACAGCCCTATGCACCTGAGATACACCGTGGTGAGGAGCGTCTTTATAGCTGTCCGTTATTTTGTAATCTATACGCTTTGTACACCTATCAAAAAGGTTGCGCCATACAACAGCTTATTCACGCCATCAAATACCACGGCTACAGATCTGCAGCACACTACATTGGACGCGCTGCCCTCTATGGAATGAATTGGAGTACACAAAACTATGACCTTATCATCGCAGTCCCCGTCGAGCCAAACAGATTACAAAAAAGAGGTTACAACCAATCACTGCTCATAGCCAAGGAGCTAGCTAAGGGTTTGGCTATCGAAGCTACGGACAAGCTCATTAGGCGCAAGCGTGGCAGCCATACGCAAACAAACCTAGGACGCATCGAGCGGATGAATAACATGAAGCATACCTTTGCTCAAAATGCTCAAGCCTCAAAATTCCTCAAAGGCAAACATATATTACTCGTAGACGATGTTCTCACTACTGGCTCCACACTCCTGGAGATGTGCTACCTGCTAGAGGTAGCAGGGGTTAGGAGTATTGACATCTTTGTCGCGGCCGTAGCTCTCTAGGCTATGGCAATGTCCCATCCAAACTCGCAATACCATCCATGAATATGTTCTCTTGAGGTACTCATGATTCGATAGGCAAAAAGGAAAACAAAGGAAGAAAGCTCCGTGTATAGGTCGTGCAAAATATAAATATCTATACACTACAGATACAATAGTCAAGTAGATAAGAAATTCCCCGCTCAGATACACCTATCAAGCTCGTGGATAGCCACCGAAATCATAAACTCAAACTACACATAAGAGCATAGCGTGTATAGCTGTGCTACATGGAGTTTGTTTATAAAAAATCTCATTTAGCAGATTATATACTTTATATCAATGATTTATCATTGTGGATAGCCTAACCTATATCTTGCTAGTAATTCATCCCTTACTCTGTGGATAGCAGTTTAAGTTACGTCACAATCCACACCCTACACGGCTATTATTATTACATAAGATTTATAGATAAATTTAATTCCTCATAATACATTCATATATAATAATGGGTGGTGCATACCTTCTCTCTCAGGAATACAATGCTAGATTGGTAGCAGGGATGAATAGAATAAATTGTGTACCTTTGCCCCGATTTTCGATGAACTCGAAGCATTGATGAGAGAGCCCTCATAAGGGAAGCCTAGAGAGTTACTCTCGCTGTGTGATGGGAAATTAGGCAGAGCCAATCGAAGACTAATTTTGAGTAACACTAAAAGTATTTTAAGCAAATGAAGACATTCCAGCTCTCAGGTACACTGCGTACCGACCTCGGAAAGAAGGCCTCTAAGGCCGTGCGTGTGGACAACAGTATTCCAGCAGTACTCTATGGAGGTGATGAGGTCGTTCACTTCTCTGTAACGCAGGACGCTGTGCGTAACCTGATTTATTCTCCCGAAATCTTTGCTATTGATCTCTCAGTAGATGGCAAGGCTGTTAAGGCTGTCCTCAAGGATATACAATTCCATCCCGTAACGGATAAGATTCTACACTTAGACTTCCTACAGGTGAATGAGACGAAACCTGTCGTGATCGAGGTTCCAGTGGTACTTACGGGCCACGCTGAGGGTGTTAAGGCTGGTGGTAAGCTCAGCCTTGAGATGCGTAAGCTCAAGGTAAAGGCCGTATATACAGAGATACCTGAGAAACTATTCATTGATGTGACGACCCTTGGTCTGGGTAAGACTATCCAAGTCGGTGCGCTTAGCTTCGACGGTCTGGAGTTGATGAATGCCAAGAATGCTGTAGTATGTGCCGTGAAGCTTACGCGTGCTGCTCGTGGTGCTATGGCTAAGAGCGGTAAGTAAGGTCTTACTTTTAAGGAATTACAGATTTGAGGTCTGGGGGTGCAAATACGCATCCCCAGACTTATTTTTATATGTATCTACAAAGCTATTTATCCACTGAGTGAGGGGAAGAAAAATGCTCGGGAATACCCGAAAAAATGTTCCCGAACTTTTTTCTCGGAGTTCCCGATCTTTTTCCAAAAAGATCGGGAAGTTTTTTTTGAATGTTCCCGAAGATTTTTTTGACTAATCGGGATAGATTTTAATTATTTGTAAATGAATGTATTGTGTTTTCTTATTCTAGACTCTAGATTACTTGAGTTGTTACTCTAGGGGGTGAGGTGATTGTCCCAGAGTTTGGGAGATATTAGGGGAGATATATCTCAAAAAAAGTGAGGTTTTATCTTAAAAACAGTACCTAAAGATGCTATATAACATATTTTATCCCTTGTTCTTTTTACTTAGATATCGGAACTTTGCAGCCAAGAAAATATTATCTTTTTCGTCTTAGTTATTGATTTTACTCTCAGAGGGGGTGAGCCTGTTAAGGTTTGCCCCTTCGCCTTTTTTGATAAATTTGTTAGAATGTAGATAGCTTGTAATATGATATAGTATTTAGGTCTCTGCTGCGACTTTATTTGATACTAATGAAGAGGTGTATGGTGCGAAATATGTGGTCAAAGACCTGTTTGATGGTACTCATGTTGCTATCATTGCCCTTACGAGCACAGAGTGAGCGTATAGCTTTGTCAAGCTCTGGAGAGTTGAATAGGGATGTATGGCGGCACGATGTGGCAGACTATACGATCCAGGGGGGCTGGCTATCTCTTGCTGCACAGAGTAGGTCATCTGGGCGTAAGCTTGTTAGCCTAACTACCCGGTTGAGTGACCTCGTTCGTTGGGAAGGTGTAGTCAGACTCTCGGCATTACCATCGGTACGCAACCATGCCTACATTTTGCTCGGATGTTATGCGCAGGTTGATTCAGCTGACGAGTATGATTATTTGGCCTTGAGTATTGGTGGAGGCAGGCGAGAGAGTATCGCTCTCGTTGAGCTTAGGTTACGAACAAGGGGCCATATACCGTGGCATATAGCTCGTGAGCATGTGTTGATAGAGACGCATCAAAGTCCCAGTGCTCTGGCTCGTGGTGGTGTGCGCTTCTCCGTTACTTACGATAAGGTACGCGAGCAACTTAGCCTTAATCTATCGGACTATGAGCATCCCAAGCTAAAGCTGATAGAGGCTAGTACGAAGTGGAGTGAGGCTTTCGACCCAAGTAACAGCTTTGGTATACTTTGTGTCTATACTGCTTCACGGCACAGTGGTTTTCACTTTGGGCAGCTAAATATCTATGCTGGGGATAACAAACTAGAGGAGACAGAGCATGTCCTTGAGCCACAACCCACCGAGCCCCTACTTCGTTCACCACTGCTTAGTGAGGTGATGGCAAATCCTGCTCCAGGCTGTCCCGAGTATATCGAGCTATACAACCCCAATGATACCACCCTCCCTCTAGAGGGCTACAGTTTGTTGCTTACTACTAGCCCTACATCGAGTAAGCGTTTGTTGCTCGATGGGCTAAGTATAGATCCGAGAGGGATGATTGTGTTGACATCTTCGCCTAAGGATTTGCAAATGGCTTACCCAGATGCACCAGAGGAGACCTTCATTTACTATAGGTTGCCGACCTTACCTAATGGGGCCTTTCGGCTAAGCTTGTATGCAGATGATGAGCCCATTGATGTATTGAACTACAATCGTTTGGACTTTCCAAAAGGGTTAAGGACCAAAAGGGGCGTTGCTCTAGAGCGTGCTCCTCTTCATAAAGATGCTTCGTGGACGGCTGCTAGTAGTTTGGATGCTTATGCTACACCTGGCCGTGCCCCAAGAGACAAGGAGCCTGCTAAGGCTCGTGAGGAGATAGACGAAAGGCAGCAGGGGCAGCTACAAGAAATGCTCGAGCGCGTAGCAGCAGATACAAAGCTGCATGCTAAGCTTCTGGTCTCAGATCTCCTGGGGCGTACCCTCGTCAGGCTCGATGGTCGCAGAGCTGTGGAGGTTGTGCGAAGTTTAATAGCATCGGACGGACGTTTGCCCATGACCCTGAGCCTATCGGGACGCTCGGGAGTGATGACTTTTTATTTAGAAAACAGTAAAACCAAGCAGGTTGAGGAGCGATGGACCCTAGGGTTTATATGTAAATAGCTTCCTCGTGTGCTTCTTAGATCATTGCCTAGGATAAAAATTTTCTAGTGCCAGGGAGTGATATAGTATGAGGATGCTTCTCCAGCTCGCTTGGCACAATTGGGTATTCTGCTCTCTTGTTTTGAATGTGATTGTTCTAATGGATGAAGAAACTGGCAGATAATGAGACAAATAGTCAGTGTTTAATCCGTTGGAATATCCCTAAGGAGCTCTATTTCAGACAAAATGGCGCGTCTTGTACTCCTCGGAATAGCCTTTGCCTAAGCCTTTAGTAAAAACAATACAAGACAATGAACATCAACAAATTCACAATCAAATCTCAGGAGGCACTGCAGCAGGCAGTAGCCCTTGCACAAAAGGTAGGCAATCAGGCCATAGAGCCCGCACACCTGCTCATGAGTTTGCTAGGTTTAGAAAGCAGTCCTCTGCCTTTTCTTCTCGGTAAACTGGGGATTACATCCAGCAAACTAGAGGAGCAGCTCGGCAGAGAGATAGCACAGCTGCCCAAGGTGTCTGGAGGAGAGCCATACCTCAGTAGTACAACCAATAGTGTGCTCACAAGAGCTGAGGGAATAGCCTCAGAAATGAAGGATGACTTCGTCACTTTGGAGCATTTGTTCCTTGCCATTCTTGAGGTGGATAGTCCCACGGCTAGGTTTATTAAGACAGATCTTGGGGCGAATGTCTCCGAACTAAAGCGTGCTATTGCCGATTTGCGTGGTGGAAGTCGAGTGACGAGCCAAACGGCAGAGGAGCAATATCAGGCACTGGAGAAGTATGCCATCAACCTCTGCTCTCGAGCTAGAGAGGGTAAGCTTGACCCTGTTATTGGTCGAGATGATGAGATCCGCCGAGTATTGCAAATCCTCTCTAGGCGAACGAAAAACAATCCTATACTCATTGGCGAGCCAGGTGTGGGTAAGACCGCTATTGCCGAGGGGCTGGCACACCGTATAGTTCGTGGAGATGTGCCAGAGAACTTACGTCACAAGCAAGTCTATTCGCTCGATATGGGCGCACTCGTAGCTGGAGCGAAGTATAAGGGAGAGTTCGAAGAGCGACTAAAGAGTGTCGTCAGTGAGGTAAGCCGTAGCGAGGGAGAGATCATCCTATTCATCGATGAGATACATACGCTCGTGGGTGCTGGTAAGAGTGATGGAGCGATGGATGCTGCCAATATCCTCAAGCCTGCCCTGGCTCGTGGTGAGTTGCGTTCTATTGGAGCGACCACTCTGGATGAGTATCAGAAGTATTTTGAGAAGGACAAAGCTTTGGAGCGCCGCTTCCAGATGGTGCTCGTAGATGAGCCAGACGAGTTGAGTAGCATATCTATCCTACGAGGCCTCAAGGAGCGGTACGAGACACACCATAAGGTGCGCATCAAGGATGATGCCCTCATTGCTGCTGTGCGTCTATCTGATAGGTATATTACTGATAGGTTCTTGCCAGATAAGGCTATTGACCTTGTGGATGAAGCTGCGGCACGCTTGAGGATGCAGATGGATTCTCTACCCGAAGACCTAGACGAGATAGCGCGACGCATCAAACAACTTGAGATCGAGCGTGAGGCTATTCGTCGAGAGCAGGACGAACCCAAGCTGGAGTCTCTAGGGCGTGAGATTGCCGAGCTGCGTGAGCAGGAGGCTGGTCGTTTGGGCAAGTGGCGTCAGGAGCAGGAGCTTATTGAGCAAATACAGAGACTTAGGATAGACATTGAGCAGCTGCGTGCCGAGGCCGAACGCGCCGAGCGTTCGGGAGACTATGCCCTTGTGGCGGAGATTCGATACGGTAAGGTCAAGGAGCGCGAAGATGAGATATCTCGCTTGCAAGATCTGCTACACGAGGCACAGCTCTCTGGGGCTATGATACGTCAGGAGGTCGAGGCTGAGGATATTGCTGAGATTGTCTCTCGATGGACGGGTATTCCCGTAGGTAAGATGCTCCAGGGTGAGCGCGATAAGCTTCTGCATCTTGAGGACGAGTTGCACAAGCGTGTGGTAGGACAAGAGGCCGCTGTGCATGCTGTGGCGGAGGCTGTTAGGCGAAGTAGGGCTGGGCTTCAGGACCCTAAGCGACCCATCGGTTCGTTCATTTTTCTTGGTACCACGGGGGTGGGCAAGACCGAGCTCGCACGAGCCTTGGCCGAGGTACTCTTCGATGATGAACAGATGCTTACACGTATTGATATGAGCGAGTATCAAGAGAAGCATAGTGCTTCTAGGCTCGTGGGCGCACCTCCGGGCTATGTGGGCTATGATGAGGGAGGTCAGCTGACTGAGGCCGTGAGGCGTAAGCCTTACTCTGTGGTGCTATTTGACGAGATAGAGAAGGCTCATCCCGATGTATTCAACGTACTTCTTCAGGTGTTGGACGATGGTAGGCTCACTGACAATAAAGGGCGTACGGTGAACTTCAAGAACACTATCATCATTATGACGAGCAATATGGGTAGCGATCTCATCCGTGAGCGTATGGCTAGCCTTAGGCCAGACAATGAGACTGAGTTGCTGGAGCGTACTGCAAGCGAAGTACTTGAGTTACTCAAGGGGACACTCCGCCCTGAGTTCCTAAACAGAATCGATGAGACTATAGTCTTTACTCCTTTGCGAGCTTCAGAGATTAGGCAGATCGTTGAGCTTCAGTTGCACGCCACCATTGTTCTCTTGGCAGAGAATGGTATCGAACTGACCTATACTCCTGCCTTGATTGATTTACTTGCCGAGGAGGGATACGACCCTGAGTTTGGTGCTCGTCCCGTTCGTCGCATCATTCAGCGTAGGCTGCTCAGTGAGCTAAGTCGTAGTATTCTCAGTGGTACAGTTGAGCCTGGGGGGCGCATCACTATTGATGCTTCGGAGGGGAGTATTATCTTTCGTTAGGTTCTTTCTGGTAATGTGTACGTATAAGGGGCGGAGGCACTATGCCTCCGCCCCTTATACGTACCTATAGGTTAAGTAGAGTACGCCAGGTATCGTCATTGATATCTGGGGCATAGTCTAGTCGTTTCTCGAGGCAAGCTGTTTGCAGCCGTTGACGCTCGTCTTCGTTTTGTGCAAGGGTGAGTAGTTCGCGAGCGAACTTCGCTATATCTCCATCTTTAATTAGTTTGCCTGCACCCTTGCCAATGATAGATGCGATGCTAGCGGCACAGTTGTAAGATATGGGGATTACGCCATTGTTTTGCGCCTCGATGAGCATCATTGGCCAGCCTTCTATAACTGATGTTAGGCATATAATCGAGGTTCTGTCATAGACTGCTTGCATATCTTGTGTATAACCTACAAATTCTACTCTCTGTAGCTCTCGCTCTTGGGCAAATGATCTGAGAAACTCTTCATCAATGCCCGAGCCATATAGTTTTAATGTCCACTCGGGTAGACTTGGAGCTATACGTTGCCAGACGCGCAGCAGATCTGTTAGCCGTTTGTCTTCGTTGTGAAATCGGCCAGCATAGGCAATCTCTTTACGTTTGTTCAGCTCAGGGTTGGGATTTATGTCGATAGTATTGATAAGTGGAATTATCTTTTTGGCCTGAGTTTCGTCTAGGTGTAAGGCAGTAATCAGTTCATCCTTGTATTCGCTACAGAGCACGATGAGGTAGTCGTAGCTTTGGATGATGTACATATTTTGCTCTTTCAAAGTATCTCTGTATCCCAGTGTGTAGACAAAGGGCAGTTTGATGAGATAATATTTGAGGAATGCTTTCAGGGAAGTGTGTGCTTTGCTCTTATCAAGGTTTTTATTGTAGAAGGGCATCATGTGTCGCCAGTTGGCAATCTTTGCCGAGGTATTCTCTTTTATCTTGTTTGCTAGAGGATGAATATCCCAAAGACCGAGGCAAATGACGAGATTAACACTGTGCTCATGTACATATGTAATCAACTTTTTGGAGGCATCTTCGAGTTCGCTTGGGAAGATTAGGAGACCGACATCCTGGCTTTGGAAGTATTCTGGGCTAATGGCCTCATGGTCTAGCTTCATGGTTGCCATGGACACGCGTACTCCGAGCTTGATCAGCCGTACGATTGTGTTTTTGATGACAGAGGTAACGCCCCCTTTGGCTACTTCGTTGAGAAGTATAACGATGTGTCGATGCTGCTCATCTGCTGAGCTGTGAGCTGTGAGCTGTGA
>JAUMYQ010000002.1 GCA_030528555.1 Porphyromonadaceae bacterium | reverse complement strand
GGATGAGAATCAAGAATGAGACTACCGCCCCACAGACATTCCATTGGGTTAATCTCCATACTAACGCTTTCGTACCCTCTGGCGCTTTCTCCCTCAAGGATGAAGAGAGCGGTAGACCTAGATTCTTCCAAGGGAATGTAATGGATATATCGCTAGAGCTAACAAACTCAGGAGTAACAGTGCCAGGCAAGGTTGGAGACAATGCTTCTTATTCTCCCTGGATGTACACTTGGGTAGCACCTCGTCTCAACCCTCAGCACCAACCTTTCCATACCTCGGCCTATATATTCATCCAATCGGATAAGTCTGAAGACACTCCCTACAAGGCCTTCGCGACTAAAGCTGCGTTGCCTACAGGCTCTGTAGCGTTGACCCTAACGTACAATGGTCCCCATCAGTCGAACTATGGTGAGGTATTTGAGAACCCTGTCGAGTTTGGGGCAACGCCTAGCGAATTCAAGTCTCCTCTATCCTTCATCTCGGAGTTTCCACTCAATCAGGCAGGGGATGCTTTCATCTCGAGCTATGACCCATCTTCTGCCGATGTGGGTAGATTTACCTATGACCAGGCTATGGCCTTCAATACACCACGCTCGATAGACGGTCACTCGTATTCACTACCCTCGGCACAAGAGCTCCGTGGCATCTTCCCTCCTCGATTAAACTCTAGTGGCTTTGCTGTGCATCGTCTTCCCTTTGGAAGAGAGGTTGAGGTAACGGAGCACGACATCAAGCTAGGCGATGTCGTTGGCTCGTTCCAGGCGGACTACATCAGGATACAAGGCTCGGCTACTCTTTTTGGTATTCGCTTCAAGGGGGGAGATGACAGGTATCGGACTGCTTTCCGCTATCGTAGGCTTCGTGAAGGGACACACAACAATCTCGTTGTTGAGAGCACCTATCTAGGGAACGAAGCTGTAACGCTATCGGACATCCAGCAGAATAGCTTCTGGACCAGCAGACCCGCTTCAGGGCCCAAGAAAGTGGAGATGAGAAGATTCTCTACCTATGGAGCGATTTATGATGACGGAACGCCTACTTCTCCGATAGTTAATCGAAATAGGTTTGTGCGGTTGTGGTCTTCAACAGCGCAGGATCACGATGCAGCCTACGCAGTGTACTCAGAGCCTGCATCACTATATGTTGACGTTGCCCTCGCTGCTACAGCTTGGATGCACCCAGTCTATCTCTGGAAGCGTAACTAAGCGTTCTCAGAGCTTCGGCTAACTCTAGTCGAATGCACAACGCAGCGGCACATCTTTGTGCCGCTGCGTCCGTTTATGCCACCTGGGCTATTTGCCTTAACTATATGAAAAGGCAAAGTAGCATGGCCTCAGCCCCTCGAGAGATGAACTCTCCTATCTGTTGATAAGGTAGCCAAGAGACCAGATTAGACACACTATTCACAGAGCATAATTAAACACAAGACTTCACTTGGGTCGCCAAAATCTACTCTCAGTGCGTCAGTTCGAAGAGCAAAACTGGCAAAGATTAACTAAATTTATAGCCAAGAACATCTATAAGTAAACGACAAGGTGCATGACGAAGCAAACAAAGCTCATAGGACTAGCCCTAATCTGCTCCCTGCTTGGCTCACAAGGTAGAGCGCAAGATAGCCGTAGACCATGGCTCGACCCGAAGATAAACGCCATCAACCGAGCAGAGATGCATACGGACTACTTCGCCTTTGCTCGAGGAGAAAGCACCCAATTCAAGGAACTGTCTCAGAACTATATCTCCCTAAACGGACCATGGCAATTCCATTGGGTAAAAGACTTTGATCAACGTCCAGAAAAGTTCTATGAAGTGAGCTACAACGACAAAGCCTGGGGCTCCCAAATGCCCGTGCCTGGCATTTGGGAGCTCAATGGCTACGGTGATCCAGTCTATGTCAATGAAAACTATCCGTGGCACTTCCAGTTTAAGAACCAGCCCCCTATAGTCCCCACGGAGAACAACCACGTTGGCTCCTACCGTCGCTTCATCTCCATACCCAGACAGTGGGCTGGTAAGCAAATCGTGGCGCATTTTGGCTCAGTAACCTCCAATCTGACACTCTACGTCAATGGTCAATATGTCGGCTACAGCGAAGACAGCAAGCTCGCAGCCGAGTTTGACCTAACGCCCTACCTCAAAGTCGGGACGGAGAACCTGATTGCCTTCCAAGTACACCGCTGGTGCGATGGCACCTATCTAGAGGCTCAGGACTTCTGGCGACTATCGGGCGTGGGGCGAGACTGCTATCTCTATGCTCGCTCCCCTAATCGCATCGAAGACATCCACATTATCCCCCAGATAGATCATAGCTTCGACAAAGCTAGCCTTAGGGTAGACCTCCAGCTCGTGGGACGGCCTGCGATATTCCTAGAGCTATTGGACGCAGAGGGCAGGCGCGTCACCAAGGTCAACCTCGCCGCTGGCCAAACCTCCATCCGACTAGATGTCCCCGAGCCTAGACTCTGGACAGCCGAGACACCCTACCTCTATCAGCTCATTGCTCGCACTGCAGACGAGGAGTTCAGGCAAAACGTAGGGCTGCGCCAGGTGGAAATAAAAAACAAACAGCTACTCGTCAACGGAAAGCCCATCCTCATTAAGGGAGTTAACCGACATGAATTAGACCCCGATGGCGGGTATGTGGTCTCAAGGAAACGGATGGAGCAGGATATTCAGCTGATGAAGTCCCTCAATATAAACGCTGTGCGCACCTCGCACTACCCATGCGATCCCTACCTCTACGAGCTCTGCGACCGCTACGGCCTCTATGTCGTGGCCGAAGCTAATGTAGAGAGCCACGGCATGGGCTACGGCAAAGAGTCACTATCCCACAAGAAAGACTGGCGGAGGGCTCATGTGGAGCGCAACGAAAGGCAGACTAAGCTACTACGCAATCACCCCAGCATTATCATTTGGTCCACTGGAAACGAGTCGGGGCCTGGAGAGAACTTCGGAGCAGCCTACGATGCCGTCAAGAAGCTCGACCCGAGCCGTCCCATCCAATACGAACGGGCTTTCGGCAAATACTCAGACATCTACGCCTATATGTACCGCACGCCGGACTTTATCCAGAATTATTTGGACAACTCCCCCTCTCAGCCCTACATTATCTGCGAATACGCCCACGCCATGGGCAATTCTCTCGGTGGGTTAACCGAGTACTGGGAGCTCATTCGTCGCGAGCCCCTCTTTCAAGGAGGCTTCATCTGGGATTGGGCAGACCAGAGCCTGCGCAAGAAGCTCCCCAATGGGCGCACCATCTACGCCTACGCTGGGGACTACAACAACTACGATGTGGACGAAGACAACAACTTCTGCAACAATGGCCTCGTTAGCCCAGACCGACAGCTCAATCCACACGCTGAAGAGGTAAGCTACCAGCTCCAAAACATCTGGACAACCCTCGTGGACAGTCTCTCTGGCGAGCTAGAAGTGTACAATGAAAACTTCTTCTCCTCTCTCGACAATTATTACTTACACTGGCAGCTCTCGGCAGATGGCCGCCCCATCCGAAGCGGAGCAATGGCTCTACCACACATCGCTCCCCAAGGCAAGGCTCGCCTCAGCCTACCTCTAGAGCCCCTACCAGCAGATTGCAGCGAGATGCTCACTCTAGAGCTGAGCTACCGCCTCCGCGAAGCTGAGGGCATACTACCGGCTGGGAGCCAGGTGGCGAGGCAGCAGTTCGTCTTACGCTCGGCAGCGCCCACGGCTCTTACCCTGGAGGAGAACCCTCTCTACGGAGCATTAAGCATTGACGAGCGTGATCGCCGCTACATCATCCTAGAGAATGACCTCCTGCGCCTAGACTTTAGCCGCACGACTGGCCTAATCTGCCGATACGATGTCGGTGGCCGAGCACTACTTGCCAAAGGCTCGGAGCTTACGCCCAACTTCTGGCGTGCGCCTACCGACAATGACATGGGGGCTAAAAGCCAAATCAACTTCGAGGCTTGGCGTACCCCAGAGATGAAGCTCGTGGAGCTCACGGCCAGCAGGGAGACAAACTCCGCTGTCAAGGTGCAGGCTCTCTATGAAATGCCAGACGTGCAGGCTCGCCTCCAGCTTGAGTATCTAGTGGGTAATGACGGAGCAATTATCTACAGCCAAGCTCTTACAGCCAGCAAAGAGGCTCAGGTTTCAGACTTATTCCGCTTCGGATTTAGACTGAAGATGCCACTCGAGTACGACCGCATCGACTACTTTGGCCGTGGCCCTGGGGAGAGCTATCCCGATCGTAGGCTCGGCCTTGCCCTAAGCCACTATCATCAACGAGTGGCTGACCAGTTCTATCCCTACATTCGCCCTCAGGAGACTGGTGGCAAGGCTGATGTACGCTACTTCCGTGTGATCGACCGAGGTGGCTTCGGGCTAGAGATTCGCGCTCAATACCCACTACAAGCCTCAGCCCTCGACAGAGCTAGGGAAGACCTAGACGGCTACCCCAAGAAAACCCAGAAGCACTCCGAGCTAGTGCCTCAAGCAAGCTTCACCGACGTTCAGATAGATCGCTACCACATGGGGCTAGGCTGCTACAACAGTTGGGGGCAGCTTCCAGCCAAGCCCTACCAGATCCCTTATCAGAGTTATGAGATGCGTGCCCTAATCCGACCAGTAGACATCCACTAAACCAACCAAATAAATGAACAACAAGGTGAAACCCATAGCCAGCCTCCTCGGGGGACTCGCCCTCTCGCCTCTAGCGTACGGCCAGAAGCCCCTCAACATCGTCTATATCATGAGCGATGACCACGCCGAGCAGATGATAAGTTGCTACGACAAGCGGTATATCCAGACGCCACACATCGATGCTTTGGCAGCCGAGGGCGTACGCTTCACCCAAAGCTTTGTGGCCAACTCGCTCTCAGGCCCTAGCAGAGCTTGTATGCTCACTGGCAAACACAGCCACCTCAATGGCAAGAAGAACAACGAACACCACCAGCAGTTCGACCAAAATCAGCAAACAATGCCCAAGCTCCTGCAGCAGGGCGGCTACCAGACTGCCCTCATTGGCAAACTCCATCTCGAGGGTATTCCTCAAGGTTTCGACCACTGGGAGATGCTCCCCGGACAGGGCGACTACTACGACCCACACTTCGTACGCCCTACCTCCGGCGGCGGCACCGACACTGTCCAATATCAGGGCTATGTAACCAATATCATTACAGACCTCAGCCTCAACTGGCTAGAGCAGCGTGACCGAAGCAAGCCCTTCGCTATCTTCATCCACCACAAGGCTGCCCACCGAAACTGGATGCCCGATGAGCCAGACATACACAAATACGAAGAGCGAACCTTCCCCCTGCCTGACACCTTCTACGATAGGTACGAGGGGCGCAAAGCGGCAGCTCTCCAAGAGATGAGCATCTCCAAAGACATGACCCTCGTCTACGACCTCAAGATGATGAACGGATCGGACGCACCAGGTTTGGATAAATGGTACAGCTACGACGATGACACTCAGGGCATCCACGGTGTGCTCCGTCCAGAGACAAAAGCCAAGATCGACAGCCTCTATGGGCCTCTCGCCCGAGAGTTCTACGCCCAGAAGCCAGAGGGCAAACAGCTAGACGAGTGGAAATTCAACCGATATATGCGTGACTACGCCAAAGTCGTGGCTTCGCTCGACCGAAACATCGGGCGCGTGGTGGACTACCTCCGCGAGCATGACCTGCTGGATAATACGCTCATCGTCTACACAAGCGACCAAGGCTTTTACATGGGAGAGCACGGATGGTTCGATAAACGCTTCATGTACGAAGAGTCTATGCGTACGCCCCTCGTGATGCGCCTGCCCTCGAACCTCAAAAGACGAGGCGAGGTAAAAGAATTGGTGCAGAATATCGACTACGCCCCTACTTTCCTCGATCTGGCTGGCGTGCCCATCCCAGAGGATATTCAGGGCGTATCGCTCGCACCATTACTTCGGGAGAAGAAATCGCCTCGTTGGGAGCGCAAGAGCCTCTACTACCATTTCTATGAATATCCTGGCGAGCATGCCGTACGTCGGCACTATGGGGTACGGGATAAGCGATATAAGCTCATCCACTTCTACGGAGACATCAACGAATGGGAGCTCTACGACCTAAAGAAAGACCCCAAAGAGCTGCACAACCTCTACAATGACACTCGCTACAAGGGGGTACAGGCTCGGATGCACCGTGAGCTAGAGCGGCTACGCAAGCACTACAAGGCTGAGAACGCCTACTAATCTCGATACAAATTCACCAACTATAAGCAGTATAATCAATCTATTACAACACGATGAAACGAACCATCATTACCAGTGTCTTATTACTAGGACTTCTGTCCTCCTGCTTAGACAAGGCTCATCTCGAGCCCTCTAGAGATCTCGGCTTCAGAAACGAGCCCCAATGGGTCTTACCTGCTGTGTATGGACAGGCAAGCCTCAAGGATATCATCATTGGGCAGGATGAAGACAAGAAGAGTAAAATAGTTGTAGACGAGCATGGCGTGCTCAAGCTACACAACCGTCTCCCCTCGGTCTATCGTATATCACTTGCCGAGTTGGTTGCTCCCGAAAAAACAAAGGTGGAGCGTGAGCTTGTGCTACCTCCCCTAGACCCCAACCTCGCCCCAAACATCCTACTTGAGGCTGCTAAAAACCTGCCGATACTCACAGGTGAACTGGAGATACCCCTCCCCAAGGAAGTCAAGGAGATCAAGTACTTTGAAGGCTCTACAAGGCTAGATCTTGTCATTCCTGAGACTTATCCCATAGAGGCAGACTACGAGATTACATTCCCGACAGTCTCACTCGATGGCAAGCCCCTAGTTATCCAACTAACCAACCCCGATGCTCAAGGACGATACACGGCCCAGCTAAATCATTTCATAGTAGAGGCTGAACAAAAGAACAACATCGTCCGCCTGCCTTACAACATCCGTGTAATAGCCAAAGAAGCTCGCCAAGGAGGTACGGGGGGAGAACTGCGTGCTCTTGTGCGCCTGAGCGATATCAAGGGACACATCTTCAAAGGGAAGATCAGCGACCAAACGGACGTAGAGATCGAGCAGCCCGTGAGCTTCGACTACGACAACTGGCCCAAAATTGAGGACCTTGCCATACAAGGTAGTAGAGTCAGCGTGGAGGCTAAGCATAGAGGACGCATAGGCCTAGGACTAAAGTGTCGCGTGAGCGTAACGGGGAAGGGAGGTAGGAAGCACACCCTCACTCCTAGTATTCCGCTACTTGAGATGGATGCCATCGATCAAGAGAAAATACTAACCAAGGCATTTAGTGGCGAAGATATCGACCAGATCTTAAGCTTCCTGAGCGACCTAGGCGTCAGCATTGAAGGACTATCTATAGACTTCACCAACAAAGAGGTTTATATCGATGAGGATAGCTTCATAGATCTCTCCCTAGTACTCGACATTCCTCTGCATCTCAAGTTTAGCCGAGTACCAGTAGAATTTAACTTCAAAGCTCCAAGCCTCGAGGGTGAAACTCTAGATAAAAAAGACGACGCTGGGATCAATCGCGTATCACTAAGCCTGAAGACACTCTCAAGCCTTCCGCTAGGTATTGAGATCAAGGGGCTAACACTTTTGGATACAGAGGAACGACCTATCGATGGAGGCTTCATCGGCTTTGACTTTAAGGTAAAGCATAGCCCAGACGGCAATGCCGTAAAGAGCATGCAGGAGATCAAGATATCTCGCGAACAAATCGCACTGCTAAGCAAGGCGAAGTATGTGCGCTTCGAGGGTGCAGCAGTGTCTTCGGGAGAGTGGATGCAGCTACGCCCCGAGCAAAGCATTGGATTCTCTCTAGCTATCCTCACCAATGAATAATTTAAACGACAATACACCTATGAATAAAATAATCAAATACACTGCGACCCTTGTCTTCTCGCTGACAACACTGGGCCAAGCTCTGCTAGCGCAAGGCGATGCCTCCCTAATGGGCAGTAGAGTAGACCCCGTTCGCATTGCGCAGAACCCTGCCTACATATCGGAAGAGCGGGTCGTTATCGGGGTCGGACTATCTAGCCTATCGACCAGAGCTCAGCTTCCCCTCTCTGTCTCTCAAATACTAAGCAAGACCTCCGAAACCAAGAGTAAGCTATATCTAGATGAGGCTCTCACGAAGCTTGGAGGCCAACCAGCAACAATGGAGGTAAACTTCGGTCTATTCCTCTTTGGACTACGTACCAAGGCTGGCTTCTTCACCCTTGGGGCGAACCTGCACGCTCAAAGTGAGGGAAGAGCAGACAAGAAGCTAACGGACTTTTTTGCCTCGGGTAATGGCCCCTATCGTGGCAAGCAAGTCTTAACTAAGGGGCTAGAGGCTAATGTGGAGAGCCGTATAGAGCTGGCTCTCGGGTATGCAACGGACCGTCTACTCTCCTCGGGCAAACTCAGCGTTGGCGGAAGGGTCAAAGTACTATTTGGTCAGATGAGCGCACGCACCCACAACGGTTTGCTCAATATACTCACCTCTCAAGACGGACACGAACTAACTATAGAGGGCTACCAACAGCTACAGCTACGTATGCCCAACTTCCGCTACACCCACGATGCACTAGGACATCTAGACAAGCTCAATATTGGGATAGACCAGGGTGCCAGAGTCAGCTTTACCAACCCAGGCTTTGGTTTGGATCTCGGGGCCAGCTACAAGCTAGATGATAGACTAACCTTGGGGCTATCACTGCGCAATCTCGGCTTCATCAAATGGACTGACGGGCATCTACTCACTCTTGACAAGCAAGGGAGCAACGCACTACACTTCAAGGGTATAGACATCTCCTCTGCTCTCACAGCCCAAAAGAACGAAGATCAGGGCAACAAGGTCGGCTTTGAAGCCATCGGAGAAGAGATCAAACGGCACCTGACAGTCCAGGAGCATGTCAGCTATACGACATCACTCCCCCTAAAGCTACACGCCATGGCGGACTATCAGGCCCTTCGTTGGTTAAGTCTCTCGGCCATGGCGGGGATGAGCAAGTTGAGCAATAGCCTACGCCCCGATCTAGCCCTGGCCGTCAACTGTATGCCTACGCGAGGCATTGGAGCACACCTTTCGGTCAGCAGTCTACACGGCTCCCCCATCAACCTTGGGGCTGGGCTAGTTTTAGGACGAAGAGTTCAATTTCACCTAGCCATAGACAACCTGCTGATGCTCAACCTAAGCAACGTCAAGTACGCTCATCTCTCCACTGGACTCAACTTCCGTTTCTAGTCGAGAAATAACTATCCTCTAGACTGACACAGTAGCCCCAGCTGGGGTATACCCTCCTTGGGAGGACATAGGGGGAGCTGATCTAGCTCCCCCTATGTCATTTTCATACTCTAACTCTCTTTCTGTCCAAGTTAGCATAACTATCAATTCTAGCACAGAGTTGTATCGCCTAGCAGCTCGATCCTCTATACTTACAGACATACATAGTTCTCCCAAGAATCAGCTGCCAATGCTGCTCAAATGGGCCATCGAGTGGATGAGGAATTACCCTCCTCCCATGTCATCGAACTCTGATCGTTTACGATATTCCTAATTTACTTATTTCAAGATAATTACAAGAATACCCCATTTTTAAGAAAAATCTTCCCGAACTTTTTTCTCGGAGTTCCCGAACTTTTTGGAAAAAGATCGGGAAGTTTTTTTTGAAAGTTCCCGAAGATTTTTTTGCTCGAGCGAGAACAACCATAACACACTCAAAGACAAAGAATTAAATAAATCTCATGGATAACGAAGAACTTCTCCAAAAACTGGCCATTTTTTTGACACCGAAGCCTCCAGTATTTGGACTAATAGGGTCAGTCGGATTGGCATCATTTAAGTATATTTGTGCAGATTGTGATAACAATAGATAGACTTGTAAACAAGCAGTAGGACATAAACAGAAAAAACAATGAAAGATTCTGTAATTTTTAACCTCATCGAAGAGGAGCGTCAGCGACAGCTCAAGGGCATCGAGCTCATTGCGTCAGAAAACTTCGTTAGCGAAGACGTTATGCTGGCCATGGGTAGCTGCATGACCAACAAGTATGCCGAGGGTTATCCTGGCAAGCGTTACTACGGTGGCTGCGAAGTAGTAGACAAGAGCGAGCAGGTGGCTATTGATCGCCTTAAAGAGCTATTCGGAGCCGAGTGGGCCAACGTACAGCCTCACTCGGGCGCACAGGCCAACATGGCCGTTCTTCTGGCCTGCCTAGAGCCAGGAGATACTTTCATGGGGCTAAACCTTGCCCATGGTGGTCACCTCTCGCACGGCTCGCTAGTCAATAGCTCGGGACTTTTGTATCGCCCCGTGGAGTACAACGTACGCGAGGAGAACGGACGTGTAGACTACGATCAAATGGAAGCACGCGCCCTAGAGCACAAACCTAAACTCATCATCGGTGGTGGCTCGGCCTACACTCGTGAGTGGAACTACAAGCGCATGCGCGAGATTGCCGACAAGGTAGGGGCTATATTTATGGTAGATATGGCACACCCTGCTGGACTAATAGCAGCTGGTCTTCTGGACAATCCTATACGCTATGCGCACATCGTGACCTCGACAACACATAAGACCCTGCGCGGACCTCGTGGGGGAATTATCCTCATGGGTAAAGACTTTGACAATCCGTGGGGTAAGACTACGCCCAAGGGAGAGATTAAGAAGATGTCTGCTCTCCTAGACTCTGCCGTCTTCCCAGGTGTGCAAGGGGGACCTCTGGAGCATGTGATTGCAGCCAAGGCTGTGGCCTTTGGAGAGGCCCTCAAGCCCGAGTTCCGAGCCTATCAAGAACAAGTACAGAAGAATGCTGCAGCTATGGCGGAGGCTTTCAACAAACGTGGCTATACGCTCGTCTCTGGCGGTACAGACAACCACTGCTTGCTCATCGATCTGAGAGCTAAGTTTCCCAACCTCACGGGTAAGGTGGCAGAGAAGGCTTTGGTACTGGCCGACATTACTGTAAACAAAAATATGGTCCCTTTCGACAGCCGATCGGCATTCCAAACCTCGGGCATCCGTGTAGGGACCCCAGCCATTACCACCCGAGGCCTAAAAGAAGATCAGATGGAGCGTATCGTAGACATGATAGACCGAGTACTATCTGCCCCCGAGGATGAGGCTGTAATCTCTGCCGTACGTACCGAAGTCAATGCCATGATGAGCAACTATCCCATCTACGCTTGGTAACAGAACTGGGTATAGACACTGACCATAAGTATTACACATTAGATAACTTAACAACGTATGAAGAAAACAATGCTAGGTGCAGCGCTTGCACTAGGCGCCGTCCTCTTCTCCTGCTCGCCACAGGTAGAGAAGACTACGCCTGAGTATGACCAGGGCATCAACATCATCCCGATGCCCAAGGAGCTCGTGGAGCGGTCTGGACATTATGAGCTAAGCCCAAAGGCAGAGCTTCTAGCCACAGGCGAAGAGGCAAAGACCATCGCCGAGTTTTTTGCTACCAAGCTACGCCGCTCCACAGGCTTCAGCCTCAAGGTAAGCGATGGGCAACCTCAAAAGGGAGCCATTAGCCTAAGCATCAATCCCGAGCTTGGTCTCAAAGACGAGGGCTATACGCTGCGGACCTCAGCCGAAGGCGTAGAAGTCGTGGGACAAACTGCCCATGGTCTCTTCTATGGTATGCAGAGCCTCCTACAGCTACTGCCTGCCGAGATTGAAAGCCAGACGGTAGTGCGCAACATCAATTGGTACGCCCCCGCAGTAGAGATTAAGGACGAGCCTGCCTTTGGCTACCGCGGTATGCTCATCGATGTGTGCCGCCATTTCCTATCGGTTGCAGAGATGAAGAAGCACATCGACGTCCTCTCGATGTTCAAAATCAATCGCCTACACTGGCATCTGACCGAGGACCAAGGCTGGCGCATTGAGATCAAGAAATACCCACGCCTTACTGAGATTGGCAGCAAACGCATCGAAGGCGATGGCACAGAATACGGTGGTTACTACACGCAAGAGCAGGTCAAAGAGGTAGTACGCTACGCAGAGGAACGCTTCGTAACCATCATACCTGAGATAGAATTACCTGGGCATGCCATGGGAGCCATCACGGCTTATCCCGAATTGGCCTGCAACCCCAAGACACAGAAGGGCAGCGAATATAAGGTGCGTAACATCTGGGGAGTAGAGAACGACGTATATTGCGCTGGTAAGGAGCACGTATTTGAGTTCCTTGCCGATGTGATTGACGAGGTCGCTCCGCTATTCCCAAGCGAATACTTCCACATCGGGGGAGACGAGTGCCCCAAAATTCGCTGGAAGAGCTGCCCCGACTGCCAAAAGCGCATCAAAGAAGAGGGCCTCAAGGACGAGCACGAGCTACAGAGCTACGTCATTCGTCGCGCTCAAAAGATGCTTGAGAAGCACGGCAAGAAGCTCATCGGCTGGGACGAAATCCTTGAGGGCGGTCTTGCTCCCTCGGCTACTGTGATGAGCTGGCGTGGCGAAGCAGGAGGTATCGCAAGTGCCAACATGGGACATGATGTGATCATGACCCCAGGCGATGGAGGTCTGTACATCGATCACTATCAAGGTGACCCCAAGATCGAGCCTGTGGCCATCTGCTGCTACTCTACGCTCGAGAAAGTGTACAGCTACTATCCAGTACCCGACAGCATAGCCGAAGACAAACGTCATCACATCCTCGGAGCGCAAGTAAACGTATGGGCGGAGTATCTCTACAACAATGCTATCCGGGAGCTACGCTCCTACCCTCGTACCCTCGCCCTTGCCGAGGCCGTATGGACCCCCAAGGGTAAACGTAACTACGAAGACTTCTGTCGTCGCATCAACAATGCCTATGTACGCCTCGACCAATACGAAGTCAACTACCATATCCCGCAGCCCGAGCAGCCCAACGGCTCGTGTGGCTTCGTAGCCTTTACCGACAGCACAACCCTTGAGCTCAAGAGTACACGTCCTATCAAGATGGTTTACGCCAAAGCTGGCGAGACACTCTCGGCCACATCTGCCGAGTACACCGAGCCAATCGTGGTGAAAGAAAGCACGACCTACTCGGTAGCCTCTGTACTGCCTAGTGGCAAGCTCAGCCCAGTGCGTCAAATTGTCTTCCAGAAGCAGGAGCTTAGCCCAGCCGTAGAGCTAGAGAACGCTACCGAGGGGCTAACGACACAGACCTCTGTAGGTGAGTACCGTGAGGCGAGCGACCTAGCTAATGTGACGAACTGGACGGCAGGCTCAGTGAAGAAAGTCTACGAGATCATCCCCGACAAGTTGATTAACAACATGGATGAATTTCCTGCTAAGGCCGTAGTGGCCGAGAGCTTCATCAACATACCCGAAGATGGTGTCTACTTCTTCTCGACCAACTACGACGAGCTATGGCTCG
Organism: Porphyromonadaceae bacterium; assembly: GCA_030528555.1. Lineage (GTDB taxonomy): Bacteria > Bacteroidota > Bacteroidia > Bacteroidales > Porphyromonadaceae > Porphyromonas. The sequence continues at coordinate 160,536 of JAUMYQ010000002.1, read as the reverse complement.
ATGGCGTCAAGCTCATCGACAACGCAGGCGAGGTGAAGAAGTCTAGTCGCAAGGACAGCAGCCGTGCACTCAAGGCTGGCTATCACCCAGTGAAGATCGTCTTCATCGGTGCTGTGCACGGTGGCTTCCCCAGCTATTGGGACGATGGCAGGGTGTGGATGCGCAAGGCTTCGCAGCCTGACTTCAAAGAAGTTACGGCTTATACTGGTAAGACAAAGTAACACTAACTCATAGTCTAGCGCACCGCTGTTCGGTGCGCTAGACTATACCCCCAAGGGGGAGGGCATAGCCCACGACAGAGATAAAGAGGTAGGGGCTGGTAACCATTGTGGTTACCAGCCCCTACTACGTTGTTTAGAGAGATCCTAACGCTTTACCACGCGCCAGCTCTTGCTACCTAGGCGTAGGACATACATGCCTTGTGAGAGAGCCTCCAAACTAATCACTTCCAAATCACCTCTTATCTCGCCCGATAGGCGCACTACACCCCAAAGGTCCATCAGCTCGTAACTGCTGCCTTGCGCTGCTCCTCGTAGGTAGAGGACGCTTGTGGTTGGATTCGGATAGATGCTCACAGTCTCTGCCTCTAGCTCCTCCACGCTCGTATTCTCCTTAGGCAGAGCCTCCCATACGGCTAGGAGCGTATGGTCAGTCTTGACTACAAGGCTAAGGCTCTCAGTGAGGTCTACGCTGCCACTCTTGAGGCTCTTGAGACGATAGCCCTCGCTAGGTGTGACCACGAGGCGCAGCTCCATGCCATAAGGCACCCGCCTGAGGTCGATATCGCCCTCAACGCTTATGCGCCCCTCGGCTGTACTAGGCAGGGCAACCTTGAAGGTCTTGAGTGCAAATGTGGCTCGCACCGCTACGTTGCCTTGAGCTGTGAACGCTCGGCTCTCAGTAATGTCTTCCGAGCCAGCTATAAGGCTGATTAGCTCATAGCCTTCCTCTGGGGTTACCTCCACACGGAGCCGAGTTCCTTCGGCTACCTGATTAAGGTCTACCCCCTCGATGCTGACCTTGCCACCCTCACTTTGCGTAATTTGCACCGAATACACAGGGGGCGTAGCTGGGTTCTCTTCCTCAGTCGGATGATCACCGAGTGGAATGAAGACAAAGTCCGTAGAGTTGTACCCCACCTTATTGGTCTTAAGGTGATCTAACTGATCTTTCTGCTGCACCTCGATGAAGTGGGGGAACTTACCCTCAGCACCAAAGTATGCCATACGTGGCTCCTTGTCTTCCCACGAGCCAATGAGGGTAAATGTCCCCCAAGTGTAACCACGCTTGATGGCAATGTGCATATCACCACGGTTGAAGCCATTGATATTGATGTCGTGTCCGTCATGGGTGAAGTTATACAGATCACCTACTTTATGACAATCCCATACGGCTGCGGCATCAATATCTTCTGTGGTCGTGTTGGCGAAGCCTCGATCTGAGGTGAGGTAATAGACATACTCTCGCCCGAAAGGCTTGTGTACGTTGGCAATCTTGTATTTCTGCCCTGCGATAGGGAGGACGATATCTTGGTCAGGAAGAGCCATCATATCAGCTAGGGCTTTCTCAAGTGCCTTAGCTTCAGCGAGCGTCACGCCACTCTTGCGCTTGCCATCCTTGGTAAATGCTGCCTCATAGCTCCGCACAAACGCCCTTGATGGGGCGGCACTCTTCTTAGGATAACCCAGCTTGCCCAGACTCGAATAGAGGATGGTTGCCTTGCGCTCTACCTCACCGAGGATTATCCTTGCTTGCTCGGCTTCGCTCTCTGTGGGGTTGTCCCAAGTGATGATCTGGGTATAGACAGCTGTCTTACCTGCCACTGTAGCTCTCCAAGTGCGCTTTAGGCTACTGCCTACCTGCTCTTCTGTCCCCACAGCAGCTTGGTTTTGCCCATTGTAGCTCGCCATAAGGGTAGACATCTCGGGTATATCACTCTTTTTAGCGTAGTGCTTGCTAGGCTCAGGCTTGGGCGAGAAGTTCACGCTTTCCCTTTGCTCAATGAGAAACCCACCTGTACCGACAGGTCTTCCGTCCTTAACGCCATAGTAAGCCTCGTGCGTTACGGCGTAGGCAGCCTCGCCCTTGACCTCTAGCTTGAGAATAGCTCCACGAACCGTCCGACCAACAAATTCGCCATTCACCAGCCCCGCCTCGATGTAAGGGCAAACGCCTTCCCAACTACCATCGTTTGGCTCATCGTCCGCTAGGATATAGGGGAAGGTCTGCCCAAAGTCTGTAGAAAGCAAGATACGCACCTTGCTACTAGAGCCGTAGATTTCGCTTGAGGTCTGCCACTTAAGGGCGAGCTTCGTTTCTCCAGCTATCGCCTTGTGTGAAGAGGCATCAGGCCCTGTAAACTCGGTGATCTTAAACGGTTCGCCCTCTACGATGCGCAGCTTCACCTTATGGCTGTCGTGGTGTCCCTGTTTGTTTTGTGCCGAGAGTAGGTATGTATACACGCCCTTATAGAAGCGATTGGTAAACTCCTCTATGCGCTCATCGACACTCGTCATATTCCCTACAGGGAAGTCGTAGCGCGGCTGATGCATGACAACGGGATGGCTAATAGCTTCGTATGAGGGCTGAAATAGATTGGTGTAGGTTTTGGTGATCGACTTGACGACATCGTAAGGGTGCGCATTGTAGAGCCAACCCTCACGATGCGCCTCTGTCGTGGGGATGTAGAACTGATACCTAGTCCCCTCTGGTATGATGTACTCCGAGCGGATCGCCTCGTGCTTGAGCTTCGGTTTGTCGATCGTCAGTGGCACAACGTAGGGCGCGTGGCTGGCGACGTGCTTCGTTCCCTTGACCGTACGCCCCTTGTCTGTGTAGTAGCCCAGTATATCGAGGCTCTCGCGTATCTCTGTGATTGAAGTAAGGGCGAAGAACGTACGAGGATAGCCGTAGCTCATGATCGACCGCCCATTACCTGGCTCTACATATAGTCCATCCAAGCCATAACGTCCGTTGTGCGTGTGGTCAGCGCCAAAGAGGTGCCCCAACTCGTGAGCGATCACGTGCCAGTCGGTTCGAGAGAAGATAGCCGCCTTAGTCTCTTCAGAGCGAATACCTCCGAGCAGAGCCTGTCCACCTAGTCGATTATGGTTCTTGATAATAATTCCTACATCGTACGCATCCTTGCCGATCGTGGCATTGATGCGGTGGGTACCAGCGAGGTCTCCAGGGTCGTCTCCCTCTAGGATAAGCTGATAGTCCCGAATAATCTCGAAGCGGATACCGCAGTCACGTACGAAAACGCTATTTAGATCTCGCTCAAGATTATTCCAAAACTCGGTGACCTTGTTTCGGTCGCTCCTAAACTCGTGGCTCCTATACATTGAGGGGGCAATGGCCACAGCAAAACGGAAAACGTGAATGTAGTCGCTCTTATAGATGACATCTCTCACCCTCTCAGTACTGGGGTAGGAGGCAAAAGAGCGTAGCCCTCCCCCATTCATCCAGTCGGCTGGGCGTACTACGCCACAGCTAAACGACTCCACTTGCTGCGTCCCTTGAGCAGCGGATGGCGTGATGCCCAGAGGAGCGGAGAGCGCAAGGGCCGCCATGATGAGGCATCGCAGCCTCCATTGTCGATAGATACTCATATTTTATGGATTATGCTTACTATAGCCGTTAAGCCCCCTGATGCTCTGGGCGCAGGAGGTCATTAACCTCCTTGACGGGATTGAACGTTTCGGCTGGCACTTCCACGAAGAGCGTATTCCAATGGTGCATCGCTCCATTCCACAGTCCTGGTCGCTCGAGGGCTTTCAGCTCACGACCGTTGTAGCTCTTTGAGGCAATGAATGCCGTGCGAGGATTGACAAAATCCTCCAGTTGATACTTTTGTCCCCTATGATCGGTGAGAGCGCAGACGAGGTCCACGGGGTTGAAGTATGTGCCGCCCTCGAGGTGCGCTCGCTGCTGCTCATCGCGCATATTGATCTGCGTACTTTCGAGGATCTGAAGCGAGGTCGAGCCATCGACCTCGCGGATGACGAATGGTCCTCCACCTGGTTCGCCCGAGTTGCGTACCATACCACACACACGGACAGGGCGGTGCAGCTTGGTATAGAGCCACTGTCTCAGCTCGTCTTCATCGGCTCGAATACTCTCTGGCACAGTGATGCAGAGGGTCTGCTCGAAGAAACCTACGATCTCCTCAAGGAGCGAAGACGAGCTACGCCCCTTGTCAAGATCTTTGAGGTAGCCGTGTATACGCTCTCTCAGACCAAGGAGAATGCCCCCCAAAAACTTCTTATACATAATGGTCGCCCCACGCAAGTGGTCGGGGACAACGTTGTCGATATTCTTGATGAAGACGATATCTTTCTTAAGATCACCAAGGTTGCTGATGAGAGCACCGTGCCCTCCAGGGCGGAAGATGAGCGTACCGTCCTCCTTGCGGAATAGCTCTCCCTCGGGTGTGAGAGCTAGGGTGTCGGTCGAGGACTTCTGCTCACTGAACGAGATGTCATAGAACACCCCATATTTATCCTCATGATACCTCTTGGCATCGGCTGTTTTACGCTCAAAGGCAGTGCGATGCTCTCCCGATACGGTGAAGTGTACATCTACATGCCCGTTGGGCTGGGCTGCATAGAGCGCACCCTCTACGAGATGCTCTTCCGCAGCGGTGCTACTTCCTTTCTTATAGCTGTGGAAGAGTAGCAGCCCCTTGGGTGAAGCGCCATAGTTTAGCCCCTCTTCAAGAAGCAAGTTGCGCACAATCGTCTTATACTCGCCTGCGGCAATCAACTTAGGAATGCTCCTCCACGCATTGCGCAAACAGACCTCGCCAAGACGATCATAGAAAGCGAAGCGAGGTAGCTCTTCGAAGAACCGCACCACGACAGGGTCTGAGGGCACCTGATCTGCCCCATCGAGAAAGCTATAGAGCGACTTGAACATACGCGAAGCTGCCCCCGAAGCTGGCACCATCTTGCAAACACTCGCTCGGGGGCTACGCATATACTCATCCCACGCGTCCATATAGTCCGCCTCTTCATGTTTCTCCACACGTACTACACCATACTCCAACGAAGCTGGAGCAACAATATCAAGATAGGGAAATCCCATCCGAATATCACTAACTTGGCATATAGCCTCGTCCACTCCTATACCGTGCTCCGACAGCTGATGAAGGTCTAGATCTGTAAACAATTGCTGCTCTTGCATAATCTCAGGGTTGTTACTACTTTATCTCAATGTTATCTATCCAGATAATTGATACTGTATCTCACAAAGTTACAAATAAATCATGGTCTCCTAATAAGCCTCTACTGTCATCTATCGCGAGGAAAAAAGCTCTCACTGTCACCGATTGGAACAAAGACTTCCTTATCATTGGCTCACACACAAAGCCCTCAACCCCATCGAATCCTAAAATTAACGAACCATTCTTAAAGACCTTTTGAGACATTCGTGAGGAATAACGCTACCTTTGTGGACACTAGCATATTACTGACAAACGACTATGATAACGACTGATACTGAGCTTATCAAAGAACGGCGCAATGCCTCTTGGCGCACTCTGCTCCGCAAAGAGCTTACGGCTAAGCAGCGCACAGCAATACCCACAAATCACCCAAGGAGAAATCCCCATAACCTCGACATAGCTTCCCTCTACATAGAAGACGCCCTAGTCTACAGTGACGATGAGGCACGCCGTGAGGCACGCCGTTGCCTCGACTGTCCCTCACCTGGTTGCGTAGAGGCTTGTCCAGCTGGCATTCACATCCCTACATTCATCAAGGCCATTGAGCATGGCAATCTCGCCTACAGCTGGCAAGTACTACGCGAGAGCAGTACGCTCTCGGCAATCTGCTCTCGAGTATGCCCCCACGATGAGCAATGCCAAGGAGGATGTATCTATCCCATAAGTCTCAAGAAAGAGGCTGTACAAATTGGGGCTCTAGAAAGATATGTAGCCACTTGGGAAGAATTACATAAAAACGAATGTCCTAAGCCATCCCTTGCCACATCCAATGGACAGCGTATCGCCATCGTAGGAGCAGGACCAGCAGGGCTGGCAGCGGCTCACGACCTAGCTTTACTCGGCTACGAAGTACACATCTACGAGGCTGAAAGATATTTGGGTGGTGTTATGCGCTGTGGCATTCCTCGCTTTCGTCTCCCCACCGAAGTCATCGACAACGAAATAGATCGGCTCAAAGGCTTCGGTGTCACATTCCATACTGATACCTACATCGGAAGAGATAAGAGCCTAGAAGATCTAAAGATAGAGGGACATCGTGCCATCTTCCTAGGCACTGGAGCTGGGATTGCTGGCACAATGGGAGTTCCAGGCGAAGACCTACCTGGAGTTTGGCTGGCCGACAAGTACCTCGACCGCACAAACCTCATTACCCCAGCTACAGCTCCAGAGCAACTCTGCGACATAACAGGAGGACGCGTAGCTGTCATCGGTGGAGGTAATACTGCAATGGACGCCGTGCGCACGGCCGTCCGTCTCGGAGCGACCCGTGCGATAGTCATCTACCGTCGCGGAATGCAAGAGATGCCTGCCAGCCGTGAAGAAATAGATCAAGCCAAGCGTGAGGGAGTGGAGTTCCTTACACTACATCAGGTCAAAGAGTACATCTCAAACGAAGCTGGGCAGGTGTGTGGTATTCGGCTACTGCGCATGGAGCTGAGCATCCCTGACGAGAGTGGCAGACGAAAACCCGTACCTACGGGCGAAGTCGTAGAGATGGAGATAGATCGAGTGATCGTATGTGTAGGTGTATCTCAAGATCCGACCCTCCCTAGTCTGTATCCTAATTTGGAAACCAAATGGGGCGTACAGATTGTAGTAGACGATACACTTAGGACTTCGCTACCGATGGTCTACGCTGGGGGCGATGTCATCCGTGGCGGAGCAACAGTCGTTGAGGCCATGCGCGATGGACGTAAGGCAGCACACGCCATCCATAGTCTCCTCTCTGGAGAAAGCTAGCGACTGTAGACTTCGGCAAGAACTGCATAAGAGGATAAAACCATCCCACAGTCGCTTCTTAGCCATCAAACTGACACTACACAGCACCTCAATCATGAAGAAAGCGACGCTATCAACTAGAATTTATCTTTTGATAGCGTCGCTTTCTATCCAGAAGTTAGCTCTTCGGGCTCTAATCCATTCGAGACTTTCTCCTCTGCTACATCCATTCCTTACCCACATATAGAAGCTGTTCTCCACATAGATATCGAAAGACTACGTGTAGAAGTATCTCTAAACAAGTGACAATCTCCCGATGAAGGAAAGAGGACGCCAGAAGCTAGAGCTTACCCTCTTCGTTGGCCTGTAAAACACGCAAGAAATTACCTCCCCAAATGAGGGCAAGGTCACGCTCTGTGTAGCCTCGATCCAGTAGCTCCATCGTGATACGAATGAGATCATGGCTACCACGACAGCCTACCAACTGACCATCCCCATCAAAGTCCGACCCTATACCCACATGCTCTATCCCCACGAGCCTAATAATGTGCTCAATATGATCGACAGCATCAAGATAGCTAGCCCTATCACCTTCCTCATTAATAAACCAAGCGTATAGACAAACCTGTATCACACCACCACACTCGGCGATCGCTCGTATCTGCTCATCCGTTAGATTGCGAGGGTGAGCGCACAAGGCATGGGCAGACGAATGGCTCGCCACAATGGGCAATCTACTTATCTCTAGTACATCACGCACTGTATCCTCTCCCGCATGGCTCACATCAATGACGATACCGAGGTCATTCATCTCCCGAACCACCTCACGCCCAAAGAGGCTTAGCCCCCCATGGGTATGCTGCGTCTTACTCCCCGAGTCGCAAATGGCATTGTCTCCATTGTGGCACAGAGTCATATAGACAATGCCGTGCCGCTCTCGAAGCTCCCGAAGAGCCGAGAGAGATTGCCCGATAGCATAGCCGTTCTCCACAGCTGGGATAATAGCGACCTGCCCACGTTGCTTCGCCTCCACGATACTAACTACGTCAGAGGCTAGAACAGCCCGACCAGAGCTTGACTCTACCTGATACCTCAATTCGGACAGTTTATCATCTATATAGCGAAATGCGGCAGCATAGGCTTCCTCCGTCAACTCTCCTTGTGGCAGATAGCCCACCATAACTGCGGCAGAAACCTGCCCAAGCTCCAACTTAGGAATATCTACAAGTGACTTTCCCAAGCGAGCTATATCGAACCCCTCCTCAAAACACATTGGGGTATCGGTGTGTGAGTCCAGCACGATATTTTGAGTATGGAAGGCTCGCGCTCTGCGATATAGGCTCGCGCGCGCCACAAGATGAGCCAAAAGACGCAACTGACGCTCATCTCCCTGAACTATCATCTGCTCAGGATGCCACTGTATTGCCAAGATATCCAATTCGGGATAAGCATCCATCGCTTCATTAATCTCATCCGAAGCTACAGCTGTACCATAGAAAGGCAAACAAACCTCTCTAATAGCCTGGTGATGTAGACTATTGACCCAAAGAGTATCTTCCTCCAAGCCTAAGATATCCCTCAATCTGCAACCATATGAAACCTCCACTCTATGCATCTCCTCGCCTCGTGGCATATTGGGGCTGTGATCTAGGGGACGCTCGGCCCTATGCTGCGAAGCGAGATCTTGATAGAGTAGAGAGCCATAAGCTACGCCAAGGACTTGATGTCCCCGGCAAATGCCAAGGATAGGCAAGGCCAGCATCCGAGCCAAACGAATGAGTTTGAGCTCATAGCGATCGCGAAGGGGCAATACCTTGCCGAGCCCTCGCAGAGGCTCCTCACCTATATAGCGAGGATGAATATCATTCCCACCAGTAAGGAGCAGAGCATCTACAGTCTGTAGGGCCGAGAGTAGATAACTCGTATCATCACTAAGGGGTAGCATCAGTGGCACACCTCCAGCCCTAATCACAGCATCAGAATAAGCGAGAGCCAAGCTCGAACCAGAGTCCGTGCAATGCACCGTAATACCAATACGAGGAGTACCCAAATAACTAGGAGAGACCGACTGGCCTCTCCCTAGATATCGGTCTATCTCCTCATTAAGCTGACAAAGCTCAGGTGACAGATCTCTATATTTCATAAGCATTTACTCGGTAGACCTCACCAACCCCTACGCATCGATACGAGCGTACACTGCGTTTGCCTCGATAAACTCTCTACGAGGGGCTACCTCATCTCCCATAAGCATAGAGAATATGGAGTCTGCCTCAGCAGCATTCTCTATCGTAATGCGATGTAGGGTACGGTTCTCGGGGTTCATCGTTGTCTCCCAGAGCTGCTCATCGTTCATCTCTCCGAGACCCTTATACCTCTGTACAGACACCTTACTCTCATCTCCGTCTGCCACACGATTGACGAACGCCTGTCTCTGCTGATCGTTCCAGCAGTACTCCTGCTCCTTACCACGGCGACAGAGATAGAGTGGCGGAGTAGCGATATAGACATAACCATTCTCGATGAGGCTGCGCATGTTGCGGAAGAAGAATGTCAGAATGAGCGTAGCGATGTGACTACCATCCACATCAGCATCAGTCATAATGATAACCTTGTGGTAGCGCAGCTTGGAGAGGTTCAGCGCCATACTGTCCTCCTCAGTCCCTATGGTCACTCCAAGAGCCGTGTAGATATTACGTATCTCTTCACTCTCAAAAATCTTGTGTTGCATGGCCTTCTCGACATTGAGTATCTTGCCCCTGAGAGGCAGGATGGCTTGGTACTCTCTGTCACGTCCCTGCTTGGCCGTACCACCTGCCGAGTCTCCCTCTACAAGAAATAGCTCACTTACTGCAGGATCCTTGCTTGAGCAATCGGAGAGCTTACCAGGCAGTCCCCCTCCCGAGAGGGGAGACTTACGCTGTACCAGCTCACGTGCCTTGCGTGCCGCTTGGCGTGCTGTAGCTGCAAGTACGACCTTATCGACAATAGCTTTGGCTTCTTTGGGATGCTCTTCGAGATAATTCTCTAGAGCCTCGCTCACGGCCATATCTACAGCTCCGATAACTTCATTATTACCAAGCTTAGTCTTAGTCTGTCCCTCAAACTGGGGCTCAGCAACCTTAATACTCACTACAGCCGTAAGCCCCTCACGGAAGTCATCGCCTGTAATCTCGACCTTGACTTTATCGAGAAGTTTCGAGTCCGTCGCGTACTTCTTGAGCGTACGCGTTAGGCCACGGCGAAAGCCCGCCAAATGTGTACCCCCCTCAATGGTATTGATATTATTGACATAGCTGTAGACGTTCTCCGTATAAGAAGTGTTATAAGTCATTGCCACCTCCACGGGTATACCCTGCTTCTCGGTAACGATATGAATCACATCCTCAACCAGGGACTCTTTGCTTCGATTGATGTAGCGCACAAACTCCTTAAGTCCATCCTCAGAATAATAGCTCTCAGTATGGCAACTACCATCCTCTTGCTCAGTACGCTTATCGGTGAGTGAGAGACGAATACCAGCATTGAGGTAGGCTAACTCACGCAAACGATCGGCAAGTATCTTGAACTGATACTCCGTAACGGTAAATATGGATTTATCAGGCATGAAGACAACAGAGGTCCCTGTCCGATCGGTAGTGCCTATTACCTCAAGTTCTGAGGTGGGCACCCCACGACTGAATGTCATTCGATAGATATTTCCTCCACGATATACAGTAGCCTCCAGATGTGTCGAGAGCGCATTCACACAGCTCACGCCCACACCATGCAGACCACCCGAGACCTTATAAGAGTCTTTGTCAAACTTACCCCCTGCGTGCAGCACAGTCATCACGACCTCAAGAGCGCTCTTGCCCTCCTTCTCATGCAGATCTACAGGGATACCACGCCCATTATCATGCACTTCGATAGAGTTATCCTTATTGATAACTACCTGTATGTCGGTACAGTATCCAGCAAGGGCCTCGTCTATGGAGTTATCCACAACCTCATAAACAAGGTGATGTAGACCTTTCTCTCCAATATCTCCGATGTACATAGCTGGTCGCTTACGTACAGCCTCCAATCCCTCAAGCACCTGAATGCTACTAGCCGAATAATCAGCCCCCTGTATATTGTCTTTAATCTCTTCGCTCATGATCTCCTTATACAGACCTTCGTCTTGATTTTCGTTTGTATTTCTGCCCTACCACTAGGCATATAGCACAAGCGTGAGCATCTACAAAGGTAGCAAAAGTCGCCCAAATTGAGTAAATATCTTTAAAGCTATCAAGGGCAGATACACCGAAATCTGGCGTAGCTATTCAAGGCGTTTTACCATCAAACGAAGATTTTCTAACAAACTAATAAACAGAGAATTATAAGACACCCCTATTCACCGAAAAAAATGTTCCCGATCTTTTCAAAAAAACTTCCCGATCTTTTTCTAAAAAGTTCGGGAACTCCCAAAAAAAACTTCGGGAACTTTTTTTCGGGTATTCCCGAGCATTTTTTCTCCCCCAAAGGAATTCATGCAAAAATATCAATATCAATCAATTACAAAAACATAATAGGCTATAGCAAGATTTACTCTCAGATGGCTCGGATTGCAATGAATTTGACAGAAAGGCCCCAAGCCAAACAAACATCGTGTTAGGTCGTTTTTTATACCTTTGCCTAAGCCCAATATTTTGAGCTAAAGACATTAGATTACTATTATGGATACAACATTCATGACAACCATCATCGGAGTTGCTGGTGGCTCGGCCTCGGGTAAGTCTACACTGGTGCGCAAGCTCCAAGAAGCCTTTGCCGAAGAGCATGTAATCACACTTTGCCATGACTATTACTACAAAGCACACGATGATCTGAGCTTGGAAGAGCGTGCTGGGCTAAACTATGATCATCCTGCCGCCTTCGACACAGAGATGATGATCGAGCATATCCAGAAGCTTCGCTTTGGAGAGAATATCAACCGACCAGTATATTCATTTACCGAGCACAATAGACTGCCTCAGACCGTAGAGGTAACCCCAGCACGCGTTATCATCCTTGATGGCATCCTCATCTTGGAGAACAAAGAGCTGCGAGAGCTGATGGACGTCAAAGTCTACGTAGACACGGACGATGATGTGCGACTGGCTCGACGCCTGGTGCGGGATGTGCAGGAGCGTGGGCGCGACCTGAACTCGGTACTCAAACAGTACTTCACGACCGTCAAGCCCATGCATCGGGACTTCGTAGAGCCCAGTAAGCGCTACGCACACATCATTATCCCCGAGGGTGGCTTCAACTCGGTAGCCCTCTCGCTACTGATAGAGAACATCCGCTCACTCATTACCGAAGATTAGACGAGAGGTATGAAGACAAGAGAATGCCTATATATAATATGTATTGGGCTAATCCTAGCCCTCTCCTCATGCGGACGGGATCGCAGTGTAGGGACGAATACGCTAGCACAAGCAGACAGCCTAATAGCTGAGGGACAATTTGCCACAGCCCTTGAACTACTTGAGCAGCTGCGCACCAACCCCAAGGCGACAAGTACCGAGGTGCGACAAGCAATAGAAGCAAAGGGCAAGGTTCGCCTCAGAGAAGCTGAGGCCGAGCTACTCCGCCTAGACAGCGTACTTCGAGAGCTAGAGGGGCAGATTAGAGCCTCGCTCAATAGCTTCGTCGTGACAGGACAGGGACATAACCCAAACTACTGCCACAAACGTCTCTTGCCTGAGGACCTCAACACACAACCTCACCTGCGTGCCGTAGTCGATAGCCTAGGAGAACTACAGCTAACATCGGTATATGTCGGTAGCCAGGTCATAGGACACTCTGCCCTACGACTGAGCACAAAGGCAAGAGGAGATGAGGCCACTACGCTTGCACTCCCTCACGATGCAGCACTCAACTACCGTTACTTCGATAGTGAGCGACATTGGGAGCTAGTCACCTATACTAAAGAGCATCTAGACCCACTCTTGCCTATCTTGAGGGAACTCCCCGAATGGGGGCTACGCATAGACCTCCTCGCCTCGGGGCGAAGCGTAGCAGGCTGGGTAGGAGATACTGGCACAATCGCAGCCTTGAGGGAGACGATGAACCTACGTGAACTGCTCCTAGAGCGACAGAGGCTCAGGCAGGTGCAGACAAAGTATGCCCAACGCTTCGTACGCCTCGAGCAGAAAGGCTAAGGCTAACATCGCAAAGGCAGGAATGGTATTCGAAAATGAATAGAGAAAAGTATAAGATTACGGAGATAAGTCGTCTTAGCCAGCAGGCATACGCCGAGAGTAATAAGCTACCACTTGTAATTGTGTTGGACAATGTACGCAGCATGAACAACGTTGGCTCGATCTTTCGCACAGCTGATGCTTTTCGTCTGGAGGGGTTACGTCTCTGTGGTATCACGGCTTGTCCGCCCCATCCCGATATTCATAAGACCGCCCTTGGGGCAGAAGACAGCGTGCGTTGGAGCTATCACAGCTCAACGCTCGAGGCGGTGGAGAGCCTTCTAGCCGAGGGCTACAAAGTCTACGCCCTAGAGCAAGCACGAGGAAGCATAAGCCTAGAGCAAGTCACCCTCCAGGAAAATGAGCGATACGCCATAGTATTGGGCAATGAAGTCAAGGGCGTAGCCCAGGAGGTAATAGACATCTGTACAGGCTGCATCGAGATACCCCAGTTTGGCACCAAGCATTCACTCAATGTGAGCGTAGCAGCTGGAATGACCATCTGGCAGATGGTGAAAAGCCTACTTCATAAAATTACATAGCCTAACGCAAGGGCTCAGCTGCCCCACGCTCCTGCCAACTACCTAGGAGACAAACATACAGCGCGATGAGGGGGACAGTAATACTCACATACAGCACCGAGTCGATGAGGAGCAGCAAGAGCAGTAAAAAGAAAAAGAGAAGGAAGGGCTTATTTTGTCGCCTCGCGCGCCCTAGACAGAGCCACACCACGCCACCTAGGAGCCCTAACCAAACAAGCCCTCCCCACAGTCCCATATCCACAAGCATCGTAATGAGCCCGTTGTGGCTATGCCGATGAGCAAATTCCTCCAACTGAAGCTGCGTATCCGCTCCAAGACCTCCGCCCCAGGGCCAAGCGCTTTGGATATAGGCAAAGGATTTGTCGAGCATCGCACGCCGCTCTTCGTCTTGAAAGAGGTCTACGACCCACGTTATCCCAAAGGCAAATGCCCAAACGAGCGCAACAAGTGAAGCTGCTGTTAGCCGCCTCGGCAACCGAGCAATCAGCCACTGCAGGGGAAACCATCCCAAGGCTATAAAGGCAACCCACAGACCATACCTCGGCTGCGTGATGAACGCAAAAAGCACTAAGCCCATACCATAGACTACTCGCTCGGCCAGGGAGAGGATATCCGAGCCTAACTCATCGCTCCTCGCACCCAGCTTTCGCTCACTCCACGCCTGCCACTGAAGCATATAGGGCAGCGTCAGAAACAAGAGCCACCAAGAGGGATGTACGACCACGCTCCACAGCATCATCTTCTCGTGCACCACCCCCTCAAATAGCGGTAGCAGATAAGTCTTATCAAACGAAAAGCAATCCCAAAGATGCTGAGCGTAGCATGCGCTAAGATATAGATAATGAGCGATTTGTAGAGTAAGAAATGAGAATAGCAAGCGACAAAGCCACAGGCTGATACGAGGCAAACGGCTGGGCGATATGGGCATCAAAGCAGACGATAGGGGAAGAACAGCTAAGGCGATCAGCACCTCAAGCACCTTGCGCCCCTGCTCTGTATACTCTCCCCACAACAGCCCCAGGGCAGAGCAGAGAACAAAGCTCACAAAGAGCCAATGCAAAGAGGATAACCTATAGAGTCGCCTATGATACAGCGCATACACAACAGCCAAAATGACGTAGCCTTTGAGCATAAGCAACTGATACCTTAACCCTATAGTCCACGAGGCGATTGCCAGCGTTAGCCACAGTTCGGGCAACCAATCAAGGAGGTGAGTACGCACTGCTGTCCAAGTCACCCGATTGGCATAGCTTACTAGATAGCCCAAGGTGCAAATTGCCAACCAAAGTCCCGTAAGTAGGGGGATATACTGGTCGGGCTCTGCCTCGGTCATCAGCCAGGGTCGGAGGGCAAGGAGGGCAAGAAGCCCCACGATTTGAACAAGGACAAAGACAGGCAGGGAGCGAAGTAACCGCAATATTGGAAACATAGTTTCAGCCTAAAGTAATGATTGATATAGATCTGCGTAGCGTGAGGCCATAGCTCGGTAATCGTACTGCTGCGCCCAGCGAATGAGGCGTTCGCCCTTGTCAGGCGTTCGGTCATAGTCCGCTAACCCCTCCAGGAACTCTGCCGCCATAGCTTGAGGTTTATTTCCTGTGAAGTAATAAGCCTCACTCCCACCCACCTCGGGCAGGCTGGTAGCCTGAGAGAGGAAAACGGGTTTGCCTAGAGCCATCGCCTCTATAGGAGGAATACCAAATCCCTCAGCAATAGACGGATGTATAAGTGCCGTACAGTGACGGAGCAGGTACTGCTTCTCTGCCTCCGAGACGCTCTCAAGATAGTGTACACGCTCCCCAAGGCGGAGCTCCTCGGTCAGCTGCCTAAGTCGTCTGGTATAGCCCTCATCTCCACTAGAGTAAACAAGTACTAGATGGAGATCTTCGGGTAAATAAGGTAGCATCTCTAGGAGAAGATGCTGCTGCTTTTTCTCCAAAAACGCCCCGATGGCAAGCAGGTAATTCCTCCCTATGAGGAGCGTTAGTCTATCGGTCTGCTCCCCCACTCCATCACCAAGCATAATACCGTTGTGGATGACCTCGATACGCTGCGCGGAGCGTAGCCCTACAAGCTCCCGATGCTCTAGCAAGCAGTCTGCTACAAACTTCGAAATGCAGACGATAACATCCGCCTTGCTGAGGTTCATCCGTACCCTTTTGAGCCTACGCCCATAGCTCTTGGGGCTAATTTGCTCATAGAGGAAGTTTAGGTCGTGCAGCGTGAGGATGCGTTTGCCCCTAACCCTTGCCGTGCGCAAGAAGTACCTTTGCAGCTGATGCGTCACATGTAGCAGGGTATAGCCCGAGGGCTGTGGGTTATAGTAGTGGTGCAGGTGAGAGAACCGCCGCTCATCGCTTTGTCGGTCGCCTCTCCCTGCCTTGTAATAGTTCAGCTCTAAGGGGAGACTAGGCAGCAACCTCAGCCCCGCCTCAAGGCACTGACAATAGTAACCTAACCCTGAGTAAGGATAGCGCAGTCGCTCCAAGTCGATGAGTATGCTCGGTTTCATAGGGAAAACTTTGGTTTATAATGATATCCGTAGAATAGCTAGTCGTGAGTTAGTAGAACATTCTCGTAGACGGAGCGGAGCTCTCGCACGATTTGTTTAGGATTGAACCGCTGGGCATAGCTCCGCCCCTCACGTACCATCTTCGCCCTCTGGCTAGGACTGTCGATCACCGAGAAGATAAGGTCGGAGAGCATGTCAGCATCATCAGGATCTGTATAGAGGCTATACGGCCCTCCAGCCTCCTCAAGGCAACTGCCTGTCGCCCCAATAACAGGAACTCCAGCATTGAGAGCCTCAATAAGGGGGATACCAAAACCTTCGAAACGTGATGGATAAACAAAAACCTCCGCTCCACCATAGATACCAGGTAGATGAACGGTGGGGACCTGATGCATCAGGCGTACCTGCCCCATCACTCCTAAGCGACGAGCCTCCGACATCACAGCATCACAATAGGGAGTACGCCGCCCAATGGCAAGCAAGTGCAGCCCCTTATCTCGAAGAGCTGCCAAGGCACGCACCACAAGGCGCAAATTCTTCCGTTCCTCAATACTCCCTACGAAGAGAATATATCGCTCAGGTAACTGATAGTGCCCTCGAGCAAAAGCAATCTCCTCAGGACGCATCTGAGCGAAACGAGGAGAACAGCCCTGATAGACGACCGAAACTCTGTCCTCCTCCACCCCCCACATCTCGATGAGATCACGACGTGTAAATTCGCTCACGGCAATAACATGGTCAGCAGCCCGAGCCGATGCCCTATACTTCTGTCTATACAGTACCCTATCGATGGAGCTGTAAAACTCTGGATGATGTACAAATGCAAGGTCGTGTATCGTAACAACCGTCCCGATACGCTTCTCTCGAAAGAGCCCATAGGGCAATTCATTACTCAGTCCGTGATAAATATCGACCTCCTCTCTCAACAAAACGGACTTCACGCCTCGATTACGCCACCACGCCCCAAGCAGTTTACCTAAACTTCCCTCAGGAGTGTGCATCGTAACAGAGCGGTGACGCAGAAGTTCTTCGTAGAGACGTGGATTACCTACCGATGGAGCACAGAGCAAATAGTTACTCTCTGGGTAATACTCGGCCAAGGCCCCCACGATGTAGCGGCTGTAATTGCCAAGCCCCGTAGCGTTACTAGTGATGCGTTTGGCATCGAAAGCGATATTCATAGTGTACCAATGTCTATTGTCTTATCGTGTAGCCGTAGCCCTCGCGAGCCCGAAGAGCATGTCTGATATCTTCGGCAGCAAGGTAACGAGCATAGAGCGCCACCTCCCTTCTGTATAGACTACGGTAAAAACTTGACCTCTTCGAAAAAAACTTGCGGGCAGCCCTCGTAAGCCTATAGTCCAGCATCCGCAAGTAATAAACTACTAATGACACTCCAAGTACTTGCTTGCACCAACGCCTCGAGAGTTTACCAAGCCTACCGATCCAAAAGGCATCAGCAGCTGTATTGATTGCGTCCTTAGTTTTTTCGGGTTTCCAGTCACGAGCGTCAGCATAATGACAAGCAAACTGAGAGCTAACCGACTTGGCTACAAAGAGACGAGCAAGATTACTCGCTGCCTCTGCCAATGTGAGGGGGCGATGCCGAAAGTACATTCTATTAAGGTCTATGAGGTAGAACGTATATCCCCCCTCCCCATGATATCTATACATCACGTTGCCTGGTGAAAGGTCAAGGTGCTCCACGCCTGCCTCATGCAGATGAGCGATAAATCGAGCCAAAGCCTTCAAAAAGCCCTTGGGAGCGGCCCAGCCGTAGACATGCGGATAGATGCCCCGCTCTACCCCCTCAAGTAACTCACAGCTGTAGCTACTTACCCCAAGCAGCCCCCAAGCATTACGGCCCTCTTGATAACCAATCGGGGCAGGTGTGCTAATGCCAAGCTTGAGTAGCCGAGTAGCATTAACAAACGATCGCTCCGCCTTGCTCCGGCCCACGTAGCTATAGTAAAGTCGTCTCCATAGGGATAGCTGACCAAAATATTTGACAGCATAGCTAAGCCCTTGAGGAGCAAGCTGAACCCGATAGAGTGTATTACGCCCTTCGTAAATAGGCGTACATGTCACCCCATCAGACAGACCATCCCCATGAACGGATGCAGTAATCACTCGTTCCAATACTTCGTGTAGAGAAATCCGTTGGCCTTGAGCCTGTGACGACAAAAACTTTGACATATCTGACGACAAAAATAAAGACTTCAAGCCACTCCTGCATCTACTATCTAGCCAAAGATGAGCATCCTCTCTATGTGCCTCGAGCCTTAAGAAACAATACTTTCTTCACGTTCAAGCAATAGTATCTCACCATCTCCTTCGGAGAACAAAACAATCATTCCAGAAAGCCCTTTCTTAAGGCTTTCTAGAATGAAAGGAACAGGAGCAAATTCTACATTGCTCCACCACTTTGGGAGGAGATATAATTCGAAAATAATTTGGTACCCTCAAGACAATGCTCTCAACCACGAAGAGATACTATCCTGTAAGACTCGGGAGGTAGAACGGAGTAACCAGCCAGAACGGAGTGTATAAGTAATAGGCAAGCTAATATCAAGATCAGGATAGAGAGCAACGTAATATTGAGACCGATAGGATGGACAAAGGGTATAGTCAGCTTGGCTATCCTGGATCAGTTTCACTATGGACTCTATATCGGTATTAGGGTACTCTTTCGTGTAAATATCTATACCCATCTCCTGAGCTAGATGCTCAACAAAGATTTTATAAGCACTACCCGAGGGTAGTGCTATAGTCTTACCTGATAGCTCCAACTGGCTCTTGATAAGTATAGCCGTGTCGTTACGCTGAGCTAGTAACACTGGACCGATGAGGATAGGGCGCATCCAACTGAAGCGTATAGTATCTACTGAGCTAGTACGTGGGAGGTTACCTGCTAGCAAATCTATCTCACCCTGCTCTAAGGCATCAAGTAGGTTGTCTAACCTAGACTCTAAACGAACCTCAACCTCCACCCCCGTACGTCTCTTAACAAGCTGCGCCAAACGATACAGATGCTCTAGCTCTCTAGTATCGTGACGACTAGGAGTCACACCATAGTCCGTCGCAATGATTAGGGTAGACTTACCATCTATATCCATCCAATCCCTTCCTAAAAAAGTCTCTTGCTCTCGACGTGACACATCCCTAGCCTTGTGCATTTGATAGGAGAAAACCAGAATGGTGACTACCAATATCACAAGATAGAGTACAAAACGAGGAGTAACGTATTTGCTTCTCACAATTATTCTCAGCTATCTAAGTCTACAGATATTCCAGCCTGCAAATGCATTGGATTGTAAGGATAGAGATGCGCCGATAGACGATCGTTTTTCATCAAGACCTCACCCAAGTTAAACATCCTGAAGTAGAAGCGGATACCCTTGAGACGAAAGTTTGCATAGCCATTGATAAGCGGAGCTTTACCGCCAACCTTATACTCCATCTGGGATATGAATTGCTGATGCCCAGGATGATAATAGGGAGCATAGTAGGCGGTATTCCAATAGCCCTCCGCACCGATCTGAACGGCCAGCACCCGAAAGAGTAGAAGGTCTAGATACAAATCCGCTCGAGCTGTCAGAGCTGGCAGAGGGATGGCCTGCTGATGGCTACTCAGCTGATAGGCTGCCTCTAGATCCCAGCCGAGAGGCCCTAGGCGGTACTTATGCCCCAGACGCAGCATGGCCACCTGCATGATATCTCTGCTCTGCCTAGCCCGAGCATCTGAGCCCCAGTAGAGGTAGTTCTGTAGAGAAGCTGTACGTAGAACTACCCAGGTCCCCCAACTCGAGAAATCAATCTTGCCACCTAGATCAAACCTTCGGCTAAAACCAAAGTCCTCATCCCAATAGCCAAAAGTACCGTGATGGTGCGCCATGAAATAGGCTGGACGGTGGTTCTGAAATTTGCCGTCTAACATGAGGGCAAACTTCTGGTCAAAGAGACTAAATTGGCTCTGCAACTGAGCATCCACTTGAAAAGCACCAAGGTCTCGACCTAGCACACCTAGCTCGGCCATAAGGTCAAAGTTTAAACCTTTCCCAGTATGGCGCGAGGCATGTCCCCCAACGAAGGTAGAGAAGAAGCTGTCTGCTCCTCGGTATATCCCAGTCGTACGGTTAGGGTTAGCCACCCATGAGTTCTCGGTGCGGAGATACGCTGAGAGGCCAAACTTGACCCAAGGACGAAAATTCTCCATTAAAGAAAGGGAGAAAGTGTTGGTCAGCGTAGTCAGTTCGGCCGTATCGTTGGGGAGAATATACTCCTGCTCCGAACCGTTAGAGAGGATACGCCTACGCTTCATTGTGGGCGTACCAAAGATATTACTCCAAAGTTCGTCCTCAATAGTAGAGATCATACGCCGACTTTGCTTGTTGTAGTAGACCATGTGCCCGATACTAGCCACAGGGACAAAGACGTTACTATCGGCCTGATCGATTCCTCCAGCCAGGTCAAGAGGGAGGTTATCCTTCATCCTCGGAACATTCTCTCCCGAAATAGGAGGAGATGCATCTTTGGCCTTGATGGCGGTGCGCTTGATATAACCGAGCTTGTAGCGATGAGAGAGAAAGCCATGCCCCGAACGTAAACGATTGAAAAGCATATCGGCAGGGATACGCGTAGGGATATCTCTACTATTGAGCCTTAGCCGTCCATCTGAATATTTGTCAGGATCTAGGATTTGCTCCAAATTAGTAATACCTCCCGATTCACTCATCTTATAGTAATCGTTGGCTATATAGGTCCAAGCGTCATAGCGGTCGCTCTGATAGCTCCCAAAGACCCGATAACGTGCATCTTTACTTCGAGTGGAACTATAGAAGCCCTCCGCTCCAGCGTAGTGAAAACTCGCCCCGAAGTTCAGGGCCTTGCCGAGGTTAAGGGACAATGTCCCCTTAAGAATCTCCTCGCTCTCTACAGTCTGGAGATTTTTATGATAGTGGACATAAGTAAAAGGGGTCTTAGTGTCGTACCAGAGCACCTCCTCGGGGCGGTACTGCATCCCTTCGAAGCTGTTCCAATAGATGAAGTCATTAGGTCTGAAGGCTCGATCAAAGAAGATTTTGCTCTGCCAAGGGCTAATAGCATTGCCCGTATAAACCACACCGAGAGAGCGATGCTCGGGGGTAAGGTAGCCATGCGTGCCGAGCGTAATACTGTCGCGAACGTTGATCCTCATGGGCATCCCCACTTTAGGCAAAATGCGGTAGGCCTTGAGTTTGTCGCCTCGCACCACGCGCTCTTCGTCACTAATCGTCTTCTCAGCCTGGATCTCATAGCCCTGAGCACACAGCCACTCGAGAGGAAGAAAGGCTATGAGGAAGAAACAGAGGAGGAATATTCGCTTCATCATGAGTTAATCGTCTATAAGTTGCTACCCAATGACGGACTGGGCAATCGGGTATGGCTAGCGAGCTTGCCGAGATGCACCCCTAAGCCTCGGATAAAAAGCCCGCTCGATGTGGGTGATGGTATAGCTCGTATCTTCCGCTATGTCTATGCCAACCACGTCATAACGCACCGAAAGGTCAAGGACAAATTGGCTGATATATCGGTTTGCCAGAGCAATAAGATTACGCTGCTTGGGCTCTTTTACAGCTTCGATGGCCGAACCAAAGACGGATGCCGAGCGAGTCTTAACCTCAACAATGATGAGCTCCCTCCCATATTGGGCGATTATATCGGCCTCCTTGTGTCCCCAACGCCAGTTGCGCTCAAGGATACGCCAACCAAGCCCCTCAATATAACGACAGGCTATCTCCTCACCAAGCCGACCCGTCTCAATATGCGATTCCATAGCCTGAGACTATGCTCTTTGGTTATCTGAAAACTGAGGATGTGCCGCTCCCGTTTCTCATCGAGGATCTTGTCAATGGCTATTAGGATACCCGTCTCCTCCACTGCACCAAACTCGTGATTGATGGCCGTGCCGAAGACCTTCATATCTGGCGAAAGGGACATATAGGCACTCACCAAGGGAGGAACGTTGATGCCCATGGCACGCACCTCTTTGTTGAGGGCGCGATAGTTCTGCTTGAAGCTATCGGTGGGGAATAGCTGCGCTACCTCCTCCAAATCGACCTCTATTGGCAGTGGATCGATGGGCACTACCAGCCCCTTATCATCTCGAAAATGTTTATCGAGAAAGTAAAGAATGAGATTCCTCGCCCGAGGATTGTAGTCGGCATACATGGTCACCTTGCCGTAGAAGTAGCGCATTTGCTTGTTAAGCACGGTCAGTGCGCCGAGGCCATCCCAGAGGTTATCCAAGGCAAACATAGACTTTGAACCCATTCGGGTCGACTGATAAGGCAGGGACACGAAAGACCGCCCTAGCTCTATAGTATAAGGTAGGTAATCCCTGAGAAACTCCTCACTGAAAGTGAACATCTCCCCAGTGGCGAGCATCGGCTTACCAGCCTCGTCTAGACGCACATCTGACCCAAAGATGAAACGATATCCTCCAAGGATCGCCTGCTCAGCTGGGTCCCAAACAATGAGCTGAGTGTAGCCATCGGGAGCGAGGTCAAATTCGTCTAGATCAACATCCTTGCCCGTACCACCACCATAGAAGCGGAAAGCCTCCTCACGAAGCCGTCCCACCTCGTACATGGTATTGGGCGCATCGGCAGCTCGAAAGATGTAGAGCTCATTGCCCGCCTTATTAGTCGTACGCAAGAAGCAATCTTGCGAGAGCTCTCGACGAATGAGGGCTGGGTCTATCGGAGGGATGATAGGCATCTGTACATGTGCCATTATATATTATCTAGCTTACTAATCTTACTTTTTTCTGGGAGCCAAAGCATAGCTCTGAGCTCTCACCCACTGCGCCTTGTCATAGTCCGATCCGGGCATATCGCGCAGCGTCTGCCAGCTAATGGGCTCTCCAACGAAGACCTCAAAGCTCTTACCACTCGAACGATACATCTCATCGGGCAGAAGGGCTGTGGCTATGTCAAATTTGAGCCCGAGCATCCGCCTCAGGCTATCGATAGCGTAGAAGTGCCACGAGTTTTGCCCAGCGAAGTGTAGCGGTACTACATCTCGCTGGCTTTGAATGGCCAAGATAATGAAGCTCTTCTGCCAGGCTCTATCCTGCACCCGACCTTCAAACTTGCGCGAACACCAACCAGCAGGAAACGAACCCACTGGCAGTTCTGTCTGTAGAATAGCCTTAAGCTGCTCAAGATGTGCTCGAGACTGCTTGCCATAAGTGTTCACTGGCACGAAGATCGAGCGCAACCCCTCAAGGTGGAGGAGCATGTCATTGACAATATATCGAGCATCGCCATACCGCTCGCACAAAAGACGCGAGATGCCAACCCCATCGAATGCTCCCAGCGGATGGTTACTCACAAAGAGGCAACGCCCATTCTCTGGGAGAACTTCTGGGTTAGCCCAAGAGACCTTTACTTGGAAATCCTCATGTAGGGCATCAAGGTAGGCCTTACCCTGCTTGCCATCATGTCTAGTAATGAAATCGTTGATCTCTCGCTCGTGGATGAGCTTGCGTAGAAGCTTGGCCATGAAGCCTGGCAACCGCTTGCCCGACTTCTGCTCCACCACCTGCACGATGTCTATCGTCCCTACCATACGACAAATATAGAGCTTACTCACCGAAGAGAGAGTCTACAAACTCCTTCTTCTGGAAAATCTGTAGATCATCTAACCCTTCACCAATGCCGATGTACTTGACTGGTATCTTGAATTGATCGGATATCCCGATGACCACGCCTCCCTTGGCTGTGCCGTCCAGCTTGGTCACTGCGAGGGCATTGACCTCAGTGGCAGCGGTGAACTGCTTGGCCTGCTCAAAGGCGTTCTGCCCGGTCGAACCGTCCAGAACCAGCAGCACCTCCTGTGGCGCATCAGGGACTACCTTCTGCATCACACGCTTGATTTTGCTCAACTCATTCATCAGCCCGACCTTATTATGTAGGCGGCCTGCCGTGTCCACGATAACGACATCCGCACCCTGAGCTACGGCCGAGGTCAGGGTGTCGAAGGCCACCGAAGCAGGATCAGAGTTCATCTTCTGCTTCACTAGGGGCGTACCCGTACGCTCAGCCCAAATCTCCAGCTGCTCGATGGCGGCGGCGCGGAAGGTATCGGCGGCTCCGAGGATGACCTTAAGGCCCGCTTTCTTAAATTGGTGAGCAAGCTTGCCAATAGTAGTTGTCTTACCTACACCATTGACTCCCACAACCATGATGACATAGGGCTTGGTCTCGTGCTGGGGGGCAAAGCTCTCGCTGTCCTGAGAGCCGTTCTCCGTAAGCAGTGCGGCTATTTCTCCCCGAAGAATGCCAGTTAGCTCGGAGGTCGTCACGTACTTATCCCGGGCTACTCGCTCCTCGATGCGCTGAATGATTTTCAGGGTCGTTTCCACCCCAACATCCGAGGTAACCAGCACATCCTCAAGGTCATCAAGGATCTCATCATCCACCTTGCTCTTACCGGCCACAGCGCGAGCGAGCTTGGAGAACATGTTTTCCTTACTCTTATTGAGGCTCTCGTCCAGCTGAGCTTTCTCTTCCTCTGTCTTCTTCTTACTGAAAAAGCTAAATAGTCCCATAGGTTCGTCTCTCTTTGAGTTAATCCATTCGGTGCTTATAGTCCTCATAGGTGTAAGCTCGGAGCAGCTCGAGCGAGCCGTCTAGCCGTTTAAGGGCAATAGAGGGGTGCGGGATACCATTAAACATATTGGTCTTCACCGTAGTATAGTGCAGCATATCCTCAAAAATGATGCGCTGTCCGATGGTCAGGGGCTCAGCGAACGACCAATAGCCAATGAAGTCGCCACTGAGGCAGCTATTGCCCCCGATCCGGTAGCAGTGCGCCCCGGCGGGCTCATCCAGAGTTTGCGCTCCGCGGATGGCGGGCTTGTAGGGCATCTCTAGGCAGTCGGGCATGTGACAGGTAAACGAAACGTCTACAATAGCCGTACTGATGCCATGGTGCTCCACGACATCTATGACGGTGCTCTCCAAATAACCTGTTTGCCAGGCGAAAGCACTGCCAGGCTCAAGGATAAGCTTAAGATGAGGATGTCTCTTGCCGAAAGCCTTAAGCACGGAGACTAGAAGCTCCACATTATAATCCTTGCGAGTCATCAGATGGCCACCTCCCATATTGAGCCACTTAGCCGAGGCAAGAGCCCCCGAAAATCGCTCCTCGATAACGGTAAGTACCTCACCCAAATGCTCGGCATCTCCCTCGCAGAGAACGTGAAAGTGAAGCCCCTCGATACCCTCTGGCAGGCTATTACCGAGCTCACTGGCGGTGGCTCCAAAGCGAGAGCCTGGTGCGCAGGGGTTGTAGAGGTCGGTCTCCACCACCGAATACTCAGGATTAATACGCAGCCCATAGGATACCTCGGGATACTGTCTCATCTCCGCTCGCAGATGCTCTATTTGGCTGAGGGAGTTAAAGGTGATATGGCTACTGTAGCGAGCCATGGTGGCAAAATTTTCCTTAGTATAGCCTGGGCTAAAGGTGTGCGCCTTAGCCCCCATCTCCTCATAGGCGAGCTGCGCTTCATAAATAGAACTAGCAGTGCTGTGGCGAACATATTCTCGTATAATGGGGAAGGTCTTCCATAGGGCATAGGCTTTGAAAGCGAGGATTATTTCCACGCCTGCACGCTCAGCTACAGAACGAATGAGGCTTAGATTGCGCCTCAAGGCAGCCTCCTCCAGCACATAGCAGGGAGAGATAAGTTGGTTGGTCGTCAAATCAAGTGCTTATTTATATGTAGAAGCAAAGGTAATCAAAAGCACTCATAGAGTGTTGGATAGGATTACAAATGTAGACAAACAGATAAATATCATGCCTTAGCTCATGAAATACCAGAAGAAAAATAGCCTAAGACTGCTGAGCATTCTTTGCTCTATACTTCAATTCCTATTAACGACTGAACCTCAAACAGACAAAACATCCAGAAAATACACTTGCACATTTTGATAAATCAATTAAATTTGCCCATAGATCACAAAATACAGATAATCTGAGTCGCAAATTACAAAAGAACAACCAATCTAAATTTTTAGACTGATGAAGACAATTAGCGTATGGCTTGGTCTAGTAAGCCTTTTAGTTTCTTTTTCGTGTCAGACTTCATCTGACCTTGAGTTCGCAGCTGCGTCAAACTTTGAGGGCAAACACTCCCAAGGCGAAGCATCAGCCTATGAGCGAACAGGTGACGAAATCCAAAAGATAGCTCTTGATGTAGCGACTGTACTGCGCTCTTCCGATGGGCTTAGGAGTTCCAAACCACTCTCTGTTGCATCGATGTTTGCCCTACCAAACGAGAGCGACCTATAGAAACACATCCGCATCAAATGCCAACCTAAAAGTGGTAGAGTTCTCCGACAACGAGGGGTACGCTATTGTTTCTGAGAATACAGCAGGAGCTGAGGTGCTGTATGTCGCAGACAACGGCAGGTTCGACAAGGCATTTTATAGTGAGACCTTAGAGCCTCACATCCATGGATATATGATTATGTATACCTGCCCAACTTGTGGTTTCGTTGGAACTTGTACGTTTGGAAAGTGCAATATTCCTCATTTACCACTAGAAGTTGTCTGTCCGTACAAATGTCGTAGCATTAGGGAATGTATACACAACCCAAGGAGAGATTCCCTAATGCGCGAGCTTTCAAATATACAGATC
The DNA here is from genome assembly GCA_030528555.1 of Porphyromonadaceae bacterium. Lineage (GTDB taxonomy): Bacteria > Bacteroidota > Bacteroidia > Bacteroidales > Porphyromonadaceae > Porphyromonas. The sequence goes on along the minus strand of JAUMYQ010000002.1, from coordinate 133,646 downwards.
GGCTTTGAACGTAATGAAAATTGTAAAATGCTTAGAGGTAAAGAAAATCTTCTCAAAACGAATTGGCCACTTTGGGAACCTCTCAATGATCTCGCAGATGAGGTTGAGGTTATTGACCAAAACGGCAATCCAGTTAAAGTGCCAGCATACATTGGATGTAACGCTGTTGCTATTATGCAAATGATTGCTTATCATATGTATCCTGAAAAACTAGGAGATCGCATTATACCTTGGAAACGATTTAGAGAAATGGATTACTTTGAAGGAGAAGATCGAAAGCTCATCGCCTACGCAGCAAGGTATGTAGCGGATCAGATAAAGAGTATATATGGCTATGAAAAGGGTTCTCGAGAGACATCAGCATATAACACTGAGGTTAAAAAGTTTATGCTAAACATTGGCTATAAAAACTACATAAATCAGCCGTATGACATAGACATTGTCAAGAATGAACTAGATGAAAACAGACCTATGTTCATAACAGCTTCTCGAAAAGGGGCAGCCGCTGGACATATCTGGATTTTAGATGGATATAAAGAGATGCAGTATACACGGCAATCAGATACCATTATCTATAATTTTGTTCATTGCAATTGGAATTGGGGTTGGGGCAAAAAATCAAACCAAGGATACTGTCTTTCTAATGTCTTTTATAGTGAACAACAATATCAATATCTTGAGTATTTTGAACCCAAAGTCAATCCTATTCCTCACAAAAAAGCCTATACGGAGCGCTGTACAATATACACAGGGATAGAACCTCAAGGGTTTCAAAGAATATATTTACCTAAATGAAATGATTATGAAAACGTTTAAGATCATTCTAGGAATTTTAGCAGCGTGGGGCTTTGGGCCGACTGCATGTAATAAGGCTGAAGAGCCAGCAGTACAGCACCAAGAGCCGATTACGATAGTAACAGAGCCGAACAAGGATATACCTCAAAAAGAGGAGAAAAAGACCGAGAAGCTGCCTACCGCAGATATGCTAGCGCTGGAAAGCTTAGGGCTGAAGCCGCTCGAGATTGACGCCACGGCTCTACCCCCGCTGCCCGAAGCTGACGACCCTAGCGACAACATCGGGCTAGACGCAGCTTATCTCAGATGGGACGAATTCTACAAAAGAATTAACGCCAACCAAGACCCCAACAACCCTCTGATTGGAGCGGATGAGGGATGGCGCAAAACAAGCAAATATATCATTTGGGGATATGGCAGGCCCACAGGAATTGTATTAGGCAGAAGAACGCTAATCTCTGATATGAATACAGACACTCCTATGAAGTATAGGAATTGGCACGACAAGCCATACATTCCTCTAACGCTGAAGTATGGCGAGGAGCAATTTCTTGATGAATACTACACTTACCGAAATGACAGAATTGCAGGCTTGCGCTTCGACTCCCTAACGAGGCTACACGGAGTAGTGCCAGGCAACTGGGCGCTCCACCAAAGTACCCCAATGCCTTACGACCTAAGGCACATGCGCATTGCTCACAATGGCGTGGACATCTCTCCACTCTTCAGCATACGATACCAAGACTACAAGGAGGTAACACGCACTCGGGACTATAGCAAATGGTACTGGCGTGATGTGCGCGTCTCGGACGTGGGGATGGATGTGTTGGACTGGCTATTCGATGGATACTTCCACATATATCCGCTAACAAAAGACTATCCACGCTTTACCATCATCTTCATACTCGAGGATGGTACTATCCTCAGTCGTGAAGTTGAGCATCGGGTATAGGTCTATAGATAGACTTCTTTCGGGAGGGGAGCTAGATTAATCTAGCTCCCCTCCTCTATTCTTCGTGCTCTGGTCTCTAAACCAATAGCTCAATATACGGACTTAGGCGAAAGACGTCTTAATACAGTACTAGCCCAATCCCTATTTCGAACTCCTTAGCTTAAAGAAAATCGAGGTATTAAGTATTTTTGTGGCATGAAAAGATGTCATTGGTACCTCCTTGTCATAGCGAGCCTGATGCTCGCCACCTACAGACTACCTGCGCAAGATGCTAAGCACAGGGCAGACAGCCTTTTGCTACGTGCGGAGCAAGCTACAGGCTATTACAGACCACAGCCCATCACAGACACAACACTGCTGAGGCTGATAGCCGGCCGACTGGGACAACCGTCCCCCCTGGTCGAATACCTTATGAGCGAGCTACGCTGCTCCGCCCCCAGCGTTGGCACATACAAGCTACTCATGCCACTAGCGCTAGACTTCCGTCTGAGCTCTAGCCTCGGGGAGATGCCCCAGCGCCTGAGCATCTCTATAGACAGTATGCGCCTAAAAAGCTCCCTCCCCCCTAACCTACTTATTATGGGGCCCATCGAAGAGCTTATACCTAAAGCATTAAGCACCGAGCTACAGCTTGGGACATATCTGCAGCAACAACTTAGAGCGAGGCACCTCGACCTCTTCGACTACCTCCCCCCTAGCTCTGCTACTCAATCAAGCCTCACCCTCTCGGGAGTAACCAACGCTCCGCGTGGCCTCGATACCCATCGAGTCAAGGGCGAGAGCATGGAGCAGGTAGTACAGAATATGCGCATCCAGCAAATATCCCAGCGCTATTGGATACCTAGTTTCGAGAGCAGCATCCAATTCTCCCAGAGCCATGTATCGGACAACTGGTACAAAGGAGGCTCGTCCAACCTCAACCTCTACATGCGCACCTATGCCGCCATGACCTATCTCCGAGGCAAGGTCAAGTGGAAAAACGAGCTGGAGGACAAGCTCAGCATCTACGACATGGACAAGAGCGACAAATCGGCTGGCAGAGGCTTTCGCATAGCGGACGACCAAATACGCCTAAGGAGCAACTTCGGTCTCAGAGCCATATCTGGCTGGTACTATACCTTGGATGCGGAGGCGCGCTCCCAGCTCTTGACTACCTACAAAGGCGATACCAACGAAATACAGTCTTCACCCCTTGCCCCTCTGACCTTCAACGTCGGGCTGGGTATGCGGTTTGACTATACGAACAAATCCAAAAAGATCTATCAACGCAAGCTCGTCTTGGCGATGAACCTGGCCCCTATCTCCTATACTTACCGCAGCAGCATGCGCCGAGATATCGACCTGGCACGCCACGGCTTTACGGCAGACAAACTCTACTACCACCGCATTGGCTCGACACTCAAGGCCAGCATGCAGTGGGACATCAATATGAACGTTAGCTGGGTGAGCAGGCTCTACTTCAACACCTCCTACTCCAACATCGAGGCCGAGTGGGAAAATACGCTCGACATGAAGATAGGCCGATACCTCTCTACGCGCATCAACATACAACTACGCTATGACGATGCTGCTCGCCCATCCAACAAATGGAATAAGTACCTTCAGTACAACGAGCTCTTAAGCTTTGGATTTAGCTACAAACTCTAAAACAAACTCACTGACATGAAGTCCTTTATCAAAAACATTAATCGGATCCTCCTCTCCCTTGGGGTGATTATCATCCTGGTGGCCCTCATCTCTCTGTTCTTCCTCAACGATGCTCAGCGTATGGTTGTAGGCCTTGGCGCAGCCCTCGGCATCGTCAATCTCCTTGGGCTTGCCTATTTCTTCAACAAAAACGCAGGAGGCAGACGCAAATAACATCACATCGGCCACACTACCCCTCCAAAGAACAAAGCCCCTAGGTTAGGACAAAAAAGTCTTTCCCTAGGGGCTAAACTTATGCTTATCCAGATGAAAAGTTCAAATCGTGACTTGGTTTGTACAAATTCAACCACGATTTGTACAAATCCAATCGTGATTTATATAAATCGTGATTGAATTTGAAGTTTTCTCCCACATGAACTCAATTTTTCCTGCCGAAGAAACCAACTTTTCTTCGGCATCTTGGGACAAATAGTGATGGACGACGGGTTCGCCTCTTTGGGCGCAAACCGTGCAACCTTGAAGCAATCTACATCAAGGGCAAGGCTTACGCAATAAGATTTAAGGATAGAGACTCTTAGTCAATCACTCTTCTTAGAGAGCTGTCTTTCGTAAAAAAGTAACGGAGGCATAGGGGGGCTCCAATATGAGCATCCCTATGCCTCCGCTATTCTTCTAAATAAGCTAATTATAAAGCTTCAATGTAAGCCCCAATTTATCTAGTGGCTCTACAAGAGAACTCCTAGAGCTTAATGGTCTGTCGCTTACCATCTGCGTAACGCAGCACCAAGATAAGTGCACCATCACGGCCAGCTGAAGCAAAGCTCAGCCGATCAGCTCCCCAGGCCTGAGCCACCTGTACACCCAAGAGGTCGTAGGCCTCAACGGACAAAAGACCAGGAGCCACAACATGTATCATATCTGCAGAGCGGTAAGCATAGGCATTAGCCGAGCCATCACCCACCTCCTCAACACTGGTATCTTGTAGCTCTCTCTCCGTCTTGGGAGTAGCGAAAAGCTTCACCTCGACATTTGCTCCGCCTCGTGTAGAGAGGAAAAGCAGGCTAGCATGATCCTTAGTACGATCCTTGAGCTTCTGCCTATCGATCGAGACGCTCATCGTACCGCCATCGGGAGCGAGAGTGGCTGGAGACACTTGGAATATCATCGGTGTACGTCCCACTCCGAAAAGGCTGGTACGCACAACGTCCTTGGCATGCTTCGTAGTCACCTGTAGCTGTTCTGGGGCAAAAGACATCTGATAGAAAGGTATAATAGGACGATCTACAGTGATAACAGGGTTGTCCTCACGCCCCCAAGAGAAGTCATCGATGAGATAAGTCGTACTCGTTTCGTTACCTCCCACGGGAGACTGTAGGGCATAGATGACCACGAAGCGGTCGATGCCCTCAAGCTTATAGTCTGCAAGATTGAGGAGATAGTCATACCAAATACGGTCCTTAATGTCTCGGTTAGGCGCAAGGAGCTTGAATGGGACCTCGTGCAGCTCTGCTATCTTACCATCCTTGACAGCACCGAGGTAAATGAAAAACTTATCTGCATCAATGGCAGTTTGGCGATATAAACGGAATGTTAGCTCCTTGGTCTTTGCTCCCGTATAGTCCAGGAGTGGAGAAACAAGGAAGGACGTCAACTCACGCTCGCTCTGTGGCGTAGCCTTGTAGAGCGTTACCTTGGCGACCTCCTCGGGCTCTCCGGTGCCAGAGTCCTCTCCGCTCTGCGTATAGCTTACCCATGGGCGATTGCCAGCAAAGGAAATGTTGCGCCAACCCTCGATAGCCAAAGGGCTGTGATGTAGCTGACCATCGAAGCTCTGGGCATAGAGGGGCAGGGCCTTATCGCTAGTGAAGTCGACCAAATCGACAAGCGTCTGATGCACCAGGCGATCTGCAGCCTCCGATGGCGAAACTATCACCTCCGAGACGGCAAATGAGCCCTCGAAGCCCCCACCATTGGTTCGAACCAAGCGAAAGAGTGTTGGCTGATGCGTGTTCACCTCAAAAGTCACAAACTTACCCTCACTAACCTTCTTGGGCTCTGACGGACGGTGCCATGTGCCCCCATGATCGTGGCTCACCTCTAGAGCAAGCAATGCACCATCGGATGCGTAGCTACCACCCTTAACTCGAACGGAGGCTATCCCACTAGGGAAGTCCTCATTATAAATAAGCCCCTGAGAAAACCCACCAGCATAGACCAGCGTAGAGGCTTCGTTGTAGAAGAATACTTCTTGACTATCTTTCTCCCAAACGGCTGCACTCCAGAGCTGCCACAGACCTTGATCGAACCAATTGTAGCCACGCTCCTGCATCTTGGCCAGACGAGGGTCGGCAGGGGCTGGGCGTAGGGCCTTGAACGTCTCCTTCCACAAGTCGCTCGCTGGGCGTACAATCCCCTTAAGAGGTATGCGCTTGGTCTCGAACATAGGTGAAGTAATTACCAACTCGGCATTGACCTCGCCAACCTCTTGGCGACGGAAGCTCACCCTTACCTTAGTATCATTTACTCCCTCCTGGATATGAGGTGGGCGCGCCTGCTCGAAGTACATCACCGAGGTGTTACTCAAGAAGAAGCCCTGCCCTGCAGGTACGATCTCTAGACGTACATTGTCGATCATATTCTCAAAATCCAGCTGTAGTTCCCTCTGTGGGCTGATGGCATCCCCCTGGATGTAAGTAAAGTCCCCAATAGGACTAGGCGTCACAGCGAGACTAGGCCTATTGTTTGGGTCGATAGAAAAGACCGAGAGTGGCACACTAAGCCCCCCACCGATGGTCAGTGCAGCAGGCTTGCGACCACGAGGCACCTTACCAGCAGCCACTGGCTGGCAAATCAGTGTCAACTCGGTCAGCCCCGTCCCAGATGGTAAGCTCCCTTTATCGGTACGAAAAGGAATGCCCTCGGTCAGCTCTATATCGAGAGCCCCCCTCTGATGGTAGGTCTGAACAACAAACTTATTCTCTGCCCTCTGCCCTATCTCTAGGTAGTGCGGACGCACATTTTGTGGCAAGATGGTCACAAAGGGTGTGCGCTGCGTCTCTTGAGCAAAACTCACGTCATCAATACGCACATTGCTTCGCTTATTGATCTGCACCGCAAAGCGAAACTTGGTCGCTCCCTCAGGCTTACGCGTACGGAAGCGCAGCGTACCCCAGCTCTTGATGCGAGAGAACCAAAGCTCCTCATTATTGAGTAGCTTACGCTCCTCGGGCGCAGTTAGTTCGCGCCCAACATCATCGAGCCACTGCATCCAGAGACGTAGCCCACCAGCATCGGCTGAGCCATCCTCAACATAGTAATGCAGCAAGCCCTCAAACTCATCCCCTGTGTTGAAGCTCGCCATACTGATAAGCTGCTCAAGACTACCAAAAGCATCTGCCGTCTCGATACCTACAGCATTACCCGTGCTAGCATTATAACCACCGCGCCCAGTGTACATCGTGGGCTTACCAACAACGGTCCAGTCTTTGGGTTGATCACCATTGAAGTTATAGAAGAACTCATCCTTGATCAGCTCTTTATTGCCCGTATTGTTGCCATGTTCGTTTTGCGCCCATAGGCCTACCCAGCTTGGCAAGAGCACAAGGGCAAGCAGCGTCATGCGATAAATCTGTCTCATCTTTACTTCTATTTATTTGAGTTATCGAACTACTTTATTGGTGTATTTGAACAAAAGTAGCCTTTTTGTTCACAAGAAACAGCACTCTGCAAACAAAAAAGACACACAAACGCCCACGGGGCACAACCAGTTGGTTGTGCCCCGTGGGCAAGCTCTTTGGGCCTAGAGTGCCAGAGCCACTAGAATAGACTGACGAGCAGCTGCTCCAAATGCTCCCCTTCTAGCTCACGAGCCAGAATGACACCCTCCTTGTCTATAAGTATCGTATGAGGAATAGCATTAACACCATACTCCTTGGCTGCGATACTGCTCCAGCCCTTAAGATCGGACATCTGTGGCCAAGTAATACCAAGCTTAGTTATAGCCGACTGCCACGCCTCCCTGTCTTCATCAAGCGATATGCCTACAATCTCAAACTGATCCTTATACTTAGCATAGAGCTCAACTAGCTGAGGCATACTTTGACGACACGGACCGCACCAGCTTGCCCAAAAGTCGATCAGTACGGGCTTACCCTTGCCTACATAATCGGAGAGACGCACACTCTTGCCCTCTGGGGTCTGTAGCTCAAGGTCCGTATAGAGGCGCATAACATCGGTCTCTTTTTGCTGCTCAAACATCGCCTTTAGCCCCACAAGCTCGGGATCACTATGATAAGCTTTTGGTATCTGGCTCAGAAGTTCAAGGTTCTCCCTTAGATTATTATACCAATATCTCTGTTTAAAGAGGAAGAGCCCCACTCTGTTAGCGATATTCTTCTTGATCCCATCCCTAAAGATCTCTTCGTACTCCTCATCCAGCTGATCGTACCGCTGGTTTTGCTCCTCATCCGTAAGCGTAGTATCTGCCTCAAGGGCCATCATCTTGCCCCTAGTCTCATTGACCTTGGACCTTATCTCTTGGTAGGCATCGTTGGCTGGCGTGCCTACAATACGCTCAGCCGCCTCTTCCAGCCGAACCGTCACCCTAGGGCCATCCAAAAATATTGGCGTAGAGAACGAATTGCTCTCCGTACCACAAGACAGATAGTAGGCCGCAACCGTATCGATCTGTCCCTCTAGCCTAAAAGTATCGTTAGTAATTGGGGCCGAAGCAACGAACCGTAGCTCACCATTGTCTAGCACCTCTAGATAAACCGAATCCTCATCCGAAGCACCATCCACACTACCTGTAATAACGCAGCTTGGCTTCTTCTCACACCCCAAAGAAGTCATCACTACAATAGTCGAAAGAAAAGCCACGCCATAGCGAGCGAAAGCTTTTGTCACACTTAAATCTTTTATTTTCATTTTTACTCTTGTTTAAGTTATTTAAGGGCGAATTTAGTAGTTTCTCCTCTTATCTTCATCCATCTACCCATATATTCCATACTCCACAACGCCTCCCTCTGGCAAACACCCCACTCATTCTCTCCTAATAAACAATCAGATAAATAAAGCATCTCGGGGGCTAAGCCAATAAGAAGGAAGGTCAAAAAGGATGAAGCTTAGTCATCCAAATCCTTAAATAGCTCCTCGATAGGACGACCAATACAACCACTAGGGAGCTGAATCTTGAGGTACATGGCGAGCGTTGCTGCAATGTCTGTCATATATACTTGGCGATAGAGATGACCAGAACGCACCTTGTGCCCTAGGAAAATAAGGGGGATATGCGTATCGTATGGAGCCCACACTGAGTGAGATGTTCCTTTGGCTGGAGTGCTGCTACCATGACTATACCAACCTGGGTGCAAGACAACGAAGATGGCCCCACTACGCCCACGACAATAGCCATTGATAGCACGCTGCTTGATGTCCTCTGGAAGTGTGGCAGTCGAAGCCTCTTCCATAACTACCGAATAGGCTACACCAGGCATTCGGTCGAGCTGACGCCTAACTGATTCGTAGAGGCGCGAGCGATCGGCCCCAAGTCGGTCCAGCTCTGCATCATCAAAAAAGACCTGGTTGTTCGCCACAGCCACAAAAACCTTCGCCTCAGCCCCCAGCTCAGCTCGACAAACAGAGTCCACTAGTTTGCGAGCCAAATCACTCCGCCAAGCTCGCCCCGGGAGCTTCCTATCCTCAAGAAACTTTAGGTTGTGTCCCGCGGCATGATCTGCGGTCAAAAAGAATAGGTAGCCATCCTTACCATAGCGTGCATCGAGGTAATCGAAGAAGCTCTTGAGGTCTCTATCTAGACGCAGATAAGTATCCTCTATCTCCATCGAAAGTGGAGCATATCGGTGCCCGATATAGTCCGTAGAGGAGAGGCTAACGGCAAGGAAGTCGGTAGACACAGGCTCACCCTTGCGATATGCGCCCAACTCCTCCCCCTCGATAGCGGCCCTGGCCATATCGAGCGTAAGTGTATTACCCATAGGAGTTGTACGGATAACGCCAAAGCCTTGCTTCTGGCCTAGTGTCTTGGTATCGAGCGGTAGAGTAGGACCATGCCCCTCTGCCCAACCAGCCTCATAAGGATTATCATCGGGGAGGCTCTCCAGATATGTCTTGGCAGCATAGAGCGACCGCCATCCTTGACGCAAATACTTCTCAGGCAGACGCTGATCGTTGAACTTGCGCACCCATCGAGGTAGCTCCTTCATATAATAAGTGCTGGTAATGAAGTGACCACTCTTGTCATCAAACCAATAGGCGGCATCAGCCGTATGCCCTGCAGGCAGAATAGCACCGCGGTCTTTAATGGCAACGCCCACGACCTTACTGCGAAAGTTAGTGGCGAGCTTAAGCTCATCCGTAATGGAGGTAGCGCGCATGTTTCGAGGAGACATTTGCCCGCTCTTACCGGGCTCTGCGCCAACAGTCATGACAGTGCTATCCTCCGTGCAGTAGCGCCCATTCCGTCCCTCATAAAAGTGATTGCCAGCAATACCATGAATACTAGGCACACTGCCCGTATAAACTGTGGCGTGCCCTATGGCTGTCACCGAGGGAATGTAGTCAATGCGTGCATTGTGACAGTTAAAACCCTCCTTGAGTAACCGACGAAATCCCCCCTCCCCGAAACGATCTGCGTAGCGATAGAGGTAATCCCACGACATTTGATCCACAATCATCCCAACAACGATGCGTGGACGGTCTGGAACTTCGTGCTTATAGTCATCTGCCCATAGAGCCTGCCATCCCGTAAAGGCAATGATACAGGCGAGAAGTGCCCTTAACTTTGTTTTCATATCCTACTTAAGTTTACTTATTACTGACTGCCTCGTGGCACAAGCTGCCATAGAGGTCAAAGACATCTGCCGAAGTAATGTCCACCATATACAACGCACCGAGCAGAAGCTCCTGGCCTTCAATATACTTTATGAGTACCTCTTGGTCGACCTCGGGCGAATCGTACTCCGTGCGCCCAATATAGTAGTCACCCTCTCGGCGATCTACCATCACACGTAGCTGCTGACCGATCTTCGCTGCATTGAGCTCGGCCGCAATACCTTCCTGCACACGCATCAGCTCCTCGATGCGCTCTTGCTTGACTTCTAGAGGAATATCGTCCGTATAATGCTGGTGAGCATACGTCCCCTCCTCGTGGGAGTAAACGAAAGCTCCGAGCCGCTCAAAGCGAACATCTCGCACGAAGTCCAGAAGCTCGACAAAGTCGGCCTCTGTCTCACCTGGATGCCCTACAATCATCGTAGTGCGTAGATGAATGCCTGGGACCTCAGAGCGCATATAGCGGATAAGATCATAGGTCTCTGCCTTGGTTGTATGGCGGCGCATGGCTCGGAGCATAGGATCGCTGATATGCTGTAGCGCAATATCTAGATAATTACACACATTCTCTCGCTCTCGCATTACTCGCATGAGGTCTTTTGGAAAAGCGTTCGGATAAGCGTAATGCAAACGTAGCCACTCAAGCCCCTCAATGTCGGAGAGCCGCTCCACCAGCTCGGGAAGTTTGTGCTCTTTGTAGAGATCGAGACCATAATAAGTCAGCTCTTGGGCGATGAGTTGAAGCTCTTTCACCCCACCATCTACGAGGCACTGAGCTTCGCTCATGATGTCATCCATAGAGCGAGAGCGATGTCGCCCTGTACTTATGGGGATGGCGCAGTAGGAGCAAGTGCGGTCGCAGCCTTCCGAGATCTTGAGGTAGGCATAGTGCTTAGGGGTAGTAATGCTCCTATTCCCCCCAAGGGGATCATGATAGTAAGCCTTACCTAGGTCAGTGATGAGCTGCTTCCAGTTGAACTTCCCATAGAACTTGTCCACCTCTGGGATTTCGGCCTTCAGTTCGTCCATGAACCGCTCCGTCAGGCAGCCCATAACGTAAACCTTGCCTACCGTACCACGCTTCTTACCCTGGACAATCTCGAGGATAGTATTGATGGACTCCTCCTGAGCGTCTTTGATGAAACCACAGGTATTGATGACGACAATTTCGCCATCCACCACATCGGAGTTGTGCTGGACCTTGTAGCCATTGGCTAGGAACTGGCGTATTAGGAGCTCGCTGTCTACCAAGTTTTTGGAGCAGCCGAGCGTAATCATATCAACTTTATTCTTTCTCATAATTCTACTTCGGTGAGGATCCTCCTCTCCAAACAACACAAATATACAGCTTGAGAGGGAGATAAATGGCTAGATATGCCCATAAAAAGAATAAGATGTAGACCAATCTACACCTTACCCTCTTGACAAGCATGATAGGCTCCAGCCCATCATACCTAAATCTTCTTTGTGACGCGACCTAAGACAGTCGCAGGCTACTAATTAGCCTGAGCAACTGAATCTACAGCAGCTTCGATAGCTTCAACAGTTGCAGTTGCAGCAGAGTCTACAGCTTCTACTCCAGCCTTTACTTCTTCAGCTACGTTTTCTACTGCATCAGTAGCAGTTTCTTTAGCCTTGTTAGCCTGCTCGCAAGAGGCGAAAGACAGAGCTGCTACGAAAGCGCAAAGAGATACAAACTTCTTCATTGTTCTTGAATTTTTAATATTCTAGTAATTCCTAACTCTAAAACGCGACAAAGGTATAACAACCATTCTATTCTCACAATAGCCCCCTCGAATAATTATCTAACTAGTCGCTATTTGAGCTTGCCAAGCTACCTAAACGTAAAGCAAGGAAGCAGGCTCTTGGTTCCATTTACGCTTACTAGTTCTCAAGCTCTAGCTCATCAATCAGGTTGTATAATCGTAAAGTATCATAAAAATGACCTCCATATAACTATGAAGTATCGGCCATCAGACCTAGGTAATCTCGTCAAAATGCGAAAAGAACCTACCCCTCCTTGGTCCTAGTCCCAAAGAACTAATAATCTACTCATCCTGATATCGTTAGAAAAACACCCCATCTTTTCACAAAAACTTCCCGAACTTTTTTCTCGGAGTTCCCGATCTTTTTCTAAAAAGTTCGGGAAGTTTTTTTCGAATGTTCCCGAAGATTTTTCGCATCAGTCGGAATCAAACTTAATCATCTGGGAATAAAGGAAATAATTTCATGCCGTCTCGCGTGAGCAATTACTCAGAAAACCTGTCCAAATTTTGACGCAACTACCCTCATCATCAGGATGAAGAGCGCAAGTATCAAAGTGACCAGAATACAACGTGATGGGAACTAAGAGTGAGGGCGAAATGGGTATCTTTGCCACGCTCTTTCTATCTTTTCAAACAAACAAGATTAGGATAATGAAGAAAATAGCACTTGCCCTGCACCGAGGCGTTGGGATACTCGTCGGGGTGCTTGTGAGCCTCCTCTGCCTGACGGGGGCGATGATGCTCTTTGAGGACGAACTGCGAGAGCTAGCTTCGCCCAAGCTGTACTTCAGCACGCCACCAGGGGAGGATATTGTCCCCATCGAACTGAGCGACCTTGCCCAGTCCCTCACACTCCACACCCTGGGTGAAGAGAAGCAAAATGCAGTCAGTGGCATAACCATCCCCTCCGAAAAGGGGCGCAACTACATCGCCCACCTCGAGCGTGGCGAAGAGATGCTCTATGTGAACCCCTACACAGGCGAGATCGTGGGACGGCGCACGAAGCGTGATGGCTTCTTCGGGGGAGTGATGCGCCTGCACCGCTGGCTGCTTGATGGGTCGAAGTCTTGGGGTAAGGCGATCGTGGGCTATGGCACGCTGGGCTTCCTACTCGTCCTCCTCTCGGGTCTAATCGTATGGCTGCCCAAGGGGCGCAAAGCCTTGAAGCCCTCACTTACCGTCAAGACGACAGCGAGCCGCCAACGTCTGCTTTATGACCTGCACCGCTCGCTAGGTATCTACGTCCTCATCCCTCTGCTCGTCATGGCCATAACGGGGCTAAACTGGTCCTTCCCTTGGTGGCGCAGCGGTCTATACGGCATATTCGGTACAGAGTATCCGCAGAAAAAGGGTCAGCCCAGCGCAGAGGGCGAGGCCGAGCTCCCCACCATCGACTACGCCCAATGGACGACTGTGGCACGGCAGCTAAAAGTACAGTACCCCGAGAGCCGAAGCATCCGAGTGGGGAACGGCAAGGCGGAGGTGTCTGTATGTGGCTTCTTCGGCAACCCTCGGGCGGTAGATAAGGTCACCTTCGACCCAAGCTCAGGAGAGATAACGAAGATTACACCCTATGCCGAGGAGAACCGAGGGCAGCGAGTGCGTGGCTGGATCTACGCTCTGCACACGGGTAGCTGGGGCGGATGGCTAAGCAAGCTGCTGACCCTCATCGTTGTCCTCATCGGGGCGACACTGCCCTGGACAGGGATGTACATCATGAACCGCAAGAAAACCACTAAGAGCAGCCGTCATTCATAATAATATGTTGCCTTGCATCTCGCGCACGAATGAACCTCTCTCAATTTTGCTAGGATTAAGATGATAGAACTAAATAAACTGATTGCCCCGACGCTGGAGCGCATTGCACGCTCTGGCATCGGAACCCCTCGGGTGGCTGCCCTTGTTTCTGGTGGCGTGGACAGCAGCGTGGTGGTACATCTGCTCACCAAGGCAGGGCTGCGCCCAACGCTCTTCTACATCCAGATCGGGATGGATCGGGATGGCTTTGAGGACTGCTCTTGGGAGGACGATATTGCGCTGGTGGAGCTGCTGGCTCGCCAGTACGATCTCCCCCTCAATATCGTCCCCCTGCACGATGAGTATTGGGCCAACGTGGTGCAATACACCATCGACACCGTGGCCAAGGGACTTACGCCCAACCCCGATATGATGTGTAATAAGCTCATCAAGTTCGGTTGCTTCGAGGAGCGTTGGGGGAAGGACTTCGACTTCATCGCCACAGGGCATTACGCCACCACGACCTACGAGGGCGATACCCTATATCTCTCTACTGCGCCCGACCCGGTGAAGGACCAAACGGACTTCCTCGCCCAAATCAACTTCGCCCAAGTGAGCAAGCTCCTCTTCCCTACGGGGCATCTGACTAAGGCGGAGGTGCGCGCCGTGGCGGAGGCGGCAAACCTAGCGAGCGCACACCGTAAGGACAGCCAAGGCATTTGTTTCTTGGGCAAGGTCAATTATAACGAGTTCATCGAGCGCGCACTCGGGACCAAGCGTGGGCGCATCATCGAGCGAGAGACGGGGCAGACCCTCGGTTGGCACAACGGCTATTGGTTTCATACTATCGGACAGCGCAAGGGGCTTGGCCTGAGTGGCGGACCGTGGTTCGTGGTCAAGAAGGACATCAAGCGCAATGTCATCCTCGTTAGCCGGGGCTATGACCCGGCAGATCAGTATGGGCGGCACATCGTGACCGAGGCTATGAACTTCATCAGCCGTGATCCCTGGAGCTACTTTGCCAGGGCGGAGGTTGCGCCCGAGGCGAGAGCTCCGATTAGTGTCCTCTTCAAAATTCGCCACACGCCCGACTTTACCCATGGGACGCTCAGCTACGATGCGGAGCGTGATGTGTATCGCATCGATAGCGAGGCGGATGTGCAGGGCATTGCCCCAGGGCAATATGCCGTCGTCTACGACACCGAAGGGCGGATTTGCTTCGGCAGTGGCATGATAACCAAGGGATTCTAGCCGCCCACAGCCTGCAATACTCGTTACCCCCTTCGCCTATACTATAATGATGAAACCTATGAATACAAATGCTCTATCCCTACGGGTGGCTCTCACGAGAGCCGCCCTTTTGTTTGTCTGTCTACTCTGTCCGCTGGGGCTCTCGGGGCAGGAGCTGACGCTGCTCCCACGGCCTCAGCAGTACAACGCAGGGCGTGGCGTGCTCTCGGCGCGGCAGCTGCGCCTCGATGTCCCCTGCCTCCGTGCCGAGGCGACGGAGCTGCTCACACGCTACGGCTACCAAATAGGCAGCCATTACCGCACTGCTTGCAGCATTCGCCTCGTAGATAGCCTCCCCGCTCCTCGAGGGCTGGATGAGGCTTACCGCTTAAAGGTCTCGGCCGAGGGCATCACCATCGAGGCCATAGAGGAGCTCGGCGCGTATCGCGCCCTACAAACGCTAGACCAGCTGCTGGAGGCTGGGGGCAAGTTTGCCCTCCGTCACTGCGACATCCTCGACTGGCCTGCGTGGCGCATTCGTGGTCTGATGCACGATGTAGGGCGCACGTTCATCCCCCTCTCGGAGCTCAAACGACAGATCGCCCTGCTCGCTCGCTTCAAGGTCAATGTCTTCCACTGGCATCTGACGGAGAACCAAGCCTGGAGGCTGGAGAGCAAACTCTACCCCCAGCTCAATAGCATTGCCGCGACAGAGCGGATGCCCGGCTACTATTACACACTAGCCGAGGCGAGGGAGCTGGCCGATTGGTGCCGCGCTCACCGCGTCTTGCTCATCCCCGAGATCGATATGCCTGGGCATAGCGCGGCCTTTGAGCGAGCGATGGGCTGCACGATGCAGAGCGCTGAGGGGATAAGCTACCTCAAGACACTGCTCCGTGAAGCCCTCGAGGCGATGGATGTCCCCTACATCCACATTGGTACGGACGAAGTGGAGTTCACCAACCCAAACTTCGTTCCCGAAATGGTGGCTTATATCCGGGGGCTAGGGCGCAAGGTGATCTCGTGGAACCCTGGCTGGGACTACAAGGCAGGCGAGGTAGATATGACGCAACTATGGGGCTACCGTGGCACGCCCCTATCGGGCGTACCTGCCATAGACAGCCGCCTGCACTACATCAATCACTACGACCTCTTTGCCGACCCCATCGCCCTATACGCGAGCTCCATCCTGAGAGCTCCGCATGGTAGTGACGAATTGGCTGGGGCAATTCTCGGCGTATGGAACGACCGCTTCGTCCGCTCTTCCGACCTCATCATGGCGGAGAACAATGTCTACGCCAATATGCTTGCCCTTGCCGAGCGTGCGTGGCTAGGGGGTGGCTTCGGCTACTTCGATGAGCATGCGACCCTACTTCGTAGCCGCAAGAGTGAGCTCTACCGAGCCTTTGACGACTTTGAGCGTAGGCTACTCTGGCACAAAGGACACAGCCTAAGCCGCGAGCCCATACCTTACATTCGGCAGACCGAGGCCAGCTGGCTCATCAGCCCTGCCTTCCCCAACGAGGGCGAGCTAAGTAGGGTCTTCGCCCCCGAGACCACCTACCTCGCTAAAGCTAGGCGAGGCCAGCTTGCTCCGCCTCCCTCTACCCCCCGCTACACGGTGGGCGGAGCATCCCAGCCCTGCACGCCCTTCATTGGCTCGGGCGGCTACCTGCGCCACGTCTGGGGCGAGCGGCTCGTGCCAGGCATCCTCTCTGAGCCACGCCCCAACCATACGGCCTACGCTATGGCGTGGATACACTCACCCACGAGGCAAACCGTAGGGCTACGCTTTGAGACGCAAAACTACAGCCGTAGCGAGAGTGATCTCCCCCCACCGCAAGGGGCGTGGGACTACCGCGAGAGCCGCATTTGGATTAATGGGCAGGAGGTCAAGCCGCCCCTATGGACGAATACCCACACCGAGCGGTCGAATGAGCTGCCCCTCGACAACGAAAATGCCGTTGCCCGCCCTCCGCTGCCTATTACGCTGCGCGCCGGCTGGAATGCCGTGCTCATCAAGCTACCGGTAGGGGAGTTCAGCACGCGAGAGACGCGATTGGTCAAGTGGATGTTCACCGCAAGCTTCGTTACCCTTGACGGTCGAGCCGCTGCTCCAGTGCGCTACCACCACTTCGAGTAAGTAGGTAGACTGCGTACTACTCGCACCCCTAAGGGCAGGCTAAGTTCACTCTCTGAGAAACTACAATCGTTTGGTGTGGACAAAAAATCCGTTTCGTCCGCACTAATAGTTTGTTTCGTCCGCACTAATTCTTCAAATTCAACTTGGATTTATACAAACTCAATCACGATTTATACAAACCAAGGCTTGATTTGTATAAACTCAAGCTTGATTTTAAGATTATATCGAGATAGAAGGGATTTTTCATCCACTAGAAGCCAAGTTATTATCCCCTCTCCGGCTCATTTTCCTCTAGCTCATTCGGGCAAGCTCCGCCCCAAAGGTTGACCTTGACCCTAAATTTTGCCCAGCCAGATCGTTCGCTCAGAGCCAAACAGCCTCTTGCCCATCTTGCATTTCCGCTTCAAACAAGCCTTCTATCCACGCTCTGGCCCCTCTTTCGTATTGGGAGCACGAATTAAAAAATGGAGGCTGTGGCAGAGATGCTCTCTACCACAGCCCCACAAGAAGCGACTTGACCGCTGAGCTTTGCTCAGAAAAACTAACTGAGCCGTTGTACTATCTTGTCCCTCAAGACCCCCACGGCAAGGCGAGCGAAGAGGTAAGCCTGTGCCAAACCTGTGTAAATGGGGCTACCAGGGCGGACGATGATAGGCGTAGTGGCCTTGTTATAGTTCGCCTTGAGTGCCTTCTTATGTCCATAGATGCCCTCGCTGTCGTAGATGGAGTAGCGCAGGCCGATGTCTTGAGGCTTGGAGAGTAGGCGGTAGTCCTTGCCCTCGGTAAGCGTGGGGCGCAGGGCCTCGATCGTCTGAGTGTACATCACGGGGCCAGTTGTTCGCAGTACGCCCCAGAGACCTGCCCCATGACGAAAGGGATTGTACTCGTCTATGCGCCTGAGCATCTCGAGAATGACGGCACGCAGCAGCGGATGCCCCGAGGTCGAGGCGACGCACCATTGGATGTATTCGCCACGAGGCAGGAAGCTGACTTCGCCGAAGATGCCCACACCCTCATACTGCCCCCCAGGGAGGTTGTCCCAATGCGTGAGGATGAATTTGTCTTCGGGACGAAGCACTTCATCCAAAGGTTTCTCCAGAGAGGTCTTGATGTCGATGTACATGCCCCCCTCTTGGTAGATGAGCAAGTAGCGGAAGAAGTCCGCCCGAGCTGCACCATAGACAGGCGAGATGCGCTCGTAATAGCTCCAAATCTCCGCTCCGTAGTGTTCGAGGATGAAAGACTTGACAGCCTCATTATCGAAGAGGGTATATTCCCATCCCGCATTTATGGTCTGTATATGCTCCATGTTCTTTTTGATCTCCACAGGCAAGAAATCAAAAACATGTTCATCGTCATTGGGCCGAACAAAGACCTGAAAGATCTTGCGGCTAATTTGCGCCCCCTGCTCCTTTCGGGGTAGCAGAGCTTCATAGTCGATCCCAGACATAGTACTATTTCTGTTTGATATTCAGCGCCTTGTAGAGCCAAGAAAGCATATCCACCTTGACGAAGGCATAGGCACGAGGGGCAAGTAGGAAGGCTTTTTTCTTCAGCTCATCTGCCTTGCCGTAGGTGATGTAGGGCGTCTTACCAATCTCGGGTAGGTACTTGCCAAGCATCTCTTCGAGCCAGCCACGTAGCTCGGGGGCTTCGCTTCGGAACTTGGCGGCATAGATAATCGCCTTGTGCAGCATAAAGGTGCAGGCAAAGGTCGCAAGCGGATGGCTAAACTTCCCCTTGAGGTAACCCTCGCTGTCGAGCTGCTTCATCTCGGCAATCAAGTCCACCTGGTTTTGAAACATTTGCTCAATACGCTTAGTAATCCCCTGTGAGGTCGTAGAGTTGGGACGATTGCGCCTATAATTGTAGAGTGGCTCAGCTAGATAAAGGAAGCAGTTGGACTTCATCGAGAGCTTGAAGCCAAAGATCTCGTCCTCATAGAAACGACCGAGGGGGAAGCTAATCCCCTCGACAATGGAGCTGCGGAAGAACTTCGCCCCAGCCAGCGGAGAGGGGAGGGCTTGATTGACATAGCCAATGAGCGTCTCCTCACCCATTCGCTTGCTATAAGGCTCAGAGCCTATATGGCTATAGAAGGGCTGACGATCGCCCTCGATGACATCGACATAGCCGTACTCGATGAAGTCCACTTCGGGATGCTGACGTGTGCATTCGATGCACCGCTCAATCGTATCTGGCTCGAGCCAGTCGTCTCCGTCTACGAGCGTGATAAACTCGCCTCGGGATGCTTGCATCGCCGTATTGCGCGCCAGCGATACGCCACCATTTTCCTTGTGAATCACCCTAATGCGAGCATCCTTTGAGGCATAAGTATCTAGGACGCGACCGCTATCGTCCGTGCTACCGTCATTGACGCAGACTATCTCTAGCTGATCGTAGGTTTGCTCGAGGAGCGAATCGAGGCATTCGGGCAGATATTCGGCTACATTATACACGGGTATCACGATGGATACCAGCCCTGCTTCGTAAGTATGAGCCATTGTCTTGTCTTGAGATTAGTGGATGAAAAAGACCCCTGCCGAGCCTCTCTAAAGAAAATCTCAGCAGGGGGGTCGTGTCTTATCGCTTAGCAAGCCACTCGTAGGCGTTGCGGAAGGCCTGCATCCAAGGGCTTACCTCGTGGCTTGCCCGCTCTGTGGCTGGGTAATAACCACACTGCCATGGGAAGACAGACCGCTCGGGGTGGGGCATCATCGCCAGATGTCTGCCGTCTGCCGAGCATAGAGCTGCGATGCCCTCGGGCGAACCGTTGGGGTTGGCAGGGTAAGCATCATAGGCGTACCGTGCTACTACATTGTAGCGGTCCGTGCCGTAGGGCAGGGCGAACTTGCCCTCACCGTGCGCTACCCACGTGCCGATAGTGCAGCCAGCGAGGTTGCCGAGCATCACCGAATTGTTCTCGGGAATAGTGAGGCTCACGAAGCTGGACTCAAACCGCCCAGAGTCGTTGTGCTGCATCTTGTGCTTTACCTCATGCTCGGGGTAGAGTAGCTCCAACTCCGCCATCAGTTGGCAGCCGTTGCAGATACCGAGGCTAAGCGTATCGGGGCGAGCGTAGAACCGATCGATGGTGCGCTTGGCTTGCTCATTGAAGAGGATACCAGCCGCCCAGCCCTTGGCCGAGCCGAGTACGTCACTATTGGAGAAGCCACCGCAGAAGACGATCATCTGCACGTCGTCGAGCGTCTCGCGTCCGCTGGTTAAGTCCGTCAGGTGTATGTCCTTTACATCGAAGCCAGCGAGGTGGAGGGCGTAGGCCATCTCACGCTCTCCGTTCGTTCCCTTGTCGCGCAGGATGGCAGCACGGATGCCGCTCCGCTCCTTGCGGTCGGGGTTCAGCCCAAGCGAAGCGAGCGTTCCCTCGAAGCCCTTGGGGAAGACGTAGCGCACAGGCTGGTGCTTATAGTTGGCATAGCGAGCTTCGGCCTGTGGTTTCGCCGTCTGGTGGAGATCCATAAGGAAAGAGCTTTCGTACCACAGCTCACGCTTCTGGTCTATGTCGAGGGTCAAGGTCTTGCTTTGGTGGCGAATGCTCAGCGTGCGCTCCTTGGTGGGGCGAGCGATGCGAGCGAAGCCGAGGCTCGAGGCTCGGAGGGTTTCCTCCACCACCTCGGTATCTCGCGCTTGGATGATGAGGCCTGGGTTCTCGGCAAAGAGGATCTTGATGAGGTCACGCTCCTCGATACCCGAGAGGTCTACCTCAAGACCGCCCTCTGTGCTAGCGAAGCACATCTCCAGCAGCGTGGTGATCATACCGCCTGCCGAGATGTCGTGCCCTGCAAGTACCAGACCCCTCGCCACAAGCTCCTGCACGGCTGCAAAGGCATCACGGAAGTACTCAGGCTCCTCTACCGTAGGTACGCTGTCGCCTAGCTTGCCAAAGTATTGGGCGAAGGCCGAGCCACCAAGGGCGAGCGGTGCAAAGCTGAAATCAATATGGTAGAGTGCCGTACCCTCCTCTCCTCGCACCACAGGCGAAACAATCTGCTTAACGTCCGACACCTCGGCTGCGGCACTGATGATCACCGTGCCTGGACTGATGACGCTAGGCTCGCCATTGGGGTACTTCTGCGTCATCGAGAGGGAGTCCTTACCTGTGGGGATATTGATGCCAAGGCTAATGGCGAAGTCTGCTGCCGCCTCTACGGCATCGTATAGGCGCGCATCTTCGCCCTCATTGCGGCAGGGCCACATCCAATTGGCGCTGAGCGATACGCCTTGTAGCCCATGTGTGAGTGGGGCTAGGGCAATGTTGGTGAGGGCTTCGGCGATCGCCATCACTGAGCCTGCCACGGGGTCTACCATCGCTACGGCTGGGGCATGCCCGATTGAGGTGGCGATACCTGCCCTGCCTCGGAAGTCTAGCGCCATCGCTCCGCAGTCACTCAGCGGTAGCTGTAGCTCTCCTTGGCATTGCTGGCGAGCCACACGCCCTGTTACCGAGCGGTCTACCTTGTTCGTAAGCCAATCCTTACAAGCCACTGCCTCCATAGCCAGCACGCCATCGAGATACTCCTCTAGCTTGTCCTGCTCATACTGGGGCGCAGCGTAGGCAACCTCCACGTGCTTGTCCTGCATAATGGTCTTGGGCGAGCTGCCAAACATATCGCCAAGGGCGAGGTCGATGGGCTTCTCTCCGTTGTCCTTAGCGAAGACGAGGCGCATATCGTCCGTCGTTTCGCCCACGACATAGAGGGGCGCACGCTCACGCTCGGCAATGCGCTTGAGCTGATCGATATGCTTCTCTCCGACAAGCAGGCCCATACGCTCTTGGCTTTCGTTGCCGATGACCTCACGAGCCGAGAGGGTTGGGTCGCCAATGGGCAGCCTGTCCATAGTGATATGTCCGCCAGTGGCTTCGACTAGTTCGGACAGGCAGTTGAGGTGACCACCTGCACCGTGGTCGTGGATAGAGACGATAGGGTTGTCTTCGCTCTCCGCCATGGCTCGGATCACGTTTTGCGCACGCTTCTGCATCTCGGGGTTGGCGCGCTGTACAGCGTTCAGCTCGATTGCCCCAGAGAATTGCCCCGTATTTACCGAGCTAACTGCTCCGCCACCCATACCGATACGGTAGTTGTCGCCACCGATGAGGAGGACCTTTTCACCGGGCTTAGGCTCACCCTTGAGGGCATTTTCCTTTCGGGCATAGCCCACACCGCCTGCAAGCATAATCACTTTGTCGAAGCCATACTTAGGTGCATCGGGGGTCTCTTGATGTTCGTAGGTCAGCACCGAACCGCAGATAAGGGGCTGCCCAAACTTATTGCCGAAGTCACTCGCCCCATTAGATGCCTTGGTAAGGATTTGCCTTGGGGTCTGATAGATCCACGGACGCTCGGCTGTGTGCTGCTCCCACTTGCGCCCTGCCTTGGTGCGTGGGTAGGAGGTCATATAGACGGCCGTGCCAGCCAGCGGAATGCTCGCCCTACCGCCAGCCATACGGTCGCGGATCTCGCCCCCTGTGCCTGTGGCCGCTCCGTTGAATGGCTCTACAGTAGTGGGGAAGTTGTGCGTCTCGGCCTTGAGGCTTAGCACGCTGTCGAACTCCTTAGTCTCGAAGTAGTCGGGCTTGTCTGCCGAGGCTGGGGCGAACTGCTCCACACGAGGCCCCGAGACGAAGGCCACATTGTCCTTATAAGCCGAGACGAGCTGGTTCGGGTTGGCGGCACTGGTTGCCTTGATCATGGCAAAGAGCGAGCTTTCTTTTTCCTCGCCATCGATGATGAATGTGCCACCGAAGATTTTGTGGCGGCAATGCTCCGAGTTCACCTGCGAGAAGCCAAATAGCTCGCTGTCGGTGAGCTTACGCCCGATGCTCTCGGAGACGCCTACCAAATAGTCGATTTCTTCTTCGCTGAGTGCTAACCCCTCTGCCTCGTTGTATGCCCTAATATCCTCGATGTAGCGGATAGGATCGGGCTCAATATCTATGGTGAAGATATTTTGGTCGAGACCATTGTATAGGGCTTGGAGCATCGGATCGAAGCCTGCCGTAGCATCGGCTACGGGGTAGTACTCCTCGATGCGCACCATACCCTCGAGGTTCATATTCTGCATGATCTCCACAGCGTTGGTACTCCACGGGGTGAGCATTTCCTTGCGAGGCCCAACGTAGTAGCCCTCGAGGGCATCTGTGCCGAGGTATTCAGCTCCCGAGAAGAGCCAACCAAGCGCCTTGAGCGCATCCCCCTCTAGCGTGTGGGCGGACTGTAGTGCTAGTACTGAGCCCGATGGGCTACGGAAGAAGTTAATCTTCATGAATCAAGTATCTATTTTATGATTGGAATTTGAATACCGTACGAAACAAAAAGCACAGAACCACGTGCTTACTCTGGCTAAGAGAAGACACGTGGTTCGCAGTCGTATAACATATTTTTTAGCTAGGGATACGCAAGCTATTTCCAGGTTTTAGTACCGCATTCGTCCCCAGTCCGTTACTTTTACGCAGCTTCGCCACAGTAGTTCCGTACCGCTTGGCGATAGAGGAGAGTGTCTCTCCCTTCTTTATGCGATGGGTGCGAATGCTTGTAGCACTCTTGCTCGCCTTAGATTTGTTTGCTTGAGCCAATTGGGCTCTAGATCTCGTAGAGCTACCTCGGCGAAAAGTATAGACATCGAGGCGTGGCACACCCTCCTCAAAGTCGAAGAGCTCCTCAGGGTTGAGGGGCTGACCCATGAAGCGCGCTTCGAAATGCAGATGTGGCCCCGTAGAACGCCCCGTATTTCCCCCCAAGGCAATCGGCTGACCAGCCTTAACAATCATCCCCTCCCGCACCATCGATCGGTGAAGGTGACCATAAACTGTCTCCAAACCGTTGGGATGACGGATAACGACATAGTTGCCATAACCACGCGCCTCATAAGAGCTGATACGCACCTTACCAGAGAATGCTGCTCGTACCGTATCGCCAATGCTTAGAGCTAGGTCTGTGCCGTAGTGCATTCTGCCAAAACGACGACGATAACCATAGCTCGAGGTCACATGCTTGCGCTTGAGAGGCATGACAAACTCATTGATATCAATATCGTACTGCGCTGGGATATTGGCTGCTGTGGTTGAGAAGGGATTCACGCTACTCGTCCACGAGTCCTCCCCATACAGGTCAGCGGAGGGCATCTCCAAGCTCTCTTCCGTGAGGGCTTCTCTTAGTTCTTCATTTCTTTTTTTCTTTTCTGAGGAGATACGCTTCTTGATCTCTAGCTTATCCGCCAGCAGGGCACGCTCGCCCACAACGGACCTTGCTGTATCGGCAAGAGGGCGTTCTGCTCCTGCTGTGCGTACCTCCCTCTTCGTGCTAGTCACTCGTCCACTTTGGGCTGTCGCCTCTTGTGGAGCAGAGAAGCTAAGGCACAGAGACGCGCATAGCAGTGTCAGTGTTTCCTTTGTCATACTTGCTTTTGTCGTTTATATCAAATTGCCTATCCCACGAGAGAGTTTTGCCTTCCATCCCCCATGGCATTACTCACAAAGGCTCATCAGCCTCTGCAAGGTTTTCTCAAAGATTTGCCAGCAAAGATATATAAAACAATGAATATGCAACCATTACCTCTTCTATGTCGAAGAATAATTACATCAAAATTGGGCTGCTCCATAGGGTTGTATCCTCCTCGACTGAGAAAACACATAATCTACTCATTATAAAATCATTAGAAACACCCCCCATTTTTGTGCAAAAAGTTCCCGAACTTTTTTTTGGGAGTTCCCGAACTTTTTGGAAAAAGATCGGGAAGTTTTTTTGAAAAGATCGGGAAGATTTTTCGCGTTCATCAGAATACCACTCAACTCCCTACCTATAAGATTGTTATAAAAACCTTATATTATGATAGCAGAACGCCTTGAATAGCTACGCCAGATTTTGATAAGTTCATCCTTACTCTAAGAACTAAACTTCGCTGAGAGCCTGGGGTTGAATCTCTCTCTATCTGATTGGGGCTTAATTTATAGCATCCCCTAACAAACCTTCACTCGTATAAAAGGAAGTGCTCTCAAAGCATCTCACAGATTAAGGTAAAAACAGGATAATCCAATGGAAAATAAGGAAGAGTTTCATACGTCCCTCTCCTCTTGATTGGCGGTTAACGAAAATAAATCCCCAGAGTAATTTGACTATCATTCCTCCCCACCTCGACATCTTCAGGCGAATAGACAGCACGCAACCCAAGCTGCCAACGGCTAGATAACTGCCACTGCCCACCGAGTGTTAGACGGATGCCTCTCCCATGCAGCATTGTAAAGCCATATTGATGGCTCAGTCGTGGCTCAGGTAAATAAATCCGCCCTCGCCAAGAAGCACTATAAGCAGCTAGCATGCCCCATAGCCTGAGCTTGTAGCTTGGACGCACTTCTCCCCGAAAGGCTAAGGCTCCTCCCCAACCTTCTGGAGTGTAGCTGAGCGCAAAATAAGGTATTAGGTTACTTCTCACCCCTTGCCATTGCCTCTGCAAACTAAGGCGAAAAACAGACTCGCCCACAGCTGGACGACTATAGGAGAGGGTAGCGCGCATATATCCAGCTGGGCGATACCACCGCTCAGCTGTGGTACGTGCCACCCAAGCCCAACCTCTGCCGACCTCACTTACACTTCTATGAGTGTCTACTCCCAATCTCAGTTGCCATCTATGCAACAGCTCTCGGCTCTCGGCAAAGAAGGTAAAACCCTGCTCATCGTTCGGGCGAGATTTGTACGTATGGCTGTGTCCATAATAAGCCCAATAAGTAGGTGATACATATCGTAGAGCCAAGCCCCAGTCTCCCAATCGTCCACCAGATGCTCTCATTTGCTGCACGAGGGCCCAGCCACCAAGACTGCTACGAGCCACTTCACCCGAGAAACGTAACCGTCCCGAGCGAGACATCCAGCCATAGTCAATAGAGTATGTATTCTGTGCTGTAAAGTCGCTTAGCTCGGAGATATGAGATGCTCCCACAGCATGACGTAGCCTATTAGGCACAAAACTATACCGGAGTAACCCCAACCCAAGACTTAGACGGTCTCCCTCCCAAGAGAACCTGCCTCCTAGATGATGCATCGGCACTACCGCTCGCTGCTCCAGTTCCCTCTCGGAGCGATGTAGCCCTATCTGACTAAGTCCGATTACCTCACCCTCCTCATTGATACGACCATCAAGATACTGAGAGGAGTAGAGCAGTAGTAGCCGCCAGAGCCCTCGCCCAAAGTCGGCTGCGACACCTCTACTACGCTCACCCTCGGCTAGGCTCCGCATGGGGCGAATGCCCGATGCTTTTGACGCAATGTCTTGGGGCGGACGCATCCGAAAACCTTGGTTCAGCACTAAACCCTCTCCCCAAGAGGCCCTATAGTCGCCCACCACCAACGAACGAATGACCCCAATCTGATGTACAGCTACGTGACCAGTATAGCTATCGAACCCTCTACGAGAGCCATATTGCCACGGCTCAAAAGCATCACGCTCAGCACCTAAAAAAATAGAAAGCCTATCCTGAGCTACATATTGAGCCCTAAAAGCAAGAGAATTGGCAGGGCCTAAATAATGCTTATTAGAAGGCTCCGAGAGCCTTGTGTGCAGAAGCATACCTTGTAGCTGTCCACGCTCGAGCCCCTCACGCCATGCAGTAGACGGAGCATCGCCCAACTTTAGAAGAGGAGCCATAAGGAGAGCGGTATCTTCGTCCCAGCCAACGATATTTTTTAGGTCATAGAGAGTAGCGATATGACCCAAGTGTTCGGCTCGGTAACGGATAAACTGATAGATCTGATAAGGAGAGAGTAAGCGATACTCGGCTAGCTCTTCGGAGGTGATTTGATCGATATTTTTGGGTAACGCTAGCCATTGGTCAATCAAGTCGAGGCTCTGCTCCGCCTCATCTGAAGATATGGTGCCATCCTCAAGGCCATGTGTAACAGCTCGCTCTAGCTGTCTGCGTGTATACTCGGGAGAAGGGAGAGAAACTCCCTGAGACACCAGTATGTCAGGGGCAAGGAGCATCATCACGAGCGAGACAAGCATACGCAACGAAGGCATAGGCTGAGCGTAAGTTGGACGAAAACCTATGGACTGTTCGCCACAAAGAGCAGCAGCGGAGCTGGCGAACTTAACTCAATGATGGAAGAGATGGCGCGATTAAGCGTACCAGCCCAAAGCGCAGGAAGGGATTGCTCCTCCAGTGGCCAGTAAACACCATGGAGCGAGATAGGAGCATGCGCAAAGCTAAAGACTGAGACCTGCTGCCCAACCTCCACTTCCACACAGCTAGGCTCTCGGATTAGTCTGAAATAACCACTATCGGTGAGCATTATTAGCTCATCCAATAGATGGGCGTACGAAGGAAGCAGAGCGAGGTTGCCTAAGAGATGATCCTCTCGCCCTCCCGAGGCACCAAGGAGTGTCACTCGACGAGCTCCGAAGCATTTGGCAACGTGGTTCATCGTCTTGGTTAGATCGTTGGTATCCTGATCGGGATAGTGATATACGCGCCCTGTAAGCTGAGCTTTGAGCTTAGGTGCAATAGAGTCCAGATCACCTACAACAGCATCTGGCAGCTTGGAAGTATACAGCCCAAGCTTGTTGACCGCCCCATCACAGCAGATAAGATTTAGATCCTCTATCCCTCGTACCCATGCCTCTATAAGCTCAAGAGCGAGAGACGAACGAGGAAAATCGCCATTGGCAAGAACTATCGTTTGAGGAAGCGTTGCAAGCGAAGGCTTAGAATAGTGTAGCATGATGAGGTTCTTTGGATAGCTCTATCCACTTGATATAGCCGAAGATGGCGATCACGAAATTGCAGGCAAAGACCACAAGAGAGACATAGTCTGCCGAAAGATAGAAGAGCATCACACTCAAAGCATTAGCTACTATCCAGCAAATCCAATGCTCACGCCAACGCCTAGCGAGCCAAATCATCCCAATGAAAGAGATCATCGTAGCCAAAGCATCTGCCCACGGCAGTACACTATCTGTGTAGGTCGATAATAGCCAATAGAGCAACCAATAGAGCGGTAACGCAACCCCGAAGCTAAGGAGGCCAGCCCTAAAAGGAAGTACACAGATACGCCCCTGCTCAGTCTCACCTTGTCTGCGTGACCACACCCACCAACCCCAAATACTTGTGGCGAGGTAGTAAACGTTGATGAGAACGTTGCCATAGAAATGAGCTTGCAACGAAACGATGATGTAGAAGATAGGTAGGATGATGCCCACAGGCCACAGCCACATACTCGCTTTGTACTCGAGGTACACCCAAACGAAGTTGATCGTAGCTGCAATGAGAGTTATCTGGTTATCGGCAACAAAGGCCCATATTGAGGCGAAGATATCCGCAAGTATCATACTTTAGTTCTTAATTAGGAAGTGGACAAAACGCTCCGATCTAGTGGCAGAAGGACCCGAAAGGTGCTACCGTGACCTACAACAGATTGTTTGACAAAAATACGTCCATGGTGATAGTCCTCAACAATACGTCTGGCCAAAGAGAGACCAAGCCCCCAACCTCTCTGACGAGTGGAGTAACCAGGGCGAAAAATAGCCTCATAGCGACTTCGAGGGACACCTCTACCTGTGTCAATCACATCCAGATAGGCCTGCTGGCTCTCCTTACCATAAATGAGCGTAATACTCCCTTCTGATCCCATGGCATCCACTGCGTTTTTGATAAGGTTCTCCACTACCCAGGCTACGAGAGGCGAGCTGATACGCACCATGAGAGGATCTGGGACTGAGGCTACAACCTGAATGCTGACCTTAGGCGAGATGCGTGGGCGGAGGTAATCCACTGTCTTCGTCAGGAGGCTACCAAGCTCCTCGCTAGTCAGCTTAGGAATAGACCCAATCTTCTGAAATCTATCGGCGATGACCTCTAGTCTCTCGATATCTTTGCCTATCTCTTGCGTGATCATAGGGTCCACATCACTACCAATAAGCAGCTCTCGCCAGGCCATCAATGAAGAGATAGGAGTGCCGAGCTGGTGAGCTGTTTCACGAGACAGCCCTTCCCAGATACGGTTCTGGTCAGCTCTCTTGAAGCTCGTAATGGCAAGTACTGCGATCCCAAGGACAAGTATAAAGATGCCAGCCTGCATATAGGGCCATAACTGAAGCCGCTTAAGGACCTCACTATCGGAATAGTAAACATATTGGGTCCCAGATGGCAGCTCCAGGACAAGGGGCGGATAGTTTTGACGAAACTCCTCCAGCTTGTCATAAATGAATTGATCTTGATTACGCAGGGGGAACTGGATATTCTTCGATGAGACAATATGTCCCTGCTCATCAACAAGAATGATGGGGACGTTTTGATTTTGACGAATAATCAAAGTCTTGAGCTCAAGGTCAAGCCCCATATCTTCGGTGAGCAGTGCTTCTGTAGCCTTACTCCAGATCTCCATCTTTGTTCGCTCTTCGTCCGCTATGCGCCGCACAAGTTTGTGCGAGACGAAAAGCATGATCGCCAGGAGAACGATAACGATACACACCAGCATGATCCGCACTCGGCTGTGATTATAGAGCCATGCATTGCGCTCGAGCAGACGCCCTAGGTCTTGCCTGTTGTAATTCATAGATTAGTGTTTGCTTGCTCTCAGGATCTCACGCTTACCAATGGGCCCTGCTAGTCGCTCCACTTGGTAGCCTGCTCGCTGCAATCTACGGCGGACCTCTCCTTTTGCCGAATAAGTCGTCAATACGCCACCTGGAGCGGTTGCCCTATAGAGCCGATCAAAAATGCATTCCATCCACAACTCGGGCTGTATATCTGGAGAGAAGGCATCAAAGTAGACAACATCGACACTCGATCTTGGTTCGTAGTAACGAAGGTCTATCTGCTGCTTGAACAAGCGAAAATAGGATGTTAGCTCCACAACCTCCCCCCATGGTGCAGCATGCAGCCGACACAGACACTCACGAATACGCTCAGAGGAGATCCCCTCCAACTCATATACAAGCTCCCCAGCCAACTCTGGCGATATAGGATAAAGCTCCAGCGTAGTATAAGTGACGGATCGGCGCATCCGTTCTGCCCAAAGAAACGTAAGCAGAGCATTCAAACCTGTACCAAAACCTACCTCAAGAATACTCAACGGCACTTGATCCCGCGAAGCCCGATACTCCAAAGCAGCTTTGAGAAAGATATGCTGGCTCTCCTGCAAGGCCCCATGCAGCGAATGGTAATGTTCACCAATCGTAACATTATATAAGGTAGAGCTGCCGTCATGCGTCTGCCGAAGCTCAATCTGAGGTTGAGAGATGTCCATTCCTTTTTGCTGTATTTACAACCCTCTGTGGTGATGTCTACCGAACGTATGCGAAGATACCCATTTTGTATCAGTTCATCCTCCGCAATCGTTCTGTTAAGTATCTACAGATCATGTCAAAAATCTTCACACTCGCTCCCTAATCAGATTGGGTCTCAATTAATCGAGATTTTACGTACATCTGACCTCCACTCATTACCCCATCCAAGCCCCTAAAATCCCCCTCCTGATACCTCAAAAAAATGCTCGGGAATACCCCAAAAAATGTTCCCGAACTTTTTTCTCGGAGTTCCCGAACTTTTTGGAAAAAGTTCGGGAAGTTTTTTTCAAAAGTTCCCGAAGATTTTTCGCAAAAACGAGGGCGGATTATAACAAACTAACTATAAACGCATTACACAAACCCCTTGTGAAGCTATAATTCTCTTAAGGGCCGAACGAGTATCTCGATGAACATCACCACTCGATACACCGACCCTATATGACTATCCCACCACAATTTCAAGACCTACTTGGTAGCGTTAGAAAAGCCTCCATTGATCGTCAGGTGTGGGAATGGGAAACCGATACCCGCTTTATTGAATTCGGTATAAATCATACGATTGAAATCAAAAAAAACATCCCAATAGTCACCACTATTCACCCATGCTCGGATAAGCACATCTACCGAGCTTGAATTTAACATCTTAAGCGCAACGAATGGTTCAGGGTCATTGAGTACTCTAGAATCTCGCTTAATAAGTGAAAGCAATAGCTCACGCACCTTGTCATAGTCTTCGTTATACTCGATACCTACCACCCAATCCAACCGACGCGTATCGGCATGGGAGAAATTAACAATTACTCCAGAAGAAAGAATGCCGTTAGGGATAAAAATGATTTTATTCTCGGGTGTGCCTATCTCTGTATGGAAGAGGCTCACTGACTTGACCGTACCACTCTCACCCTGGGCTTGGATGAAATCACCTATCTTAAAAGGCTTAGTCAACAAAATAATGACACCACCAGCGAGATTTTGTAGCTGCCCACTCAGAGCCATACCAATAGCCCAACCCAATGATGCCAAGAGAGCGGCAAAAGACACGGACTTGACACCAAGGGTCGTAGCGATGAAGATACCTAATGTAACGTATAGGATAGCTACAAATATAGAATCGAGCAGACTGATGGCCACACCCTCTACTTTGCGTTTGGCAAGTGCCTTGGCAAACAGGTCTGTCAAGAACTTAATGATGCGTCTACCTACAAAAAAGAGTACAATGCACAAAAGAACACGTAGCCCAAAATAGAGTGCCTCTCGTCCCCATTCATGAACGAGATGATCCCAGCTCAGATTTGGAGGGAGCAAAGGACTGGTCATGTTGGAGAGTACATTCTTCACATCACTCACCTGTGTACTATCAACAGGTAGCACCTGTAGCCAAATGAATGGTTTCATCATTATTATTTATAATTTTAGGGTTTAGGAGTTGTGGAGATACTCCACTATCAAGCTATGATTACAAAGGTATTCAAAATACTTGGGCTCATCATCGGGGCTATTTCCCCTATCTCTCTTGAAGCAAAGTCGGCATATCAGACGGATAGCCTTACCAGAGCAGCAAAGCCCATGGATAGATACGAACAGCTCATAGATACGAGCTTTTGGCACGGCAACGCTGGTCGGTACGACCTCGCAGAGGAATACCTGCGCCAGGCCATCGCTGAGAAACCCCGACACCGCCTAAACATCTACCTGCTCAACAACCTCGGGGGACTACAAGAGCTACAAGGCAAGCAGCACGAGGCACTACTTTCTTACTCTGCCGCCCTGGAACAGGACCAAGATGAGCAGACTACTAGGCTCAATAGGGCAAAGCTCTATGCCTCCATGGGCCAGCTAAAACCCGCCATTACGGACTATTCGCTGCTGGTAACCCAGGCTCCTGACAACGAACTCTATAAATATCAGCGGGCAATGCTGTATATTTGGGAGGGGGAATACGATTTGGCAGAGGTAGATCTCTCAGATATTATTCGCAACAACGACAGCAGTCTCAAGGCGCGTATTGGCTATGCTTTGCTCGAGACCAAACGAGGACACTACACAGAGGCGGAACGGCTCTACGATTATCTCATAAGTAAGCTGCCACGGTCTGCAGAAGTCTATGAAGGCAGGGCTAGGCTCTACTTACTACAAGGCAAACGAGGCTTCGCCCTGAGAGATCTAGAGCGGGCTATGCAGCTAAGTGTAGGCCAGCCGAGTGTGTCTCTCTATCGTCTGCGCCAAGAGATCGCCATAGCAATGGGGGATGACAAGATTGCTCGCGAGGCTCAGAGCAAGCTCGAAGAGCTCGTGAAAGCAAACAAATAACTTCAAGTCCGTGTTTTACCCCCAAAGTGTAACGATAAGATTTTGAGACCCTAGTACAGGCGTATACAGCACTATAAGAATAGATGCTACCTATATAACAACTAAATATATCTATATGTCGAAATTGAAGAAAGAAGAGTTGCTCGATATGTTTCGTAAGATGGAGGATATCCGAAACTTCGACAACAAGATCAACCAGATGGTGCGCCGTGGGCTAGTACCAGGGATGACACACTTCTCAGTGGGCGAAGAGGCTGCCAACGTGGGTGCAGTATCGGCTCTGGCTGAGGGAGACCTTCTCACCAGCAACCACCGCGGCCACGGACAAAGCGTAGCCATGGGAATGAGCCTCAACGAAATGATGGCCGAAATCATGGGACGAGCCAATGGATCTTGTAAAGGTAAGGGTGGCTCGATGCACATCGCTGATCTAGATCGTGGCAACCTCGGAGCTAATGGTATCGTAGGTGGAGGGATGGGGATTGCCACAGGTGCTGCCCTCACCCAAAAGATGAAGAACACGGGCAAGGTGGTCATGTGCTGCTTCGGGGACGGAGCCAGCAACGAAGGAGCATTCCACGAGTGTATCAACATGTGTGCTATCTGGAAGCTCCCCGTAATCTTCTACTGTATCAACAACGGCTACGGCATCTCTACCCCTATTACCTCTGTGATGAATACGAAACACGTATACGAGAGAGCCGTTGCCTATGGCATCCCTGGGCTATTTGTAGAAGATGGCAACGATGTATTGGCCGTGCGTGAGAAGATTGACGAAGCGATGGAACACGTTCGCTCGGGCAAGGGCCCCATCCTTGTGGAGGCTGTTACCTATCGCTGGTTTGGTCACTCCACCAGCGACCCAGGTAAGTACCGCACCAAGGAAGAGGTAGAGGAGTGGAAGAAGAAAGACCCGATCCTCAAGTTCCGCAACTACCTTATCGAAAACAAAATCGCCGATGCTGCTACTCTAGACAAAATTGCGGCCGAGAGTGAGGCTGCTGTCGAGGAGAGTGTGAAGTTTGGTATGGCAGGCGAGCAGCCCTCACCCGAGTCCGCCTTTGAAGACATCTTCGCCGAATAAGCAGCAGGTAGGGTGGCTCTCACTACATTATATATAAGGTAGATGAGGCTTGCCCAAGTATTAACCAACAGAACGACTATACAATTATGATAGAAGGACAAGAAACGAAAGTAATGTCGATGCGCGATGCCGTAATCCTCGCCATGAGCGAAGAAATGCGCAGAGACGAAAATGTATTCCTCATGGGCGAAGACGTGGGCATCTTCGGTGGAGACTTCGGTACCTCGGTGGGGATGCTCGAAGAGTTTGGCAAGGAGCGTGTACGTGATACCCCCATCAGCGAGAACGCCATCTCGGGCTGTGCCGTTGGGGCAGCCCTCACTGGTATGCGCCCCATCGTGGACGTAACCTTTATGGACTTCATCGTTTATATGATGGACAACATCGTCAATCAGGCGGCAAAGACCCGATACATGTATGGTGGTAAGGGATCCGTACCCGTGGTCTTCCGCTGTGCTGCGGGATCAGGTGTAGGCTCTGCTGCTCAACACTCTCAGAGCCTCGAGGCGTGGTTCTGCCACATCCCTGGGCTCAAGGTCGTTGCTCCTGGTACTCCTGCCGACCTCAAAGGGCTGCTCAAAGCCTCTATTCGGGACAATAACCCAGTTATTTTCCTAGAGTACAAGGCCGAGTACAACGTCAAGGGTGAGGTACCTCTAGACCCCGAATACGTAATTCCTCTCGGGAAGGCCGAGCTTAAGCGTATGGGTAAGGACGTGACGGTCATCACCTATGGCCGGATGCTTCGCCGGGTGCTCGAGGCCGCTGACACTGCTCGTGAGAAAGGCATCGAGGTTGAGGTCGTAGACTTACGGACGCTGATGCCACTTGACAAGGACACCATCCTCGAGTCTGTCAAAAAGACTGGCCGTGTGTTACTAGTAAATGATGCCCACAAGACGGGCGGATTCATAGGCGAAATCTCTGCCATGATCGCTGAGAGCGATGCTTTCGACTACCTAGACGGACGCATCCTTCGCCTGGCTGCCGATGACATTCCCGTGCCTTACAATCACGCCCTTGAGGACGCCATGCTCCCCAAGCCCGAACGCATCCTCAAGTATATCGAGCGTTTGGTAGAGAAGCGGTAAACAAACACAAGGGAGCTGACCAATCTCCCTTGTAATCATACACTACTAGAGTAACAGATATGCAAAAAACGATAGTAAATCTTTTGGAGTACTTCGTCAACCTCAAGAATGTGGGCTACAACCTCATCCGAGTAGCTATCCTCATTATCTTCGTCTGGATTGGTGGGCTCAAGTTTGCCAACTACGAAGCGAACGGCATCGTTCACTTCGTAGCCAACAGTCCACTAATGAGCTTCTTCATGAAAAATGCCAGCAACCCCGTGATGACCGATGAGGGCAAGGTGGTCAAAGAATACACGCTCCACAAAGTACCCGAAGGGAAGTACGACCCCGTCAAGAGTGCATGGCACGAGGAGAACCACACTTATCTCTTTGCACACGGCTTAGGGCTCCTGATTATGGCCATCGGCATCCTCGTTTTCCTCGGGATATTCTCCCCCTACCTCGGCATCGTGGGCGAGCTCCTCTGCATCATCATGACGATCGGGACTCTAAGCTTCCTCATCACTACACCAGAGACCTGGGTACATGCCAGTCCCGAAGCTCTAGCTGCTGGTGAATGGGCGGATGGGTTCCCCTTCCTGTCGGGAGCAGGTCGCTTGGTTATCAAAGACACGGCCATCCTGGCTGGGGCTGTCGTTCTCCTCTCGGAGAGCAGTCGCAAGATACTTGCGAAGATGAACCGCTAGGGGTTGGTTCTTTTAGGTTCGGCTAACCACGAAATATCGGTCAGCGAGAGCGAGAGCGGTGTCGGGATGCAATTCCGACACCGCTCTCGCTGTTGCTAAATTTATAATCTACTCCCCCTTAGAACTCTACTGACCGAGAGGGAAGAGTGGCAGTAAGCTCAGGAGCGTCTGCATATCGGGCAGGACCAAGTCTGCGCCCTCACGCCATAGCTCTTCATCGGCTAATGGGCCTGTATTGACGGCTATCGTGAAGCATCCTGCATCATGTGCCGAGCGCACGCCTCTAGGAGCATTTTCTACCACAAAGGCTTCGTAAGGTTTTACCTGAGCTTTAGTCTGAGCCATCATATATGGTTCGGGGTCGGGCTTACCTTTACGTACATCCAGCCCTGTGATCATCAGGTCGGGAGGAAAAGCATCTCCATAGTCTCGCACCACACGCTCCAGCAAAGTCGGCTGTGATGAGCCTGTCACTAGCACACGCTTGAGGGGCGACAAGGCCAATACCACCTCTGGAGCGTGAGGTATACAGCCTCGATCGTTGTAACGAGTAAATAACTCCGTCTTCATCAAATAGATTTGCTTGCGCTCTTCTTCGGTAGCCTCCCTACCATACTGCCTTTGATAGAGTAGGTTAATCGTATGTACGCCTGTCTGTCCCTCAAACATATAACAGTCATATTCGCTCATCTCCAGCCCCCAATGCTGGGCGGTCTCCTGCCAAGCTCGGCTGTGGGCAGGCATCGAATCGAATAGGACACCATCCATATCGAAGAACACTGCCTTTAGCCGTCCATCCTCCACTCCATGGCGTACAAAGAACCTCTCGAAAGCCATAACCACTTGCTCTTGTATCGTC
The DNA here is from genome assembly GCA_030528555.1 of Porphyromonadaceae bacterium. Classification (GTDB taxonomy): domain Bacteria; phylum Bacteroidota; class Bacteroidia; order Bacteroidales; family Porphyromonadaceae; genus Porphyromonas. Next base: position 97,192 of record JAUMYQ010000002.1, on the reverse strand, counting down.
ATCATGAATCCTCTTAGTTATTCTAAAGAAGCAGACGAGCGGCCTAGCACCCTACGGATGCAATACCGCTCGTCCAATTATTTTGTGCTAGTACTTACTGGCACAAAATACCTAATACAGATTTACCCAACGAACATATGCAAAGTCCATACGATGGGGGAGCTCCTCGTGGCGGGGCAAGATGCGTACGCCCACCTTGTAGTGACCAGGACGCTTGTTGCTCAACTCTGTTGTGTAAGTAACGGTCGCTCCATCCGTAGTCTTGAGCGAGAGAGGCTGTGTCTCTACGAAATGCAGCTGACCAGCCTCGTCTGGCTTAGCAAATACCAGCTCTACATCAAGATCGGCTTGCAAACGTCCCTTGTCGAGTTTGAGCGTAATTACCTCCGCCGTATTAGCCTGGCGCTTACCAGCGTTGAAGCCTAAGCTACCAGCATCGCTCAACTCAAGAACGTTGAGGTCATTCCAGTGGCTAGCAACCTCGGTCTTCCAACTCACAAGATCCTGAGCAATGGCGTTATCATTGGCAGAGATACGTGCCGACCGTTCTGCTAATTTGCAGTAGAAGCGAGCGAAGTAGTCGTCCATCATACGGCGCATCGTATAGTGTGGAGCGATGAAGTTTAGAGAATTCTTGATATACTGCATCCACTTTTCGCTATAAGGCTTGTCTCCTCGCCCATCAAAGAAGAGAGGCAAGATCTCACGCTCGAGCATATCATAGATTGTAGTAGCATCGAGCTTGTCTTGCAGCCCCTGGTCCGCAAAGGTACGTTTGTCTGTAAGCGCCCAACCTGCACCTGGCCTATAGCCTTCGTACCACCAGCCATCTAGGACGCTAAGATTGAGTACACCGTTCATCTCGGCCTTTTCGCCAGACGTTCCCGAGGCTTCGAGCGGACGAGTAGGTGTATTCATCCAGATATCCACACCAGCAATAAGCTTAGAGGCAAGACGCATGTCGTAGTTCTCAAGGAAAATGATCTTGCCCTGGAACTCTGGACGGCGACTAATCTCAAGAATGTGCTTAATCAGCCCTTGGCCTGCACCATCGGCTGGATGCGCCTTACCTGTGAAGAGGAACTGTACTGGGTACTTTTCGTTATTGACAATGCGATTGAGGCGCTCAAGATCGGTAAAGAGCAAATGTGCACGCTTGTAGGTAGCGAAGCGACGACCGAAACCAATAAGTAGAGCGTTAGGGTCGATGCCCTCTAGAACAGCCTTAGTCGTCTCTGGATTGCTGCTATTCTTAATCCAACGCTCAGCATAGTGTGAGCGGATGTAGTCGATGAGCTCAAGCTTTTGGTCGTAATGTAGCTGCCAAAGCTCAGCGCTGGGGAGCTGCTGTACCTTACCCCAAACCTCTTCCTTGGTCTGCTGCTTAACAAAGTCCTTACCAAAATGCTTGAAGTAGTATTCTTGCCAACGTGGAGCAGCCCAGGTTGGCATATGTACTCCGTTGGTCACATAGCCCACGTGCAGCTCCTCGGGAAAGAAGCCTTTCCACACCGAGGCGAACATATCCTGAGACACCTTTCCATGAAGCTTACTCACACCGTTAGCCTCCTGGCAGGTATTCAGGGCGAAAGTACTCATAGAGAACTTCTCGCCACTACCAGGCTCGGTGCGCCCCATATCCATAAATTCCTGCCAAGAGATACCAAGGCGACTTGGGATATGACCTAGGTACTTACCCATAAGGCTTTCCTCAAAATAATCGTGCCCCGCAGGAACGGGCGTGTGTACCGTATATAGAGACGATGCACGTACGAGCTCGAGAGCAAGATCGAAGCTCATACCCTGGCCCTCCACAAAGTCCAAAAGGCGCTGTACGCTCATAAAAGCGGCATGCCCCTCGTTCATGTGATATACATCCTTCTTGATACCCAACTTATTGAGAAGAAGCACACCGCCGATACCGAGCAGATACTCCTGCTTCATGCGATTCTCCCAATCGCCACCGTAGAGCTGGTGAGTGATCTGCTTATCCCACTCACTGTTAAGCCCATTGTCTGTATCAAGGAGGTAGAGGTCAATACGTCCGACCTTCACGCGCCATACGTATGAATATACCGTATGAGACTGATAAGGCACCTCCAAAACGAGAGGGCTGCCGTCAGCATTCATAATTTGCTCCAGAGGCAGCTGCGTGAAGTCCTGAGCCTCGTAATTGGCAATCTGACCACCCTCGGGGCTTAGCCCTTGAGTAAAATACCCATAGCGATAGAGGAAACCCACGGCTGTAAGACGCACATTACTATCGCTAGCCTCCTTGAGATAATCCCCAGCCAAGACACCAAGACCTCCAGAATAGATCTTCAGCACATTAGTCAGACCATACTCCATACTCAGGTAGGCCACGGAGGGGCGTTCCTCATCTTGAGCCTCACTCATATAGCCCTTGAAGTCGGCATATACCTCATCTATTTTGGCTAGGATATTCTTATCCGCCTTGATGGTATCTATCTGATCAGGGCTAAGCATGCGCGTCAGACGTACGGGGTTGCCCTCGGTCTCCTCCCAAAGCTCGGGAGAGAGGCTACGAAATAGCTCCTGAGCCTTGGGCGTCCATACCCACCAAAGGTTATGCGAAAGTTCATCAAGCTTGCTAAGTTCGTTAGGCAGCTGGGTATAGGTATAAAGGTCTGCCCATACCGCTTCGTTGGTACTTTTAGGTCTAATCATTATTGCTTTAATTTTTAGATGCTTAAAATCAGCTACAAAGATAATTAAAATCCTATCAATCTCGCTGCTAATATGCTAGCTATCTATTCCCCCTCCTCCAACTGTCAGAGGGGAAAATGACCCGCCATATACTAGCAAACGAAAGTGGCGCGTATTACTCCCAAGCGGTGCTTAGCACGATCTGCACTTTCCTGCCTTGGGGAGGCACAAGATGCACGTCCTTCTCGATAAAAACTACTCAAGAACTAGCCCTAAAGTGAGCCAATAAACATACCCCAGTGCTCCGATCTACCGAGTTCAAACAGAAAAACCATAATTCACTCAAGACAAACAACTTATATAAGCACCCCAACTTTGAAAAAAACTTCCCGATCTTTCTCCAAAAAGATCGGGAACTCCGAGAAAAAAGTTCGGGAAGTTTTTTTTGAAAATTCCCGAAGATTCTTTTGTTTAGTCAGAATTTTCTATAACAAATTTAAATTCAGATGGTTAAACAAATTTGGTGAGTTAGATAGCTAAGCTGATATTCGTCCAGGGTCTAGAAGATTGAAGACTAGAAGAAGTAGGGTTAATAGAGAAGTGGCATAGCAGGGTGGATATCAAACACTAGGGGACTGTGTCATACTTGTGACACAGTCCCCTAGCGCGCATCGAACGATTAACTAAAGACCTCGTCCATGGCATTGCTTAAACTTCTTGCCACTACCACAAGGGCAGGGTTCATTGCGCCCAATCTTGTGCTCAGATCGTGCTGGCTGACGACGAGCCTCCTCCACAGCCTCCATCGATCGGCTCTCTTGATAGCGTGGGCGCGTAGCGGCAGCACGTGCTGCTTCTTGCTCACGTGCCATTTGCTCGGCACGGCGCATGTCCTCCTCGCTAGGCTCGTAGAGTGTAGTACGCATCAGTACTGAAGCCGTCTTGCGGTTCATCTCCTCAAGCATATTACGGAATAGGTCGTAGCTTTCTAGTTTGTAGATGAGCAAAGGGTCTTTGTTTTCGTAGCTGGCGTTCTGCACCGAGTTGCGCAGCTCGTCCATCTCACGTAGATGTTCCTTCCACGCCTCATCGATCATACGCAGCACTAGCACACGAGCAAACTCTTTGATGATGCTCTTACATCCGCTTTCGGCCACCTCCTTGAGGCTGCAGCTCACGGCATAGCTCATACGTCCGTCAGTCAGTGGTATCTGGATGTTCTCATAGAGATGCCCAGCCTCAGCGTAGATCTCTTGCACACGAGGATTGGCACGCTCGGCTATAAGGCGAGCCTTACGCTCATAGTGCTGGCTCACGGCTTCGTAGAGGCGATCGGCCAGCTCATCGCCTTTGCCACGGCGGAAGTCGCCCTCGGCAAATGGTGCTTCGATAGCAAGGATACGCATTAGGTCGATCGTGAAGGCGTGGTAGTCTTGAGCCTCGAGATGCTGATCGATGAGTGCACGCCCTGCGTCATAGAGCGTATTCATTACGTCCATCTCGATGCGCTCACCCATCAAAGCATGGCGACGACGAGCATAGATGACCTCACGCTGCGAGTTCATCACATCGTCATACTCAAGCAGACGCTTACGGATGCCGAAGTTATTCTCCTCGACCTTCTTCTGCGCACGCTCCACGGCAGAGGTAAGCATACCGCTCTCAATGCGCTCGCCCTCTTCGTGCCCCATGCTATCCATAATACGAGCAATGCGATCGGAAGCGAAGAGGCGCATTAGATGATCCTCGAGCGAAATGTAAAAGACGCTACTACCAGGGTCGCCCTGGCGACCTGAACGACCACGTAGCTGGCGATCTACACGGCGAGACTCGTGACGCTCAGTGCCGATAATGGCTAACCCTCCTGCGTCCTTTACCTCAGGCGTGAGTTTAATGTCCGTACCGCGCCCTGCCATGTTGGTGGCGATGGTCACCACCCCAGGCTGACCAGCGAGGGCCACGATCTCGGCTTCCTTTTGGTGCAGCTTAGCATTGAGGACGTTGTGGGGGATTTTTCTAAGCGTAAGCATCTTGCTCAGCAGCTCGGAGATCTCCACCGATGTCGTACCCACCAGCACTGGTCGGCGTTGTCCTACCATCTCTACGACCTCATCGATTACGGCAGCATATTTCTCGCGAGCCGTCTTGTAGATACGGTCGTTGAGGTCTTTGCGAGCTATAGGCCTATTCGTTGGGATAACTACCACATCAAGCTTGTAGATGTCCCACAGCTCACCAGCTTCCGTCTCGGCCGTACCTGTCATACCAGAGAGCTTGTGGTACATACGGAAGTAGTTTTGCAGCGTGATGGTAGCGAAGGTCTGCGTAGCTGCCTCGACCTTGACACGCTCCTTGGCCTCAATGGCTTGATGCAGACCATCCGAGTAGCGACGACCATCCATGATGCGCCCCGTCTGCTCATCCACGATCATCACCTTATTGTCCATTACCACATATTGATCGTTCTTCTCGAAGAGGGCATAGGCTTTGAGGAGCTGATTGATGGTATGCACGCGCTCGCTCTTGATCGAATAGTCTGAGAGCAGCTCTTCCTTACGCGTGGCTAGCTCCTCAGTTGAGAGTCCTTGCCCCTCTAACTCGGCTAGCTGCGAGGCGATGTCGGGGAGGACGAAGAATTGCGCATCATCAGTGCCACGAGTAAGGAGGTCGATTCCCTTGTCTGTTAGCTCGATGCTATTATGCTTCTCGTCAATGACGAAGTAGAGATCGTCCGTGACCAGGTGCATATTGCGCATATTGTCTTGGAGGTAGTACTCCTCGGTTTTGAGCATACCCGTCTTGATGCCTGGCTCGCTGAGGAACTTAATTAGTGCCTTATTCTTGGGTAGTCCCTTGAAAGTGCGGAAGAGTAGCAGGTAACCCTCCTCACGCTCCTCCTTATCTTCGCTAGCAATTTTGCGCTTAGCATCGATGAGAAGCTGATGGGTGAGCTTGCGCTGAGCTTCGACCACCTGCTCCACGTTGGGAAGGAACTCCTCGAAGAGCTGGTCATCGCCGCGAGCTACGGGACCCGAGATGATGAGCGGAGTACGAGCATCATCGATGAGAACGGAGTCCACTTCATCCACAATAGCATAGTTATGCTTGCGCTGTACGAGGTCCTGTGGGCTGGTAGCCATATTGTCGCGTAGGTAGTCGAAGCCGAACTCGTTGTTCGTGCCGAAAGTAATGTCGGCATTGTAAGCGGCACGACGCTCGGGCGTATTGGGGCGATGTTTGTCGATACAGTCCACCGTAAGGCCGTGGAACATATAGAGTGGCCCCATCCACTCGCTGTCACGCTTAGAGAGGTAGTCGTTCACCGTCACGACATGTACTCCATTACCAGTGAGGGCATTGAGGAATACAGGGAGCGTTGCCACGAGGGTCTTACCCTCACCAGTAGCCATCTCAGCGATCTTGCCCTTGTGCAGCACCGTACCCCCGATGAGCTGTACATCGTAGTGTACCATATCCCAAGTGATCTCGTTGCCACCTGCGAGCCAATGGTTTTGATAAATGGCCGTTTCGTCCTCGATGCGTACGAAGTCGTGCTTTACAGCGAGGTCTTTATCCAGCTGGCTAGCTCGCACACGGATCTCGGGATTCTCCGAGAAGCGGCGTGCCGTATCTTTCACGATGGCGAAGGCTTGTGGCATAATTTGGTCTAGTACTTCCTCCATCTTGTCGAGGATGGCCTTCTCCATCTTGTCTACCTTACGCCAGATCTCCTCTCGCTCCTCGAGGCTCTTACCTTCGACAGAGGCTTTCAGCTCCTCGACCTCTTTCCGCTCCGAGGCTACATAGTCCTGTATCTGCTGCCGAAGGTTCGCTGTACGCCCACGCAACTCGTCATCGCTAAGCCCCTGTATCTCGGGGTACACTGTCTTCACACGCTCCACCCAAGGCTTGATCTCCTTGAGGTCACGCTGCGATTTGTTGCCAAAGAGTTTGGCTAAGAAATCATTAAATCCCATATAGTTGTTGTTTTGTTTTCTGTTTCATTGCTACTTATTTCGTCTGTTTCTCCGCTAGTTCTGCCGAAATCTAGAGCATAAGACAAGACCTAGCGGACATCATTGGGCGGACGAATACGCAGTACCCAACACACCGCTCTGACAATGTCGGAACACTCCCTCACCGGATAGTCAAACGTAGTTGGATCTACTCCTGCACCAAAGAGTAGTAGTGGAGAGCGAATGGCACCGCTCGTCCTACGCTCCAGCTCAGGATGCTCGGTTTGCTCCTTGATGTTCCAACCAGGGAGCAAGTCCCAGTACACATCTGCATCGTCATCACGAGGCACACTACTAATCCATAGAGATAGCGCGTTCCCTCCGAAACCTTCGCGTATATTGCTCGCAGCATAGGCCAGGCCTACGCCCTTGATTTCTCGCCATAGACCAGCCACCTTGCCTTGTAGTGTGGCAAGATCTAGTTTCTTCTCTTCGATGAGCTGACGATTGAGGTAGATACGATTGCCGTAGATTTGATCTATCCAGTTGCCAGGACCGTAGCTAGCTGAGAGGTACATATTGACGAGTGCCTTGGTTTGCCCAAGGCTAAGCTCTCTGAACTCCTTACCTCGTGAAGAAGAGGAGGGTTTGGTATAGCTCACATGTCCAGTCCCTGAGAGAACAAGGAGGCAATGCTCCAGCCCGATGTGTCGTTCTAGAGCCTCAAAGAGGCGACCGAGGTCTTGGTCTAGGCGAAGGTATCTGTCCACATCCTCTGCAGACAGCTCGCCACGGCTGTTGGAGGCGAGGCTATAGGAGAGAGCGAGTAACCCAGGAGACTTGCGCTGTTGATATCCACCATGTTCTATAAGTTTGAGTGCAAGACGCGTGACCTCCTCCCCTGCGAGGGGGCTTTGTTTATAGCGAGTTGCCTCATGTCCCTGGTATATGTAGTCGAAACCTCTGCTCCATGAAGCGTAACAGGTAGGATGATCTTCGTATTTGCGTAGTGGTCGCCACTGCATCAGCCCTGAGATGAGCCGTTTGTTTGGGCCATCGTCCGACCGATTGTACCTATCTATATAACTCGGCATCTTGGGATAGTAGCTCGAGCTTGCCCACGAGGCGATCCTACTATCAAGCCAGAAACAGCCATCGGGCATTGCTCCGCCAGCGATAATCGCGTCTTCGGCATTCACCCCCACGCTATAAACGAGCGAAGCTCCCTCCGATGCATCCTTGAGCCTATCGGCAAACGTAGCCACTCTTAAGGCTCTGGGCGAATACTGTTCTCGGGTATAAACCCCTTGCACAGCATCGTCCCATAGACGGTGGACGATGCTGTGCGTGCCACGGTTGTAACTCAAGGCCGAGGAAAAACCGTGCGCCTCGGGATACACCCCACTATGTATAGAGGCGATCGCTCCCGTCCGTTCAAGAGGACGAAAGGGAAATGTGACTTGTGGATAAATCTTGCCCGCCCGGAGCATTCGCCGAAAGCCCCCCTCCTGCATCATAGGCTCAAGATGGCGCAGATAGTCTTCCCTCAACTCATCGACACTGATACATACAACAAGACGAGGCAAGTGGATGGCATTTGCCTGCATCTGTACAGCCACGAAGGCTACTAGTGACGAGAGTAATAGACGTATATGACGTTGTTTGCGGTGCTCCATCGCTAAGTATTGCTCCAAGTTCCTCTCTTAGCCTCAATCAATCGTCCAAGAGACAGGACGAGGAGCGTAGCAGAGAGCATATAAATACTGAGGTTGAAAGCTTGTGGCAGGAAATAAGCTCCTACCATAAACATTGCTTGGAGAGCAAAATTAGCAAAATGATAATAAAGCACCCAACGTCTAGCCCAGCGTCCTATCAGTAGAGGGCGCAGCATATGTAGCGGATGTAGTACGAGTAGGTTATAGTTGGGCCAAACACTCGGATGCTCACTCAAGACTGTAATATAAAAAAGCACGAAGCTAGCCCCAGCTACTCCCACAAGAACCACTAGCTCTAGAGCTTTGTAACCAACAGGAAAAACAAAGGTTACAAGTAGCGTCAGTAGCAGAAACGCCCCAAAGAGCGTATAAGGATGCATCAGGTACGACACAAGGCCAGGGGGCTGTCGTAGAATACATGTACCTGCAGCAGCTTCATAGACCTGCTCTCCTATTAAAAGTGGCTCACTCTCTTGATTGTAGAGATTAAACCACGAGCCATGAGCGAAGAATGGTGCTATATTATGTGGTAGGAAGGTAGCCTCTTGGTTATTAACGAGCTCATCTGTAGGTGCACCAAGAGCCAGATCTGTACCCAGGACTACCCAAGGATAAGCCCTCTCAAGGGCGTTGATTTCACTGCGCCAGCTACGTCCTTGCTCGTGAAGACTAGGCAATTCCAATCTCCATCTTGTTGCCTCTTGGGCTGCATTCAGGATTAGTTGGACGGGACGGGTAGAGCAATTATCCCGAAAGAAATTATACCGATACTCTCGGTACTTCGGCTCGATACTTCTGAGTATCTTCTGCCACAACAGCTGCTTGACCTCTGAGGGAAACCTCAGCAGTAGCTCTTTTACTTGACTGCCTCGCTCGGTATAGCCTTGGATGAAGTAAGATGTGTGTTCGGGTGCCGCAAAGTAATCCGTCTGTCCCTTGACGAACTTATATATGAAGCTGTCGTCAAACTGGAATAGCCCATAATTAAAAACTACATCCAGACCCTCATTAGGGTCAGTAACTCTCAGCGCTGCATGCCCATAGAGCGTATATACTGCCTCAGGGCTTGGCTCTATCACAAGAATACTAATTTGCGCTCCCTCTCCTAGTGTGCTCGGCAATAGGTCTTGAGCCTTGAGGCCCGTTACCCTCAGCCCCCAACCGATTAGTACGAAACAAAATACACGCCATGCCATGCTTATACTCATATATTTCATTGCTTACCTACTTTATCCTCACAAAGGTAACTTTTCAGCCTCCGCTCCACTCATTTTGCTTAGACATTTAGGCGAGGATAGTTCCGTTTCTTAGACAAGGTAGTACATGGCATTTGCCTCTACACGCAAGCACAGGTATTGCCAATGTTTCTCGATACCAGTAAAGTTTCGCTCCAGAAAGCATCTAAAGGTACAAAACAAATATATTTTCATGCCTTAGCCTCTCCTCCGAGCTTTATGACATAATAAACTAAGAGATAGAAAAATAGCTGCGTCATTTCCTGGATTCCACAGCTATTCTTTCCAAAAGGAACGCCCCCAACTCTCATCGGTTTGGGGGCGTTCCTTCATAGGATTTACACACTTACTTCAGTTACTAGAAGAGGACACTAGACACAAGTCTAGAATTATATCTTTTATCCATAAAAACTAGAATCCAATGTCACGTGACCTCTGCGTCTAGTAAATAGGAACGTAGAGAGCATACTCTACTCCTTCGATGGCAGTGTCATTGATAAAATTAAGCTTGAGCTTAACTTCTAAATTCTTATTGTCAAACTTCTTAGCTGAGATTACCTCAAATCTTGGGTTCAAGAAGTAGAGATGCATCTTAGACTTGGTACCATCTCGTCCACTTAACCCTGGCACGCTACCCCCCTGAACATCTATCTGTTCCCATGCTAAAGGAATATTAGGGTTGGCATGATAGACTTGAACCTGCTTGATCCACGCATGTAGACTATTTTGCAGCCTTTGCTTGAGCTGCTCTTCCTGGAGGTCTCTGAACTTAGCTTTAAAGTAATTCACCAGGTCATAAGTACTAGCAAGGAAGAGATCTTTGGAGAGATCTGTCAGGGGCTTAAATCCACTGATTGTCTTGGAGACATTGCCCAGGACAGAAACTGTACGCTTGGACATTACGGAGAAGTTTACAACAGCTGTGTTTGTTGATGAGTTGGCAGTCGTATTATTATGAACGAGGAAGTACTTGTCACTGTCATACTCGAAGAACTCTCCCATGAATATATCCATTATCTTACTATCTGCCACTCCATACATATACCACTGCTTGGCTGGTGCTAGATTCACTTTTACCTTACGTGAATAGTAGGCGTTGTTATCAAAGTTGAGCCTCAGGCTAGTTTGGCTAGTCGCACCCTCAAATCTTGTCTTAAATTCTATGCTACCTCTGATATACTTCACATCCAAGAGCTCAATACGCTCAGTCTCTTTGGAAGAGAGCCTGTAGATCTTTCCACCCGTATCGGACGAATAAAACTCTACTACGGGAGCAAGATATTCGGTAGTAAACTTATCTGTTTGTCGTTCTATGTGTAGTGCATGCAGGTCTATATAATCGAGATATTGATCCTCTGGTACTTTCCAGCGCACCTGCATACGGCTACCAACCGTATAGCTACTGGGGCGTTTTTCAAAGCCTGATAGATCCGTAGTTTGCTCAAGAACTTGCTCTCCTATACTTCCTTTTATACGAACGGTTAAGCTGCCACCCTCTACGTCCTGAACCAAGACTGTAGCTTCATCAATCCTAATCTCCTTACTCTCTATAGTCTTCAAACCTCTCACTTTACCGATGAGCTCACTAGCCTGGGATACTATTAGGCTCTTCTCCAGGCCAAAATACGAGAGTAACTCGCTTTCTTTAAGCTCAACGGATTGAGGTGTGTCTTCCTTAGGCTGGTCGCTATTCTCTCCATTAGGCTTGTTTTCTGAGTTATCATCGAGCTTATCTTCCTTGGGATCGTCCTTGTTTTCATCCTTAGAGTCGTCAGGCTTCGGCGTTTCGGATTGTTTGTTTTCTTCTTGTGGAATTTGTGGTCTTGGGGTAGGCTCCTCTTTGCCACAGCTGTACATCAAGCACGCAAGGGCAAAAGCCCAAATCATCTGTTTCATCTTTTCCTTTATTATTCAGTTGTGTATTGGGGACAAAGTTAATGGTTTTATTCTTGTTTACAAATTTAACACTCAAAAAAGTTATTTTCTCTCCCTGTCTTTATACCGAGCCCTAGTATGTAAGTTAGACTAACTCTCGATATTTGTTTCCTAAACAAAGCTATACTAAGTCTTAATAGACAAATATTTACCCTCAATAATTTGTACAACATCCTTCTCCTTGTTGTTTGTTGAATAATAAGGAAGAGCAAAAACATGGAGCAAATCAGTCTGAAGTAAAAATAAATCTCTATATTTGCGGAGCAATTCTAGCCCGGATGGCGGAATTGGTAGACGCGTTGGTCTCAAACACCAATGAATGCAAGTTCGTGCCGGTTCGATCCCGGCTCCGGGTACAACGTCCTGGGACATCATGCAATTTAGTGCATGATGTCCCTTGTCTTTTATCCGTTACCTAGACAAGGTTCATTTATCTCTATCAAAACGCCCCAGGGGCGAAGAACTGGAATAATTATATCAACTTCTTTGCCATAACCCATATCCAACCTAACCATTTTTGATAAATCCCTCAAGATATTTCAGGTGTGCTCGCGACAACGCCCCTTCTTATTTTTTTGTGAGGCTGAGCATATTTTGAGGTATAAAAGGGAGATTTGGGAGATGCCCTGAGCAAGATGAACAAGTATGCGCAAGGGCGATCAGGGCGTAGCGATTTTGATACAATTATCCTACTATCAGAAGGAGGATTTTTAGGTGAGAGAATAGCTCATGGAGAGTTGGTATCTTTGTGAAGAGGGTACAGATGGGAGGCCTTGTTCAAATGTAAATTACATAGAAGATGAAGACTAACGAAAGTGGAAGGGGACTAATCGTCCTCTCTGGAGGAATGGATAGCACTACACTACTCTACGAATATCAGGAGGACATTGTCCTGGCTCTATCTTTTGACTATGGCTCCAAGCATAATCACCAGGAGATACCTATGGCGAGGTTGCACTGCGAGCGGATAGGTGTACAGCACATTGTCATCCCTTTAGGATTTATGGTGGAGCACTTTCAAAGTAGTTTGCTTCTGGGAGGGAGAGACATCCCTCACGCGGCTTATGATGCCGACAACATCCGTTCTACGGTAGTACCATTTCGCAATGGCATTATGCTCTCCATCGCCGCAGGTCTAGCTGAGAGCCATGCCCTAGAGCGTATTTATATCGCCAATCATTTTGGCGATCATGCCATCTATCCAGATTGTCGCTCCAGCTTCATTACCCCGATGACTCAAGCGATTTGTCAGGGAACAACCAATGGGGTGCGCATCATCGCGCCCTATACAGATATAACCAAGGGAGATATTGCTCGTATCGGTAAACGACTTGGCCTAGACTATAGCCAAACGTGGAGTTGTTATGAAGGAAGAGAACGGCACTGTGGCACATGTGCCACTTGCTTGGAGCGCATCGAAGCTTTGGCAGAAGCAGCCATCGAGGATACCACCCAATACGAAGGTAGCATGCTATGACACACTAGTTGATACACTTTTGGGTGGTATTTACTCTACCATGATTTGACCAAAACACCTGCTCTCGGGGCTATGCCAGAACCAAAATTTGGCATAGCCTTTTTTCATCAACCCAATTTGTCAGCCCATGCTGAGAGCAATTGCCGAAATTGTCCTAGGGCATTGGGGTCTTCTATAACATCCTTGAGACTGGTCACAAGACGTGCGACTTTTTTCTCTGAACTCAAAGTTTCTATGTTTAAGCTGGGTTGTACACATTCGATAGAAGTCGACGACTCCAAAGCGTGCAGAAATAAGGTGCAATGCTCCATCTCTTTGGGCAAGTTGCTGCCGTCATCTTTGAGAGGAAATAGGGGGCGATAGGTATGAATGAACTTGTAGAATGGTCCGATAATGAATGGAGTAATGTGCTGTAAGATCGAGGATATATGTACTGAACCCAAGCTTTCTAAGCTATCGATACGCATGTAAAGATGACTTATTTTGAGACCCTTGATAGCTATTGACGTTTTATTCTTCCATTCCTTGAGACCGATAGCCTCATCTACATAAACGAAAGTATGGCTTGCTCCCATCTGTATGGTAGAGAGGTAGGTACCAAACTCTCTCTCTGTAAGGATATTTATAGGATACTTCGCCAGAGAGGGGATCGAGGAGAAGACTTCTTTCCACTGTGCTACCTCAATAGTCTCTTGGAGGATAATGAGACCTCTGTTGAGGACTTCTTCTCCAAGATAAACCTCTTCCGCTAGGCGAGCAATCATTAGGCTAAGACTAGGAGATTTCTTGCCCACAAGCAGCGCATTGCTATAGGAACAAGCCTTGTAGAGTAGACGTTCTTGAGGTTCTAGATGAGGTTCTTCTGTTTCAGTGAGCCAGGGAATGCGTCCCGATGGATAAGCATTGTGTAGCTCTTCTTTCCACTGCGCTTTTTGCAGTACCTCGGAGGCAAAGATGCGGGCGTCATCATAGCATCGGAATGTAGGGGAGATGTTTGTCGCTCGCTCACAAATCTCTCCCAAATACTTGTAGTTTTTGATGGGTAGTCGTCCTCTTTCATCGAAGTATTCTCTCATCAAACTCCGAAACTCATCGGCATATTGCTCTCCGATCCGCATACAAATCTCACGCCCTCCCTTGTAGCGAACGTAAACAGACGAATAGGGAGGATTGAATACTATATCAGCCCACGGATATCCCCCAATACTTTTGCGTAAGCTAAGGATTACAGCCTCCAGATGCTTGCAAGTGCCCAAACCATTGGTACGGAAGTCGAGGCAAGAGCAAAAGTTGCGTCCACTACGAACGCCCCTAAAAGCCACCTTGTATTTAGAAGGACCACTCGAGACTACATAGTCTCCCCAAATCCTATTGTCGTCCGAATGCTCTACGATAAAGTCTCCCTGGCGTGCTTGTTCCTCACGCAGTGCTACCTGCCACTCTTCGATGCTCATCCCCTCTGGGCAGATCTTGTTTGATAGTCTACTCTGTAGTATCATACTGTAGTTGCTGATATTGTGTTAGACGCCTATGTCTCTTTGGACTTTCTCTCTACCTCGCTCTAGTTCCTCTCGCAGATAGGGAGCTGTGGGGCTATGTTTGAGTTTTACAAGCTCTTCGGGTGAGCCACTCATGAGGAGACGTCCGCCCTTGGCTCCTCCCTCGGGACCAATCTCGATGACATAGTCCGTACACTTGATGATATCGAGGTTGTGCTCTATGACAATGATCGTATTACCTCTATCCACGAGCTTTTGAAGAATATCTAGTAATACTCGTATGTCCTCGAAGTGGAGCCCTGTGGTAGGCTCATCAAGGATATAGAGCGTACTGCCAGTATCTCGCTTGGCAAGCTCGGCAGCGAGCTTGATGCGCTGGCTTTCACCTCCAGAAAGCGTGGTAGAAGACTGCCCGACTTTGATATAGCCCAGTCCCACCTCCTGTAGTACTCGTAGTTTTTTGAGGATGGGGGGGACATGCTCGAAGAGCTCTGCAGCTGCATTAATGGTCATATCAAGGACATCGGCAATAGACTTGCCTTTGAAACGTACCTCGAGTGTTTCCCTGTTGTACCGCTTACCATGGCAAACTTCACAGGGTGTAAACACATCGGGTAGGAAGTTCATTTCGATGATCTTGTAGCCATTCCCCTTGCATGTCTCACAACGCCCACCACTGACATTGAAAGAGAATCGTCCTGGCTTATAGCCCCTCATCTTGCTCTCTGGGAGTCCTACGAAGAGGTTACGTATATCGTTCATCAGCCCTGTATAGGTCGCTGGATTACTTCTCGGAGTACGCCCGATGGGAGCCTGATCTACTGAAATAACTTTGTCTATATACTCCATTCCCTCAATGATATCATGTGGCATTGGCTCCTCATGCGAGCGGTATAGCCTTTGGCTTAGAGCGGGGTAAAGAGTTTGATTGATGAGCGTACTTTTGCCACTGCCTGAGACACCCGTCACTCCAATGAGTGTGCCGAGAGGGAGATGAACGTCTATATTCTTAAGGTTATTTCCCCTAGCACCTCGTATAATCAACTCCTTCCCATCGCCTGGTCTGCGTTCCTGAGGCACTTCGATATTCATGCTGCCACTGATGTATTCGGCTGTTTTTGTCCGAGCCTTGAACATTTGTCTTGGGCTACCTTGATAGACAACTTCACCCCCGAAGCGACCTGCCTTGGGTCCCATATCAACGATGTAGTCTGCCTCTAGCATCATATCTCGGTCATGCTCTACTACTATGATGGTATTGCCGAGGTCACGTAGGCTTTTGAGCGAATGAATGAGCCGAGCATTGTCACTCTGATGTAGCCCGATACTTGGTTCATCCAGGATATAAAGGACCTCCACCAGTTGGGTGCCTATCTGTGTGGCGAGGCGAATACGCTGACTCTCCCCCCCCGAGAGACTATTGGCAGATCGATTCATGGAGAGGTAACCTAGTCCTACATCCAAAAGAAAGTTTAGTCGCTTACGTATCTCCTTGAGGACCTCTGAGGCAATCAGTCTCTGTTGATTAGACAAGCGCTCCTCAAGACCATCCATCCATTGTGCAAGGTGAGCTAGCTCCATCTGAGCAATTTGGCCGATATGCTTGCCATCGATGAAGTGATGCAGGGCTTCTTTGCAAAGGCGCATACCTTCACATTCTGGGCAGACTTGCTCTTTCATAAACTGCGATGCCCATTTGTTAGCATTGTACTGATACTCTTCACCGCTAAGCTCGGGTAGATAGCCAGCCAATCCCTCGTAGTCTACACTAAGTGTCCCACTGCCATAAAAACCTTTGTGATCAATGCTCAGAGGCTCGTCTGTACCATAGAGTAGCTCCTCTATGAACGCCTCAGGCAGTTCGCCAATAGGAGTTTTGATATCAAGCTCATGTTTGGCAAAAAGGGCTTCGATCTGTCTAAATAAAATATGCCCTCGATACTTTCCTAGAGGGGCAATGCCACCTTTATAGACACTGAGTTGGGGATTAGGGATAACAGTTTCAGGGTTCAAGATATGTACATGCCCCAATCCTCGACATTGGGAGCAGTAGCCCTGCGGTGAGTTGAATGAGAAGTTGTGTGGGGCAAGCTCCTTATATGCCAGGCCACTCTCTGGGCACATCAGCTTACGGCTAAAGTAACCGATCTGGCCCGATGCCTGATCCTGTATCATAACAATACCACCTCCCTCTCGCAGAGCCAGAGCGAGGCTTGCAGCTAGCCGTTGTTGGTCGTTCGCATCAATTTCCAATCTATCGACCACAACTTCGATATCGTGTATCTTGTAGCGGTCTAGCTTGAGGCCAAAGACGAGATCCAGCGTGCTGCCATCTACTCGTACCCTTAGGTAGCCTTTCTTGCGCATATGCTCAAAGAGCTCTTTGTAGTGCCCTTTGCGCCCTTTGACGACAGGGGCAAGGATGAGGACTTTGCGCCCAATATATTTCTCTATGATTAGCTCCAAGATTTGTGTCTCGGTATAGCGCACCATAGGCTTACCAGAGAGATAAGAGATAGCCTCAGAAACTCGAGCATAGAGCAGGCGGAAGAAGTCGTATAGCTCCGTCACCGTCCCCACAGTGGAGCGAGGGTTGCGGTTCGTCGTCTTTTGATCCATTGAGATAACAGGCCCCAGCCCCTTGATTTCATCTACATCAGGGCGCTCCATCCCCCCACCGAGAAACCCCTTGGCATAAGCCCCAAAAGTGTCGATGTAGCGTCTTTGTCCCTCAGAAAATAAGGTGTCGAAGGCAAGCGAAGACTTACCGCTACCGCTTAGTCCCGTCAGGACAGTGAGCGAATAGCGAGGAATGCGTACATTGACATTCTTTAGGTTGTGTACTCTTGCTCCATATACCTCGATGTCTTGCATATTGTCTTAATCAAAAGGTGTCAAATTCGCTCCGAATTACATGGACTACACCACGTTTCTCATAGCGAATGCCGTCTGCCCCAACGGCATCAATAGCGTAATAATAGGCCCCTGTTGGGACGAGAGCCCCCCTATGCGTACCGTCCCATCCTCCATTAGGGTCTACCCAACGATAAATCTCCTGTCCACTAGCCGTGAAGACCTTACCACTGAATGATGTTAATGAGCGGTGTAGTACTCTAAAAACATCATTTATCCCAGGGGTAGATCCAGGAGTAAAGGCATTGGGTACCTCTAGGGCGGACTCTGTGATGCGTAACTCCTGCTCAAAGCCGTTATCAATGCAGCTCGCATCGCGTCCTAAAGCCTCCAATCGGATACGGTATATCCCAGACCTGCTTAAGGTTTGCTCTACCTCGCTACCTGTATGACTAAGTATGGTTTCAGACCCTTCGGCTGCCAATAACTCTATGACCCAATGATATTTGGCCGTTGATGGCTCATTGCCCCTGGCCCATAGGCGCAGAGTGCAGGGAGCGGATAGCTGTTGCCAGTCTGGCTCATTGCCACTATCTATAAGGTCTACCCCTGCATGTACTTCAATGCGCTTACTCTCCAATAGCTCCGAAGAGGCAGGGCTAGAGGTTAGCCCTAGATCTGAGGCCCAAAGGTCTCGCACAAAGGTGTAAGGAGTATCGGCAAGCGAAGCCTCGGCAGCGATGGGGCTAGTGCTATACTCCACTACTTGGGTCCGAGTATAGGGAACAAAGGTTTTGGTATCCTTATCCCAACGCAAATTTTCGTAGCTTAGCTCAGCTCGATAGGGCAGTATCATGGGAGCTGCACTGGGCGTATAGTAAACCATGGGGACAAGGTGGCTATCGAGGCCAAGACGAATCCTGGCACAAGGGTCGGTAGCCTCGACCTCGACGCTTAGTTTGTCGAAATTGGGGCGGTGAGCTGTGTAGTCTATTATATAGGTATAGCGTGATAGCTCGTTCGGCTGCTCTACAAAGTAGCCATACCCTGTGACAGGATTGTCAATGCGCCAGCATCCCTCTTGCGTGTCGAATGTAGCAGCCACAGCTTCGGACCGAAGAGCATCCCTCTGATATCGACGAACGCGCCCAGAGGCCTTGCCCTCAAGACACAGAGCAGAGGGTTTACCATGGGTTAAATAAACCTTCAATCGCTCAGCTTTGAGCTCTTTGGCCAGAACATACCGTACCCCAAGAGGTGCTGCATGGAGCGGAGAAAGCACTACAAGTAGCACAAGGCTCAAAATAGAGCTTATTATGGTGGATATTGTGGGATAATCCTTGGTCATGCTATCATCTCGAAGTATATTCTCTCTAAAAATAAAAGCCTCTCTTCTGGCATAATACCCTACAAATGTATCGAAATCTATCAAAATTGTAGCTACCTGTCTCCTAGAGCTATGCTACTCTTGTTCTGTGATATTTAGTTCGATGAGGATATGGCTCGGTGGATCATGACAAAGGATAGTTAGACGACCTCTATGTCTAGTTTAATTTCCCTCCTCCGACAGTGCGATAATTACACCAGAATTGCTATGTTCTGATCGCCCTTGTGCATACTTGTACATCTTGCTTAGGGCGTCTCCAAAAATCCTCCTTTTAATACCTCAAAAAAATGCTCGGGAATACTCGAAAAAAAGTTCCCGAAGTTTTTTTGGGGAGTTCCCGAACTTTTTGGAAAAAGATCGGGAAGTTTTTTTGAAAAGTTCGGGAAGCTTTTTCGCGTCTTTCAGGATGGAAGGTAATTCGCTTGATTACAGTTAGATATAAATTTCCTGCTTCGGCCCGTAAATCCTGGGGCCTATGGAGGCGATTTCTGTGCCTTCGTCATCGCCTTGCTCCAGATTAACGGGCTTCGATTGCCCCTGATAAACTTCGCTTTCGGCGTGCGAAGAGCTCGGCAATCATAGACTTCTGGAGGATACTCCAGGAAATTCGTCAACTCATTTTGATGTTTTTTTTTTTTTCTTTACTTTGTCTGTCTTTTGTTGGTAAGGCGCATCAGGGGCAGACGGAGCACATGATGGTTCTGTTGTTAGGCTCTTTGTCCAGGCCTGTTCGCTTCTTTGCTCGTCCTGATCATGAAAGACACCGTGTCAATATTCAATTAAAAGTATTATGTGATGGAGAGAAAAGAAGTTTATTCTAGTCCCAGCATTTGGGAGCTTCCGCATTGCCAAGGTCTATCTCTGCTCTTTAGCCTGTCAGCCGAGGCTGGGGTTCAAGATTGGGGCGATATGGACAGCTCCGTAATCGACTGGGGTAGTGGCGGTAGCTCGGGCGTCAACGGCTGGGGTGATGGCGGTGGCAGTTCGGTCAATGGTTGGGGCAGCGGTGGCAGCCTCTAGGAGTTATTTCAGAAGTTTAAAAACAAATCCAAATTATTATCCAAAGAAAATGAAGAAGACTATTTATTTGAGTGTGTTATTGTCCCTGGGGCTTTTGGGGTCTTGTCAGAAGGCTGATGAGCCACAGTCGTTGTCTACTACTGAGGTTCAGTCCTCAGAGGGGACGTTTGAGCTACGTCTAACGGCCGAGGTGTCTGAGGATGCCATGCGTGCGCTGACGTTTGACGGTGTGGGGGACCTCTCCGAGACGCCCAAGATTGGACCAACCTCGGACTTTACAACACACGCTTTTTTCCGTAAGAAAGGTAGCAATCAGGTTGGCTATGCTAAGATCAACTGGCTGGTAGAGGGTACTGCAGGTAACCTCAAGCTTAAACTTCCCCAGACGAATATCACGCTGCAGAACATGGATGACCAGACCATCGACGAGGGGGAAGAGTGGTATGTAGCAGGTATCGCAGGCGGTGGCGTCCTCAACTCAACGAAGGATGGCGTTAGCTTCGAGCCAGAGGGAGAAGTTTTGGAATATGGACAGCTTCGAGCTCCACTAACATTTCCCTGGACTCGTATTCGTAAGAATGAAATGGTTAATGTTACCTTCAATCCTCGTGGTGTGTTGCTACGCACATCGGTTAATAACCGACTGCTTAATAAGATCGAAAAACAAGTTTATGAGATTCAGACCAATGAATTGGATAATCGTGGAGTGTTTGATTTCTCTGCAATGTCAAGCAAGATCTCAGATTTGGAGAAGAGTAATACTCACGAACCAGTTTGGCGATTTACTGAAGGTAGCTCAGGGATAGCCACACCTGCCACTTTGAGCTTCACTGCTACTAATCAGCCTGGACTTACTAAAAGGTCTTATCTAGTTTGGGGGATGTCTCGCGAGCTCCCTTCGGGTCAGCTTACTAGGGTAGGTACGACATCTAAGACTACGGACATCTTTCGTGCGGGACGTCTTTATGGTTTCGAGTCGAATATGATTATGAAAAATAGACAGTCATATACTATAGATATTGATGTGGATGTGCAGAATCCTGTTGAGTATATCGGCCCTTTTCTTGCTGCGGACGGTTCTTTTGCAGTTGCCAAGGAGCAAGTGCATAGGTTTACGGGTGCTGAGCTTTGGCCAATGCTCTCGGACAGGGGATATGATGGTTCTCAGATAGATCAACCTCATGTGTTCGCGTATTGGGATGCTTCTTCTGTAATTATACCTTTTTATCATGCTGACATAAAATTCTCAGCAGCATCTAGTGACGTCTTGAATAGGAGGGAACAGTTGAACATCGGAGGGTCTTCTTACGTTGGGTTTTCAGATTTTAGGAGCGCGGGGAATGGCGTGATCTATGCTCTAAGAATGAAGAAACTAGGAGCAGGTCAGGATATTCCTGGTAGGTACTCACTTCCAGATGATAGTCGCCGTTTGGCGTTTCGTTGGCAGTATAACTCGGTTACAGGAGTTTTGACGATGAGTGTAGTTCGTGTAGGTATAGATCCTGAAGTTAGCTTAGATCTGATTAGTAACCCCGGGTGGTGGAATGGCCGAGAGCTTGAGACTAGGTCTATCTCTTTTGAACCTATAGGTTTTTACCGAGTTCATTCTAATGGTGATATGTATGAGCAACTCGATAAAGGCTTTGGGTTCTGGAGCCGGATGGCTCCTGGAGCATCGGGTGCATACGCTTCTTTTTGTAATGTTACTAGATTGGAAACATTATCCTCTATACAGACGATATCGCGCCTCCCGCTACTGCTATTTAGGAAGAACGATGTTTGTCCAAGTAGTTATGTTCCTTAATAGCCATTAGAGCCTTATAACGTGGAGCCGTACTACAAGAAACAGTAGTACGGCTTCACTCATTTTTGTGTCATCATCACATAGATATGTACCATGCTGTGGGGACCTTTGTGGCTAATTTAAGTTTTTGCTTTATCTGAAAGGAAACTTGTTCTTATATGCAGGACTGGTCTATGAGGAGGTAATATGCTGCCGTAGGGCTGTGCCGAGACCCTATGCTGAGCGTTGGGAACACTTCTATAGGGATGGGAGGTCGATGTGGCGTAGTCAGAGAGTAGTTAGGCTGATCCAGGGGATGGTTAGTTTGGCAATATAGAGATAAATGCATACCTTTGCGCTCCAAAGCATTCTACTTTTTTTGGGTATAATAATTAAATATAAGAGATGAAGAGAACGTTTCAGCCCTCGAACCGCAAGAGAAAGAATAAGCATGGTTTCCGTAGCCGTATGGCTACAGCCAATGGTCGTCGTGTGCTAGCTGCTCGCCGTGCTAAAGGGCGCGCTAAGCTGACAGTATCTGACGAATACTGCGGATAGAATATCGCATAAGGCCATCGGTGCTAGCCGACTAGAAGCCTTAGTGGGTGTGCTGCAAATCGGATAGCTGATTTGCAGCACACTCGTTTTATATCTACATGATGGAGAAGATTGTATTTAAACCCATCGACCTCGATGCTCGGGGAGAGGTCATGAGCCGTACACTGGAGGGGACTTCGCAGATTTGTGATCTTGCTTTTGCCAATCTTTATGGTTGGGCTGGGCGGTATGGTACATCCTGGGCTCTTATACGAGATACGCTGGTTATTGGTTTTCAGCCAATGGGGCGACCTCATCCTGCCTACCTAATGCCGATATGTGATAGTGCGGAGGGTTTCAGAGGCTGCCTCGAGACACTCAAGGCATTTGTGAAGGAAGGAGGCTATCCCCTTATCTTGATGGGAGTAACTCCTCGCTGCCGTGAAAAGCTGGATACTATTGCTCCTGGGGCGTTTCACTACCTTAGTGACGAGGGTACACAGGATTACATCTATCTGCGAGAGCGTATGTGTAGCCTCTCGGGCAAGAGCTTACAGAGTAAGCGTAACCATATCAATAAGTTTGAGCGATTGTATCCCGACTATATTTATGAGGTGATTACTCGAGATAACCTGACTGAATGTCTCGCCCTTGAGGAGGAATGGTTATCGAAGAGTGGGCAGAGTGAGGGACAGACCGAGGAGCAGCGTATGATAGGACGCATTGTTGATGCCTACGAGGCTCTAGAGCTGCAAGGTGGAGCCTTGAGAGTAGAGGGAAGAATTGTAGCCTTTAGCCTTGGTTCACCAATTAATCGGACGACCTTTGGAGTTCATGTAGAGAAAGCTCTGACGGACTATGAGGGAGCGTTTGCGATGATCAATCGAGAGTTTGCTCGCCGCATTCCTCAGGAATACACCTATATTAATAGGGAAGAGGACCTCGGTATAGAGGGACTTCGCAAGAGCAAGCTGTCCTATAAGCCAGAGATAGTTTTGCCGAAGGATGTAGCTATTCTGCGCTATGAAGACTAAGCTTGCCGAGGCCGAGGGGCTCTGGAGAGCGTGTTTCGATGACGAGGCCGAGTTCGTACGTTTTTATTTCGATCGTGTCGCTCGAGAGGAAGAGATCTATTTGTATGAAGCTGAGGGAAAGTCTGTGGCACATATCCATGCTCCCCGATATGTGATTCGGGGAGGAGTGGGGGAGGCTTTCTATGTATCTGGAGCGTGTACGCTGAGCAGCCACCGAGGGAGGGGGATCATGCACGAGTTGATGGTGCGCACGATGCGAGAGGAGTATGCCAAGGGGCGTGTGGCAGCCTTGCTAATCCCAGCTGATGAAGAGCTTAGACTGTATTATGCCCAGCACTTTGGCTTCGTGACTAATAATTATCGCTACGAGATCAGTTCGCTCGCTGGTATGGGAGGTTTCGGTCGTTATATCTCTCCCAAAGAATACATCGATGATGCAGGGGAGTATGATGTAGAGCAGTATGTCTCTGTCGCACTGAGAGGATATAGTGATGCTGGGATAGATCATACGAGAGCGCAGGTGGCGAATGTCTTTGCTGAATATGTTCGCTGGGGGCGTGTGCTGGTTGTTGCCGATGAGGTGGGAGAGCTCCGCTGCGTGGCTCTGTGTCGGGAGGACGAGCGTGTGTTCTGTGTGGATGCTCTTTTGGGTGACGAGCCCTGGAGACTGGAGGGTCGGTTGCCCAAAGACAAAGAGCTTCGCATAACCTTACCTAATAGGCAGAGTAGCTCCTCCTTGAGGTGTATACCTAGGGGGATGGTGCGCCCACTCAATCTTATGGCTTATACTCGTCAGAGAGCAGAGCAGGCAGGGGCAGAGGTGAGTTTTTCATGGGTAGATGACATTATTCCTCAGAATACGGGGACGTACACTATAGAGGGGGGGCAGCTTCGGTATCAGTCGGAGCTACTGCATGAGCCACTTAGCTCGGAGGCCTTGGTTCGTCTACTTGTCGGAGAATATTGGATGGGGTTGCTCCACGACTAGGGTACATCTGTACGGATTGTCGTGCAATACTCTTATTTTTGTAGCCTAAAGGGTTGAATGATGGAAGATAAACAGCTCATACTTGATAAGCGATACCTTAGGATGGCGCAGATTTGGGCGGAAAACTCGTACTGCGAGCGACGTAAAGTCGGCGCACTTATCGTCAAAGACAAGAGCATCATATCGGACGGATATAATGGTACGCCCACAGGCTTTGAGAATATTTGTGAGGATGAGGACGGCATGACTAAGCAGTATGTGTTGCATGCCGAGGCGAATGCCCTCACGAAGGTTGCCAGCAGTACGAACGATAGTACAGGAGCGACTATCTATACTACAGACGCTCCTTGCATCGAGTGTGCCAAGCTCATCATCCAGAGTCGTATTCGTCGGGTAGTCTATGCTCGAGCCTATCGCCTTGCAGATGGTATAGACCTCTTGCGTAGGGCAGGGATTGAGGTGGATTGCATAGAACTAGACCAAGAAACAAGACGATAAAACTATTACAATAATGAGAGATCGCCCTCGTGCGGTCTCGTTGCGTATGATACGTAAACTATTTTATTTGCTCGCTATTGGGGCTGTTTTTGCTCTTGGTATCCTGCTGGGGCGTAGACTAGAGTCGAGCCACATTTACTCGATCAATAGGCTTGGACATGTACTGCAGATTATCCAAGATAACTATGTCGACACGCTCGATATGGATAGCGTACATGAGGCTGCCATTCCTCTTATTCTGGCTAATCTTGATCCCCACTCGACCTATCTGACGGCTGAGATGAATAGGAAAGAGAGCGAGGGGCTGAATGGCTCGTTTCAGGGTATAGGGGTAATGTTTAACCGCCTGATAGACACCGTTGTCGTGGTACGCGTCATCGAGGGTGGAGCCTCTGAGCGAGCAGGTCTCAAGGCAGGTGATCGCATCCTTAGAGCTGATAGTACTCTACTCTATGGAGATGGGCTGACGGATGAGGATGTAATGAAGGCGCTCAAGGGGCCTGATAAGAGCGTTGTACGACTGCTCGTCAGCAGAGATGGGCAGGAGCAGGAGGTCGCTGTGGTCCGTGGGCCTGTGCCTGTGAGTACGCTTGATGCCGTGTATGTGACCGATTCGGTACTCTATGTCCGCATCAACCGTTGGGGGGCACTTACTCATCGAGAGTTTCTTAATGCCTATGTGCGCAATGGCCCACGTCAGATACGTGGGGTGGTGGTCGATCTTAGGGATAACGTGGGGGGGTACCTCGATGCTGCACTGGCTTTGGCTGGTGAGTTTCTGCCCAAGGAACGACTACTCCTCTATACCGAGGGGCGAGCCTTTCCTAGAGAGGACTATCTAAACTCCTCGGATGGGCAGCTGATAGATATGCCTCTTGTAGTCTTGGTTAATGAGTTTAGTGCTAGTGCTAGTGAGATATTTGCAGGAGTGATGCAAGACTATGATAGGGCACAGATCGTGGGGCGACGAACCTTTGGCAAAGGTTTGGTGCAGCAGCCTTTTATGCTAGCCGATGGCTCTGCCGTACGTCTAACGGTGGCCCGATACTATACGCCCTCGGGGCGATCGGTGCAGAAGAGCTACGCAGAGGGTAATGAGAGCTATGCAGAAGATCTGGAGCGGAGATATGCCCATGGGGAGCTATTCAATGCAGACAGCATAGCCGAGACTGACACGATACGCTACTATACTAAACTGGGGCGTGTGGTACACGGGGGAGGGGGCGTTCGTCCCGATATCTTTGTGCCTCGAGATAGCGTGGGTATCAATTCCTATTATCTACGTCTAGTTCAGTCTGGCACGCTGCCACGCTTTGCTTTTCACTATGTTGATAAGCGTAGAGAGGAATTAATGGCTTATAAGGGGATGAAAGCGCTTAGCGAGCATCTCTCCTCGCTGGGCAATTCGTTGCTCTTCGATTATGCTTATTATGCTCAGGCTCAGGGTATCCCTATTCGTACGACCTTGCTTTATCGGTCAGCGGATCTCATCTTACGCCACCTTAGGGCTATGATAGCCGACAATGTCTCTCCAGATAGGAGTGCTTACTATTGGATGGAGATGCAGGGCAATGCGGAGCTCACGCTAGCCTTGGAGCTAATCAAGACTGGTGCATGGAGACCAATCCTTGAGACAGAATCCAATGTTGGACAAGCGGAGCCTGCGAGCCGAATATAGGGCGTATTGGAGAAGTTTGGGAGGCGTCCTCCCAGATAGGGCGGTACGTAGTGAAAGTGTCGTACGTCAGCTTGTCGAGTTGCTTGGGGTCTATCCCGATCGATGCAGGATAGGGGCTTATATGGCCTTGCCCGATGAGCCAGAGCTTATGTCTTGGCTGATGAAACTTGATCGGAACTACGAGGTTAGCCTACCGCGGGTAGAGGGGGATGAGATGCATTTTTATAGCTGGGATGCCATGCCACTTGACTCTGTGGGGGCGTTTGGCGTTCGAGAGCCTCGGGACGATGCATCTAGGGTTGTACCAGAGAGCCTTGATCTTATCATTGTTCCTGCTGTGGCTTTTGATAAAGATGGTTATCGTCTTGGTCGAGGTAAGGGATATTACGATAGATATCTGCCACAGACGAGCGCGCTTACTGTGGGCGTTACCCTAGGGCTAATGAAGCTAGATAGCCTGCCACGAGATCCTTGGGATAGGCCAGTGGATATCGTGCTGAGCCCGAAGGGCCCCCTTTTAGGGAATAAACCCAATTAATTATTAGAGACAAATGCAAAATCAACACAATAGGCAACCCGTAGTTGCCACTGCTACTCGGTCGGGCTTGGTGCTAGGCTTAGTTTTTGTTTTACTCTTCGCTTTGTGGGTAGGTACGGTGAGTTTCTCTCCTTTGATATTCATTTTTTTACTTGGCCTGCCGTTTGTTCCCCTGGTTTCATATCGGCTGGCAAGGGCTTATGTATTATCTCTGAGAGGACAGGGCGTAGAGGTGCGGTTCATGTCTATTTGGTCGCATACGGTGATGATCTTTTTTTTCGGTACTCTTGTCTTACTCCTACCTCTCTATGCCTATGTACGCTACATGCTTCCTGGAGTACTTGAGGCGATGGAACAGTCGATGTTGGATCTATTTGCTCAAAGTCCCGAGACCAAAGTAGGGCTGGAGCGGATCTACGGACGTGATCCCTTGAGTTTCATTACTGAACTGAGAGGTGTATCGGTGTGGACATTCTTGCTCTCGGTAGTAAACATGCAGGTGACGATTGGGGCAATACTTGGCCTAATCAATGGTTTTTTGCTTCGACGTCTAGGCAAGTAAACGAACTAATGCCATAAATTATGAATTTGTCTATCGTCATTCCGCTCTACAATGAGGAGGACTCTCTCTCTGAATTGGAGGCCTGGATACGCCGTGTGATGGAGGAGCATGCATGGAGCTATGAAATTATTTTCGTTTGCGATGGTAGCACGGATGGCTCATGGGAGGTTATCAAGCGTTTGGCTGTCGCAAACCCTGCCGTTCGTGGGGTGAAGTTTAGGCGTAACTACGGTAAGTCTCCAGGACTGCAGTGTGGCTTCGAGCGTGCTAGAGGAGAGGTCGTCATCACGATGGATGCGGACCTGCAGGATAGCCCTGAGGAGATACCAGAGTTGTATCGCATGATTAAGGAAGAAGGTTACGACCTGGTAAGTGGGTGGAAGCGTAAACGCTATGATCCAGTCTTGTCTAAAAACCTACCTTCTAAACTGTTCAATGCTACGGCTCGTAAGCTTTCGGGGATTAAGAACCTACATGATTTCAACTGTGGTCTGAAGGCTTATCGCCTAGAGGTAGTGAAGAATATCGAGATCTATAATGACATGCACCGTTATATCCCCTATATGGCAAAGAATGCTGGCTTCGCAAAGATAGGAGAGAAGGTCGTCCAGCATCAGGCCCGTAAGTATGGCTCTACGAAGTTTGGACTTAATCGTTTCGTCAATGGCTATCTAGATCTTATTACTCTATGGTTTACTGCCACTTTTGGACGCAAGCCGATGCATTTCTTTGGGTTGGGAGGGAGCTTGATGTTTCTCTTAGGCTTCCTGGCTCTTGGAGGGATTCTGCTCAATAAGCTCATTCATGTTTTCATGAATACGCCAGCACCTTTGGTTACAGCCCGTCCGTATTTTTTCATCGCTTTAGCTGCGATGATTATCGGGTCTCAGTTATTCCTCACGGGCTTCCTTGCCGAACTGATTAGCCGTCAGAATCCCGAACGGAATGTCTATAAAATTGACCAGGAGATATAACGATGAAGTTGCCTAATAGAGTACAGACAGCTTATTTTCTCATCGTTCTCGGAGCTCTATTCTTTGCTTACCGTTGGTACGCTCAGCCTCTGAAGGAAGTAGAGGCTAGGCGACCATATACCGTACTTCGGGGTGAGATTTTTCATACTTTCTATCAGATTAAGTACGATAGGGCAGAGGACTACGCTGAGGATGTCGACACTATTTTCAAGGTCTTTAGCCATTCGCTTAATCCTTTTGAACCAACAAGTCTTATCAGTGCTATTAATCGTAACGAATCTGCTGAGACGGACTCCATGTTGCGCCACGTTTGGCGAGCTGCCGAGCGTATTTCGGAGGCCAGCCACGGACGATACGATGTTACTTGTTCGCCTCTGATCAATGCTTGGGGATTTGGTTTCGATAGTTTAGCCCGCTTGGATGACCACGTGCTAGATAGCTTGTGTAAGTTTGTTGGTTATCGGTCTGTGTATCTCAGCGGTGATAGGCTTATTAAGCGAGATAGGCGTACCATCATAGACCTGTCTTCCATATCTAAGGGGTATTGCTCCGACCTTGTTGGGCAGATGCTCCAGGCTCGAGGTGCGCAGAGCTATATGGTGGAGCTGGGTGGTGAAATAGCTTTTTCTGGAGTTAATCCTCAGGGTACACCATGGACTGTTGGTATCAACAAACCCATCGAAGATCCAGTTGGGTTCAATCAAGATCTTGAGCTTATCATTTCTCTCGACCGTCCTCGAGGAGGCCTAGCCACTTCTGGCAACTATCGCAACTATAAAGTGGTGAATGGGCGTAAGGTCGCTCACACTATAGATCCCTTTACGGGCTATCCAGTGCAGACCGATGTGCTCAGCGCTACCATTCTTGCTCCGAGCTGTATGTTGGCCGATGGGCTTGCGACAGCTTGTATGACAATGTCTTCGGATGATGTTCCCGAGTTTCTTGCTCAGTTTGAGGATGTGGAGTATTTGCTCATCCTCTCAGGAGAGGATGATGAGTTCATTACTAAGATGAGTGAAGGCTTCCGAAGGCTCGTTGTTCGCTAGTTCTGAGGCTGTCATGTTATTAGTTTCTGTGATTAAGAGATAGTTTTTTTCAATTAAACAAGCGGTTCATTTCGTTTACCTTTGTTCAAATCCTATGAATAATCAGAGCCTTGAGGCTATATCTTGTTCGTAGGGCATAACGATATATAAAGATAATTGGACGAGATGACCGTAGCACAGTTTCAGCAGAACCTATTGGGGATGCAAGATTATATGAAGAGTTTCGCCCGTACTTTGACAATAGACGAGGCAGATGCCGAAGATTTGATGCAGGATACCACGCTCAAAGCTCTTAGGAATAGGCATAAGTTTGTAGATAATATCAATTTCAAGGGTTGGGTTCTCACTATTATGCGAAATATCTTCATCAACAATTACCACAAGCTCATACGTACTCAGGGGCTCATCGATCCCAATGTAGATGCCTACAATGTACCACTTCTGAGTGATGGAGGAGAGAATACTCCCGAGGGCTCGATGGATATTAAAGAGATCACTCGAGCTATAGAGGGGCTGTCGCAGACGCTCAAAGAGCCCTTCTCTATGTATGTGAGTGGCTATAAGTATCATGAGATAGCCGAGGTCTTGGGGATACCCTTGGGTACGGTCAAGAGCCGTATCTTCTTGGCTCGTCAAGAGTTACAGAGGCAGTTGCGAGATATGCGTTAAGGATTGCATATAAAAGGCTCTAGTTATGGGCTGTGGTAGAATTTAGGTCTATCACAGCCCATACTAGTTTTGGTTGTATTTACTGATTTATGAGACTTCTCTAGGGAGAATTTGTTATGTTTGTATAGTAACTTTCAAATTAATGATGATATCCTATGCCAAGGAGTAGAGAAGAGATAGATAGAGCTGAAGAGCAAATCTATGAATTAAGGAAAAGTGTCAGATATGATATTAGAGAGTTAATCCTGGAAACTATTGTCGATAAATATGAGCGTGGGCTAGAATACACAGAATTGGATGAATTTCAGGATATTAATTCATTCTATAATGTTTTATTTGTTCCAGAGTATCAAAGAGATTTTACTTGGGATGAAAAGAGACAGTCCAAGTTTATAGAGTCTATTATATTGGGGCTGCCCGTGCCACTTATTTTTGTTGCAGAGAATAAAGATAGTGTGTGGGAGATTGTAGATGGGTCCCAAAGGATTCGTACAATTTATCACTTCGTGAGAGGTGAGCTTAAACTCCAAGGTTTACAGAAAATAGACACACTTAATGGGTTCTTTTTTGGGGATCTTGATAAAACAAGGCAGGGTAAACTTCTCAGTACCCCTCTACGCATGATTGTTCTTTCCGAGGATGCGGATGATGAGGTTAAGAGAGATATGTTTGAGCGAATAAATAGAGGAAGTGACCTTCTCAAACCTATGGAAATGCGCAAGGGAGATAAGACAGGGATACTTACTCAATTTATATATGACAGATGTGCTCAACATCCTCTGTTTGATAAGTTATGTCCGATAGATAAATTCCTCCAAAATAGACAGGAAAAGGAAGAGTTAATTTTGAGATATATTGGACTCTCTGATAAGGGTAGGTATAAGCAATTCCCTAAAAAGGGAATTGCTGTCTTTCTTGATGAGTACTTGGAGGCGAAGAATAAGGAACTTTCCGATTTGTCAAGTGATGAGGTCGAGAGTGAGTTGAAATTGCTCTATGATAAGTTCGATAAGATGCTAGGATTTGTGGATCAATACTCTACCTATGGTTTTAGAAGAACAGCAAATCCTCAAACGAAACGTGTTATTTTTGAAGCAATTTCAATAGGCGTACATGAGGCTCTGCAAAAAAAGGCTGATATAATTTATTCAAAACAAAAATGGGATGAGATGGTAAATTCAAGAGAGTTTGCCAAGTATTATTCGGGAAATACCAAGTTGCATGATCCTAACAAACTCAAAGGAAGGGTAGAGTTTATCATGAATGCAATTTTGGACGGAGATGAAAGCAATTGAGCTAGGGTTTAACGAAAGGTGTGAAGACATTGAGAAACTATATGCATTCATTTGTCATGTAGATTCTAATGAGGATAGAGATCTTGATAAAAAGATTGCACCACCAGTAGTGATATTGAAGGCCTCTTGTGTCCTAATGCTCTATAATTTGGTTGAATCTACCATTACAGAAAGCTTAGTTCAGATACATGATGCTTTTTCAAGGGAGGGGCTGAAGTTTGAGGATCTTAGTAGCGAATTACAATTGATCTGGCTAAAGCACTTATATCATCAATTCCAGAATAGTAGTACACCTAAAGACACTTTAAATACGATCGGTCTATTTGTTCAGTGTCATACTCTTAACAAGATTCCGATTGATCTCAGTTTTAAGGAATATGTAAAACACAAATCAGGCTCAATCTATCCCGGAAATCTAGACTCGAAAAACATAAGGACTCTTTGTGACCTATACGGGATTGAGTTGAAAGAAAATAGATGTGAGCAATTACAACATATACGAGACACTAGAAACCGATTGGCTCATGGGGAATGCTCTTTTAGAGAGATTGGAGGCAATATATCAACTCAATATTTACGAGACCTAAAGGATAAGACCATTGAGTTTTTGAAAAGCTTTATAATGGATGTTAGTACTTATGTTACTGAGCGAAGGTATGCTTGTAACGGGAGCTGAGCTCCCTTAAGGAGAAACGACATGGATTGATTAAAGGATGTCTTTTTAGAATATCTTGGTTTGGGGCATACCTAGACTTTGATAATTTATCCTTGAATGTTTTTCTCCATTTGGTGGAGCGTTTGTTTTGATGGTTGATTGCGTTTGATAGGGGAAGGAAGAGTTCGGGATAGGCTTTTAAAGCCTATCCCGAACTCTTTTTTGAGATTGCTTGTAGGCTACTCAACCTGAAGAACGAGTCCCTTGAGATACTCGCCCTCTGGATGATAAATGCTTACGGGATGATCAATGGGTTGGGTAAGTTGATGTAGGATGCGTACATGCCTGCCTGATGTTGCAGCAGCGGTGAAGACGGCTAGACGAAACTCATCTTTGCTCACTGCTTGCGAACAGCTAAAGGTAAAGAGGATACCCCCTGGAGCAATCTTTTTGAAGGCGTGAGCATTGATGCGCCGGTAGCCAATCAGGGCATTGCGCAGCACTTTGCGGTGTTTGGCGAAGGCAGGGGGATCAAGAATTATCATGTCATATTCTCCCTCGGGCATTTGGTCGAGATATTCAAAGGCGTCTTGTGTGATGCAGCGATGTGGGGCTGCATCTCCGAAGTTGAGACGTATGTGCTCCTGAGTTAGATACATGGCCTTGGTAGAGCTGTCGAGCGAGTCCACGCGCTTGGCTCCCCCTCGTAGGGCATAGAGAGAGAAGCCTCCTGTGTAGCAGAAAGCATTGAGTAGTGTACGTCCTTGGGCATATTGCTCTACAAGGGCTCGATTGTCTCTCTGGTCGATGAAGAAACCTGTCTTTTGTCCTCGTAACCAATCTGGTAAGAATTGAATGCCATATTCCCAAACGGGTTGTGCCTCGGTGTGCCCGATGAGGAATCCATCCTCGCAAATCTCTCGGCTCTCTCGATTTGGTAGCGTACCACTACTCTTGTAATAGACTGCATGTAGCGTATCAGGTAGATAGTCTGCATAGATAGCCATAAGGGCCTTACCGATAGTCTCTCGGCTCTCATGCATCCCTAGGCTGTGGGCCTGTATCACTGCTGTCGCGCCATAGATGTCGATGACAAGACCTGGTAGTTGGTCGCCCTCGCCATGTACCAGCCGATATACGTTATTGCGTCGTGGATTATCCTCCGATGTGAAAAGACCACAGCGGAGGCGCAGCTCTAGAGCCGCAGCTAGGCGACTTTGCCAAAACGGGGTATCTATCTCTTCATTGCCGATGAAGCTTAGCATCCTCACAGCGATACTCCCTATGGCATAGTGCCCTACTCCGAGAGCATCACCTCGATGGCTCTCTAGAAGGACTAATGCTCCATCATATAGCTTACCCTCTGTGCTGGCGATTGCTCCAGAGAATACCCAGGGATGAAAGCGTAGGATAGACTCCTCTTTGCGTGGGAGTAGACGCACTTTTGCTATATTGCTCATCTTTAGTTGTAGTAACAGGATTGCTCTCTTATCGGGACTTTGTCGGATATAGTAACCTATAGGGTCTTGATATCGAAGGGAGGAGGGCTCATATGGTACGTGACGAGAGAGAGAATAGAAATAATGTTCATTAGAGCTAGGGTAATGTTATGAGAGAGCTTCAGTATAAGAGTGCGAACAGCGTAGGGTTGGGGGTATCATGCCGCATCAGCTCTCGGTAGATTCTTAGGCAAGCCCAAGCATCTAGGGCTGCATAGGCTTGCTGTGCATTAGTGAGCTGCTTGGCCTCCCAATTGCTCATACGCTGTCCCTTGCTCATATACTCTCCGAACATGATACCATAGATCTTTTGTAGGCTTTCTACACGAATACCATAGCCAGGACAGAGCTTTTGCAGCTCTACCATTCCCTCTGGAGCAACTAGTGCCAGTCGTCTCATGGCAAGGATGTCGTCCTTGAGACTTAGACCTATCTTGAGGATCTTGGAGTTCTCCAAGAGGCGTATCAGCTCTTCGGCAAGACCAATTTTGTTAAGCCTAAAGAGATAGCATACTTCATCGGTAGAGAGCTGGAGGAGTGAGACCTCGTGGCGTTGCCCTGGTTTGAACGAGGGCTTCGTTTCGGTATCAATTCCTATAGCGTCACATTTTCGTAATACCCTAAGGGCTTCGCGCATGGCGCGCTTTGTCTCGATAAGTTCTATTCTGCCGATAAACTGAGCTGTTGGCAGCGCTGCAAGCTCTTCTTTGGTAATGAGAGCAGAGTAGCGAGGCTGCTTACTGCGCTTTCGTCCCTTGGGTTTAGAGGTCATCGTTGTCGTAGTCATCTAGGGCGTTATATAGGTCAATCTCTTCGCTCTCGACAGTGCTCTCTTCCTCCTCTTCGTCTTGTACTCTGAGCATTCTACGGGCTTCATTCAGGGCAGGTAGGGCAACGAGTAGCTGACGTCCCCAATACTCCTCAAAGTAGAGGAGGTAACGACCAATGGCTGGAGGCACAGCCGCCGTATTTTCCGATCGAATAATGCCTAAGAGGTTGCCTAGATGCTGATAAATGTCTGCTACGCATTCGCTGATAGTTAGTTGTGTACAGTCTGAGCGATAGACACCGTCCTCGATTAGTGGCACGAGGAAAGCATCTGCCTGACCAAGTGTCTCGGCTAGTTGTGAGCGTACAGCTTCGTAGCTCTCCTCTCTGACATATTCCTCTAGTAGCTCCTCCTCCCAATCGTAGAAGTATTCTGGTAGTAACAAGGTCTGGGCATAGATACGAGGCAGGAGCTGTAGGAGCTTATCTATGACCTTGTGTTGGCTCTCTCTCTGCTCTAATAATCCTAGAAAGGCCACGCCTAGGCGCACGAGGTCAATAAGCTCGGGCGTGTATACGCCTGATGTATTTGTATCA
Organism: Porphyromonadaceae bacterium; assembly: GCA_030528555.1. Classification (GTDB taxonomy): domain Bacteria; phylum Bacteroidota; class Bacteroidia; order Bacteroidales; family Porphyromonadaceae; genus Porphyromonas. The sequence goes on along the minus strand of JAUMYQ010000002.1, from coordinate 62,327 downwards.
GTCTTATTCATTGATTTTTTGTCTGGTGAACATTCACTTGGAGCTTTGCTCTAGAACCAGCGAATCTTTCTAAAGAGGAAGAAGGCGATGGCGGACATCAGTACAGCTCCTATGACGATGAAGATGAATGCGTAGGGGTATTGATCCAAATAGACATTTACGTTCATTCCGTAGAAGCTGGCGATCATTGTTGGGATCGTCAGAACGATAGAGAGGCTAGTCATACGTTTCATTATCGTATTGACGTTGTTGGAGATGATGCTCCCCAGGGCATCCATTGTGCTGGTGCAGATGTCGTTGTAGATGTTGGTCGTGTTGTACGCTTGGCGTAGTTCGATGGCAACATCTTCGATGAGGTCTTCTTCTATCTCACTGGTTTTGGATGCACTGCGTAGACGCCCGAGCATTGCCTCATTGCCTCGGATGGAGGTACTAAAGTAGACGAGCGACTTCTGTAGGCGCATGATGCGCATCAGATCTTCGTTTCGGACACTTTGCTCAAGGTCTTTCTCGGCTCGGTTTACCTCCAGATAGATCAGCTTGAGGTACTTGAGAAACCAGACTGCCGAGGAGTAGATGAGCCGCACGATGAAGTCCGACTGCGAATATATCTTGATGTTTTTGCGTCGAATATGGCTGATGAAGTCAGGTACGAGCTGGCTCTTGCGGTAGCAGACGGAGACGGTAACTTTAGAGCCAGTGATGATACCGATGGGTATCGTCATGTAGGGCAATCCAGGGATATTGCTCTCTAAAGGAATGCGCAAGAGGGTAAGCGTCCATTCTTCCTCACGCTCCGTGCGTGGGCGTTCGTCTACGTCAGCAATATCTGAGAAAAATTCGTGGGGAATACCCAACCTCTCGGTCAGGAATGCCATATCGTCCTCGTCTGGCAGCTCAACGCTGATCCAGCATTTCTCTTCGTAGGTCTCTAGCTGTGGGAGGCCTTGACCTAGGGAATAATAGGTTCTCATTGAGGTAAGTGATACTTATCGAGTGTTTTGCTCCCGAGGGTGCACCTACCTTGATATACCTGCACAATGCATCGCTTGTGACGTGGCTAGCCTTAGTTTAGGGTCGGTTGCGTAATACATCTACGCTCCCAATCTCTAGGCTCCAACCTCTTGCGGTGGCGTATTGTGCAAAGTCTCACGATAACCGCAAGGCGGTCTTACTTGGTGGTGCGACTACATTTTGCCTCGGGCTGATTACTCGGAGGGATAGAGTCGTCCATATCCTTTGGGTTTGTACTAAGTGAAAAATTGCGCCTGCAAAGTTAGTCAAAAAGACCTAAACAGTTGTTCTCTTGCTCCAGGGTAGTTGTATAGGTTCAACTGGGATGGGTAAGACCTGTGAGGTCTTTAAGGGAGTGGAGGAGTGTCATGAGAGTATAATTTTTGTCTCCTATTGCTAGTCTTTCTAATAGATTTTTAATAGGCTATGTTCTAGTGATTTGTGCTTTCTGTAGAAAGAGCGAAAAAATCTTCGGGAACTTTCAAAAAAAACTTCCCGAACTTTTTTCTCGGAGTTCCCGAACTTTTTCCAAAAAGTTCGGGAAGTTTTTGCAAAAAGATGGGGGGCTTTCTAAGTTGCTTATAGACTGAATGTTCCAAGGGTAGAGGAAAGTGCGGACAGAATAGGTGAGCGGAAGTGTCTTCCGCATGGGCTAGTAATCGTCATAGCTCCAGTCTTCGATCAACGTTTCGGGAGGGTTGACCAAATAGACACGCTTAGTAGCTCTAGTAATGGCGGTGTAGAGCCAACGTACCATATTAAGATCGTTGGGAAGGTAAGACATCATGCCCAGGTCAACGAAGATGCAGCTCCACTGTCCCCCTTGTGCTTTGTGTGCCGTTACGGCATAACCATACTTAACCTCAAGCGCACCCCAAAAAGGATCTTGACGAATGCTTCGGCGAATATCCACGATGCTTCTTTGATGAGCATAGTCTGCGTACAAAGCTTGATACAGGGCAGTGCGCTGCATTTGTGTACGCTGTGCCTGCTCATCTGCCAGCCCTGAGAGCAGGAGCCGTACCTCCAGCTCGTCATTTCGGTCGGGTAAATAAACCGTGGCATCGGCAAAGCGAAGGTCATACAACTCCATCTCACGATGAAGCTTACGTACCTCTATCAGCTCTCCATTGGCAATGAAGTCCGAGCGGTCTCGTCTCTGTGTATAGTGATAGTTGTTTCTTGCCACAATAAGTCTTTCACCTCGGCCAATTTCTTCTTCATAATCTAGGACCATGCCTCGAATGCTTTGACTGAAAGCCAGGGCGCGCTTGTTGGAGGGCGTGATGGCAAGGCATTCATCTCGCCCATATCTGCGGTAACAGGTGTCTATCGTATCGATGATGTCCCGACCAAGCAGGATATTGATGTCACCTTGTTTAGGCAGGCTGAAGCTTATGGGTATGAGTTCTTCGGGAGCAGAGCCCTCGTACTCAATGAGGATATTGCGTAGGCTGGTAGCAAGGCTTAGGATACCCGAGGTCTCTCCCTGGCGAACCACCTCACGTAGCTCACTCTCATAAACTTGCATGCCGTATACCTGATAGAGCTTCTCGGCATTGAGCGCATCGCTTATCGGACTGCCGATGGGAGGAAGCTGTGCCGAGTCGCCCACCATGATGAGCTTACAGCCCTCGCTATCCCAAACGTAGGAGAGCAGGTCTTCGAGTAGATTGCCCGATCCAAAAGGTGTTGGCTCGTAGCTTTCGCCTCCGATCATCGAGGCTTCGTCCACGATGAAGAGTGTAGGTTCATCTTGCCGTGGTACGAGTTTGTAGCTGCCTCCCTCTTCTATGCTGGCCGATGTGGCCCGATAGATGCGCCTATGAATAGTCGTAGCAGTACGTCCTGTAGTCATCTCCAGCTGCTTGGCAGCTCTGCCAGTCGAGGCCATCAGCTCGACCCTCATACCAGTCTCCTCTACAGCACTTGTAATGGCCTGCATCAGGAAGGTCTTCCCCGTCCCAGCATAACCTTTGAGCAGAAATAGGCTATAGGGATTGGTGCTCTCGAGATATTCGGCGCAGCACTCTATGGCAGTACGTTGGCTGGCGGTCGGAGGGAGGGCCATGTTTTTTAGTATTAGCTCCCCTATAGAGTTGTACATCATAGACAAAATAGTATCTTTGTGATGATGAAGTTACTCTTTTTGAGTAACAGTATTCGAGTTTTGAATGGCCTTTGGTGTGGCCAAGAATTGAAGAAGTAGTAATTAAAAATCAGATAAGGAACGATGGACAAAGTCATTAAAGTGCTGGTTCTTGCCGCGGTGGTAGCTTTAGGATACCTATCATATCAGAGTATCGCTACGCCTGTAAAGTTTGATAAGGAGCAGATTAAGCGTGAGGAAGTGCTCCAAAAGCAGCTCAAGAAGATCGCTAACTATCAAGATGCCTATGAGGATATTTATCACCGCTTCGCCTCGGCTGAGGAGCTGATCGCTTTCCTTGAGGGAGGCAAGCTCTACTATGTGAAGGCAGAGGGCGAATATACAGAGGCAATGCGTGAGCAGGGACTGACCGAAGCTCAGGCAGCACAAAAGGGGCTCATCGTACGAGATACTGTATGGGTGTCGGCAAAGGACTCTCTCGTCAAGGATGGTACCGAGATAGCAGCCCTATACAACAATCCTTTTGGCGACAAAAAGCCTATCGAGGTGCGCACGGGTACGATCGACCAAATCGTTGGTTTGGACACCATCCCCCAGCCTGTTTTTGAGGCCTGTATCCCATTTGAGAGCTATCTAGCAGACCTGCCCTCGGCTCGTATGAAGGACAAAATCCAAATTGCCAAGGAAAAGGCCATGGGCAAGGGATATCCTGGTCTGCGCATTGGCTCGCTTACCGAGATGAAGATGACGGGTAACTGGGAGTAATCCGTTCTGGGCTATGACACTTGAGGAGCTAAGCCCTCTATTAGCCGAATCTATGAGTATGTCCATCTGGCTGAGGTCGGATGGACTTGCTTTTAGTATCTCACGCCTTGGTCAGGAGGCAGACCAAGTATGTGGGCATCTCCCTTTCTCTAGCGAGTACCTTGGCCACATAGAGGCGTTGCAAGATCTGATATACGCACACGAGTGGCTGTGCTATCCCTACCAGAGAGTTTATCTGTACTATGTGCCTACCAAGAGCGTCATCATACCCTTGGAGCTGTATGAGGCATCTCGAGCCACACTGTGGCTCGAGGGCATTTGTTTGCCTCAAGAAGTGCGCGTACTGCCGGAGGTCTTCCCCCTGGAGAATAAGGTTATTCTCTCAGCTTGGGATAAAGATTTGCTCGGATTTTTCGAACGCATACATCCGCCCCTCTCGCCACGTCCTTATTATCTCCCCATCATTGAGGTACAGAGGCTACAAAGTCGCAGAGAGGGCTGCCGTATGCTCATTGTCTCGCTACAGGGGGCTCAGCTGGATTGCATAGCTATTTCGTCTGGCGACCTCCTTTGCATCAACCACTACGAGGTCTGTTCGGCTGGAGCCATGCATTCGGTGAGCGAGATGATGTACTACATGTTTTTACTTTGGCAGGCTTTGGGCTTTGATTACAAAGAGGATGTACTGCTCTGTTTCTACGAAGGTGAGGCGGAGAGGCTTGAGGTGCTTTGTCAAGAATTGAGAGCATATATCGCGCGTATCGAGCTTGCTCCACTGAGTAGTATCGTATTATAGTATTTGGCCATGCGTATCATAGGAGGAAAGTATAGGCGTCGTCGCTTCGACGTTCCCAAGAGCTTCAACGCTCGCCCCACTACGGACTTCGCTAAAGAGAACCTATTCAACGTCTTGCAGCACCAAATAGACCTTGAGGGAGCGAGTGCATTGGATCTATTCTCTGGTACGGGGAGTATTGCCCTCGAGTTAATATCTCGAGGTTGTACCTCGGTTGTGGCTGTAGAGCAACGCAGAGAGCATGCCTCTTTCGTTCGCTCCTCGGCAGAGACCTTGGGCGAGGGAGACAAAGTCAAGGTGTTGCAGATAGATGCCTTTCGCTATCTCTCTCAGGAGCGTGCGGTAGCAGAGTTCGATTTTGTCTTTGCCGATCCTCCTTATAAGCTCAAAGAGATTGCTCTGCTTCCTGATATGATTTTTTCTTCGGGGAGGCTTCGTCCTGGAGCGCTCGTTGTCGTGGAGCATCCCAAGGAGTACGACTTCTCGCCTTACCCCTATTTTTTGCAGCATCGGGTCTATGGGGCGGTCAATTTTAGCTTCTTCTCTGCTCCGTCTGTCGAAGGGGAGTAAGCTAGCTAGGCTTCAAAAATAGTGCGATATAGCCTCATTTGGTCGGCTATTAGGATATTTCCGCCCATTAGCTTAAGATTTTTTATCTCTTGGCTAATGGGCTTTTTTTTGTATAATTCCTTTGTTTCTTCTTGATTTCATGAGTACTAGCTTTGTTCGATAGGAGAGGTTGGGCCAATATGTGCCCATATTTACTTCTTCAGCCTTGGTATCTTTGCGCCATCTCCTAGATGAAGAGTTTTTGCTTATATCAAGTTCCCTCTGTAATAGGGGAAGAGTAACTCAATAACTTCACGATATGAATAACAGTAAGTACGCTATGTTCCTTTTCGTTGTTACGACCACGGCAGCCCTCTCTGGCGCACGAGCCGAACAAGATCCTACACCTATCGACTCACTACGCCCCTACGAACTAGAGATGGTAGAGGTTAAGGCTGCCATGACGATGCGCCACGCTCTACCTGCCACGCGCCAGGCTGTAGCCCATACTTGGCTAACGCCCAGAGCTATTAGTCGCCTCGATATTCAGAACCTACCCGATCTTACGGCACGAGTGCCCAGCCTCTATATCCCAGACTATGGCTCTAGGCGTAGCTCGGCCATTTATTTGCGTGGTGTAGGTGCACGCAGTAGTGGACAGACGATAGGCTTTTATGTCGATGGCGTTCCGTATCTGAGCAAAGCGGCCTTCAACTTTGATCAAGTTGGTATCCAGAGTATCGAGGTTCTGCGTGGTCCTCAGGGTACGCTCTATGGGCGTAATGCCATGGCTGGTATCATCAATCTCTATACGGGCTCGGCTTTGGATGGTCATCTCATCACGGCTCGAGCGCGCTATGGCACACATGGTAATATTGGAGTAAAGGCGTTGGTACGCCGCAAGCTTGGCGACAAGTGGGGGATTAGCCTCGGGGCAGCCTACAACCGTCATGGAGGGTTCTTCTACAACGAGACGACCAGGGCGATGCAAGATAGTTTAGAGACAAAAAATGCTTTCCTCAAGGTAGAGTTTCGCCCCTCGGAGCGCTTCGATGCTACACTGAGCGTCCATACCGATGATGTGGAGCAAGGTGCATTCCCCTATCAAAGGGTAGATGCCAAGACGGGGGCTATCAGTTCGCTTGACTTTGGCGATGCTGGTAGTTATTCCCGAAGGAGTATCAGCAGTAGCCTGCGCCTGCGCTATGTTGGTAGTGATTGGCAGCTTATCTCCGCCACGGGGCATCAGTATCTCTCGGACCTAACCCAGATGGATATGGACGGCCGTCCTGCCCCGATGTTTCATGTAGGTCAAAGGCTTTGGGAGAAGTCTATTACGCAGGAGTTCGTCTTCAAGAATAGGGACGAGCAGGAGCTGTATCAGTGGAGCTTTGGCGTCTTTGGGTTCCTGCAGGATGCACGGCTACACGCTCCCGTCCGCTTCCGTCCAATGGGTATCGGTATGATGATACAAAGGCCTCTTGATGAGCAGTATGCCAGAGCTCTGGCAGCAGGCCGTCCGATGCCCTATATGAAGATAGATGGGTCTGTAGATGTAGTGAACGAGAATTTTTTTGCCAAGCCTGAGCGTGGTGCAGCCCTCTATCATCAGAGTACGGTGCGAGACCTCTTTGTCGAGGGGCTGTCTGTCTCGGCTGGTCTTCGGTTGGATCTGAGCTGGCAGCAAATGTACTACGATAGTTCTCTGGGCTTTCGCCTTGGTGTTAGCCGTGTGGGCAAGGATGGTCCGTTCCAATGGGTGGAGAAGCCAACGCGTCTGCAGGGCAAGGTTCGCAGTAGAGATGTGCAACTTCTACCCAAGCTCTCTGTGCAGTATGAGCGAGATCTGTGGTCGACCTATGCTACAGTGAGCAAGGGTTTCAAGTCTGGTGGCTACAATGAGCAGACACTCTCGGACGTTATCCGCACGGCTCAGATGCAAGATTTGCAGGGTATCTTCACGAAGAAAGGCTTCGATGCCACAGGGTTAAATGACAAACTGGGTTACGAGAGCGAAACGGCGTGGAACTATGAGCTAGGCTTTCGTCTGCATGACCTAGGTCTGCTACAGCAGTTCACCCTCTCGGCCTACTATCTCGATGTACGCAACCTCCAGCTTACGCGTTTTGTTGCCTCGGGAGCAGGGCGCGAGATTACCAATGCAGGCCGTTCATATTCGCTTGGCCTCGAGGCTTCGGCAGCAGTAAAGCTCTTTGGTCCCGTGGGGGCAAATCTAAGTTATGGCTACACGCATGCTACTTTTCGCTCACCAGAGGAGGCAGCTCTCAAGAGTGGTGTAGCGGATCATGGCGGTAAGTTCGTCCCCTTTATCCCTCGCCATACCTATTCGGTACAGCTCAGTGCGCAGCAGTCCCTACGTAGTAGCTGGCTAAGTCAGTACTTCGCTAGTCTGGAGTATGCTGGTGTAGGGCGCATCTACTGGAACGAGGTAAATGATGCCGTCCAAGATGGCTATGCTACCCTCGGGGCTCGTGTGGGATTTGGTATTAAGAACTTTACTCTCAGTCTTTGGGGGAAGAACCTACTTGGGGAGGAATATATAGCTTTTCGCTTCAAAGCATTTGATCATCTTGTACAGCGCGGGGCACCGCGCACGCTGGGCGTAGACCTTGGTTTTCGTCTCTAGAGGAGCGAGCTCGAGGGGAGCAATGCTCCAAGGGCGGTGGACTTTTAAAAAGGTCCACCGCCCTTGATTATATCCAAACGCTTGAGATCAATACTCAATGCCACGTGGTAGCTCCTTGGCCTGAGCTATCCACTTCTCTACTTCTTTGAGAGATGGCGTTCGGCGCACCAGCTTGCGCTCTTCGTTGACCTCCTCCATCTTCTTTGTTAGGTTGTCAGCCTTGCGCTGGGCAAGCTCCTTCACTGTGTCCACACCAGCGGCTTCGAGTAGCTCGGCATACTCTTGCCCCACACCATGGATGCGGAAGAGGTCTGCCATATTTGCCCACTTGAGGATTTTTGCCTCGTCAAGACCCGATTGCTCTGCTAGAGCTTTGCGTCCTTTCTTCGTGGTACAAGCCTCCAGGAGCTTGTCTGTGGTGCTGACCCCAGCGGTACGTAGCTTCTCGCCATAGGTAGGGCCGATGCCTTCAATCTCTTCAATCTTGTAGTTAGCCATAATGAACTGTATTAAAATTATGAATGGAACAATTGTTTTACATAACTCCAAATTTAGATAAATTTTTGATAAAAATATCGTTTTCTCTACAATGGTCTACAGGACTGAACTGAGGTTTTTTCGGTTCAATCCTATTTTTGGCTTAAGTTTGCTTACACTTGCAGAACATTCACTCTATAAATGACTTAGATATGTACCCCATTTTTGCGCCAAAAGTTCCCGAACTTTTTTCAAAAAGTTCGGGAACTCTGAAAAAAAAGTTCGGGAAGTTTTTTTCAAAAGTTCCCGAAGATTTTGTTGTTTCAATGGGAATGTGGCTAATTAATTCAGGGACAAATAGTTGTGTTAGTCTCCGATTCTGGGCGAGATAGCGAGATAAATTAGTCTGATTTCTAGTTTGTCTGCTCAGAGAGGATGCAAAGAATGTATATTTTTGTAGCAGAAATTAGTGGATACGGTGCATGATGAAGTTGCAGACAGAGGTGGCCTTGCCAGAGAGCCTAGAGCGACCTTTGAGCTATGGGATGCGGCTCGTAAGTTTTGGTTCGTGCTTTAGCCAGCATATTGGGTTACGACTTGCTCTTGAGGGTTACGATGTAGAGGTTAATCCCTTTGGGATACAGTACAATCCGCTCTCGATAGCTCGTGGGCTAGACCAGTTGCTCTCGGGGCAGGCCTACGAAGCCGATGCCCTTGTGCAGTACAATGGTCTGTGGCATAGCTTCGATCATCATGGCTCGTTTTCGTCTGCGAGTGCCGAGAGAACCCTCCGCGACATTAATGCTAAGCTGGAGCGTGCCAGGGATTATCTCCTGAAGGCAGACTACCTCTTGCTAACCTGGGGAACAGCCTTTGTGTATGAGTTGGCAGGCGTAGGGCGCGTGGTGAGCAACTGTCATAAGATGCCTGAGCGCACGTTCGTGCGCCGCCGCGTGAGCCTCTCCGAGCTGCTGGAGGTTTGGCAGATATTGCTTTCCAGGCTCTTTGATATTTGCCCGAAGCTTCGCATTATTCAGACCGTTAGCCCAATCCGCCACCTGCGTGATGGTGCACATGGGAGCAGCGTAAGCAAGGCAACCCTAATGCTCCTGAGCGAGGAGCTGTGCGGGTTGTTTCCCGATAGGGTGAGTTACTTCCCGGCCTATGAGCTGCTGATGGATGAGCTACGAGACTATCGTTTCTATGCTGAGGATATGTTGCACCCCTCGGAGCAGACGGTGCGCTATATTGGTGATCGCTTCCTCGAGTGGGCAGCCTCGGCCGAGAGCAAGGCCCTGATGTCTCATATCGCTCGGCTTAGGCGAGAGTATCAGCACCGTCCGCTTGCAGCCGATTGCTCAGAGGCACAGCTTAGGCGAGAGCAACTCCTTGTACGCATTCGAGCCTTCGCTGGGCAGCACCCCGATGTGCATCTGTCTTCCTGGCTAGACCCCAAAGATTTATGAGTAGTAAAAGTCCCCTTATCTCGATACGTCAACTCGCTGAGTTGCTCAACGCCATGGACGTGATCATGGCTTCGGATGATAAGCTCGTCAGTGTCCTGACCGATAGTCGCTCCCTCGCTTCACCTCTTGGAACGGTCTTTTTTGCCTTACGGACAGCCTCGGGTGACGGACACCTATATATAGAGGAGCTATATGAGCGCGGTGTGCGTACTTTTATCATCGAGCAGCCTACGCGTCGGTGGCATGTCGCCCTGCCTGGTGCCAATCTCATACGGGTATCTTCTACACTCCTGGCCTTGCAGCAACTTGCAACTTGGCATCGAATGCGGCATCAGCTACCAGTAGTGGGGATTACGGGTAGCAATGGCAAGACTGTTGTCAAGGAATACCTCAATACGCTGCTTCGTGAGCAGTATCAGATTTGCCGATCACCACGGAGCTATAATTCGCAGATTGGTGTGCCACTCTCTGTACTTCAGCTTGATGAGAGCAGTACACTTGGGCTCTTCGAGGCTGGTATCTCCGAGCCAGGAGAGATGGGGCCGCTTGCCCAGGTTATCCGCCCTACTATCGGAGTGCTTACTAGTCTTGGTAGTGCACATGCCGAGCACTTCGCCTCACAGGGTGCGCTCTTGGCCGAGAAGATGGTTCTACTCGAGGGAGCTGATAAGATTGTTCTTCCTCTTGATATTCCTTTGCTGGAGGGTGAGCTAACCGCCAGAGAGCTTTGGCCACGGGTCGTGGGTTGGAGCCGTCAAGACCCTCGAGCTACTATCTTGCTTGAGGGGGAGGAGCTGGGGGAAGCAAGTACCAAGCTATACATTCGAGTAGGGGCAGACTGCCTCACTCTTCGTTTGCCGATGACAGACAGAGCCAGTGTGGAGAACTTGCTGACGACCCTCTGTTGTGTCTACGCCCTTGAGGGTAGTTTGTCCGATGAGGTATTGGATCGCGTCGCTCTCATCCAGACCCCAGAGATGCGGTTGGAGATTAGAGAGAGCTATCGGGGTAATACGCTCATCAATGATGCCTATAGCAACGATCTGGATGCTCTGCGCATCGCACTGGATGTCCTTCGGCGCAGAGCTGGAGCCGTGGGGGCTCATGCCGTGGCCGTGCTTTCTGACATAGAGCAGAGTGCGCTGCCTCAGTCAGAGCTGTACGCCGAGGTGGCGAGGCTTCTGGATGAATTCGATGTGCATGAGGTCTATGCCGTTGGAAAACAGGTCGGACAGTTGGCGCAAGCTGGAGGGACTTTTCGGCTAAGCTGCTATACCTCTACCGATGATTTACTGCTTTCGGGGGCGTTGCATCGCCTGTCAGCCTCCTGCATTCTCCTTAAGGGTGCCAGACGATATGGCTTCGAGCGGATCTATAGAGAGCTGTCTCGCCTGGAGCATCAGACCACACTCGAGGTCGATCTCTCTGCCGTGCGGCACAATCTCGCCTATTTCCGCTCTCTACTCCCAGGAGGGCAGGCTGTCATCTGCATGATCAAGGCAAACGGCTATGGCATCGGGGCGTTTGAGTTAGCTAAGACCCTCGAGGAGGCTCGAGCAGATTATCTGGCCGTGGCCGTGGCTGATGAAGGTAAGCAGCTCCGTATGGGAGGTATCAAGAGCCACATTATGGTGATGAACCCCGACTGGGGCAATATGCAGACGCTCTTTCACTATGACCTCGAGCCCGAGGTCTATAGCCTCGATTTACTCCGTGAGGTGCTTCGGGCGGTGGGGGCGGAGGCTTCCGATAGCTTTGCTATTCACCTGAAGATAGACAGCGGTATGCATCGTCTAGGGCTGCGTTATGAAGAGTTAAATGAGGCTCTGGTTCTCCTCCGCTCCAGTCCTTCGGTTAAGGTCTCGAGTGTCTTCAGTCACCTAGCTTCGGCAGATGATGAGACCTTCGATACTTTCACCGAGCAGCAAGCAGCTTATCTCATAGAGGCACATCGATATCTTTGTTTGGGCTTGGGCTACAGGCCAATGCTCCATTTGCTCAATACGGCTGGCGTTGCACGTTTTGCAGACCGTTTTGCTTTCGATATGGTACGCCTGGGGTTGGGGCTCTATGGCGTTAATCCTGTGGTGGGGGTGTCATATTTGCGCCCCGTATGTCAGCTTGCTACGACTATTCTTCAGATCAAAGAGGTGGCAGAGGGGCAGAGCGTAGGCTATGGCTGTGCCGATATTCTCACACGAGCCTCTCGCATTGCTGTGGTTCCTATAGGTTATGCCGATGGGCTTCGACGTAACCTCGGGAGAGGACGCTGGGAGATGCTAGTGGGGGATAGGCTCTGTCCCATTGTCGGCAATATCTGTATGGATACCTGTATGCTTGATGTGACAGAAGCACCAGAGGCTCGGGTTGGTACGAGGGTTGTTGTCTTCGGTGGTGCTGCTCACTCGTTAGAGTGTATGGCCGAGATTCTGGGTACAATCCCTTATGAGGTGCTGACTACTCTCTCTCCACGCATTCAGAGGCTCTACTATCAGGAGTAGGTAGGTATGTAGACATGTTCCCTCTCTCAGGCCAACGGTAGACTACAGTTTAATCGAGAAGATTTCCTCGTTTGAGGGAGGAGATAGAGATTTTTATTCTGTGTTATCTGATTGTTTTTTAATTGTCTATATAGTCTTTTCTCTAGCGTGCCTCATTTTTTTTAGCAAAACGTTTGTACGAAACAAAAACTTGCATTACCTTTGCAGAGCAAATGAGAGGGTTTCCCTCAAGTTGGCGAACGGTGTGGTAGTTCAGTTGGTTAGAATACCTGCCTGTCACGCAGGGGGTCGCGGGTTCGAGTCCCGTCCATACCGCAAATTTGAGGCGTAGTGCATTCCACTGCGCCTCGCTTTTTCATTGAGTCTCCCAGCTCGCTATGCGCCTTAGGGGCTGTTGCGTTCGATGGCTTTGCGCCAAAGGTTGAGACACTCGAGGCGAAGCCACTCGGGTTGTTCGATACGGATGGAGTTGGCTCGGGAGAGTAGCTCCATCTTGAGGTCGGAGGTGATGCGTAGGCGTAGACGGAAGCGCATCACCGTGTCCGTCCGCTCGAGGAGTTCTTGGCTGTGGTGGAGCGGACGAGAGCGGAGATAGTTGCCGTCCTCGTGGTCGAAGCTCAGCACGAGGTCTTCGATGGGGAAGTCTTCCGAAGCATAGATGCCGAAACTGTGGCGAAATGCCTCAAGATAGTGGCTTGGGTTGGGCTTCTCTCCACTTGGGCTGTGGCTGGTGCGCAGGGTTGTGATCCTATCCAAGCCGAAAACCCTACGCAGCCCCTCGGGCGTAATGCCGAGGACGTACCAGCGACCTCTCCATTCCTTGAGAGCTTCGGGGTGGAGCGTCCGCTCCCTGAGCGTTTCGTCTTGATACTTGTAATGTTCAAAGCTGATGCTTCGTCGCTCTCGTATGGCATTGATGATGGGATTGAGGTGCTGTAGCCCCTTGGTTTCGTACCTCTCGGGAAAGAGATAATCGGGCGTGCCTGCCTCCCTGTCCATAGAAGTTAGGATTTTGATCGGATCGATGAGGCCCTCAAGGTCGAGCCATTCAAATTTTGGTTCGGTATAGTAGCCACTTGCCTTGGTGTACTTGATGGTTACGCCAAGCTCACGGAGGTCGCTGATGTCGTCTTGCAGGCTTTCCAGCGAAATCTCTTTGTAGCCTCGTGTGGTTAGTTCCTCGTTGAGGTGTCGGAGTAGGGTTGCTCTTGTGCGTCCATACCCTTTGAGTATGGCTCGGTTCAGGAGCTGCATCCTTACGAGCTTGGCATACATTTTCGCCATAGGCCTTGAACTTTTGGGGTTATTTTTCCGTAAGGTTAGCCCGAAATTTGAGTTATCCTCCTTAAAAAAATACCATCTCTTCAGATAAAAGTCCTTTTTTGGCTCTTATGCCCGATAGCTTTGCCCCCGATAATGCAATATAAATGTCTAATAAAGGTAAGGCTATGAAAGGATTTCTTGAGCATCTCATCGTTGAGAATGACCAGTTTGAGCAGAAGTTGGGTTATGAAGCGGAGTATAAAGTCTGGGGGCTTGAGCCCCATCAGATGTTGGCACTTTTGATGGAACTCACTCCCGATATGGTACAGAATAAGGAGGTGCGGAGGCTCGATGTAGAGAGCCAAGAGCACTGTGTCTTTGGCGTTGTTCTTACGTGTGTCTCTGGGGGCGTTTAGCTCCTCTTGAGACCCTAGAGACGAGCCACTGTGAAGTCAACGTTTCACAGTGGCTCGCTTGCTCTTTTTCTCAGTTCGCTTTGTCGCGTTTTTGACCGATATTCGCAAAAAAATAGTACTTTAGCCATCTACAATAAATAAACATCCAACTCATTCGTCACTGTAAAATGATAGAAGCAGAAGATAGAGTAATAGACATACATATCGAAGAGGCGATGAAGACCGCCTATATTGACTACTCGATGTCGGTAATCGTCTCTCGTGCGTTGCCCGATGTGCGCGATGGATTTAAGCCAGTGCATAGGCGTGTGCTGTATGCGATGAATGAAATAGGCAACACGCACGACAAACCAACTCGTAAGTGTGCCAATGCTGTGGGAGAAATTCTCGGTAAGTACCATCCTCATGGCGATAGTTCGGTGTACAATACACTCGTTCGCATGGGACAGCCATGGAGCTTGCGCTATCCGCTCATCGATGGGCAGGGCAACTTTGGGTCGATAGATGGCGACTCTCCTGCTGCAATGCGTTATACAGAAAGCCGTCTAAGCCGTCTTGCATCAGAAATGCTCCAGGATATAGACAAAGAGACGGTAGATTTCCAAAACAACTTTGACGATACACGCCAAGAGCCAACGGTCCTTCCCGCTCGCTTCCCCAATCTGCTAGTGAATGGAGCAGCTGGTATTGCAGTGGGCATGGCGACCAATATGCCACCTCACAACTTAGGCGAGTGTATCGATGGCTGTATTGCTTATATAGATAGCGGAGAGACGCTCGATGTGGAGGGGTTGATGAAGTATATCAAGGCCCCAGACTTTCCCACAGGTGGGATGATTTACGGTTATGCTGGTGTGAAAGAGGCGTTCGAGACAGGACGTGGGCGTATCGTGGTACGTGGCCGTGCCGAGATAGAGCAGCACAACAATCATGATCGCATCATCATCACCGAGATTCCGTATCAGGTAGTTAAGTCGGATCTGGTCAGGCATATTGCCGATTTGGTCAATGAGAAGCGTCTAGATGGCATATCGGGTGTAGCGGACGAGTCCAATCGTAGGGGGATGCGTATTGTCATTGATGTTAAGCGCGATGCCAATGCTTCTGTAGTACTCAATAAACTCTACAAAATGACCGCCCTGCAGAGCTCCTTTAGTGTGAACAATATTGCGCTTGTGCAGGGCCGACCACAGCTGCTTAATCTCAGAGATTTGATTTCTCTTTTCGTTGATCACCGCCTCGATGTGGTTACACGGCGCGCTGTGTACGAGCTGCGCAAAGCTCGTGAACGCGAACATCTACTCCAAGGGCTGATTATCGCGGTAGATCATATAGACGAGGTTGTCTCCATTATACGTGCATCAGGAGAGCCTCAGGAGGCTATAAGCCGTCTGATGGAGCGCTTCTCCCTTAGCCTCATCCAGGCGCGTGCCATTGTTGATATGCGTCTGAGGGCTCTAACAGGTTTGGAGCGAGACAAACTTAGGCAAGAGTATGAGGATCTGATGCAGCGGATACAGTACCTAGAGAGGCTGCTTGCCGATAGGGGGCTTCGTATGGGCGTCATTCGCTCCGAGTTAGAAGAGATCAAGGACAAGTATGGAGATGTTCGTCGTAGCGAGATCGTTTATGCCTCAGAGGAATTCAACCCCGAGGACTTTTATGCCGATGAGGAGATGGTCATCACCATCTCGCACCTCGGCTATATCAAGCGCACACCCCTTACGGAGTTCCGCTCGCAGGCTCGTGGTGGCGTAGGCAGTAAGGGCAGCGACACGAGGGACGAAGACTTCATCGAGTACATCTATTCGGCATCGATGCATGCTACAATGCTGCTCTTCACGCAGATGGGGCGTTGCTATTGGCTCAAGGTATATGAGATACCTGAGGGTGCGAAGAACACTAAGGGGCGCGCTATTCAGAACCTCTTAAATATAGAGCCAGGAGATAAGGTGAATGCTTTCATTCGGGTGAAAAATCTCACAAAGGATGTAGACTTTGTGAATAGTCATTACCTCCTTTTCGCCACTAAGCGAGGCATCATCAAGAAGACGTTACTCGAGGCCTATTCTCGTCCTCGTGGCAATGGTATCATCGCTATCGACCTTAGGGAGGATGACCAACTCATTGGTGTGGCCATGACAGACGGCAAGAGTGAGGTTATTCTGGCTAATAGGAACGGTCGTGCTGTACGCTTCAGCGAAGAAACTGTGCGTGCTACGGCTCGTAAGGCCATCGGAGTATCGGGTATGAAGCTTGATGACGATGGTTCAGATGAGGTTGTTGGTATGATTGTCGCCAAAGTCGGTACTCCAGAGACCATTCTCGTTATTAGTGAGAACGGATATGGTAAGCGTAGTATCATTGACGACTATCGTATTACGAACCGAAGTGCCAAGGGGGTGAAGACGCTCAACATTACTGAGAAGACGGGCAAGCTCGTGGCTATCCGAGCCGTTACGGACGAGCATGATTTGATGATTATCAATCGTAGTGGTGTAACTATTCGGGTACATGCCCGAGACCTCTCGGTTCTGGGGCGTAATACCCAGGGTGTGCGCATTATCAACCTAGAGAAGCGTGGCGATGAGATAGCTTCAGTATGTCGAGTTCTGGCCGAGGATGAACTACTAGAAGATGAGGTTATGGAGGTCGATGCTTCAGTTACAG
This sequence comes from Porphyromonadaceae bacterium, assembly GCA_030528555.1. Lineage (GTDB taxonomy): Bacteria > Bacteroidota > Bacteroidia > Bacteroidales > Porphyromonadaceae > Porphyromonas. The sequence goes on along the minus strand of JAUMYQ010000002.1, from coordinate 45,653 downwards.
AGGAAGAGGAAATCGGGGTTAGCGGACAAATAGCCGAACTCCTTGGACGTGCCGAGGAAGATACTATGGAGTCAGTAAATAAAGAGAGTGAGGTAGAGTAAGTCAATCAACCTAAAAAGTTATATCACAATGAAGAAACTTGTTTATGCAGCAACTCTTAGTCTTGCAGTTACTGGGCTATTTGCTCAGAAGACGAATGTGAAGGCTGCCGAGAAACTAGCCGAAAGCAAGCCTACGGAGGCTCGTGTGCTAGCTGCTCAGTCTAGAGAGCACGAAGAGACAAAGAGCGACCCTCAGGCATGGTTTGTCTCTGGGCAGATTGAGCAGAAGGAGTTTGACCAAAAGCTTGTAAAACTCCAGCTTCAGCAGTTGGAGGAGAGCGATGAGGTGTATGCCCCGCTTCTTGCAGAGGTGCCTCTCTTCCTCAAGGCTTATGAATTGGACAAGCTGCCTGATGCCAAGGGTAAAGTGAAGATGAAGTACAAACGGAAAATTGCCGAAGCCCTCAAGAGCCACCTCAATTACTTGCTCAATGCGGGTAACTACTACCTCGGTTCTAAGGAGTATGGCAAGAGTATTCAATCTTTCAATAGCTTTCTCGATATTAAGGGGCATGAGCTCTTCGCTGACGACAAGGAGGTGTCCACTATCGATACTTTGGCCAAAGAGGTAGCTTTCTTCACAGTGCTAGCTAGCTATGAAGGACAGCTCTATGACAAGGCTATTGAGTATGCCCACAAGTACAAAGGGCAGGATTATAAGCAAGACGAGATCTATCAATTGCTGACAGCTACGCTTCTAGCCAAGCAGGATACAATCTCGGCTCTTAAGACTCTAGAGGAGGGTGTGAAGCTGTTCCCTACCCAGGCCTACTATCTTGGTAATATCGTCAATATCTATGCTCAGCAGGGTAAGACGGACGAGGCTATTGCTTACTTAGCAAAGGCCATTGAACAAGATCCGACCAATACAAACTTCCTACAGTTTATGGGTGTTCTCTATGAGCGTAAGGAGAGCTGGGACAAGGCTAGCGACTACTATAGGAAGATCCTCACCATCAATGCAGATGATTTTGATGGTAACCATAACCTCGGGCGTATGTTCTACAACCAGGCCGTCACTCTGCTTGGAGCTGAGAAGTTAGATAAGCTTACCGAAGATAAGGCTCGTGACCTCTTTAGGAAAGCCATCCCCTACCTAGAGGCCGCCTATAAGCAGAAGCCAACAGATGTGTACTATGTACTGGCTAATGTGCATGACCGTTTGGGTAATAAGGCTCGCTACGACGAAATCATGACGGAGAATAAGTAGCAATGTCTCCTCAAAAAGAGGTGATGTGCCGTAAGTTTCTTTTGAGGGCTTACGGCACATCTGTTTTTTATATACTTTTGTTGCATAGAGACTATCGTAGATTATGCGGCACCTGCTGCGGACGTTATTGGACATTTACCCAGCACGGAGTTCCTTGTTGGGTTTGTTTTGGCTGTGTACTCTTGGCACGCTTATCTCGCTCTCGGTATAGGTGGCTCTAGTATGTGATTGCTCCTCTCTCGAAATTTAAGCAAGGCGAAGCGTGGGCAATCTACAGTTTATGAGTTCAGCAGCTGATCTCATAGGGTAAATTTAAATGTATTGAGATGAGGCTAAACGACAATTTTGCTATCCGTAAGATAGCCGATGAGTACATCATGGTGGCTCATGTGGAGAATAGTTTGGACTATACTCGGGCTATTGGGCTCAACGAGACGACTGTATATCTCTTGGAGTCCCTCTCAGATCGAGAATTTGATGTAGAAGATATGGCTAGGTTGCTTGTAGAGAAGTATGAAGTGAACTATGAGCAGGCTCTCGCTGATGCAGAGATACTTGCTCAAAAACTTATAGAGCTTGGCATCAGTGCAGCCTAGACAGGGAAATGACGGTCGCAGAGCATAGATTTCTTCATCTGCTTTCTTGTGCAATCTGGGCGAAGGAGGTAGATACGAGGCTTTTTGAAGGACTGAGGTATGAGGAGTGGCAGGCGATCGAACGTTTAGCTCGTAGTCAGAGCGTCCCAGCTTTGGTCGCAGAGCGTATTTTGTCCTTGCCAGCTGAGTTGTTGCCTGAGCGGATGCACTGCATTCGATTGGCTATGCAGACGCAGACTATAGAGCTGGGAAATAAGCAGCTCATGCGAGTTTTGGGTGAGGTGTTTGAAGACTATGAGAGGGAGGACTTTCCATTCGTTCTACTGAAGGGGCAGACGGTGGCGTATTATTATCCCAATCCTCATTTGCGAAGCCCTGGAGATCTAGACCTTTATCTCTATCGTCCTGGAGATTATGAGCGAGCCAATCGTTGGGCATACGAGGCTGGTTATCGTCTTCAAGGCAGCTCCTTTTATGAACAGTTGTATTGGCGCGGTAAGGTGGCCGTGGAGAATCACCGTTACATTGCCTATTTTGGGCGTAAGAAGTATGATGATGCTCTGGCCAAAATTCTAGCCCCTCTTTCTGAGACCGACACTTATGCTCGTCTGGAACTAGGGGGGCGAACATATCGTACGTTACCTGCCGAGCTGAATGCTGTCTATATTTTTCAGCACATCTTACATCATTTTTGTTATCTTGGGATAGGTATGCGTCAGGTATGCGATTGGTTCGTTTTCCTTGACCATCACAAGGCCATCATTGATATTGAACACTTCCAATATTTGGCTCACAGGTTAGACTTACTACGCCCTATGCGCTTCTTCGCTCTCATGGGCGTACGTTATTTGGGAGTAGATGAGACTATCTTCCCCTTTGACTTACCAGAGGATGATGAGAGCCAGAGGCTATCCGACCTTATCCTTTCTGATATTTTTCGAGGGGGTAATTTTGGACTAGATACTTTCGCAGGCAAGAAGTTTCGTAACATTTGGCTAAGGCGTTGGTTTATGTTTCATAAGACTCTTAGGCGTAGTTTTCGCGTAGGCCCTATCTCGCCAGAACATATCCGTTTGACGCCCCTGATTGCTGTCCTGACACGTCTTCGACTTCTCTTTCATCGCTCCTATTAGCCAATACACATGTTAGAGTTTGTTCGCTATTTGATCCGAGGCTACAAGTGGTCGCTCATCGTGATGCTCCTTGTCGGTTTCGCCTATGTTGGTGTCTCTCTGCTCTTCGTATGGCTTTCTAAATGTGTGATAGACATTGCTACGGGAGATGCTGCAGGCAGCTGGAAGATTTATGCCCTTTTTTTGCTCATCTCCCTTGCTTTGCAAGCTCTCTTACGGCTTATAAATATTTGGATTACGGCTCGTACAGCCACATTGATGGGCAATACTATTCGGATGCGTATATTCTCTCATCTGCTTTACGCCCGATGGCAGAGCTTAGGCAAGATGCATAGTGGAGATATTCTCACGCGCATTGTCAAGGACACGGACGATCTCGTACAGCTCTTGACAGGTTCTCTTCCTTCTTTTATTCTCTCTTCGGTACAACTAATAGGGTCGTTACTGATGCTCTATGTCTTCAGCCCTTCGCTTGCCCTAATATTGGGAGTGGGGATGCCTCTAGTTCTCGTCTTTAGTAAGCTCTTTTATAAAAGAATGCTTCTCTATACCAATCAGGTGAAACGTACCGAGAGTAAAATTAATAGCCAGATACAAGAGACACTTGGCAACCAAACTGTGGTACGTACCTTCGAGCGTCAGGAAGAAGAGATTAATCATTTGCGCATGAGCCAGGGGCAGCTCTATGCAATTGTACGCCGTCGTGTAGGGCTTACCATCTATGCCAATATTATGCTCAGTGCGGCCTTTAGTGGTGGCTACGCAGTTGCTTTTTTGTGGAGTGCTTATGGGCTGATGCAACGGACGATTAATTTTGGGACTATGACGACATTCTTGCAGTTGGTTGTGCGCATTCAGCGTCCGATGATGGATTTGATGAATCTTATACCCTCAATGATCTCCGCTAAGGCAGGAGTGGATAGGCTGGTTAATCTCTTGGAATTTAAAGTTGAGCGTAGGGTTAGGGCTAAGGCGCTTGCAGGAGATGTGCATCTTGTGGCAGAGGGGGTTAGTTTTCGTTATGAAGAGACTAGTCCATTGGTCTTTGAGGGGTTCGATATCCGTGTGCCTGCTGGTACTATGCTGGCTGTAATGGGGCGTACGGGTTCGGGTAAAACCACGTTGCTTAGATTGCTTCTGGGTTTGGTGCGCCCGACTTCGGGGAAACTTTCTCTCGAGGTAGGGGGACACAAGTACAGCGTCAATGAGACAACTCGAAGCAATTTCGTTTATGTTCCTCAGGGAAACTCTCTCTTCAGTGGCACGATTAGGGAAAATCTCCTTGTTGGGGATGCTCGAGCTGATGATAAGCGCTTGCGTGAAGTTTTGGAGATTGCCTCGGCAGACTTCGTTTTTGATCTTCCCGATGGGTTGGATACCTTGCTAGGGGAGAGAGGAGCCGGGGTGTCAGAGGGGCAGGCACAGCGCATCGCTATCGCTCGCTCTCTACTTCGTCCAGGCCGTATCCTACTGTTTGATGAGGCAACGAGTGCGCTTGATCCACAGACCGAGGCAAACTTTCTACAGAACCTGCGTGCTCATATTGATGGGCGTATTGTTATTTTTATTACGCATCATCGGAGTGTAGCTGAGAGCTGCGATCAGGTGCTAGAGCTCTAGAGGCTGGCCAGCCCGAGAGGGGCTACCTCCAGCCTGTTATCTCATACTATGCAGCCAAGGGTAAATCAATTAATAACATGCAAGAAGAACTAAAGTGGGACTGGAGTGAGCGGACGAAGCTCCTCTTGGGCGATGAGCGTATGTCACGGCTCTCTAACGCTCATGTATTAGTTGTAGGGCTTGGAGGCGTTGGGGGCTATTGTGCAGAGATGCTCGCTCGCTCGGGAGTTGGACGTCTAACTATCGTAGATGCCGACATCGTACAGCCATCCAATATCAATCGCCAGCTAGTAGCTCTGCACAGTACTATTGGCCGTCCAAAAGCTTCGGTACTTGCCGAGCGATTGCGAGACATCAATCCAGGGATAGAACTAGAGGTTTTAGAGGCATTTCTTAAGGATGACAATATGGTAGAGCTACTCGATAGACATAAGTACGATTTTGTCGTGGATGCCATTGACACGCTTAGCCCTAAAGTTTATCTCATCGCTCTAACTCTAGAGCACGGCTATCCCATAGTGTCCTCCATGGGAGCGGGGGCGAAGAGTGACCCAACCCAAGTGCACGTAGCAGATCTTTCCAAGAGTTATAACTGTGCATTAGCTCGGGCTCTGCGTAAGCGTCTACGTAAGCTCAATATCAGAGGTGGAGTGCCTGTAGTTTTTTCGAGTGAGCTTCCAAATGAGGAGGCCGTGATAGAGATACAGGGTGAGCATTGTAAGCGTTCTACAGCTGGTACGATTGCTTATATGCCTGCTATCTTTGGTTGCCACCTAGCTGCCTATGTCTTGCGCTCACTCACGGACTAATCGTTCACGATAGCTTTTAAAATGCTAGAAGGCTGTAGCTGAATTAATTTCAACTACAGCCTTCCTCATTTTTTCTTGAACTTCTGCGCTGGGCTTGTTGAGAAGAGCGTTTCGTTCTCTTGGTACGAATATGAGCTCTTGAGCCTCTTAATGGTGAGGTGTTGTAGGAGAGACGAATACAGCACGATAGGGGCATTTAGTTATCTTTGTAGCGCTTCCGCACCAAGCATATGGAGGCGTATGCATAAGAACTCTATGTTGACATTCAAATTAAAAGGACAATGCTCCACGACTTCGGCTCGTGTGGGCGAGATACAGACGGACCACGGCACCATCCAAACGCCCATCTTTATGCCTGTTGGTACAGTAGGCAGCGTCAAAGCCGTGCATATTCCTGAGCTCAAGGCAGACATCAGAGCACAGATCATACTTGGTAATACCTACCACCTCTACCTTCGGCCAGGGTTGGAGGTGCTGGAGCAGGCTGGTGGGCTACATCGTTTCAATAGTTGGGATGGGCCGATACTCACCGACAGTGGTGGCTTCCAAGTCTTTAGCCTAGCGGATAGCCGTAAGATTACGGAGCAGGGGGTGACTTTCCGCTCACATATCGATGGCTCTAAGCATCTCTTTACACCCGAGGGGGTGATGGATATAGAGCGTACTATTGGGGCAGACATCATCATGGCCTTCGATGAGTGTTGCCCTGGCGATGCGGACTATAAGTATGCCGAGAAGTCTCTGGCACTGACCGAGCGGTGGCTTGAGCGGTGCGTGTGTCGTGTGCGAGAGACAGATACGAAGTATGGCTACCATCAAAGCCTCTTCCCTATTGTACAGGGCTGTGTCTATCCCGATCTGCGCCGCCGAGCTGCCGAGCATATCGCTGAGCTTGGGGCGGAGGGTAACGCCATTGGTGGGCTTGCCGTAGGCGAACCTACAGAGAAGATGTACGAGATGGTGGAGCTAACCAACAGCATTTTACCCAAGGATAAGCCTCGCTATCTGATGGGTGTGGGTACGCCTATTAATCTGCTGGAGAACATTGCTCTTGGCGTGGATATGTTCGACTGTATCATGCCCACACGCAATGGGCGCAATGGACAGCTCTTCACTAGTCGTGGCACGATCAATATTCGTAATGCCAAGTGGGCGCGCGAGTTTAGTCCGATAGACCCCGAGGGATACTCATTCGTCGACAGTCAGTATACGTTGGCTTATCTGCATCATCTCATCAGAGCGGATGAGATCTTGGGGCTTCAGATAGCTTCTATCCACAACCTCGCCTTCTATCTTCGGCTGATGGATGAGGCGCGCACGCACATCCTAGCTGGAGACTTTGGGCAGTGGAAGGAGCGGATGGTGAGACAAATGTCCAACCGTCTATAAATCCAATAGGGATTACTACGTTATGAAGCAGGAGCACGTAGGGCAGGCCATGAAGGAGCAGAGAGGGCAGCAGCCATGGTTGTCGCGAGTAGATCGCTACATCGTGCGTAAGTTCCTGGGAACTTATGTCTTCAGTATTGCGCTCATCCTCTCTATCGCCATAGTCTTCGACATCAACGAGAAGATTAACGACTTCCTTAGCCCCGAGGTGACGCTCTATGAGATCGTCTTCCACTACTATCTGAACTTTATCCCCTACTACGCCAATCTCTTCAGCCCGCTTTTCGTCTTCATCTCCGTCATTTTCTTTACTACGAAGCTGGCCGAGGGGTCGGAGTTCATCGCTATGCTAGCCAGTGGACTGAGTTTTCGTCGGCTACTTCGCCCTTATTTTGTTTCTGCAGCGGTCATTGCCTCGGCTACCTTTCTTCTAAACAACTACATCATTCCCCCCAGTACCAAGCAGAGGCAGGCTTTTGAGGAGAAGTATATACGTAAGAAGAAGAGCACCTATGCCGAGAGCGTGCAGATGGAGATAGAGCCTGCTGTCTTTATGTTCATCAAAACCTATGAGGTCTCTAACCAGACTGGCTATGAGTTCGCCCTTGAGCGATTTGAGGGGCGCGACCTAAGGGCGCGCCTAACGGCTGAGCGCGTGACCTTCTCGCCCAAGAGTGGCATCTGGACGTTGCACAACTATCGTCGCCGTGAGTTCGACGATATGACTGAGCAGGACTTCGTGGGAGCCTTACTCGATACGCTCATCCACATTACCCCAGATGACTTCCTCGTCACTCCGCAGGATGCCGAGACGATGACCAGCCCCAAACTCCGAGAGTATATCACGCGCCAGAGCCAGCTGGGTGTAGGGACGGCCAAGCTCTTTGCCATTGAGCTACATAAGCGGTATGCAGCCGTCTTTTCGGCCTTCATTCTGACCTTTATTGGAGTTGTCCTCTCGGCCAAGAAAGTCAAGAATGGGATGGGAATTAATCTAACCATCGGGCTACTGCTCTGCGCTGGCTACATCCTCTTCTCAACCATTACCTCCACTTTTGCCATCAGCGGTGCGCTCTCGCCCTTGCTATCGGCTTGGCTACCCAATGTGGTTTTCGTACTCATCGCCCTAACCCTCTGGCGCAAGGCTCCTCAGTAGTGGTAAGCTCTTGTATTTTTCAACGAAACAGACAAAGACTATGGCTAAGAAACTAGATAAAGCTCCTAAGAATATCCTAATTAAGAATAAGAGAGCCACCTTCGATTATGAACTTATTGACATCTATACGGCTGGCATTGTACTCGTGGGGACGGAGATTAAGTCTATACGTCTAGGTAAGGCAAGCCTTGTGGACACGTTTTGCTACTTTCACAATGGCGAGCTGTGGCTAAAGAACGCTTATATCTCGGAGTACTTCTACGGCTCATACAACAACCACAATGCTCGCCGAGAGCGCAAGCTTCTGCTCAATCGCAAGGAGCTACGCAAGCTGATGGATTACGCTCAGACTCCAGGAGTGACGATCATCCCCACGAAGCTCTTTATTAACGAGCGAGGTCTGGCTAAAGTGGTTATCGCAGCTGCGAGGGGCAAGAAGCAGTACGACAAGCGCGCATCGCTCAAGGAGCGTGACGATAGGCGCGAGATGGACAGGGCCATGAAGCGTTAGGGTGACCAAGGCTTGGCACACAGTAGGCACCCCAAGTTGTTGCGAGTCCAAGGGGCAAATTTGAGCTTTTAGATAGATAACTTTTAATGTCTTTATAGCTAGTGTATTAACAGGTATCCTGATTAGTGTAAAAAATCTTCGGGAACTTTTGAAAAAAACTTCCCGAACTTTTTCCAAAAAGTTCGGGAACTCCGAGAAAAAAGTTCGGGAACATTTTTTTGAATGTTCCCGAGCTTTTTTAGGCTGCATAAGTGAGAGATTTTCAGATACTTTGAGAAAAGAACTTAGGTATGGGTGAAGCCTAAGTCAGAGCTTGGTCAGGTTGCTCTGATTGCTATGGGGTTATCTAGATGATTTATAGGGAGAAACGGAGATTATGGCTATATTTGCAGCCGAAATATGTCTTAATCAATGAAATAAAGAATAATATAGACTATGGATAATACGAGAATGAGCCGCATCAATCGTCTCTTGCAAAAGGAGATGAGCGATCTCTTTCGGGAGCAGACAGCGGCAATGTCAGGTGTGCTGATTACGGTAACATCAGTGACTGTGAGCCCCGATCTCGGTATAGCTCGTATCCGTCTCTCCATATTTCCTTCTGAGCGTGGAGAGGAGCTGCTGGCCAACATCAAGCGTAATGCCAAAACTCTGCGCTACGATCTTGGACAACGCATTGGAGGACAGCTGCGTAAATTGCCCGAGCTAACGTTTTATATAGATGACTCTCTCGACTATCTGGAGAGAATCGATAAGCTTTTACAGTCCTAGCTCTCTACTACGTATCTCAAGCGTCTTGTAATAGAGAGCTGTAGATCAGTACAATAATTTATGAAGTGGTATAAAGAATGAAAAGACATTGGATTTTGTCTGTAGTGTGTCTCCTGATGCTCGCATTGCCTATACGTGTTTGGGCTCAGAAGCACTCCTTAAGGGTAGAGGCTTCGTCCCTTTTGGTGGGACATATCGGCCTTGACTATGGTATAGCTGTTAGCCCCAAAGTTTCGGTCCATGTACCTGTTTTCGTCAAGCCTGTTACCCTTGGCATTCCAGCTCCAGTGGGGGCGGTGATGTCGTTTGAGCGGCTGTTTAGCGAGCACCTTTATCTAGCGGGGCAATTTAGTCCTGTTGAGCATTGGACGCATGCTGGCATAGAGCCAGGGGTACGTTATTGGACCAATGGAGTGTATAATCGAGGGGTCTTCTTCGGTGGGCATATCCTTGGTAAGGTCTTTCGCTATGGAGGACATCGTTTAGACTCATCATTTCGAGAGGGGTATGCTGTGGGAGGCTTTGCTTCGATAGGGTACAGCCGAGAGCTTTCGGCTCGTTGGGGGTTAGAGTTTGAGCTTGGTCTAGGGGTGCAATACCGATCTTATGATCGTTATGACCTTTCGAGAGTTCATCTAGCTACAGGGGAAGACCTCGTGCCAGCAGTCTCTCGCTTCGGGATACAAATCGTTTATTTGCTGTAGTATATCGCATGTTTATAGAACAGAAGATGAGTTTACGTAAATATATCCAATACTCCCTAGCATTTGCTACCGTGCTTGGGATGATCTACTCGTGTAGCAAACCCATTACGAAGAGCCTTTTCCAACAATCGGGCCGTGCACATATCTATTTACCTACCGATAAAGAAGAGCGACAGGGGGTATTGGCCGAGCAGGTGAGCTACCGTACTACGGTCGATACCATCCGTTCGACTGCCAAAAAGCCTGTCGATGAGTTGGGCGAAGGTATCGACTTGCAGACGCTCACCGTGGTGGCAGATAGACCCAAGATCAAGATCTCTACTATTCGCAATGGTAAGATCAATCTTCGCTTTCTAGTTACCTTGCCCAAACAGTTTATGGATCCGCGTTGGCAGGTAGTGCTTACCCCAAAATTGCTCAATGGCGAAGAGACCAGGAGCCTGCCTCCAGTTGTGCTTAAGGGAACGGACTTTGCCCGCGTACAACGCACACAGATCGAGCGCTATGGGCAGTTTGAGCAGAGCATCGTAGACTCCGCTCGGTACGATAGTACGTTCTTTGATCAGAAGAAGTTCGATGGCTTCATGACGCGCCTACAACGCTCCTATTTTTCTAGCTATTGGCGCGACTACAAGCTACAGCGTAGATACGATAGTTGGCTACGTAAGATGCAGGAGAGGCAGCTCTTTTTCAATGCTCGCCGAACTGGAGACTACGACACAGATATCAACAATAAGGCACTCTCTATGCTGAGCAAGGCCTATGATATGGACCTCTATGGAGAGGACTCGGCTAGCTTGCGCAGAGCCTTTGCTGCCAAGTACGATGCCGAGCATCGCCAGAAATATCTGACTAGTCGATTGATGCAGATCAAGGAGGAGGATGTACCTCGAGCATACAGATACCATTTTCGGCATAATTTGACGATGGACTCCATCAAAAATCGTTCGGTGACAGAGCTAGACTCGCTCACTGTTGCAAAGCATACTTACGACTTTCGGTCCATCGCTCGTAATGAGAGTAAGAGGGGGGCTAAAGATATTTATCGCAAGCATATGGTACAGTTCCCTCTCATTGAAGGGGCTGGCGTAGAGGATTCCATTAAGTCAGGCAAGGACTATGTACACATGTACAGCCATGACATCGAAGTGACCGAAGACCTACAACGCAGACTCGCTGTGGTGCTAGATACTCGGGTGACGGCCATTGACCAAACTTCGTGGAGCCAAATAGGTATGGATACTCTGAGCTTCATTGTCTCTGGGCTAAATGACTTGGTCGATACTTCGCTTGCAGACCGCCTCAGTGATGAGCAACGTAAGGATTATGATGAGGGACTTAAGCGACTTGCTGTAAGAGACTATCGTGGGGCGATCGATATATTGCGCTTTTTCCCCGACTTCAACTCCGCTCTCTGTCTTACAGCCATGGGGCACAACGATCAGGCTCTCAAGCTTCTAGAGCAGCTTACTCCAACGGGTAAGATAGAGTATCTTAAGGCTATTATCTTCTCTAGACGTGGAGATTGGGCTTCGGCTAAGGCTTGCTTAATCTCCGCTGCGAGGTTGGAGAGCGTTCTTGCCTTTAAGGTGGATGTTGACCCAGAGTTTGTACAGCTGCTTGAGCAGTACCCAACCCTAGCAGAAGAGCTGGTAGATATAGCCGATGGGCTCGATGAGTAAGTCCATGACTATTGAGGATAGATAACGACTAACAACAATGTACTATGCTTAGGAATGTAGTGAATTATGCCTTCAGTATCGTTCTCTTTGTAGGAGCTATATTTGGGGCAAATGCTCAGCCCAAGCGGCTGATCGATGAGGTTAATCCATTCATCGGGACAAGTAACTTTGGTACGACCAATCCTGGGGTCGTTTTGCCCAATGGTCTGATGAGTATTACGCCCTTCAACGTAATGGGAGGAGGTGAGTTAAATACTTTCGATAAAGATGCTCGATGGTGGAGTACTCCCTACTCATCGGACAATAAGTATTTTACTGGCTTTAGCCACGTCAACCTTAGTGGTGTGGGTTGCCCTGAGCTCGGTAGCTTGCTCCTGACAGCGACTTCGGGAGAATTGGAGGTGGACTACACCAAATACGGTACTACATTGAGCCGTGAGCAGGCTCACCCTGGTTACTACACTGCGTTCCTAGATAAGTATGCGATCAAGGCCGAGGCCACAGCCTCACTGCGTACTGCCCTCACTGGCTTTACCTTCACCAAAGGAGGAAAAGGACAGGTATTGCTCAACCTTGGTCAGGGCTTGACCAATGAGTCTGGCGCAACTGTGCGCTTCCTCGATGAGACGACTATCGTAGGCAGTAAGCTCATGGGAACTTTTTGCTACAACCCTGAGGCGGTTTTTAACCAATACTTCGCCCTACGTGTGAGTCGTAAGCCCTCCGAGAGCGGTTACTGGAAAAAGCAGCCTCCAATGACTGGCACAGAGGCCGAGTGGGACCAAGACCATGGGCGCAACAAGATTTATCGCTCTTATCGCCGTCAGCTCAGTGGTAACGACATCGGGGTCTGGTTCACTTTCGACACTGAGCCAGAGGAGACTATCTATGTGCAAGTGGCAGTGTCTTTCGTCAGCGAGGAGAATGCTTTGAAAAACCTTGAGGCAGAGCAGCCAACCTGTGACTTTGCAGCCCTGAAGGCCAAGGCGGAAGAGGCTTGGGAAACAGCTCTTTCTCGAGTAGAGGTAGAGGGCGGTACGGCAGACGAACGCACCATCTTCTATACGGCACTCTATCACCTGCTTGTTCACCCCAATATTCTACAGGACATCAATGGTGAGTATCCAAAAATGACGAGCCTTGAGACAGGGCGGACCAGCCACAATCGCTATACAGTCTATTCTCTCTGGGATACTTATCGTAACGTTCATCCCTTGCTAAGTCTTCTCTACCCCGATCGTCAGCTCGATATGGTGCGCTCGATGATCGATATGTACAGCGAGAGTGGTTGGTTACCTAAGTGGGAGCTGTATGGGCGTGAGACGCTGACTATGTCGGGTGACCCTGCCATTATCGTCATCAACGACACTTGGCAACGAGGCCTCAGGGACTTTGACATCAATTTAGCCTACAAGGCTTGTCTTCGGGGAGCGACTACACCAGGCAAGGATAACTATCTCCGCCCTGATATAGACGACTATCTGAGCCGTGGTTACATCCCATTACGTAAGCCTTTTGATCACTCTGTATCCAACTCCCTGGAGTATTACATTGCGGACTGGAATCTAGCGCGCTTAGCTGAGAGCCTCGGTAAAAAGGACGATGCCAAGAGGTTTTATCGTCGGTCTCTGGGCTACAAACATTATTACGATAAGGAGTACGGTCTTTTGCGTCCTATTACGCCTGATGGCAAGTTCCTCTCGCCCTTTGATCCAGTATTAGGGCGTGACTTTGAGCCGAACCCAGGATTTCATGAGGGTAATTCGTGGAATTATTCGTTCTTCGTTCCTCATGACATTAAAGGACTGGCGCGTTTGATGGGAGGTGAGGCCAAGTTTGTAAGTAAGCTACAGAGCGTTTTCGATAAGGGGAACTACGATCCTGCCAATGAGCCAGATATTGCGTATCCGTTCCTCTTCACTTACTTTCCTCGAGAGGCGTGGCGTACTCAAAAGATTACCAAAGAGCTTTTGAGTACGATTTATCGCAATGCTCCCAATGGAATTCCTGGTAATGACGATACGGGCACAATGAGCGCCTGGGCTATCTATACGATGCTCGGCTTTTATCCTGACTGCCCTGGAGAGATGAGCTACGCGCTCACCACCCCAACCTTTAGCAAGGTGACGCTGCACCTCGACCCTCGCTACTACAAGCAGGAGAAGCTTGTCATCGAACGCAGCGGACAGTCCTCCGACACTTATTTTAGGCAACTAAGAGTTGGAGAGAAAACTTACAGCGGTCGCTATCGCCTCACGCACGATGAGTTAGTCGAGGCTGGTAGGGTAGTGTTTTATACTCAAGCAACGCATTGAATAGGGTAGAGAACGCTCGTTTGTTAATATATATCTTTTTGTTCTTTCTCTCTGGTTGTTTGAAAAATCTTCTTATCTTTGGGAAGAGTGATTGAGATAACAACTTTTGATAACCAATAAAAAACGGAAAGATTATGGCAGTTTCAAATGGTAGTGGCAAGTTCGCTTTGGGCCTTCTTCTAGGAGCCGCTTTTGGTGCCGCCTTGGCGTACTTCTCAGATAGGAGCAAGCGTGAGCGTTTCTCTGATGACTTTAGCAACGCTGTAGACCGTACCCGAGATGGGGTCATTGAAGGCTATTATACTGTGCGCGACAAATATCAGCAGTATCGTGACAACCTTCAGGATGCTACGGCGGAGATTCTTGATGATGTTAGAGAGGAGATTGCGGACTAACCTTCGGGTGAAACAGGTAGAGGCTCTCATTTAACAATGATAAACTCAGCGCGCCTCCAGACGTAGCTTCTGGGGGTGCGCTTTTTCTTTGTACAATACTTATTAGCAATGAATACAAATCACAATAAGACACGCCCGAGCGATAGCCTATTTCGCCTTCAAGAGGCTCTTGTAGCTCTTGTGCGTACGAGGCTCAATGTGGGGTTAGGGACGTTAGGACTAGTGGCATCTCTCACACTAAGCAAGATTGTCTGGTGGACAATCTTCCTGATAATCTCGCTAAACGTATTTCTCTTTGGCAACATTGCCCTGGGCTTCTACTTAGGCTATTTGCTTGATGGGATATTTTATGGCTTTGGAGTGCTGACGCTCTTCTATTTGGCTTTATTGCTCATTGCTATCCTAACGCGTGGCCTCTTGCAGGCTAGAGTGAGGAACGCCACGGCGCGGGCTGCTACACAGTCTCTAGACAAGATGAACGCGAAGCTTGATGGTGTTGCTACCCTTCGTGTGGTGCCCGAGTATAGAGAGGCTGTATTGCGCTCTGCTACTAAGCCTGTAGAGGGATTGGAGCGTAGGGTTCTGGAGAGTAGCCGACGAGCTGCTCAAGCTCAGGCTGAGGTAATGCGTCAGGTAGACTATCTGCGTCTAAACTACAAGCGAGTGGCAGCAGATATGGCGGAGCAACAATTGGCAGAGAAGGTACCGGCCTATCGCTTTGTCTCAGGCTTTGTGGCCCGATTTCTTGGTTTCGGTAAGGAGCGTAAACCCTTAGCACCTGCACCGAAGAAGTCTAGTTTGCTACGTACCCTTGGTAGTCGTCTTTTGCCTTCACTGTTGGAGCGCTCTGCAGCCTTTCTTCCATATATGCCATTGGTCCTGAATGTGCTACGCCCAGTGTTGGCCGCTGCTGCAATCAGCAAGTCTAGAAATATTTTAGCTAAGCTTTTCGGGATTAAGAGAAGGTTCTAGCTGATTGACAGGATATTTGTTACTGGCAGAAGCTATAGCCGAGAGCCCTCACTCTCCCCTAAAGGAGTGAGGGCTCTCGGCTACTCTACGTATCACACGTAGCCCCCAATAGGTAGAGAGGGCAGAGCGGACCAGTAGATAGAGAACGAAAGCGAGCCATAAGGCATTGATACCCCAAAGTGTATCAAGCGTAAGGTAACTAGTGAAAAACACTGCGAAAGAGATAGCTACGGCTTGGCTCATCGGCTTGCTAGTCGTTGCCCCAACGAAAACCCCATCCCAGAGAAAAGCTCCGAATGAAACCAAAGGGATAGCTGCAGCCCAGTGTCTATGTCCGTGGGCAAAGGAGAGTATATCTGCTTTGTCGCTCAAGAGATAGAGTAAGTCATCCGAGAAGAATAAGAAGATAACAGACATCATCGGAGCCATCACCGCCCCGATGCGGAAGAGCACACGTAGCATTTGCTTAAGTTCATCCCATGCCTTAGCTCCGATATAACGCCCTGTTAAGGCTTCACCAGCATAGGCGAAGCCATCCATAAAGTAGGCGAAAATGGTGAAGAACTGCATCAATAGTGTATTGGCCCCAAGTGCTACGGCTCCGTAGCTGCTACCAGCATGGATGAAGTAGAGCGAGATAGCTCCGAGCATTGTGGTGCGGATAAGTAGATACTTGGCAATATGCAGGTAGGAGAATAGTTCGCCAAGAGCGAAGAAGTCCCTCGGTTGCCAGTGCTCAAAGTAGCTATGGTAACGTAAGAGAGCTATCAGGAGGAGCAGCAAAACGGAGAAGTACTGTGCTATGACCGTTCCCCAAGCGATCCCCTCCACACCCATACCCCAGTACCAAACGAGGGTGAAGGAGAGAGCGATGTTGAGCACATTGCTTGCTATCGTGCTTATCATCGGTATGATGGTATTTTGGATGCCAACGAACCACCCATTCAGTACATAGAGCATCAATGCAGCAGGTGCACCGAGGAAGGCCACTCTTAGATAAGCAATAGCATCGGGGCTCAGGCTCTCTGCCCCGATGCTAAGAACGGTGGCAAACTTGTAGAGTAGTGGACGCATAAGGATGATTGCACCTGATCCGACGAGCGCGATGGCCAGACCTACGCAGAGCTGACGGCAGATAGTACGCCCATCGCTTCGCCCATAGGCCTGAGCAGTAAATCCCGTTGTTGCCATTCTTAAGAAGCCCCAGAGCCAAAAGCTAAAGTTTGCTACCATGGTGGCCAGTGCTACTGCTCCAATAGTTTCGAGCCGTGGCATACGTCCTGCGATGGCCGTATCAGCCAGTGACAGTAGAGGCACGCTAATGTTGGAAATGATGTTGGGGATGGCTAGAGCTAGAATAAGCCGTGCGGCCTCCCAGCTCCCAGCTCGCTTGAGAGGCTGTGATAAAGACATAGTTCTATGACAATATAGAGAGTTAGCGCAGCCCTAACTGACGATAAGAAGGGGCTAGCGCAGAGGTGAAACGTAGGAGTAAGTCAAAGAATACCATACGACTATTGACATTCTGCCCAATGTGCCGTGTAGCGAGGTTTAGCTCCTCCATGAGGTTGCGCACATTATGCTTATTGATGCTGCTGCGCAGATAGTTTACTACACTCTGCTCCTCAGCATTGAGGTAGAGTATCTCAGGCATGGCGAAGTTGTACAGATAGCTCTCTCGTACCATTTGGCCTACGTAGGTCAGCAGGGAGAGCTGTTCCTCTCGATTAAGCTTGGCAAGCTCCTCTGCGAGAGCTTTCATCTCCATAGGTTTGGCATTGACCGTTGCTCGTAGGATTCGCTTATAGTATGTTAAGTATAGGCTACGGCCCTCATCTGTAGTAGTGCCTCGGTAGTGATCAAGAGCCTTGCGGTAGTTTCCTTGAGCCAAGTGAGCAGCCATCTGAATATCCATTTTTGGCACTGCGACCTCCTCCTCTCTTAGTGCCGAGGCTATGACCTCCTCCGAGAGTGGACGCAAGTGAACCGTCTGCATGCGACTACGCAGCGTCCCGAGCACTTTGGCCTCGTTGTAGCTGACCATTAGAATAACGGTCTGTGATGGTGGCTCTTCTGTGAGTTTGAGAAGCTTATTACTCAGTGCTTCGTTCATCTTCTCGGGCAGCCATACGATCACTACCCGATAGCGGGCATCTCCTACATGGTATGATAGCTTCTCTAGTAGTGCATCCCCCTCGCGTGCGAAAATACCGAGCTGTTTGGTCTCTGCCTCTTCGATACGTAACCAGTCTGCATAAGTCGCATAGGCCCCTAGAGAGAGGAAGCTACGCCACTGTGGTAGTTCGTCTTCGCACAGATTGCGCGAACCGACATTGACAATAGGGAAGAGAAAGTGAAGGTCGGGCATGGCTAGCTGATCATAGCCGAGACACGAGCGACATACCCCACAGGCATCGTCCTCTCTTGGAGTAAGACAGTTGATGTAACGAGCGTAGGCATAGGCCAGAGCTAGAGCGCCCGAGCCGTCCTCACCTACGAAGAGCCGTGCATGTGGCACGATGCCTGCCATAGAGCTGCGACATAGCTCTAGCTTGGTCTGCTCTTGTCCTAGAATGTCTGCAAAGTACATGATATTTGTGATTTAGGAAGAAGCCTTTAGCGAGCTTTGCTGATGATGATCGAGAAATAGGGAAAAGCTCTTTCAGATATACTGTCTAGATCACAGCTGTAATATTGCCTCTCTTGCCCAACGAACTCGAGATAATGCCATTGGCGCTCGGGATAGAGACGCATGGCACGCTTAATCTCATCTTCACAGAGCGAGCCTTTCATAACAACAACCGTATGTCTACCTTGCCAGCACTCGTTCCATTCTTCGGGAGTAGCTTTGCCGGGGATGACTCTCAATTGCTCCTCTAGCTGTACGAGCTGCCCCCCCACCAGGGCATTGCAAGCGATGAAAGCAGGTACGCCGGCGAGCTGTTTGATTGGATACCCCAGCTCAAGGAGGTGATCTCCAATATAGGCCGATGAGGAGTAGAAGCCACTGTCTCCCTCGGCAACAATCGAAATAACACCATTGTAGCCCTCCGATCGTAGAGCGTGTATCTCATCTGCTACAGAACGGTAGGCCAAACGAGCACCATTGCGTTGCTTGTTCATTGGCAGCTCGTAGGGGATGATGTGCCGCTCTTCTATACGAAGGCTTAGCATAATATCTTGAGCTTTGGATGATCGTCGCCCCGATGGAGCAACCGCTACAGGGGTATAGATACGATCGCTGTGCTCGAGGCAGCGGAGGGCTTGTAGAGTTATCAGCTCAGGTTCGCCAGGACCGAGCGATACGAAGTATATAGGCTCTATCATTTGTTACTTGCTTTGAGAGGGCAAAGATACATGCTAAGCGATTGCTTCACAAGCTAAGATAGAGCTACAGAGAGGTTCTAGATGGATATTTGCCTAGCTTACTAGTTTAACCAACTCATACTTGATTATGCTTTCCAAGGCTTCTAAAAAAGCACTCCCATATTGCTCAAAAAAATGCTCGGGAATAGTCGAAAAAATGTTCCCGAACTTTTTTCTCGGAGTTCCCGATCTTTTTCCAAAAAGATCGGGAAGTTTTTTTTGAAAGTTCCCGAAGATTTTTCGCACTAATCAGGAGATTTTTTAACTATTTATATTACAGGAGATTATTGATCTCTGATGTAAATTGTTCGATTGTTGGAGTAACTACTCTAGATTTTTGGATTGATTGCCCAGAAAGGACAAATAAACATCCCCACAGAGCACTCGCATTTTTGAGTGTCTGTGGGGATTGGTCGCCAATCTTTGATGGCTTGAGCTTTGGATCTAGTCGAGCATCTCCCGATACTTGCGATCTACTTCACGGCGTGCAGCCTCCGTTGGGGTAAAGGCTGGGCATTGTTCCATCCTAGTGAGGAGATCTTCACCCAAGGCTTTTGTGTCTTCAGGGATGTAAACATTGACATTTACTAGGAGGTCTCCACGTCCATAGCCATTGACCTCGGGCAGTCCCTTCCCTCGCAGTCTGAGGATCTTGCCTGGCTGCGTGCCAGCCTCTATCGTTAGTCTTGCCCGGCCACCGATAGTAGGTATCTCTACTGTGCCACCACGAATGGCCTGAGGCACGGAGATAACAAGGTTGTAGATGAGATCGTTACCATTGCGAATAAAATGCTCATCCGTCAGTTCCTCGATCTGTACATGCAGGTCTCCAGGCGTACCGCCTCGAGGGGCTGCACTACCCTTGCCAGGTACGTTGAGCTGCATGCCTCCCATCACTCCTGCAGGAATATTGAAGGTGACTAGCTCTTCGCCAATCTGTATACCCTCGCCATGACACTGACCGCAGGGTTTGGTAATAACCTCTCCAGAACCATGGCAGGTGGGACAGACGGCTTGGGTCTGAATGCGTCCAAGCATTGTATTTTGTACCTGCATGACAACGCCCTGTCCATGGCAGGTGCCACAGCTGCGTTTGCCATCACGCTCGGTTGTTCCCTCGCCATGACAGCGAGAGCAGTGAATATACTTCTTGACTTTGAGCTTCTTCTCTACACCTTTGTCGATTTCTTCGAGAGTAAGCCTGATGCGTACCCTTAGGTTTTGCCCTCGTGGCGTACTCGCTCCTGAGCTAAAGCCTCCGAAGCCACTAAAGCCTCCGAAGCCTCCCCCGAAGAGATCGCCAAAACGACTGAATATATCCTCCATAGACATGCCACCGCCAAAGCCACCACCAGCGGCTCCGTCCAATCCAGCATGACCAAATTGGTCATATCTACTACGTTTGTCCGGATCGCTCAGCACGTCATACGCTTCAGCGATTTCTTTGAACTTCTCTTCTGCTTGCTTGTCTCCTGGATTTTTGTCAGGGTGATATTTGATGGCAAGCTTGCGGTAGGCTTTTTTGAGTGCATCGTCCGATGCTCCTCGTTCTACCCCAAGCACCTCATAATAATCTCTTTTACTTGCCATAATCTTCTTTGCTTCGTTTCACTTCCATAGATAGACTTTGTAGAGTGTGCCGAAGTACGTCATCAGGCCCGAATGTCGAAAACGGCACAGCGAGTGGCACATGCTATGAGCTCTACTGCCCAACGACTACATGGGCGTGGCGAATAACCTTGTCGTGTAGCTTATAGCCTTTCTTGACGCTGTCAATAATCTTTCCCTTAAGTGCTTCATCGGGAGCGGGGAAGGTCGCAATAGCCTCGTGCAATTCTTCATCAAAATTTGCCTCATCCGTCTCAATAGCCTTGACGCCCTGGCGAGAGAGATAGTCCACAAACTTGGCATGGATAAGGCGTATTCCTTCCTTGACGGCCTCAATGTCCGTTGCCTTGTCTATATTCGCTAGGGCAATGTCCAGGTCATCTACTACAGGCAAGAGATCGATAAGAACCTTTTCGCCTCCGTTGCGGATGAGATCACTCTTCTCCTTGAGTGTGCGCTTGCGGTAGTTGTCATACTCGGCCATTAGACGTAAATGAGTGTCCTCCAGACGAGCGAGTTTAGCCTCTGCCGTATCGGTTAGATCCGTCTTCTCTTCGGCCTCCTCGCTCTCCGCTTCTGTCAGATTGTCTGTTTCGTTCGCCAATTCGTCCGTCATGTCCTGACCGTTTGTCGCTTCTTCTGAATGGATAGCCTCTAGCTCTTCTTGATCCACGTGCTTTGTCTCTTCGTTCATTATCTTTAATGTTTTATTTTATTATATTCTTTTCTGTTGTAGGTGAAGCTTATATCTGTACAACTACGTCCCTCTGTATACAAATATGATACCGTTGCCTCTGAAGAGGAACTGTCCCTGCTCCTTGAGGTTGTGCGTAAAAAACGAGGGCTGTGCCACCAAACTGGAGGCACAGCCCTCTCAAAAGGCAGGTTTGACCTGCTATTTTATGAGCTTTCTGTTATAGCTGATTAATCCTCGATGGCAGCGATACCTGGGAGCTTCTTGCCTTCAATGGCCTCAAGCAGGGCTCCGCCACCAGTAGATACATAAGAAACCTTGTCGGCAAAGCCAAACTTATTCACAGCAGCCACGCTATCGCCACCACCTACGAGCGAGAATGCACCAGCAGCAGTTGCCTCGGCAATCGCTTCGGCTACGGCACGCGTACCATCGGCGAAGTTGTCCATCTCAAACACGCCCGTAGGACCATTCCATAGGATGGTCTTCGAAGCCTTGATTACATCAGCGTAAGCCTTGATGCTGTCGGGGCCGATGTCCATGCCGATCCAGCCAGCAGGGATGTTGTCGTTGGGGGCGTAAGCCGTCTTAGCATCGTTGGCAAAGGCATCAGCGATCTTTGAGTCTGTGCTGAGGACGAGGTTCACACCGTTAGATTTGGCTTTGGCTACGATCTCACGAGCGAGGTCGAGCTTGTCGTCTTCGCAGAGCGAGTTACCGATGTTGCCCCCCTCAGCTTTGAAGAAGGTGTAAGTCATTGCCCCTGTGAGGATGAGGTTATCCACCTTACCCAGCAGGTTCTCGATGATGTCGATCTTGCTAGACACCTTAGAGCCACCCATGATGGCCGTAAATGGGCGGTTGATGTCTTCCATCACCTTGGCCACAGCGTTCACTTCCTTACCCATGAGGTAGCCGAACATCTTATTGTCCTTGTCGAAGTAAGCTGCGATGAGTGCCGTAGAGGCGTGCGCACGGTGTGCTGTACCGAAGGCATCGTTTACATAGCAGTCGGCAAGGCTGGCAAGCTTCTTGGTGAACTCCTTTTGGCTCTCCTTAACCGCCTTCTTGGCCGCAGCCTTCTCCTCGTCGCTAGCATCCTCGGCTAGACCGCGAGGTTTACCTTCCTCTTCGGCATAGAAGCGGAGGTTCTCGAGCAGCAGAGCCTCACCAGGCTTGAGTGCTGCAGCTTTCTCAACGGCCTGTGTACCTACACAGTCGTCTGCAAACTGCACCTCTACGCCAAGGCACTTAGACACATGAGCGAGAATGTGGCGAAGAGAAAACTTATCCTCCACCTTCTTGGGGCGACCAAGATGCGAACCAATGATCACGGACCCCCCATCGGCTAGGATTTTCTTAAGCGTAGGCAGGGCAGCACGGATACGAGTATCATCCGTAATGTTGAAGTCAGCATCGAGGGGAACATTGAAATCCACGCGCACGAATGCCTTCTTTCCAGAAAAATTAAACTGTTCGATTGTCATTGTCTTGATGATTATACATTTATTTAGTTCAAATGTTGTCGCAAAGATAGATTATTTTACGTGGAGGAAGAAGGGAGATGACACCAATAAACATAGATACAGACTATAGATAGTTCAAAGTTCAATGTATTGTAACATCCATCTAAAGCTCTTCAGACTAGGACACTCATTGGATTACTGGACTAAGTTAACCCATATCTAGGCGATACATAGATGCATAATTGTTCTTCTCCACATGATAGATCAAGCTAATGCAATGACCAGAATGTCGCTTAACCAGATCAAAAGCTTTAGATTGATTTCTATTAGAGATGGGAACGCGATGATAAAACAGGTTGTTTGGTCGATTTGGCTATGAGTGATAAGGACCTGAACATCCGTATTGCTGTAAAGCGAGGTGACGGAATTCCTATCTCTCAGACTTAAAGTCTCAGAAGACAGAAGGGCCTTATGCGCGCTATTAGGGCCCCATTCAGATACCTACAGATGGTAGCGGAGATTACAAAATCTTTGGTATTCTACCTTCCGAAGTTGGCGATAAGGAGTTTATGAAGGTATCTGAGATAAGTAGCGTTGGAGTACACGAAAAATAATTAACTTTGCGGTGGCCTTGGGAACCCCTGGGGATTAAAATCCAATGGTTGGGTAGCTCAGCTGGATAGAGCAATAGCCTTCTAAGCTATCGGTCCTGGGTTCGAATCCCAGCCCAATCACGGAGAAAGCAAATGGCTAAGTGGATAAATTGTTATCCCTTAGCCATTTGGCGTTTTGAGGGGGGATAGTTGTGTACGGTGGATATGGTGTAAAAATGAGGATATCTGGCATGTTTTATACAGGGTGTGATACTCAAATTTGGGTTTGTGATACCTAGGTATCACAGATGAGAGAGCATAGTGGAGCTACAAATTAATATCAATGGAAGCAATGAACATCCCTACCCTAAACATCGTCCACAATAGAAAAAACATCGGAGGAAAAGACAATCTTCTAGCAATCCAGTTTGAGATAACACTGAATAGGGTACGTAGGTACGTTAGCACAGGTATTCGCATTAAGAAAGGCCAATGGAACAAGGATAAAAGCGTCATACAATATCACCCAGACGCTGTATTACTCAATAAGAAACTAGAGGAACTCAGAAGAAAGGCTCTTGACAGAATAATGGAGCTATCGGACATGCCACTCGTATCGGCTGATACCTTAGCTGAAGCGGTGAGGGGCTTAGGACAAGCAGGACGCATAAGCTTCCTTGAGTTCATCGAGCAGCAAATGAGCATCAAAAACCTTACGGAAAGCACTATGAAGCAGCAATGCGTTACACTTCGGGCCATCGAAGAGAGCGGACTGCTCAAAGAGTTTGCCGACCTTACAACGGAACGCATTGCACGCTTCGACAACTGGCTAAGGCTAGAGCGAGGGCTAAGGCATCAGCCTACCATATACAATTATCATAAGACGATCAAGGTCTATGTATCTGAGGCGATATTGCTGGGCTACATTAAGGAGAACCCTTACGATAGATTTAAGGTAGAGCGAGGGGCGAGTGACCTCATTCGTTACCTCACGAGCGAGGAGCTGCAGCTTATCGAGGAGGCCACACTGGAGGACAATACACTCCAGCGTGTGCGAGACCTATTCCTCGTGCAAGTGTATACAGGGCTAGCGTACTCGGACTTGTATCTAGCACGCTTCGATGAGGCCGAAACGCTACCGAGTGGTGCTAAGTACATTTACGACCCACGGAAGAAAGTGCGTAAGCAGGGCGTGGCGTATCACATTGTTCTCCTACCAAAGGTTGTTGAGATACTGGAGCAATACGGCTGGAAGCTGCCACAGTACAGCAATCAGAAGTACAACGCTTACCTTAAGGCTCTAGGGTTGGGGTTGGGCATCAATAAGCCGATTACTTCTCATATGGCACGGCATACATTTGCCACGACCATCTCGCTACGCAATGGCGTTCCGATAGAGCATTTGTCGAAAGCGATGGGGCATACGAGTATCAAGACAACGCAGCGGTATGCTAAGGTGATGGCTGAAGATGTCGCTAGGACTTACGAATTGCTCGGGCAGAAGCTCAGCAAGAAATAGGAGGAGTAGGTTCGGATAACTTATTGTGATATATTATGTCCTCCGAGGCATCACAGCCTCGGAGGACATTGCTTTTGTCTGCTGATGAACAAGGTGCACCCTATATATTCTAGTTGTTTTATGTTGCTACGGTTATATCGTGTGGGTTGATCATTCTGGAAATGATAGCTGCGGTATAGCTTTGTCGCGCTTCGTTGGTTGTCGTGCCGCTAATGATTGCCCCCCAGGGCAGGGCCCAACCTGTACCGTTGTACTCTAATCGTATACGTTCGCCTCTGGATGCGATGTTGCTTACGAGGATAACTTCACCTATTTTGGGGTCTCGCGGTCTTCCTAGCCAAGTTAGGACGGGTGCGTCTATCTGTTCGTCCGAGGAGCTGTAGATATCTATTTCTTTTGCCTGAGATGAAGAGGCCCAAGCGGAGCTATTTTTCAGGAAGATGACCATAGGTCCCGAGGCGTTTTCTATTTTGGCGGATACTGTGACCTCTCCGTTATTCATTCCTTCGGTTACGACCTCCCAACTTTGTCCGTCTCTCCAGTATATGGAGACGAAGCCCCCTAATGTACCAGAAGCTTTCATACGAACAATGAGATTGGAGCCATACTTGCTGATATCTCGAACTACAAACCAGGTTCGGCCGTCCATATACTGAGTAGTTCCTGCGATAGCTGTTGAAGTGGTGACGCGAGACTCTGGATGTGGCTGTCTTCGTCCTTGTACCATTCATCTACTCGGAGGTAGGTCTTGGCCTCGGTGAGGGTTATCATAGGATTGTATCATGGGTTTGAGCTGCTGCGTTGAGTGCTTTTGAGTATCTCTGAGTATTTCGAAGTACAACGCCCAAGGCTTACCCCTTGGGCGTTTGTCTTTTCGGCGGTCATCGAGGGCGGTCTGCTTCGTTAGCATCGGCGTTCGGTCTTGGTCACGTACTAGAGTACGCTCCCTGCGCCCTCAGCCTCGCTGCCTGGCATCCCATCCTTCGCTGTCACGCCTGCCGACCGAAGCATTGCCGAGCTGCTGCGGACCTTGCTGGCTCACCTCTTGAGCTAGTCTAAGCGGCCAAGCCGAGGGTGCATCGGGGTAAGCCGTGCGCCCTTTCGCTTATTTTAGAGAGGCTAGAGGCCTGCGTGGGCGGCTTCGTCTCGCCCACCATTGGGCCCTGAGGGCTTGCCTCCGTCCTTGCTCTTGTCTTTGCCTGCACCGCGAAGCTCGGCTTCGCTGGCACGGTAGACGCGCTCGTAGCCTACGCCACGGAGGGAGTTTTTGAACGCCTTACGCGGTGTGAAGACCACACGCGCTGGGGTGATGAGTGAGGCGTTGAACTCGTCTTCGGCCTCCACGCCCTTAGAACCGAACGAGGGGCGGAAGAGCCCCAGCTCGCCACAGTCTACGCTCATACCCATCTCCAGGTTGCGCGAGATGACGGTAGCCATACGGCTTAGGACGGCCTTAACGTCGGCAGCATCTACGGTAGAGCCGTCGGCCAATTGCTTACATAGATGGTCGAAGCTCACCCGAGCCGTCAGCACAGGCTTGGCAAGATAGACCTGCTTACCCTGATGCTTCCCTACCTTCATCTCTCTGCGATGGAGGTTGTACATCAATTTTGCCATAGTGTCACATTGAGGGCTTTTTTTAGTTCCAATGGAGTTTGATTTTCATTGGAACTGATTTTTTGCTCCATTGGAACTGATTTTTTGCCCTGTGGGGTTTGCACCCACGAGCCATCCTTGTTGGCTCTTTTGAGTTTAGCAATAAAAAACTCTTTATATATTTGTTTGCAAACAATTAAAACGAACTACAACGCAATGAAAGCTATCCATTATCTCCGTCTTGGCTTCCTTGGGCTATTTGCCCCCCTCTTCGGTGTCGGTATGCCCCCCCTGCCTGGTAAAGACTGGGCACAAGAGAACCTAGACCGCTATACGAAAGAAACCGATATCGAACGCCTACGGGGCGATTGGCGCGCCATAGGTGGCGATTTGCGTAGGGCGCTAGACCAAATCAAGCAGAGCCATGGACAAGCAGACACACATTAAGCGCAAAGCGGAGTCACAATCGGGTCATACGATTACCCAATACGAAGAACAATACCTTACGATAAGCGAAAGCCCCCTGCCGCCTGCTTCGGAACTTAAAGCCCTCAAAGAGGTAGACCCTCGGCTCATTGATTACCTACTCGAAAAGGCTAAGGAAGAGCAAGCCCTGCGCCACGCTACGGCTCGTGATAGCCTCGAACTTATACGGTCTAGCAACCGCCTAGAGTTTCACCTTCAGCGTATCGGGATGCTAGGAGCTTTCCTCTCCGTCTTGCTATTCGTTGGGCTTGCGGCGCTCGCCCTGTGGCTCGATAAGGCTTGGGTCGCTGGTGTTCTCATAGCCCTATGCGTTGCCTCGGTCGTCTCGTCCTTTGTTCGCTCCAAATAGCCCTCGGATTAGAGATTAATTGGCTTTTTGCTCTAGAGCGAGGCTTCGGGCGAGGGCTTGGTTTGATGGTTTTTGGTCCATACGCTAAGCCTTGATGGTGGCCTTTTGGTAGCTCTCGGGACGGATGAATCCGAAGTCGAAGAAGGTGCGGATGATGTAGCGCACAATGCCGTTGGAGGCCTTGGTCAGCCTATCGCACGTGATGCTCATACCGCCCCACTGACCGATGAGGAAGTCCGCAAAGTTGCCAAAGAGGATACCCTCCTCGCCTGCGTTGATTTCCTTGGCTACGCCTGTGGTGGCCAGCAGCGGATAGCCGTTTAGCGTGTTACCATCGCTCAGGAACGCCATACCCGCCTTGTCCTTGTGTACCGTACGCAGCACCTCGACCCCCTTGGGAGAGGTGATGTAGGCCAGATTGCCCAAGAGGGCGTTGCTCTCGGCTACGGCCGTCTCCATGGCAATCATTCGGGCGTTGTCGGCCTTGCCCTTATTCGTTACCTCACCGTGGAAGAGCCCCACAGGCTGCTTGCCGCCATTGCCGTCCGCCTTGCCCAGGGCCGTGGCTTCGAGCTTGGCCTGGATGCTCTGGGTAATCTCGCGCCTTATCATGGCCTCCACGCCTGCATCGTCCTGCATGAGGAGCTGCTCACTAAACTCTACCAGCGTGGTCAAGCCCTTGGGGCTAAACTCTAGATGCGAAATCGTGCCCTCACCATTGAGCGACGTGCCCGTCTCCTCTACCCAATTCGATGTGGTGCCACTGTACCGAGGGAAGCGAATATTGCCCTGCAAGCCCGTCATAATCTTAGCCCCTGCACGAGCAAAAACCAGATTGGCGTACAAGGGGGCGAGGATAGGCTGGATTTCGGTGCTCACCGTCTTGCCCCCAGTGCCGCCTACGGTCAGGGTGCTGCGCGCCTCGCCCAAGAGGTCCATCGGGATATAAATACCCCCACTGATGCCGAGGGAGCGCTTCATATCCTGCGCGCCACGCTCTAGAATGGCCTGCGTGCCATCGCTATAACGGCCGTCCATCATCTCGCGCAGCACCTTCGTTAGGCCTACCCCCTGCTCCCTGGTGGGCTCCTCCTCCAGCTCGCCCGAGGCGAAACGCTGAGCCGTCAAGAGGGCAATGTCCTTACGGAGGTCCTCGAGCCGCGTCTCCTCATCGTTGGTTAGCTTGCGCTGCTCTTGGGCCACCTGCTCGAGGATACCATCCAGCTCGCTGCGCAACTGCTCAATCTTTTTCTTCTTGTCCATGGATTTGTGTTTTTGTTGGTGAATAATGTCTGAGTAAAAGTGTTGTGTTTCCCTGTTCTGGGGTCAGAGACCCCTCTTTGTGGGGTGTAACCGTCTAACGTCTGTACTTGGTCCGCAGCTCCTCGTAGTAGCTCTCGGGCGGAGGCTCCGCCCCCTCGGGCTTATCAGTCTCGGGGGCTTCGGGCTGCTCGGGCTCTTCCAGGCTCGCGCGGTGCTCCTCATACATCCTCGAGGCTACGGCCGTGCCCTCATAAGCTGGCGTATACACGGGCGAAACGTCAAAGAGCTGCCCTATCTGCTTAATACGCCTGAGGTACTTACCCCCCTGGAGCTTCGTCCACTCGTCCACCTCTACCGTAAAGGAAAAACTGCTCTCCCGAATGTCGCCACGCTCCAGCCCCTCGAGGAGCTCCGCCCCAAGGGCTGTGCTGGGGGGCGTGAACTCGTAGCGCAGCCCCTTGTCATCAATACTTAGCGAGAGGGAGCCCTCGCCCTTGCTGCTGCGCGCCAAGACGCCGCGGCCCATGTCGTGGTTCAAGAGGGCGAAGACGTCACTCCGTCCAATAACGCCCTCAAACGCCTTGGGATCTATCTCCTCGTAGAAGTAGCCGTACAAGAGCTTGCTTCGGCTGTCAAATAGGGCTGCATAGCCCTCTACGGTCTTGAGCTCCGCCCCCTCCTGCTCGGTGGGCTGCTTACGTAGTGCAATCGGTGCGGTGCGCTCCTCGCGCTGCCCTGTGAGCGTCTTGCGCTCCTCGGGGGTCTCGGCTTGTGTCTTTTTCTGGCTCATCGTCTGTATGTTTATTCTTGTTCTTCGGTCTCGTCTGGCTCTTGGGTCTTCGGGGGGAGGCTCGGCTTGGGCTTTCTTTAGGGTCGTGATGTTGACCATCATGAGTGGCTCATCGCCCTTGTCTACTGGTGGCATGTTGAGCTTGGCGCGCGCCTCGTTGACCGTCAGCACCCCACTGGGTATCATTCGGGCCAGCATGTCTGTAGTACTAGCAATGTCGCCACGAATGAAGAGCGAGGTGTCAAACTCTACCCTCATCCGCCCCCGAACAGCCTTGGGGTAAATCTTGCGCCTGAATTCCTGCTCAATCTTCTCCAGGTACGAGCTAATGGTGTCGGTAAGGTGCGCTAGGTTGGTCGCCTCGATAGAAGAATAGCTCGTATTCGACAGGTCGCCAATCTTAATCGGGCTAACGCGGAAGAAGCGACAAATCTCGGGCAAATTGAACTGCCTGCTCTCCAACAACTGAGCATCCTTGGGGCTGATGCTAATAGGCGTAAAGGTCGCCGAGCCAGCCAGAATAGCCACTTGTGAGCTATTGTGCACAAAGTTATTGGCCCACTCCTGCCTTATCCTCTTCTTCTCCTCCTCTTTGAGCTTGATGTTGTCGACCTTGATAATACCTCGGATAGCTCCGCCACTGTTGAAAAACGTGCCAGCGTGCTCTTCGCTAGCCGTGGCAATGCCTAGCGTCCGCCCAGCGTGCTGCAAAGTGCTTACCCCGCGCTTGCCATCGTAGCTGAAGTTCAAGAGGTGGATCATGTCTTGTGGCTCTACGAACTCGCCCGAGGCGCTGAGGTAGTAGCTATCTATCTCGTCCGTGTCTCGTGAGAAGAGCACTGCCACGCTCTGGGCATTTACGAAGCGTATCTCCCGAGCCGTGCCGTCCGTGTGGCGGTAAATACGAGCGAAGCCCTCGCCCCGAAGAAGCATCGAGGCCACAAGGGCCTGCATCAAGGTGTAGCGCGTGTGGTGGGGGGAGGGCTCGAAGCACAGAAGCTCATAAGAGGGGTCGTCGAGCGCCTTAATCTTGCGCCCAGCCTCGTCCACAAAGTACGGCTCTAGGGGAAGCTTCGCTACATCGTTGCTGATAACGTCTACACAAGCGTAAACGGCAGAGAGCTTCATCGCCTGAGTATTGCTTACGCCCCCTATCGGACCAATAGGTGAGGGGATAGGCATGTGGCAAACCTCTGTCGGCTCGCTACGCCTACCCCCTCTAAGGAAGTCGCCAATCTGATTGAGTAGCTCCATCGTATGTAGGTGTGTCTTTCGTGGTGTTTGTGCCTACAAAAATAATGTTATTCATTGGACAAATACACGCCCAAAGCTTCCAAAGCTGCAATAATGCCGTCTATTTTGCGCTCTACATTGACCTTGCTGGGCTTTATATTGCCGTTGTGGTCGGTTTTTATCTCCACATTGCGGAAGCCAAAGCGCGTAATAGGGTTCTCCTCGAAGAGGACGCCCCCCGAGAGCATCAGCCGCTCCAGCTCCTTGGTCGGGCGGTTGAACGAGCCGATATTCTGAGAGTAAGCCTCCATCGGTAGCCCCTCTTCGGTGGCACGGATGACGAACTGCGTAGCGTTCCAGCTGTCGTACCCTACCTTCATGATATACAAACCTGCCTCCTCCAGGCGTAGGATGTCGGCCAGGATATAATCATAGTCCACCACGTTGCCTGGTGTGGTCTTGAGGTAGCCGCCACGCTTCCACTCCTTATACCTTTCCTTCAGGGGCTTGGTCCTGAGAGCCTCCTCGGGCAGGTAGTAGTCTATCCAGTAGTACATGGCCTCGGGGCGCGGCACGAGGTACGCCACGGCCGTAAGGTCGCTCGTGGCCGAGAGGTCGATACCGACAAAGACGTCCCACTCCTCCTCGGCGTTGTAGAAGTCCAGCAGGCGGTGGCGGTGCGTGGCCCGCACAATGTAGGGGTCAGGAATCCAGGTTTGGGCCGTGTCCGTCCAAATGTTGAAGTTCTTGGTCAGTATCCCCACCTCGCTCGTGGGGTCGGTCTTGGCATTCTCTACCTCACGAGCCAGAAACGAGGGATGAACCGTCACGCCCAGGTTGGGGTTGCTCTTGCTCCAGAGCCGCTCATCGCCAAGGTCGTCCCCCTCGTCCTGCGTGAAGATGATACAAAAGGTACTATCGGCCGCTACGCCACGCTCTACGCCCCCCAGGATATCCACACAGCGCGAGCGCAGCTCGTAGCAGGGGCCGCCCTTGTCGAAGCCTGCTGTAGTAATGATGATACCCATCGGGTTGTCTCGGTCGGCCTGAGAAGAGCGCAGTACGTCCCTCAGGGCCGTGTCTTTGGCCTCGTGGTACTCGTCTATGATGTAGGCGCTCGCCCCGAAGCCGTCCAGCTTGCTGGCGTCACTGGCGAAAACGTGCAGCTTGCTGTCTGTACTATCGAAGAAAATCCTATCTCGGTAGGTGCGTAAGTACTTGCGCTTGCCGTTGAGCCCCTCGGCAAACTTGCGGGCGAACTCAAACGCAATCTTCGCCTGGTCTTTACTGTTGGCCACAAAGTCCACCTCCGCACCTGCTACGCCATCGGCTACAAGGTGCAGCAGCCCCAGCGCGCCACAGAGGGCCGTCTTGCCATTCTTGCGCGCTATCTCGATATAAGCGTTTTGGACCACACGGCCACCGCCACCAGCGTAGTAGAAGCCGTAGATAGCCGCCACAATGAACTGCTGCCACGGCTGCAACACAAACGGCTGACCAGCGTGCCTATTCTTGAAGTGGCGGAGCAAGCCAACAAACGCCAAAGCGCGCGCCACCTTGTCCTCCCTAAACTCCAGGTCGTCACGGCAGAGCATCTCGAGGAAGCGGTCGGCAGCTTGGCGAACGTATAGGCACGCCACACGATCGCCCCTGGCTACCTCTTCGGCATACTTGTAATAGTCTTTCATCGGTCTTATGTGTTTCTCACTACAAAAGTAAGCCCCCGAAGCCGAAGCTCCGAGGGCGCGCTAGTTGTTTAGGGTGTGATAATCAAACAAAGAGCGGCTTATACTATGCTTTTGCAGCTTATACTATGCTGTCGGCAGCGCGCCTAATACGGTCGGCCAGGTCGCAGAGCGCACCTCGGAGGGTCTCCTTCTCTTCTGGTGTGAAGTCGCCTGTAGGCTTGCCGTTGAAACCCTTGCCCCTCATCTTGAGGCTAAGCCATGCTGGACTTTTGCCAAAGTACTCCTCCGATATTTCGCCCCAGCTGAGAAATAAAAGCACGTCCTGCATTTGGTCTCTCATCGTTTGGGGTTTCATCTCAACCATCTCTATCTTCATATTGATTGATGTTTTACTCCCCCCTCGGCTAAATGCTTCGGGGGGCGTGTTTACTACTCGTGTTCCTCGTAATAACTTGGGTTCTTGAGAAATCAATGGAAGCGCTATTTTCTTGCTCGCTTGCTCCTTTGATTAGCTCTTGCAGCTTCTTCTCTGCATTACTCATTTGCCCCAAGAGATAGGCGGACAACTTCCTCGTAAAACGCTTTGGTGTACTTGTCGGGAATAGTGCAGTTCGCTCCCTCTATGTAGCACATTGCCCACGGAGTACCATTGCGATGAGTAAGCGTAACGAGGTCTGAGCCATTGTAGCCCTTATACCTCTGCCAAACCATATCACATACCGATTGGGCCTGCTTATCCTTCAGGATTGGAGTAATGAATAGTGGTTCGCCCATGTCGGATACGCCATTCATAATCACGGCTAACTCTGTGATAGGCTTATCTCTATTATGCTTGAATGTATGATATATTGAGGGGATTACAGGACCATACCTCCAAGCCTCGACCCTATCAAACCTATCGTTAAGCAGGGATTGACCGAATATGGCTAGAGAGAAGCCGTGCGCGATGTAGACCCTCTTAATCAAACCAAGAAGGTCAATATCGATACTATCACGGATAGATAGCTGTATAAAATAATTAGCAACTGCCGTAGCGTCTAATTGCATCTTGCTTGCTCTTAAGAGAGTGATAAGTTGTTGGGCAAAGATAGCGTTAATACCGTATGCTAAGAAAGCCCCCAGCCGTTGGGGCTGAGGGCTAGCGGTAGGGGCGAAGTATGGAATTGTAATCAAGTGCCCCCACGCTTTGGTGTGGCTAAGCTTCGGCTCTTGGGAGCTTATCGGCTGCAGCGCGGAGGCGGTCGGCTAAGTCGCAGAGTGCGCCGCGGAGGGTTTCCATTTCTTCGGGGTTAAAACCTCCGCTGGAGGAGTAACCGCCTAGCTTTTGGTATATCCACGAGGAGGATTTGCCGAAATAATACTCCGATATTTCAAGCCACGAAATACTGTCATCAATATCGTCCAATAGATGACGGACACCCCTAGGTTGTTCTGTTTGCTTCATAATGTTTAGTGATTTGCCCCCACGCTTTGCTGGTGTGGGGGCTTGTTAGTTACTCTTGCTCTAGTTCTCTTAGGTATGTCTCCCGAGCCATCAGCATGCCGTGCAAGTCATTGGCGTGCTGCCTAAGCTGTTTTGCTCCATTGGGGTAGGCTCTGTGGTAGTTTCTTACTGCCTCAATGTAGAGGCGTTCGAGGTCTGTTAGTTCCATACTTCTTTTACTTGCTTGATTACGCTGCAAAGGTAATAATATATTTGTTATATCACAATAGCGACCACAAGAAAATCAACGACTTAACGAAGAAGAAAGCCCCCAGCCGTTGGGGCTGAGGGCGCGAAGTGGAGCAGCTGTCGTAGGGGGGCAAATTTAGGTACGTACCTATTTTTTGCTGGATGTACATGTAGCGTTTGCGCTCCCCTCGTGCCGTCAAAAAACGAGCTAGGTCATTTTTTCGGGTGGTGGGTGGGGTGCTTAGCCCTTGCGAACTAAGCTCTTGATGCTCTCCGCTACTGGGAGTTCTTCTGGCATCGTCCCGCCTAGCTCTTCTATGGTTTGGCGCACCTTTCGCCCCACCTCGTAGTGTGCTTTGTTCGCCTTAGTCTTGCCTTGTATGTTTTCACGTCTTAGCTTCTCCTCTGTTTGCGTAGCACGAAACAGGTTAGCGGCTAACTCAGTACTCCCCATATGGTCGAGTATCTTTTGGCTTTTCTTCAATCCCTTTTTAGTATGGATGCCTTGAGCGTCTAGCCCACCGTACAGTCCACGATAACCGTGATTTTGGAAAATAGCGTAATCTCGTGGCTCTATAACGCCTGCCCCCTTGGCAGCATCTGCTAACTGCACGTTGTGCCTCGCCAACTCTTCACGTAAAAATAGCCGCCTCTCCTCCTCCGTATTCAAAGCATTGTACTCTTTCATCTGCTTAAGCTCGGCTATCCTAGTTTGCGTGGCAAAGTAGGTTTGACCCATAGCTACGACCTCCTTGCTTGGATCTGCATTCTGTACTATCAGGTAGCAGGCGTAGCGCGATAGTTTGACGGACTCCACTTCTCTTTTTGCTCCTGAGCCAATCTGTACCATTTCGTGCATTTCCACGAAATGGTCTGCCACAGGCTTTCCGCTACCAGAACACGCTACTTGCGCCTTGTCTACGACAGGCATAAAATTACGGTACTCCTTATATCCCAATACCACGCCTAGGTCTCGAGCAGACCAATACTCTCTTCCGTCTTGGTCTGAGCGCTTGAGTTCCTCAAATATGCTCTTTTGAGCTGCTTCTATCTTTGTCATTGTCTTGCTTGTGTTAGCGGAGTTCCTTATTGAGCTGGAAAGCGAGGAAGTAGAAGAAGAACGCTGAGCGCATTACTCGGCTAAGTGGTCGCTTGCCGTTGATTATTAGGCTTACCTCGCTTTTGGTTAGTCCAAGTTGCGCCACGAGGTCGCTAGGGCGTACACTGTAGATCTGCATCTGCTCCTGTATCCATTCGGGGGTGACGGTGTCCAAATCCAGCTGGTAGACTACGGGCTTAATCTTATATCGCTTATCGGGGTAAAGCACCCTAGCACGCTCGAGGAGCTGCCGCTGCGTCATCACAAAGCCGCCTATTATCTCCCTTTGCCGAACCACGATAATATCGCCCTCCTCCTCGGTAATATAAATACCAACCGAGCGGTATTGGGCAAGCATTCGCTGCCGCTCGATGTCTGTTAGTTGGTTGTCCATTGCTATATCTGTGCATCGTTGGCCACCTCTTGCGCCTTTCGAGCCTTGACGAGGGCGAGGGCTTCGGCAAACTCTTCGGCCGTGACCTCTTGCGCCAGCTCGTAGCCTAGCCGCTTGGTCTGAAAGTAGTAGTAGAATAGAGCTTTTGTTGAGGGCGCGACCTCCCGAATACCATTGATTACTACGCTAATTGTCGCCTTACCTAAGGCGAGCTGCTGTACTAAGTCTTTGGGCTTAACGCCGTACCGCACCATTTGCTCTTGTATCCACTCGGGGGTAATGTCCTCGACTTGTAATGAGAAGGTGGTGGGGTGTATCTTATACCTCTTATCAGGGTAGAGGTCACGCCCTATTTTATGCAGCTCCTTTTGGTTGTATATCCTAAGTTTTTTGAACGCTACCTGCCGAACCTTAACCACGTCCCCCTCCGTCAGCTCAACCTCGACCCCTAGCGTATAATAAACATGCGAATACAATCTCTGCCACTGGATGTTGTCTTTGTCCCAAGCTATGGGCATATTTTGCTCTTGTGCCATCATACTTCGTTTATTAGTGAAGTAAGGGGGGAGAGCCCCCCTTACTTCGTGCCTATATAGTTACCTGTCTTTAAGTCGTAGATACTTATCTGATTATTCTCCTTGGCAAATGCTATCGCTTCGGCTACTTGATGTTCGGGGAAAACCCTAACACTATCGAAATAGTAGCGTCCATTTACCTTGTTGAGCCAACCGCCTACGATGCCCTCGTGGCTTTGGGCGTGGTTAATTACTCTTGTTAAACTCTCTCGGTCGTGGCTGCTTTGTGTCGCCTCATAGGCTACGCAAATACCCTCGGTTATTGGTTTCATCGTCTTGAGGTCAAGCGTAAAACCTTCGGGATGTTGTTGTGAGTATTCCCAAACTCTTGCTATTAAATCTGTCATCATTTTATAGTGTTTACAGAGGTCGCTCCCCCTTACTTTCACACTACAAAGATAACGCATTTTCCTAAATAAGCAAATATTAATACAGTTATAATTGCTTATTTATTTCTTTCTTTGAGGAATTGTGCGAGTGGGTCGTCTTCGTCCGTGCCTGCTTGTAGGCTCTTGATGCGCTCTCGGCTCTTGGGTGTCAGTCCAAATTCGTCCAGCAGCTTGAGGGCTTGTATCTGTGCATCGTTGGCCACCTTGAGCAGAGGATGGCGCAGGGGCTTGCCACTAGCGGAGAATACCAGCTCGCCCTCACGGCTGACGATATGGTTTGCCCTATTGTAACGGTCGAGCGTCTTGGCTAGCAGAGTGAGGGCTGGGTGGTGCGCCTCTTCGAGGCTGTCCTGTGCCTCCAGATAGGCGGCTATTTGGATGATTTCGGCTTGTGTGGTCTCCATCAAACCCTTGGGCGGTACGTAGCGCGCTAGGGGCGTGGCGTTGGGGTCTTCGGGGGCGTTCTTGGCCGTGCGCGCACTTCCTTTTTTATAGCCTTCAGAAACTTCAGAAAATACCGTTTGTGTGTGCGTGACTAGGGCGGGGTTTACAGCCCCCCTCGCTCCAAAATTTGCCCCCCTACCCCCTTTGGGCTTGGCTGGCGGTTCGGCTGGAGCACTTGGGGGCTGAGTTGCGCCCTCAGCTCGTGCCTTGGCTGCGCCCCTGGTGTTGTGCAGTCGAGCGTGGCAGGTTTCGCAAAGGCTCTCGAGGTTGTCTGGGTCGTAAGCTATGGCGCAGCGCTCGGCTCGTGTAGGGGCTTCGGTGAATGTGCGCTTGTGGTGGACGTGCTGAGCCGTACGCTCTCGCCCCTCCTCCAGGCAAATGGCACAAAGGGGTTGCGCCTTGAGGTGGCGCAGGCGTAGGGTTTGCCAGCGCCTGGTGTTGTAGATGCTTTGCCTCATGGCGCGGAGTGTGCCTGCTTGGGGCTTAGTCTTGGGGGCTTTCTTCTTGATAGTGGGCATCTGTGGCTTCGTTTAGGTCTAGTGTAATGCGTTTTCCTGTGGCGGTGAAGACCTCTTCGCGTACTCTATTGGTCCATCGGTCGGGATCCAGGTTGGTGAGGGCGAATATGAGGGCTGCAGTATCGGGCGGTATTTGCTTGGTGGTGCGCCTTCGGTGGGTGACTATCTCCTCGCCCTCGGGGCTGAGCTCGTAGTCTATCTGCTCGGTGGTGACAGTTAGGCCTGTGGCGCGCTGGTATAGGCTTAGCTCTATCTCGTCCTGCAGGGAGCTGAGGTAGGCTGCACGTGCCTCTTTGAGCTGCTGGGCAAAGTGGGGTCTGCTCTTGCGCCATTCGTTTAGGGTGGAGTAGCTGATGCCTGCTAGCTTGGCACTTGCCGCCAGAGTATAGCCCTGGGCAATGTAGCCCAATACGGAGGCGTGCGCCTCGGTGTATTTGCAGGGTGCGCCCCTGGTCTCGTTATGGTCGTGGTGTGGCTTCATTGGTTAGTCGGTGTGGAGGTGCTGCATAGTGATAGGCGATAAGACCAGCGTCTCGTGTCTCTTGGTTGGTGCGCGCGCCCTGGTACCCAGTGATGGCGCAGAAGAGGCGATGGCTAGCCTTGCGCCCTCCTAGCTTACGCAGGGGCTTAACCTCATGCACCGTTAGCCCCAAATGCTCAATGCCACGAACAATGTAGCGTGCTGCCTCGTGGTTGCGCCCTACGCTCTTGCCCTTGGCAGCTGCAACGGCTGGGCTATCCTTACGCGAGGCGTGCCAAACGGTGCCGATGAGGTAACCAGCCTCTACATAGATGGAGAGCCGTGCGCCTAGCCGTTGGGCCTCGGTGGCGGTGCGCCTAATGTACTCGATTAGGTCGAAGAGGGTGAGCGTGTGTAGCTCCAGGGCTTGGGTATCGCTTCGGTATAGGGCAACTCCGCTCTTGTCCGTATCGGGGTCTATGCCTATGGTCCAGCGTGGGGGTGCGTGTCTCATGGGTATGTCTTTGTGGCACAAAGGTACGAAAACGAAAAAGCCCCCAGCCGTTGGGCTGAGGGCGCCAGGGGCAACCTAAGAAATACGATTGCGTCAAAATGGTACTAGGCTTTCCCCTAAGAGAGGCGCAGGCTGACAAGCTCAGACCCGAGCTGATGCAATGCCGTTTCTATCTTTTGAACCTGAGCAGGGCGTGGCCT
The DNA here is from genome assembly GCA_030528555.1 of Porphyromonadaceae bacterium. Taxonomy (GTDB): domain Bacteria; phylum Bacteroidota; class Bacteroidia; order Bacteroidales; family Porphyromonadaceae; genus Porphyromonas. Next base: position 7,373 of record JAUMYQ010000002.1, on the reverse strand, counting down.
CTTTGCCCCACTGGTATATTGGTGGAGCAGCTTGTCATTGATGCCCGTAAGCCGAGAGAGGGCTGGCATCGTGATAATCTTGCCGTAATGCCTCAGGAGGCTAACCACATCGTAGTGCACCTCCAGCTCGTAGGGGGCAAGCAGTAGCTCAGGGATTTCATCTTGGGGGCGGCTCTCCAAAATCAGGCGGATAGCCTCCTGCAGGTTGTCGAGCGCCTCTTTGGGACTGTCTCCAGCACCGTACACGCCCTCCACGTTTTCGGCAAACGCCCCGAAGTGGTCATTAGACGCACCTATCTTGATGATTAGTTTTTCCATTGTATCGTGTTTTGTGCTAGGAGTTGGGGCTTATTTTAGCCCCAAGCTCTTTGCGATTTTCTTTCTAAGTGGTTCGTACATCTCTTTTGCTCCGTGGTAGGGTATTGGCTCGCTAAGCCGTCCGTCCTTCGTGTAGAAGTAGTGGCTTCCCGAAGCATGGCTAAACCTCCAGCCGCCAGCCACTATTAGCCTGTGGAATTCTTTGTACTTCATATCTCTATTACCATTTTGACAGCACAAAGGTAACTAAATAGTTTCTTTTGTGAAAGTCTTGTGTGCTATTTTCCTACTGAAAACCAAATAATAAGCCCCCAGCCGTTGGGCTGAGGGCTAGCGGTAGGGGCGAAGTATGGAAAGGGTGAACAAACGCCCCCACGCTTTGCAGGAGTAGGGGGCAGGGCGGTGGAAAAGCGTTAGGTGTGAGATAAGCGTTATCGTCCGCCCTTTGCGCCCCCTTGTGGTGCTTGCCTAGTCTTCGGCGAGGTTATCAGCGGCTCGGCGTATTCGCTCGGCTAGGTCGCAGAGTGCGCCGCGGAGCTGCTCCCGCTCTTCGGGGGTGAAGTCTGTAGGCTTGCCGTTGCCGTCTATGCCGTTGAGGCGTTGGTAAAACCAAGAGACGGACTTGTGGAAGTAGCCCGCGGCGATGCTTCGCCACGAAACGTCCACGAGGATGTCACGCACTTTTGCCTTAGTACTTTCGGGGCGTTCGTCCCCTTTCGTTTGTATTGCCATAGATTGCCGATGATTTAAACCTTTGCCCCTAGGGCTGTGCCTAGGGGCGAGGGCGGTCTGTTAGTCGTCTGTTAGTTCGTCGAAGAGTTGCTGTGCGTAGTAGAGCAGTTCGGCCGAAGGGTTGTGCCTTGCCTTTTGATAGTTTCTAATTGCCCTAATTAACTCCTCTTCTTTGTCTGATAGTTTGAGCTTTCCCATTTGCGTTTGCTGTTAGTTAATAACTGTTCTTATCTCACAACACAAAGGTAATATAATAATTTATATTGCGCAATAGAAAGAGCAAGAAACGAGGAGGATAAGCCGAATGATAAGCCCCCGAAGCGTGATGCTCCGAGGGCGCGAGGTAGGGGCGAAGTATGGAAAGGGTGAACAAACGCCCCCACGCTTTGCAGGAGTAGGGGGCAGGGCGGTGGAAAAGCGTTAGGTGTGAGATAAGCGTTATCGTCCGCCCTTTGCGCCTCCCTTGTGGTGGGCTAAGTTAGCGCAACGCGCCCCAGCTCTTCCCCTAGGCGGTGGAATGCCTCTTCTATCCTCTTGGCCGTTGTTTCGGTTGGCTTGCGATGCCCTGTGGCGTAGTGACTGAGCTGCGCCCTATTGATACCCGTAAGCTCCGAGATGGCGGTTAAGCTGACAAATCGGGCGTAATAACTCAAAAGCGAAGCCACATCATAGGCAAAGCGCACTTCTATCTTGTCTATTTGTGCCCTCTGCTCTTGGGATAGCTCTTCGGCAAAGGCTTCCCACGATGAGCGAAAGTCCTCGATAGCGTCTGCGGCTGTATCTCCCTCACCGTGTACACACATAGGTAGCAGCTCATTGTAATAGACGCTGTAGCCTCCATCTTTGCTCCGCTCCACTAGGGCGGTAATTGTCTTCTTCTTCATTGTCTGTATTTGTTTGCTTGTATTCAGTGCTAGGTCTTGAGGGGGGGCTATCCCTCCTCTTCTAGCCCCCCTTTTGCTTGTCTGAGTATCTTGGCTAATGTCCCATCGGCTACCTCCTTATTCTTGTGGTGTCCCATCTTGATAAGGTCTCTCGTCCGAGGGTTTATCCAAATAGGGTGGCCGTTTTTGGAGTTCTTGAGGAAATAGCAGCCAAGCTCTTTGAGTTTGCGTTCCAGCTCTGAATACTTCATTGATTTACTTGTTTAATCTTACACCACAAAGATAACACATATTATATCAACATGCAAGTAAACGAACAAATAAAACGTGACACTGCATCGCCCTTTTTCGGCCGCTGGTCTTAGGGGAGGGGGAAGAGGTCTTGGAGCGCCCAATGTACGTCTGGGGCGGCGTTGGGGTCGCGGTAGAGGAGCGGGTCGAGCGGCGTGTAGAGGGCGAAGGGGGCAAGCTCTAGGTCTGCTTGGTGCGCGTCCCAATGAGCGCGCTTGGCCTCCTCGAAGCGGCTTGCCCACTTCCGTCTAGCCCCTTGAACTTCTTAATAAACCATGAGTAGGATTTGTGCATATAGGAACGAGCGAAGACAAACCAAGATATATCGCTGGTAATGTCTTGGAGCGTCTCTTTTGCAGTCTTGCCTTTTGTTTCTTGTGTCATAATCTCCTAGGTGGGACGAAGCACTCGATAAATACCTGCGAGATATACCCTGTGTCTATGATGCGTATTACCTCGGCTTGTGATGTACCAAGGCGAGCGAAAAGCTGATTGATGCCCTGCTTAAGGTAGCCGAGCGTTCGTCCGTTCGTTTGCTTGACAGCGACAGCGTACGGATCGTGGTTGTTATCTTGCTCCCACTGGAGTTCTAGCTTCTCGCCCTCGGAGATGGTGGCTGGGTCTACATCGAAGTAGCGAAGCCCTGCTATAGCCGTAACGAACTTGTAGGGCTGCTCTCTCTGGTAGAGGATAGGTAAGAACTCATATTCATCGCTTGAGCTTTGCCCTTGAGTGACGCCAAGCAGATAGAGTTTGTTGCTGAGTTGCTCTTGCGTCACGCCCCAAAACGACAGCTTTCTCAAGGCATCCTCTCGCTCTGTATTGATGAGCCTACGGAGGAATAAATCTATCGCTGTCTTTTGGTTGATCGGCTGATCTAAGGGCAAGCCTGGGTAACCTAGGAAGCCGACGCTTTTGGCTTGGCTTAGGTCTGTGGCATACGCAAAGAAAGACAAACCATCGTCTGCAATGGTAAGCTCTCCGATGATGTGTCTACGCTGTCCTGTTCCTGTACGCCAGCTAACGAGCAGCCTGCTGAATGGGCATTCGTCTACCCAGCTTGGGTCTATTGTTTGGCACATATCTGTTGTCCTATTTTGATGATGCGCTCTGTGCGCTCTGTGATGATTGTAGTTATAAGTTGCTTGCGTTCTCTCGAAAGTCGAAGCTCGAGCGGAATGTTCTTCATCTCGGGGACTTGATCGAAGAGGGAGACGATCTGCTCGAGCTGCTCTCTGTCATAACGTCCCCCCAGCTCGGTTATTATCGAACGCATTAGCTCGGGATAATCACGACAGAGGTACTCTATTGTATCGAGGAACGTAGTCTTTTGCTCCCTAATCCTAATATCAGGCTTCCCTCTAGTGATGTAGCCCTCTAGCTCTTGGGGCTGTCCTATCATATTCTTTAGCCTTACCTCGTCTATCTCTCGCCCTAGTGAGCTGCCATTGTCGTAGAGCGGAGCAAGCCTCATAAACTTCGGATTTGCATAGCGAACCAAAGTATGAGCCAAACGCTTAAGGGTAAACTCCAGTTGATTTTCAGACCAAGCAGGCAGCTCGTCTGCATTCCGTTTGACCGATTGCTGCACATCGAGATACTCCTTATTGGCAATAAACGCCCAATTCTCCGAGTGCCTGTCCGTATTACCAATGATGGCATCGAAGACCATACACTCAAGCATTTTGGGGAAATCATTGTCCAAGCCGTGGAAGCTGAGCGTTTGCTCTATTATCTGGAGCGAATGCTCTTGCTTGTAGGTTTGGCTAAACTGAGGGTGATATTGCGCCACGAGGTTGTAGCCCGAGATGAGTTCTTCTGCATCGTTGTGAACCGAGGGCGTGAGCGCACCAACGGTAAGCGCACCATCCTCAAGGCGCAACCCCACATTATAATCCGCCACATCGAAGCTTAGAGCCTGCCCTACTTTGCTAGCGATCACCTCCGACCAAAACTCATAGAGGTAATTTTTGCGTTCTTTCTTGAGCGAGGATTTGAAATAATACTCTTGCCCATCTTGAGGATGTATAAGCACGCTCTTATTACGCGTCCCCTCGGTATTGATAGGACGCTCTACCCAATGGGATATATCAATAATCTGAGCTTTCATCTTCGATATGCTTAAGTATTCGCTCAGCAAACTTAACACAAAATATCCAGCTACGCCCCCTCTAGGTAGTGACGGATGAGGGCGATGACGTAGCGGTTGCCGAGCTGCTGCTTGCCTCTCTACGCTTGGGGTCAAATTTTGGTACGTACCTATTTTTTGCTGGATGTACATGTAGTTTTTTTCGCCCCCTCGTGCCGTCAAAAAATGACCTAGCTCGTTTTTGAAAATGAGGTAGCTCGTTTTTTATTTTGACCTAGCTCAAATTTTTGGGCGGTGGGCGGTCTAGTCTTGCACCTGTTGCGCCTGTTGCTCCTTTGACGAGGGCGAGGGCGAGGGATTTTTTAGTTCCGATGGAGTTTGATTTTCATTGGAACTGATTTTTTGCTCCATTGGAACTGATTTTTTCGCCCTGTGGAGGGGGCGGTGCTCCCCTTCGGCTTTCGCCCGGTATGGGTATGAGGTTGCACATGGCAAATAGCCTGTCCTGTACGCGTTCGCCATAGAGGTCTGCCACGTCACTCATCGGCTCGCCGTGCCCCGTGCGTTTGGCTTCGGGTGGGATGTAGAGGCGGATGTTGCTCGTCAGTAGCGTCATCAATCCCTCCTCATCGCCCCGAGCGCAGAGTATCTGCTCGAGCACGCCCATGCGGTTGCCCATATAGAGGCTTTGCAGCGGCTCTGCCCCTAGGTCTTGCAGCATGAGCACGCCCACACGCTTGTACTCTTCGAGCCTCGCGCCATGAGTGAAGGCGTCCGTGATGTCACTGCATAGGCACAAGAGGGCGGTCTTGCCAGCCCCCTCCCACTCAACGTCCCTATTGTCGGGGTGTAACTTATCGGCTAGGGCGTGGTACACATATCCGCCCGAGTGGTCGGGCGTGCCGTAGTAGTAATTGGCCCCAAGGTGCATGGCTAGGAGGTTCAAGAGGCGCAGCAGGACGCTCTTTCCTGTGCCCGTCTTGCCCTCGATGTACAGCCCCTTGTGTGGGTCTCCGTCCGTCCACTTCCTGGTCTTCGGGTCTAGTGCCTTGAATGGTTGCCCAAAGAGCCAGCGTAACGCCTGCGTTATGGCGAAGCGGTTAGCTTCGTCGATGACGAAGTTCGGGCAAATGCCCCGAGCTATCTGCACAATTGTCTCCAGCTCGGCCTGCACGTCAATGTCGATGTGCTGGCGGACTATTCGCTTGGGGGCTTCTCTTGCTGCACGTTCCGCCCCAATGCTTCTCAGCCGCTGTGTGGGGCTGGTGGTCTGTTTCAGGTAGTTTGCCATAGTTGATGGATGTTAGCTTGGTATCTGTGTCCTGGCTGCGGCTTCGGCTTTGGCCTGCTCCATCTTGTCCGCCTCGTACATCCCTACGAACGCCTTGGCGAGCCGCTCACGGCTCTCGGGCCGCAGGATGTTGAAGATGACGGTGAGCAGCCCTATTTCAATGGCTTTCTCGGCTCCCACCACCCCGATGCTCGCCATATCGGACTGGGGGTCTACGGCGATGACTACGGCGCAGCGTTCGGTCTCTCGCTCCCAGTCGTGGAGGTCTTCGATTTGGTCGCGGAATGCGTTCGCTAGGTCAACGAGGGGGCTCTCTACCTCCCTGAGCTCGCTCTGGGCGATGTCTTCTTGCTTCATTGTTTCGTTTGTTTTTAGTTATTGCTCATGAGGGCACGGATGTAGGCTATAGTGGCTCGGTACTCGTGCAGGTATTGCGGGTGGTCTAGGTGTGTCTCTTCGACCTTGCACTCAAACTCCTCGAGCGAGCCACGGAAGCATCCGCACCAGATGGTGTCGGTATCGAAGCAGTAGGTGGTTTGCCCTTTTCTTGAGCCAATACAGGCTACAGTGACGAACCTCTGGGAAGTTCTTGCTCCACTGAGGTCTGCCCCGCGGAGGTTTGCATCGCTGAGGGTGTCTGCCTCTATGGAGAGGATGGTCTCCCCAGTGTATCTGTTTTTTATTTCCATTGTCTTGTTGGTTGGTTTGTATTTCGTTGGTCTCTGGTGTCGTGTAATCACGAGGGGTAAGCCTCGGGCGTTGAGCAATCAGGGACAGCATTCCCCATTGCTTGTACACGCTAGTAATCTGGTGGGGGCGGTATATCCTCAAAGGCTGCATTCACCCTCATAGGGGTTGGGTAGGCTATTGCTCCGCCCCTCGGCTTCGGGGGCGTGGGGCTGTCGGTGTATGCTCCTTCCTCAATGGCTGAGAGCGTCTTGAGCTTGAGTAGCCACGCTAGGCGTTGCAGGTTGCGCTTGCCTTGCAGGAATGGCAGGTTCGTGGCTCGCTTCATTACCTCGCCCACGGCAGCGGATGAGCCATAGTGCGTGACGCTCTCCAACGCGTCCGCCATCATCTCCGCCGTGATTGCCTTGCAGTCCGACCAGCTGGCGTTCTCCGCCCTCATCTGGTCGTAGGTCTCCTTGAGGGCGCAAACCAGCGCCTGTCCGCTGCCGTAGCTGCCATTGCCCCAGGGGCTGGGCGCAAACCCCACGGGCGGCCTTTGCTCCGCCATCTTGCGGTAGTACTCATCCAGCCCATCGTCCGCCACGCTCTCACGAAGCCACGCCATGGGGTTTTTGCCCTCAGCATCGAGGTAATCGCCTGGGCTAAGCATCGCCGCCTCATCGTGCTGCCTTGCTTGCCTCGCTGTGCCGCTCGCTTCAGCCTCCGCCTCGCTCTCGCGCGCCCGCCCCGCGTCTCTCGGCTCTGCGCCTGCGCCCACCCCCACACGCTCGCTCACGCTCACGCTTTGGGGGGAACTTGATTGTTTAGAGAATATATTTTCTTCTTTTTCTCTTTTCCCCCCTATATTCCCCCCACGGAGGGCGGTTTTGCTTTCCTTTTGCTTTGCGTTTGCTTTGGTTTTGCTTTCCTCTGCGTCCGTTTTGCTTTCCTTTTGCTTTGCGTTTGCTTTGGTTTTGCTTTCCTCTACGTCCTCAGTGGGGGAGTTGGCTTGGCTTGGGCGATAAACTTTACCTCCTATCTTACCCCCCTTGCTACCTGCCTCGGCTCGCTTGCGGCTTAGTTCTGCCTTGCGCTCGTC
>JAUMYQ010000031.1 GCA_030528555.1 Porphyromonadaceae bacterium | reverse complement strand
TCTTTTTCCAAAAAGATCGGGAACTCCGAGAAAAAAGTTCGGGAACATTTTTTCGAGTGTTCCCGAAGATTTTTTGAGTAGTTCAGGTGTTTCTATAAATATATCTATGTGAGTTGGTTAGGGTGTTCTTGTCTTCGATGATGGTAGGCCTTGGCAATTAGTCCAGATCTCAAAGCGTTTGTTTGGTTTTGTATGGCAGTCTTGCTTATGAGGTGGGAGGCATCCCTTATCTTTGTACGAAACACTTACAGACTATGATGGTTGACAATAAAAAGATGCTCCTTGGGCTGTCGCTCGAGGAGCTTACAAGCGAACTTACGGCCCTTGGGTTGCCTCGCTTCGCTGGGAGGCAGGTGGCGGACTGGCTCTACAACAAGCGCGCTGAGCGTATCGAAGATATGACGAACATTTCCAAGGCCAACCGAGATCTTATGCAGAGGCACTTCTTCGTTGGTCGCAGCGCTCCGCTTTCTAGCCAGCTCTCCAAGGATGGTACGCGGAAGTATCTCTTCGGCACGCTCTCGGGCGGTTTGGTCGAGGCGGTGATGATCCCCGAGGCTGATCGGGCTACTCTGTGCATCTCTTCGCAGGTTGGGTGTAAGATGAATTGCCTTTTTTGCATGACAGGCAAGCAAGGCTTCAAGGGACATCTCTCTGTGGGTGAAATTATTAATCAGGTTCTTTCGGTCGAGGAGAGCCTAGAGCTGACCAATATCGTCTATATGGGTATGGGCGAGCCCCTGGACAATGTGACGAATGTGCTGGCATCTATTCGGGTCATGACCGAGCCGTGGGGTCTGGGTTGGAGCCCTAAGCGTCTGACGCTCTCGACCGTAGGGGTACGCAAAGGGCTGGAGCGCTTCCTCTCTGAGACGAGCTGCCACTTGGCCGTTAGTCTGCACAATCCCTTTCACGAGGAGCGTCTGGAGATCATGCCAGCCGAGCAAGGGCTGTGCCTTATGGACACTCTGGAGATCATTCGCAGCCATGATTTCTCTGGGCAGAGGCGAGTTTCGTTCGAATACATTGTCTTCGACCAGCGCAACGACAGCCCTCGTCATGCTGCCGAGTTGGCTCGTATCCTTCGGGGCATTCCTTGTCGCATCAACTTGATCCCCTTTCACCAAATCCCCGATGTTCCTCTTAGGCCAACCTCCAAGGAGCGAATGGAACAATTCAAGGCACAGCTCGAGCGATCGGGCTACGTGACGACCATCCGAACGTCTCGTGGCGAAGATATCTTCGCGGCATGCGGCATGCTCTCGACCAAAGAACAAATGAAACAAATACTCAAATAACCCTTAAGACCTTATGTCTCAGTTAAGCTGAGGTAGAGTGGAAAGAGAGGCATAAGGGCGTGTGCTGAGGTGCACGGCATGGAGAAGGGGTAACCCTCTAGACGACCAATATGGGGCTATATATGAATGTATGATTGGCCTACAGGCGATCTTAGTGAGGCAATAGAGGGTTTATATGCATATAGAGGAACCCCTCAATATAGAAGAGGAGGGATGAAAGATTGGACGGCCTATCTCTTATGAGTTGTCTCAAAGGATAGGTTGCAGAGGATAGCATATTTATTATATTTGCTATGTGGATTGGGTTTGTTTTGTTATGGGCTTTGTTCAATACTTAAATATATAAAGTATGCTTACTATTGGTATCCCAAAAGAGATTATGCAGGGAGAGGCGCGCGTAGCTGCCACGCCCGAGACGGTAGCTAAGTTTGTGACGGACGGCTTCCGAGTACTCATTCAGGAGGGAGCAGGGCTCGGCTCACTCTATGATGACGAAGCCTATAGGACGGCTGGAGCTGTGCTCGTACCTTGCCCTAAGGAGATCTATGAGGAGGCGCACATCATCCTCAAGGTCAAAGAGCCTCAGATGAATACGATCTTGGGGCTACATGAAGTGGATATGATGCACAGTGGGCAGTATCTCATTACTTTCATTCATCCTGCTTCGCCAGTGAACCATGAGATGGTGCGTAGACTAGCCGAGCGTGGCGTTATTGGTCTAACGCTCGACGGGGTGCCACGCATCAGCCGTGCGCAAAACCTCGATGCACTCACCTCGATGAGTACCTGCGCAGGCTATAAGGGTATCCTGATGGCAGCGAACGATTTGGCTAGTTTTATGCCCATGATGGGGACGGCTGTGGGGATGATCCCTCCAGCCAAAGCTCTTATTATAGGAGTAGGAGTGGCAGGTCTTCAGGCTTTGGCAACGGCTAAGCGACTAGGGTGTGTTACCTATGCGGCGGATATTCGCCCAGCCGCCATAGAGCAGGCGCAGAGCCTTGGCGCGAAGGTGATAGACCTTGGTGTGCCAGCCGAGTTGGCCGTGGCGGAGGGGGGCTATGCTCGTACGCTCCCCGAGGAAGTGCTCGTGGCAGAGCGAGCCAAGCTAGCTGAGGTCATTAAGGATATGGACATTGTCTTCTGTAGTGCATTGATCCCAGGCAAGGTTGCCCCTATCCTCATTACGGAGGAGATGGTGAGACAGATGAAGCCAGGTTCGGTGATTGTGGACATTTCTATCGACCAAGGTGGTAACTGCTCGATTACGCCAGCGGGTACTCGTCAGATGAAACACGGTGTTGTACTTCAGGGTATCAAGAATATCCCAGGCATGCTGCCCAAGAGCGCTACGTGGATGTTTGCCCAAAACATGTACAACCTCGTCAAGTACCTCATCAAGGATGGAGCGATACACCTCAATATGGACGATGAGATTTGCTCGGGTATCCTCGTCACTCGGGATGGCAAGGTCGTGCATTCGGGGACCCTTGAGGCTATGGGGCTGTGATTTTTGGGAGCTAACGGAATGTTATGTGGGGTGTGCCGTAGGTTCGGCTATGGTACACCCTTGTCATTTATAACCATCATATCGCTATGTTATCACCGCTTATTTGTATCCTTGTTTTGGTGGTTTCGGCCATCGTGGGGTATTTGCTTATTCGTAATGTGCCAAGCCTTCTGCATACTCCTCTGATGTCGGGGATGAACGCCCTGAGTGGTATTACCGTGGTTGGGGCGGTCTCGGCTACAGGTACGGCCCTCATCGCTTTTTCGGGCGGTCATCTCTTCATCTCTCAGCTCATAGGGGGGCTGGCTATTGTCTTGGCTACCATCAACGTTGTGGGAGGATTCTCTGTGACGCATCGCATGCTACGGATGTTTAATCGCAAAAAGAAAACGACATGACCCTCTACTACAGTATTTGTGCCCTGCTCACCCTTATGGTGCTGCTGGGCATTTGGCTTATGAGCCGTGTGCGCACGGCTAGCCTTGGCAATCAACTCAGTGGAGTTAGCGTTCTCATCGCCATTCTCTGTACGATGGTCTACCAGAAGATATTGCCTATGTGGACGATCTATATCCTTCTGGGCATAGGAGCTGCCATCGGTCTTGTTCTGGCCCGTAGGGTAAAGATGATACAGATGCCCCAGCTCGTGGCGCTGCTCAACGGCATTGGGGGCGGAGCAAGTGCTCTGGTGGGATTACTCGGTATCCAGGCGCTTAGCCAAGGTCGTCTGGGGATGTATCCAGAGTTTGCTCATGGAGGGTCTATGTTGGCCGCCTTCATCGGCATGGTGACGCTCTCTGGCAGCCTCGTGGCGGCAGGGAAGCTGCACAAGCTCCTACCACAGATGCCGAGGGTGTATCCACAGCATGGATTGCTTTCGGGGTTGATTGTAGGGCTTTCGTTTGTGCCCGTGGTTTTGGCTTTCTTCAGCCCTGTGCCTACAGCGCTGGGAGTGGCGATGGTGCTCGTTGGGGCGATGTTCTTCGGTTACCTCTTCGCTATCCGTGTAGGTGGCGCAGATATGCCAATTACTATCTCGTTGCTCAACTCACTTAGCGGTTTGGCAGGCTCAATCGCTGGGATGGCTACGGGGGATCTCCTGCTTATCGCTATTGGCGGAGTGGTGGGAGCGAGCGGTCTTCTGCTGACGCAAATCATGTGTCGGGCGATGAATCGCAGCCTCATCTCCATCCTTCTGGGTAGTGGCCTCGGGCCGAAGCTAGGCATTGGGACAATGGAGGGGGCTATCTCTTCCATTGGTGCTACGCCTGCCGAGGAGATGTCTCAGGCGGAGACCGTAGATGATGCTGCAGCTGCTATGATACAAGCGGCCAAAGATGTGATCATCGTCCCTGGCTATGGGATGGCTCTCTCTCAAGCTCAGCATGAGGTGCGCAGCTTGGCCAGCAAGTTTACGGCTCGTGGCGCTAGAGTGCGCTACGCCATTCACCCTGTGGCAGGCCGTATGCCAGGCCATATGAACGTACTCTTGGCAGAGGCCGATGTAGACTATGAGGATCTCTACGAGATGGAGTCTATCAATGGCGAGTTCTCTGGGAGCGATCTGGTCATAGTCATTGGAGCTAACGATGTGCTTAACCCCTCGGCACGAGATGCGGAGGGGACACCTATCTATGGGATGCCAGTGCTGAATGTAGATGCCGCTCCGAACATCATCATCTGCAACTACGACCTCTCTCCCGGTTATGCAGGTGTGCCGAATCCACTCTACACGCGAGGGGAGGGCATCCACCTACGCCTTGGCGATGCTAAGGAGGGGGTGCGATCTGTTATAGCCGATCTGGAAAGAGATCTCTCGGTAGCCGAGAGTGAGGCTACGCCTAACGTGGATACTTTGACGGAGAAGCTCCGCTTGGCTCGCAACGTGATCATCGTCCCTGGCTATGGGATGGCCCTCTCTCAGGCCCAGCACGAGGTGCGCAGCTTGGCCAGTAAATTTACGGCCCAAGGTGCTAGAGTGCGCTATGCCATTCACCCTGTGGCAGGCCGTATGCCAGGCCATATGAACGTACTCTTGGCAGAGGCCGATGTAGACTATGAGGATCTCTACGAGATGGAGTCTATCAATGGCGAGTTCTCTGGGAGCGATCTGGTCATAGTCATTGGAGCTAACGATGTGCTTAACCCCTCGGCACGAGATGCGGAGGGGACACCTATCTATGGGATGCCAGTGCTGAATGTAGATGCCGCTCCGAACATCATCATCTGCAACTACGACCTCTCTCCTGGCTATGCAGGAGTGCCGAACCCACTCTACACGCGAGGGGAGGGCATCCACCTACGTCTTGGCGATGCTAAGAAGACGCTTAGTCTCATGCTTGAGAGCTTCTAAGGGAGATAAGCTCGAGGTATTTCCTATAAGCAATCGGTACAGTCCTATAGGGCTGTACCGATTGCTTTGTTTCTGTCCCTCTATAGGCTCTTTCTCACTAGGGAAGAGCGTGGCGGACTATGGGAGTTGCTAGCAATCTCTTAGTGGACTACAATCTCATCAGTGAAGATGAAGTGCCCAGGACTGCGACCTATGTTTGCTGTCATACGGATGTAGCGAGCTGTTCGGTTCGTATAGAAAGTGAAGGTCTCGAAGACGGGGCGAGGATTGCTCTCGTCCGTCTGTGTTGTCCGTTCTCCCAAGCTTTCCCAGGCTTTCCCATCCTCGCTGACGAAGACCTCAACGCTCTTGGGCATATATACCCACTGCTCGCGCTCCTGCATGAAGCGAGCGAAGACCTGTCTAATCGGCATTACCTCCTCGAGATCGATAGTCACATCCATTGGCTCGGTGAAGCCCTGCCACATACCATCGAGGTAGGTGGGTGTGGCTCGCACGCCGTCCACGAGGGTACGGTCGCCTGCGGCTGGGTAACGTCCATTCCACTCCTTGGCATAGTGTACAGGTTTGCCGATAGCCTTGTGATAGTCGATGCGGTAATGCGTGCTTGCGCCCTCGATGCGCCTGCTACCTCTGAAGAGAGCTGCTGTCACGAGTGCAGAGTCTGCCGTAACGATTGGTCCGGTATAGAGCTTGCTCTGTGATGTTGGCTCGGTGCCGTCCGTTGTGTAACGGATGTCTACAGGAGCTTGCTCGGCTCGTAGGGTAAGGGCAATGCTCTTGTTTGCCACGCTGGTCTCTACGGAGGTAGAGATGCCAGTAAGAGGATAGGTGCTGATACCTCGTGAGCGTAGCTGCTCTACCTGGCGCGTGGCTCGTAGGCGGAAGTCTTCGTAGTCGCGCTTCTGCTGTGGTGTCCAGGCTATCTCGGCTAATGCCAAGGCACGAGGGAAGTACATGTACTGCATGTGCTCGGGGCTCTCAATGTACTCCGTCCAGAGATTGGCTTGCACGCCGAGGACGTGTCTTTTCTGCTCTTGGGTCAGTACGCTAGGGGTGGGGTCGTAGCTGTAGACTTTCTCCAGAGATACGAAGCCACCGATGGCTCGTGGCTCGTGCTCAGCGGGAGCCTGATAATAATCTAAGTAGAGATAGCCATTGGGGGTCATGATCACATCGTGGCCACTCTGGGCTGCCTCGATGCCTCCGGCCTCACCTCTCCAGCTCATCACCGTAGCATCGGGAGCCAGGCCGCCCATCAATATTTCATCCCAACCGATGAGCTTTCGGCCCTTACTCTTGAGATAACGCTCTATTCGCTTGATCATGTAGCTCTGTAGCTCATGCAGATCCTTGAGCCCTTCGGTACGCATGCGCTCCTTGCACTTAGGGCAGTCGCCCCAGTGGTTCATGGCCGCCTCATCTCCTCCGATGTGGATGTACTCGCTGGGGAAGAGCTCCATGGTCTCATCGAGGATCTTCTCGAAGAAAGTGAACGTCTCTTCTCGACCGATACACACGTCCGTGATGCTGGGGTCGAAGCGTTGCAAGCAGAATATCTCGGGGTAGGCAGCTGCTATCTCGGTGCTGTGCCCTGGTAGCTCGATCTCTGGTACGATGGTGATGCCTAGCTCCTCGGCATAGGCTACGACCTCTCTGATCTCCTCCTGGGTGTAGTAGCCTCCATAGCCCCCCTCACCCTCGTCTACGAAGCGACGGTCGCGTTCATGCCACCATTTGTCCCAGTCTCGCTCGGTGCGCCAAGCTCCCTTTTGTGTTAGGAGAGGATAGCTTTTGCTCTCCATACGCCAGCCACCACCATCGACTAGATGCCAGTGAAACCTATTGAGTTTGTAGTGTGCCATTTCTCGCAGGAGGGTCTTGACCTCGTCCTTAGGTACGAAGTAGCGCGACACATCGAGCATTAGCCCTCGGTAGCCGAAGCGTGGCTGGTCCGTAATCTTGGCAGCGTAGATGCGCCCTGCTCTGTCGGTAAGCTGGGTAAGGGTTTGCAGCGCGTGGCGGAAGCCCTGTGTGTTGCTGGCCTTGATGCTTACTTGAGTGGGGATGACCTCGAGGAGATAGCCCTCGGTAGGGATGCCCTGCTCTAGCTCTAGGCGGATATCGCCTGGTTCGTTGTCTGGAGTGATGAGCGAGTAGTCTTGCTTGGTAACACTCTTGAGCTGCTCTTGTAAGAGGCGTGTGAGTAGCTCTGTCCTCTCTATGCCCTCGCTGTAGCTGATACGGCTAGAGGTTTTGAGTTGAAAATAAGCTCCATCGGTCAGCTCTACCGAGCTGGGCAGGGGGATGAGGGCGGGCTTCTCTAGGGGTGGGCTAACCTTTTGGCAGCCCACGAGAGTGAGGGCAGCGAGACATAGCCCTACTAATGTTCTTTGGATTGAATTCATTTGATAGAGTTATTTAGTGTAAATGATAAGAGCGTGGAAAGAGGCCTAGGTACGCTAGCGCAGGATAAACTTATTGGTACTCTGTCTGCCTCCACTACTACAGCGCAAGATGTAGATACCTGGACGAATATCGCTTAGATTGGTGCGTCGAGTATTGTACTGGGTCAGGATGGGCTGTCCCGTGATGTCGATTAGCTCTAGGTGATCTACAGTTTTATTAAAGAAGATATTGCGCCCGAGGATACGTAGCTCGAGCTCGCCTCCAGAGCTCATCTCATTGCCTCTATTGAGGGGGCGACTGCTGTGTGGGCGGATAGAGCCTATACTCTGGTCGCCAGCGATGAAGACCGTAGAGCCAGACGTGGCCTCGATCATCCCATAGACAGGAGGTGCGTACTGAGGCTGTGGCGCACGGCAGCGCAGCGTAAGTGTTGGTGCTTGGCGCGAGTGTATGAGGCTATCGGCCCGAGAGGTTTGTCCTAGGGCGAGGGCACAGCCGAGGTGGAGTAAGAAGAGGATGATATATAATCTCATTTGAGAGCTGTTTCTGCATTGATTTTGTACAAAAATATAAAAAAACAGTAGGCTAGCTCCTTGATCTCTCCCAAAATCAGGGCGCTTGGCCTGCAGAGCTCACCCTCCGATCGAGGGGTGATGAAGAGGTTTTGTAATCTGTTTATAATGTGGTGATTATGGGTATTCGAGGTTGTGCGAAAAAATCTTCGGGAACTTTCAAAAAAAACTTCCCGATCTTTTTCCAAAAAGATCGGGAACTCCGAGAAAAAAGATCGGGAACATTTTTCTCAAAAATGGGGGGTATCTCAAATCGTTCTCTAATATATTTGTTTTGAGGTGTTGGCGTGTTCTTGTATCGCTGGGGCTGGTTGGAGAGCAGATCACATGTTTTTTGAGCCTTGATAGCTCGTTTGTTTACCCAAAGAAGAGGTAAGTTACGCCGATGGCTGTCACGGCACCAGCGAGGTCTCCCAATAGCGAGTAATTGAGGATGTAGGATGATTGGCGGATACCTACCGAGCCGAGATATAGGGCGATGACGTAAAATGTCGTATCGCTCGCTCCCTGCACGGTAGAGGCTAGTCGCCCTACGAAGCTGTCAGCCCCATGCGTCTGCATAGCATCTACCATTAGCCCTCTTGCACCACTGCCACTTAGAGGCTTCATTAGGATGGTCGGTAGTGCTTCTACCCAAGCTGCGTCTATCTGTATGAGATTCATCAGATAGACCAAGCCATCCGAGAGCATGCCCATGGCTCCCGATGCGCGAAATATACCTATGCTTACGAGCATAGCCACGAGGTAGGGGACAATGGTGATGGCGGTGCTAAACCCCTCCTTTGCGCCCTCGACAAAGACTTCATAGACTGGGATGCGCTTACAGATGGCGTAGAGGACGAAGCCCGACATGAGGCTTACGAGTATTGTGGCCGAGATGCCTGTGCTGAGCCGAGCGAATATCTCGGGGGCGAGCAATATCGACCCATAGACGATGCCTGCAAAACAGAGGGCAATACTACCTAAGAGTAGTAGCATGGGGAGGCGTAGTAGGTTGATGCGCTGCCGTAGAGCGATGAGGAGCGAGACGATGAGGGTCGAGACAGTCGTGGCCATGAGGATGGGCAGGAAGACATCAGCTGGATTGCTCGCCCCTGCTTGCATACGAAAGGCGATGATGGAGGTCGGGATAATGGTCAGCCCACTGGCATTAAGCCCGATAAACATGAGCATGGCATCGCTCGGTCTGTCGGTCTTGTTGGGGTTAAGCTCCTGTAGCTGTTGCATGGTCTTGAGGCCTAGAGGAGTGGCTGCATTATCTAGGCCCAGCATATTGGCCGAGATGTTCATTACGATGTTGCCCATAGCAGGGTGTCCCTTGGGGATGCTCGGGAAGAGGATACGTAGTACTGGGGAGGCTAGGCGCGCCAGGCGCGTTACCAGCCCTGCCTCCTCGGCAATGCGTAGCAGCCCGAGCCACAGGCAGAGCATACCCGTGAGATAGAGAGCTATCTCGAAGCCGTTTTTGGCTCCATCGAAGCTCGCTTGCATCACCGCTTCGAAGATGCCGAAGTCGCCCGTCAGGCATAGAGCGCCCAAGGCAACGAATAGAGCTACGACGAAGAAGCCAGCGAAAATATAGTTGAGCATACCTCTACCGAGTTTGTCGGCCAAGGAGTGGCTCATCGGCATCTAGCCGACCTGAGCCATAGCGCACGACCTCGAACGGCTCCTCCGTGCAGTCTACTATGGTCGAAGCTTCGGACGAGACAATCCCCCCATCTACGATGAGGTCTACCTGATGAGCGAACCGCTCTACTACGAGCTCAGGGTCGGCAGCATACTCAGGGTCATCGTCTTCGTCCAGGGGTAGGGAACTAACGATGAGCGGATTGCCTAGCTCTTCGAGGATGAGACGACCTACGGGGTGTGCCACCAGGCGTGCGCCCACCTCTTTGCGGTGCTTATAGAGCCTGGGTAGACTGCCAGCTGCTGGGAGGATGAAGGTAAAGCTCTCGGCATGCTCCTTGACGAACTTGAATGCTCTATCATTGAGCCGACAATACTCCGAGAGGTCGCTCAGTGAGGCGAACATCAGCGAGAGGGATTTCTTCTTGGGGTCGATCTTCTTTATCGAGCAAATCTTTTCTACGGCCCGAGCTTGTAGGGCATCAGAGGCGAGGGCATAGCCCGAGGTGGTGGGATAGATGATTACGCCACCGTCACGTAGTACTTCCACGATTTGGGAGAGTTCGCGGTAGCTCGGGCTGTCGGCATATAACTTTATCGGCTTCATGCTCACAAAGCTAACCTAAATCTATCATTTATTATGCCTAGGTCTTGCGCTTAGCTTCTGCTCTCAGCGGTGTGTTCTGGTCGATTTTGAGGTGCGCCAGGGAGCTTTGCTGTGAGCGCGAGAAGATTGATAGCTCGTCTCTCTAGGGCTTATAGGGGCAAGGCCTGATGTTCTTAGTAGAGGAGCTTATTGATAAGTCTGCGGATACCTTTCTCCACGACCTCATACCAATAGATCTGTAGCCGAAAGTACCAGCCGAATACCCTGCTCTGCCAGGCATTGCCGTTGAGGATGACGGGGCTGGTCTCGATGTTATAGTTCTGTTTGATGGCTTGTTTGTGCCCGAATGCCCCCTGATCGGCTTCGTATATACTGTATATGAGCCCAAGCTGCTCAAAACCGTTGACCACCTTACTGAGCCGATTTTCGGGGTCTTTGAGCCGCTCCTCGTGCATGGCAAGGCTATAGACAATCGTTCCTGTTGTGCGTAGTACGCCACGCAGCCCAACTCCCTTGCCGAGGGCGGAGTAGCGATCAATGTTGTGCATGACACGTAAGATGAGGTTACGGAAGAAAGGATGTCCAGCAGTACAAGCGATGTACCACTGGGGAAATTCTCCCCTCGAGGACAAATGCCTCAGCTCTGGGTAATGCCCCCAGGTATGGTGAGGCTCGCCTGGCAGGTTGTCCCAGTAGGAGAGTAGGAGCTTATCTCCACTATTGATGCTCTCATCGAGAGGTCGGGTTAGAGATGTCTTAATATCTAGATATACACCCCCAAGCTTGTAGATGACTAGGTAGCGGAAGAAGTCTGCTTTGGCTGCACCATATCTCGCCGAGATGCGTGTATAGTATAGCCAAATTTCCTGCCCATAGTGCTCTCGGATGAACGCCTCAACGCTGCTATCTTCCCAAAGGTGATACTCCCAAGTGGGGTTGAGTTGTTTGAGGTACTCGATGTTTGCTATGATGCGTTCTGGAAGCTCGTTTGTAGAGCGACATACCCAGGTTTGATGTAGTAGCTTGGGGATTTGAGAGCCTCGCTCTACTCGGGGGAGTTTGTCGTTTAGATGGTTGTACATGTTGGTGTCATTTTATCCTTAGTCTGGGTTTGCATTGCGCTCGATGTCGGCCCATTACCGGCCATTTACTACC
>JAUMYQ010000030.1 GCA_030528555.1 Porphyromonadaceae bacterium | reverse complement strand
AATCTTCGGGAACTTTCAAAAAAAACTTCCCGAACTTTTTCTAAAAAGATCGGGAACTCCGAGAAAAAAGTTCGGGAAGTTTTTTTCGAGTATTCCCGAGCATTTTTTAGGCACATCTGGATCACTGTTGCTGGAGTAGACACAAAAGGTTTAGAAATGATGTGGGAATGTAGACTCCTTGAGGTTATATTCCTCCAAAGTAAGGCTTTATAGAGCCCTTTTTGTTTAAGACTTTGAAAACTGATCATTTAACATGCTCTAGAAGCCTTTGCATAATTCTGCACCCAATTGTGAAAAACCACTGCTATCAGCTATCTCTCTAGAGAGAGTGTGCTATCTCTGTATATCATGTCAAAAACAGATGAGGCTTTATGTAGCAAATGATTACCTTTGCTCAAGGCTACTCAGTGGCTGTAGGCCTTTGTCTAAGAGTTCAGGAGTGATAAGTGAATTGTTTTGCTTCAAGGTTTTGCTGTTATGTCAGAAAATTACATTGTATCAGCTCGTAAGTATCGTCCAGATAGCTTTGGTTCGATTGTGGGACAGGAGGCTACGGCACAGACGCTCAAGAGTGCGGTGTTGTCGGGGCGCTTGGCGCATGCTTACCTCTTTTGTGGTCCTCGTGGGGTGGGAAAGACTACGGCTGCTCGTGTGCTGGCGAAGACCATTAACTGCATGTCATTGGGTGCAGATGGTGAGGCATGCAATCAGTGTGAGAGTTGTAGAGCTTTCGGAGAGCAACGCTCTTTCAATATCTTCGAGCTAGATGCTGCATCCAACAACAGTGTGGATGATATCAGGGGGCTAACGGATCAGGTCGCTATGCCTCCTTCGCTTGGGAAGTACAAGGTGTATATCATCGATGAGGTGCATATGCTTTCTCAAGCCGCATTCAATGCTTTCCTCAAGACACTAGAGGAGCCACCGAGCTATGCCATATTTATTTTGGCTACCACCGAGCGACACAAGATATTACCTACAATACTTTCTCGTTGCCAAATCTATGACTTTCGGCGAATTACTCCTCTTGATATCATCCGACATCTTAGTTATGTGGCTCAGCAGGAGGGGATCGTTGCTGATGAAGAGGCATTAGCTCTTATTGCAGAAAAGGCAGATGGAGGGATGCGAGATGCGCTGTCAATGTTTGACCGTATAGCTAGTTATTCGGATAGGCGGATTACCTACGATGCAGCACGCGGTAGCCTCAATGTGCTGGATCACACCGAGTACATTCAATTTGTGGAGGCTCTGAACTCAGGTAATTATCGAGGGTTATTGTTGCTCTTAGATGATTTGTTGCGTAGAGGCTTCGATGCTCAAGTGATTGTCGAGGGATTGGCTAGCTTCATGAGAGACTTGCTCGTCGCTCAGCATCCCGATACATTGTTTCTCTTGGAAAAGCCTCAGAGTATTATAGACCAATATTATAGACTGGCACAAAGTTGTACTACACCAATACTCTATCAGTCTATTAAGCAGCTTGTTCTTTGTGATCAGCAGTACAAGGCTGCTACGAATAAGCGTCTGCTCGTGGAGCTGACTCTCTTAAATCTTCTAGGAACCTTTAGGCCAGCCTCCTCTCAGCCTCAGGCTATGGCAGAATATGGAGGAGGGGGAACTAGTGGAGGAGAGGTGCCCTCCTCTACCCCCCAGATGGGTGCTGTGACACAAGCCACAGCGCCAAAGATGGTAAACTCTATGGCGGCCGATCGAGCCTCCATTACGAAGGAGGTAATAAATCCTGGTAGCGGAGCTGTAGCCGAGACCAATGGTGTGGAGGGAGAACCCTCAGGACAAGTAGTTCCGCAGTCCGCAGTTCAGCCTGAGCCTATGAAGGGAACTCCTGTGACCTCTTCTCAAGAGGAAGCTAGTCGGGTACGTCAACGCTACCGAAGTATGCGGAGTCGTGTGCAGGTCATAGGGAAAGAGGTTGAGCAGATAGAAGAGGTTATAGCAGATAGGGAGGCGTATACCGAGCTGGATGTCGAGAAAGCTTGGCAAGCGTATCTGACTACTATTCTGGATCCAGAGAAAGTAATCTGTCATAATATCATGCAACAAGAGCGACCACGCCTATTACCAGACAATAGGCTCGAAGTTGCTGTGACCAACACAACTTCTATTATTGATGCATTGGCGGCAGAGAAGTCTGATATAGAAAGTTATTTACGAAGGACACTCCGGAATGGAGGGATAGAACTAATAGTTCGTCCTAAGAGTAAGGAAGAAGAGGTCTATGTACCGATTACCAGTCAAGAGAGGTATGAGCATATGGTACAGCACAATGAGGCATTAGAGCGGTTACGCTCCGAACTGAGGCTTCGGTTACTCTAGAACCTCAATACACCAAAATGAAGGATTAAGATTGTAGCGTATGAAAATAATGAAAGGGTTGGTACGCATAGGCTGCATACTGTTAGGTTTGCTTGCCGTAGGTTGTACGGGGGGATCTCGTTCCAAGACTAGTATGGAGGCAATGGCAGATCAGAAGGCAGCTTCCTTTGATGCTGATAGTGCCTATAGCTATGTTGCTGATCAGGTAGCTTTTGGACCTCGCACCCCTGGTTCCTCGGAGCATAAACTTTGTGGCGACTGGATTGGTTCCAAGCTCCGCAGCTGGGGGTACAGTGTGGTGGAGCAGCGTTTCCCCGGCAAAGATTACTTCGGCAAAGCCCTTGAGGGGCGTAATATCATTGCCTACCTAGAGCCGAAGCCCGAGCGTAGGGTACTGCTTATGGCGCATTGGGATACTCGTGCTGTGGCAGACTACGACCACGACCCCAGCAAGCGAGGCACACCGATATTGGGTGCAGATGATGGGGGTAGTGGCGTGGGCGTACTCCTTGAGCTTGCTCGACAAAATGCCCTTCGCTCAGAGCCTCTAGGGCTGGACTTTATCTTCTTCGACCTAGAGGATGGGGGCAACTCTGCCGACAACGATAGCTGGTGTCTTGGTTCGCAGTATTGGGCGAAGAATCCACATCTGCCTGATTACAAGGCGGACTATGGCATCTTGCTCGATATGGTCGGCTCAAAGAATGCCAAGTTTCATTGGGAAGGCTACTCTAAGGCTTATGCTGCTCCTGTGATGTACAGGATTTGGGACGTGGCACGGCAACTTGGGTGGAGCAAGTACTTCATCAGTGCGGATGGGGGAGATATGATCGACGACCATGTGCCAGTCATCAAGCACCGTGGAGTGCCTTCGGTAGACATCATCAACTACGACCAGAACAATCCCAAGGGCTTCGGTAACCATTGGCATACGCATGGCGACAACCTCAACATCATTGACAAACAAACCCTCAGAGCCGTAGGCGAGACGGTCGCCACAGTGCTGCAAGATAAGTAATAGATTAGGTAGTAAAATACTAGAGATAATGACAATTAACGAGATACAAAACGAAATCATTGAGGAGTTCACCGCCTTAGACGATTGGATGGATCGCTATTCCCTGCTCATCGAGATGGGGAATGCCCTAGAGCCAATGCCCGAAGCCTCAAAAACGCCCGAGCATATCATCGAGGGCTGTCAGAGCCGAGTTTGGATTACGGCACGGCTAGAAGGGGGCAAGGTACACTTCGAGGGCGAGAGCGATGCGATTATTGTTAAGGGTATCGTGAGCCTCTTGCTTCGGGTACTTAACGATCAAAGCCCACAAGACATCTTGGGTAGCGACCTTTACTTCATCAAAGAAATAGGGCTGCAAGAGCATCTATCGCCTACACGCTCCAATGGTTTGGTATCGATGCTTCGGCAGATGAAGCTCTATGCTGCTGCTCTAGGGACGCAAGTGTAATAACTAGTATGTACATCTAGCACAAATTATATGTATATATTCTCGGAAATATATGTATATATTGGCTCGATTATATGTATATATTTTGTATAGCCGATGCGCACAGAGTAGAAGAGTCCATTTGAATGTAGACTACAATAAATACACAATAGTACAATGAGAAAAATCTTGATGAGAACGCTCGTTGCGGCTGGTATCTTGGCTCTAGTGGCTTGCCAGCCAAAGGGCGAAAGCTCAGTAGAGCGAGACCTGCTTCATTGGGTCGATCCGTTTATCGGCACAGGAGGGCATGGACATACCTTCCCTGGAGCTACTCGCCCCAACGCTATGGTGCAGTTTAGTCCTGACACGCACCTCTTGGGATGGGAGGCTAGCAGTGGCTATCACTATGGTGATAGCTTGATTTACGCCTTTAGCCTCACGCACCTCAGCGGTACGGGTATCGGAGACTTGGGCGATGTTGCCCTCTTGCCCTATTCGGGCGATCATGGGCTGAAGCCCGTTGGAGCGTTCGACAAGGAGAGCGAAGTGGCAACGCCTGGCTACTATGTCGTAACGCTCAAGAACTTTGGCGTTCGTGCCGAGTTAACCTCCACCGAGCGTGTGGGGCTGATGCGCCTAACTTATGCCGATAGTAGCGACCGCAAGCTGATGCTCGACCTAGCGCACATCCTACAAGCCAACTGGGGACATAAGGTTGTGAGGAATGATCTTGAGATTGTGAGCGACAGCATCATCCGAGGCACATACTACACCAAGGGGTGGGCGGATCAGCACCAAATGAGCTACACCATACATCTAGGCGATGTGGTCGATAGCCTAATGCTCTACCGAGATGGCGCACGCCTAGAGCTGGGAGCTTATCCCTATAGTCTTACCGACACGGCCGACCTCAAGCTGCACATTGCCCTCAAGGCTGGTGCAGAGCCTGCTCTCGTTAAGGTCGGGCTGTCCCACGTTAGCCCCTCGCAAGCAGAGAAAAACTTAGTGGCAGAGCTGCCCCATTGGGACTTCGATGCCGTACACACCGATAGCCGTAAGGCTTGGCAGAGCGTCCTCTCTCGCATAGAGATCCAGACTGCGGACACGGCTGTGCTGCGCAACTTCTATTCGGCTATGTACCACGCTCACATTGCCCCTTTCAATTATCAAGACGTGGATGGTCAGTTTAGGGGGATGGATAAGGCGGTGCATCAGAATGCCAACCCCACAGACGGACATTATACCGTCTTTTCCCTATGGGACACTTACCGCACGCTGCATCCGCTGCTGACCATCATCGACCCAGACCGCGCGTTGCGCTATGGTCGTAGCCTCGTCTCGGACTACAAGGAGGGCGGCTGCCTGCCTCGCTGGCCATTGGCTGCCAATTATACGGGTTGTATGCCAGCCTACCATGCCGTGAGCGTGCTGGCTGACCTTGTGGCTAAGGGGCTAGCCAAGGACGAAGACCTCAAGCTTTGGACTGAGGCTGGTGTGCGTAGCTCTGTCTATCGGGCTGATTTGGCGCAGCGGTTCGCTGGCACTCGAGAGCTTGACCTCGTTACCCGCCACCCTTACTTCAAAGAAACGCTCGGCTTCATCCCAGCCGACTCCCTCCCCGAGAGCGTCTCCTGGGCAGTAGAGATGGCTTATGACGACTGGTGCATCGCTCGCCTCGCCGAGGCAGCTGGGCTGGATAGCGTTATGACGGCTTACGACGCTCGTGCTAAGTACTACCGCCGTTATTTGGATCGGGAAACGAACCTCATGCGTCCCGTGATGGCGGATGGTAGCTTCCGCACGCCTTTCAACCCTCGCTACTCGGCTCACATGGAGAGCGACTACACTGAGGGCAATGCCTACCAGTGGAGCTTCTACGCCCCCCACGATATGGCAGGCTTCATCGAAACTATGGGAGGTGAAGCCGTGCTGCGAGCCAACCTCGATACGCTCTTTACCACCTCCTCTCGTATAGATGGCGAGAAGCAGTCGGGCGACATCACGGGGCTAATCGGGCAATACGCCCACGGCAATGAGCCTAGTCATCACATCGCCTACCTTTATAATTACACGAGCGAGCCACACAAGGGGCAGAAGCTCCTCGACAGCATCATGTACACCTTCTATAAGCCAACGCCCGATGGCATCATTGGCAACGAAGACTGCGGACAAATGTCCGCTTGGTACATTATGAGCGCACTTGGTTTCTACCCTGTTTGTCCAGGGCTACCCGAGTACCAGATTGGTCGCCCCATTGTAGACGAAGCCAAGATCAAGGTGCAAGGCGGTGTCTTTACCATCAAGGTTAAGAATAATAGCAGGGCGAATAAGTATGTACAGGCAGTGCGCCTCAATGGCAAGCCGATCGAGGGTCTAACCCTTCGCCACGCTGACCTCAAGGCTGGCAATGTCCTTGAGATTGATATGGCTGCTATGCCAAAATAATTGAATTTCAATTTACAGAACTGCCCCGAATGACATTTAGTCATTCGGGGCAGTTCTGTAAATTGTAGACTTATAGTTTCCCAGATCTAGACATCTGTATAGGTATGATTACTCTTGTTGAGAATGTTAGAACCCCACGAGGCGGAAAGATACTCCAAGGTTTGTGAGAACGGGTTGATATAGTCTATTCTAGATCAACGACAGTGATACCTGCTCCTCCTAGTTGAACATGTTCGTCTGCAAAGCGTATGACGGAGGGCACACTGATGAGATACTCTCGAATGCTTGAACGCAGGGCTCCTGTACCTGTGCCATGTAGGATACGTACTCGACTTACGCCAAGTTGGATGGCATCATCTATGAAATACATAACAGCTTCTATGGCTTCGCTTACCCTCATCCCTCTTAGGTCTATGTCCTGTCGGAAATTTAGTCTTTTCTCTCGTATTTGGTCTATTATGGAGATACCTTGAGGCTTGTTTAGATTGAAAGCTTCGTTTGTCGCCTTGCTGCTCTTGGAGAGGCGTGCTAGAGGAACGGTCATTTTTATTATTCCAGAGGTGATAGTGGCTCTATCTCTGTCAATAGAGAGGATAGTGGCACTAGTTTTCATGCTATCAAGGTAAACTTGGTCTCCGATATTTAGCCTAGTCTCTTGGGGAGCTTGCTCTTTGGGCGATGCTTGTATACCTGGGCTTAGTTCTTTGGGCAGGGTGAGTTTACGGCTTCCTTTCATCCTGCGTTCGCGTCTACGTAGGAGTTTTTCTACCTCTCTCTGGGCTTTATTCAGCGTCTCTAGGTCTGCTGCTACTTCCTCTTGTTTTAGGCTGGTCTGATAGTTGCGTAGTTCTGAGCGTAGGCTTTGAGTACGTTCTTTTTCGGCTTGTGCTTGTCGAATCTCTCGAATGGTATGTTCGATGCGTTTGTTTGCCTCTTTGATAATGTGCTCTGCTTCTTTCTGGGCTTTCTCTATGATGCTCTGCTTTGCCAATTGAAGCTCTTTGGCTTGCCTATTGTATGTCTCGGAGGCTTCTTGTAAGCGTCTTTCTTCTCGGCGGATGCTAAGTCGCTTTTGTTCCCAATAGCGTTTGTCTCGGATTATATCCTGTAGATACTTATCCATATCTATATAGTCAGAGCCTACATGTTCGCTTGCTCGAGCTATGACAGCCTCTGGTAGCCCTATTTTGCGAGCAATTTCTACGGCAAACGAACTGCCAGGTCGTCCGATAGAGAGTTTGAAGAGAGGCTGCATATGGTGTCTATCGTAGAGCATTGTACCATTGACTAGCCCTGGGGTATCTTCGGCAAAGGTCTTGAGATTTTGATAATGGGTAGTGATTACACCATAAGCCTTATGCTGGTTAAATCGTTCCAATAGAGCTTGTGCAATAGCTCCTCCAATGCTGGGCTCCGTACCTCCACCAAACTCATCTATGAGGATGAGGGTGCGATCGTTGCTGTATCGTTCAATGTGCTTCATATTCTTTAGGTGAGAGCTGTAGGTACTTAGGTCATCCTCTATGCTTTGCTCGTCCCCTATGTCTATGAAGAAGTGAGAGAATATCCCCGCCTCTGAGGTTTCTCCCATTGATACAGGTATGCCACTTTGAAGCATATATTGGAGTAGCCCAACAGTTTTGAGGCAAACAGATTTACCCCCAGCATTAGGTCCTGAGATGATGAGGATGCGCCCTTCTTTTGCATTGAGTTCGATATCTAGTGGTACTAGCTCTCTCCCTTGATTATTGAGTGTTCGCATCAGTAGTGGATGTTTCGCTTTTTGCCAGCTTAGCTTAGGTTGAGGAGATAGGCGTGGGCTGATGCCACACACCTCTGATGCCCAATGAGCTTTGGCTAGCACAAGATCTATGTGAGCTATGATCTCATAGGCTCTGAGTAGGTGTGGGATGCTTGGACGAATACGGTTAGCAACCTCCGTAAGGATGCGGACGACCTCCCTACGCTCCTCTGCCTCTAGCTCTCGTATACGGTTGTTAGCTTCTACTAGCTCTACGGGCTCTATGTAGACTGTTTTACCAGTAGAGGACTCGTCATGTACAATGCCTCGTATCTTACGTTTGTGTTGTGGGTCTATAGGTATAACGAGCCGTCCATCTCTCATAGCAGGCGATACATCGTTACTTACCCAGCCCTCGCTTTGGGCTGTGCGCAAGATGCGATGTAGCATTCCTGAGAGGCTACGCTCGGTACTGCTGAGCTCTTTGCGTATGTTCCATAGCTCTTGGCTAGCGGAGTCTTTTATTTTTCGATCGTTATCGAATAGGTCACAGATATGTCGCTCTATTTTCGGAAAGAGTGGCGCATCGATCAGTATATTCGCCAAATGAGGATAGAGGTAAGAGAGCGTATCTTTCTCTCTCTCTCCGCTAGTTTGCTCCAGGACAAAGATGCGGTATATCGAATGTAGAGAGGAGAGCATATCCCTCAGGCCAATGAGATCGTCTTCTTGCATATAAGTACGCTGTGGGCGTATCTGTACAAGGGCCTCACGGCAGTCCTCTAGGCTGAGACTAGGTAGAGAGAGGCCACTCTGTAGGACGGCATACATTTCTGCTGCCTCCAATAGGCTACTCTGGATGGCCTCGTGTCTGTCATCAGCCTCGAGTTTGTCTGCCAACTCTCGTCCCATTGGGCTAGAGCATAGGTTACTTATTAGCTCTACGACCTCTGTGAAGCCTATTTTTTGCTTGAAGTTGCTTGGGTATATTTCTACTGACATGGGTTAGTTTAGTGGGGTTGTCGCTAGCTCTAACATCTGCTTGCAGACATTCATAGCGGCTTGGACGCTTTTTATACTGCTGATGCGGAGGCTGTGACCTCGGTTACGTTGCCTCATTGCGCATGTTTGGTTATGTTTCATTACGTACTGGAGGATGCCACCGAATTGAGCAGTTTGGAAGTAACCGCTCGTTTCGTCTTCGGGGAAGTAGATATGCATCATG
Source organism: Porphyromonadaceae bacterium (assembly GCA_030528555.1). Lineage (GTDB taxonomy): Bacteria > Bacteroidota > Bacteroidia > Bacteroidales > Porphyromonadaceae > Porphyromonas. The sequence goes on along the minus strand of JAUMYQ010000030.1, from coordinate 3,986 downwards.
TCAGCTCTTAGTACGATCTTCGTTATGCCGAGCTGTTTGCCAATCTGGCGTAGTAGGGGTACGAGGATCAGCTCTTCACTCTCTTGGGGCAGCTCTCCAAAGCGGTCCACAAGCCGAGAGCGATATTCAGCGATAGCCTCCTGATCCTCCAAGTTGTCTAGTTCTCGATAAAGGAAGATACGCTCAGCATCGCCCGGCACATAGCTTTCGGGCAGAGCAATCTCTAGGTCGGTCTCTACTACTGTATCTACCTCGTAGTGCGTGGAGACTCTGCTCTGCTCTATGAGGAGTGAGGGGTATTCTTCCCGTTTGAGTTCGCTAATGGCCTCGTTAAATACCCTTTGATAAGTTTCGTAGCCCATGTTGGCGATAAAGCCACTTTGTTCTGCACCAAGAGCATTGCCTGCTCCACGAATATCCAGATCTTGTAGAGCAATACGGATGCCACTACCTAACTCGCTGAAACTTTCGATAGCCTTTACACGTCTTTGGGCTTCGTCCGATAGGGCAGCCAGAGGAGGGGTGAAGAGGTAGCAGAATGCTTTGCGGTCGCTACGCCCTACACGCCCTCGAAGCTGGTGTAGAGCAGCCAAGCCGTAGCGATGAGCATCGGTAATGATGATGGTATTGGCGTTGGGTACATCAATACCGTTCTCAATGATGGTAGTGGCTATCAGTACATCATAGTCATGATTACCAAAGTCAATGAGGACCTGTTCTAGTTCAGAGGGTGGGAGATGACCATGCCCTACAGCCACACGAGCATCGGGTACGTATTTGTCTACGAGCCTAACGAGCCCTTCTAGATCGCTAATTCGGTTGTGTATGATGTAGACCTGACCATTGCGACTTAGCTCAAAGTTAATAGCCTCAGCTATTATTTCGCCACTCTGACGTGTAAGAATAGTCTCTACAGGACGACGGTTGGGAGGAGGAGTATTGATGTTCGAGAGGTCTCTGGCACCCATTAGGGAGAATTGTAGCGTTCGGGGGATGGGTGTGGCACTCATCGTTAGGGTGTCTACATTGACTTGTAGCTTACGCAGGCGTTCCTTGACCGTAACACCGAAGCGTTGCTCTTCATCAATGATGAGGAGCCCCAGATCTTTAACCCGAATATCCTTGCTTGTCAGGCGGTGCGTCCCGATAATGATGTCTATCGCTCCTCTCTCTAGATCTTGGCGTATCTGTCTGATCTCTTTGGGCGTTCGTGCTCGTGACAGGTACTCGATACGCACGGGCATATCTTTGAGCCGCCTTGTGAAGGTGCGGTAGTGCTGATATGCCAATACTGTTGTGGGGACAAGTACGGCTACTTGCTTGCTGTCCGAGACGGCTTTGAAAGCTGCTTGCATCGCGACCTCTGTCTTGCCAAAGCCTACGTCACCGCAAAGTAGCCTATCCATCGGATAAGTACGCTCCATGTCTGCCTTGACATCTTCAATGGCTTTCGTCTGATCAGGTGTGTACTCATAGCGAAAGGAAGCCTCCAGCTCGTGCTGCAAATAGCTATCGGCCGAAAAGGCAAAGCCAGGGGTTTCCCTGCGTTTGGCATAGAGGGCGATGAGGTCTCGGGCTATATCCTTGATTTGCTTTTTTGTCTTATCCTTGAGTCGTAGCCAAGCTCCCGAACCAAGCCTACTGAGTTGTACTTCCTCTGCATTGTCTTTGGATCGATAGAGCGAGAGTTTGTGCAAGCTATGTAAGTTTACATAGATGCTGTCATCATTTCGGTAGTGTAGCTGTACGACCTCTTGCCGTTTCCCTCCATTGTTTAGAGTAATTAAGCCACCAAACTTGCCTATGCCATGGTCAACGTGTACGATGAAGTCGCCAAGGGAGAAGCTCTGAAGGTCTTTGAGTGAGAGGCTTAGTCGTCCTGAGTAGGCCTGTTCGTTTTGTAGTTTATACTTGTGATATCTTCCGAAAATTTGATGCTCGGTCAGTACCACGATCTGACTGTCATGATCCACAAAGCCTTCGTGCAGTACGTATGTCAGTCGCTCAGGTATGGGAGTTAGCGTATCGTGCTGCCTGATAATCTCCAAGACACGCTCATACTGAGTATCGGTTGCGGCACACAGCAGGAGCCGTTTGCCTTCGATTTCCCATTCAATGAGCGACTTGCATATCTCATTGTAGGCTTTGGGGGCGAAGATGGTAGGGAGTGTATGGAGTTTATTCTGCTCTGCTTTTCCCCCTGATGTGAAGTATATCTGGGCGAATGAGGCGAGCGAACGTTCTAGTTGTTCTCTGCTAACGAGGTATTGCCTCAACTCCTCTAGGCTGTCGAAGCCCCCACCATCATTTATTTGTGGGCTGTCTTGCCATACTTGACTTACTTTGTCTCCTATATATCCTTCTTCGGGTGTGCAGATGATGTAGTTTGGTGCCAATAGGTCTAGCAGAGAGCTCCCAGAGCCTCGGCCTCGCGCTATATCGGGAGAGAGGGTGATGTATGTTAATTGTTTGGTAGATAGTTGATCATCAGGGGAGAAAGTGCGTAGGCTATCTAGTTCGTTACCGAAGAAATCTAGTCTGTATGGTAGAGGAGAGGCATAGCTATAGATGTCCAGGATGCTGCCTCTAAGGGCGAACTGTCCAGGAGTATAGACATAGTCTGTCCGCTCGAAGCCCCAATCTATCAGGCGTACGATAAGCTCCTCTTGGGTGTGTCGCTCTCCTTGTCGTAGTATGAGGCTCGTTGTCTTCGTCTGATCTTCTTCAAGTACAATACTCTCGGCTAGAGCCTCGGGATAAGTGACAATGAGAGGATAGGGCTCTGTATCCTCGTTAGCTGCACTCAGCCTAGAGATGAGCATCGATCGTAGTAGCATATTTGCTTCGTCAGTATGCCCATATTTTATAGCTCTTCGGTAGCTGGAGGGGAAGAAGAGGACATGCTCTTGCCCTAATAGTTGAGTGAGGTCTGAGTATAGATATCCAGCCTCATCTGCGTTTGTCATGGTACACATCAGAGGGCGATGGCGATAGAGGCAACTGAGTAGTAGCGAGCGTGACGAGCCCATTAGGTTCGTCACGCTCGCTTTATATTCAAGTTCTATTAGTCGAGAAACTAAGTCTCGATGTCCACTTTCGAAAAGTCGAAGCAGCGTAGCACTATCCATCAGATGCAATACCCATAGGGCTAATCATGTTCATATTGCCAAGTAATCTCTTCGCCATTAAGTCTATAGCTCTCTTTGCGAGCTAAGGCGAAGAAGTAGTCGCTTAGTCTATTAACATATCGTAGTACTTCTTGCTCTATCTTTCCTCGCTCGTCATCCAGGCGATAGATGCAACGTTCCGCTCTGCGACAAACAGTGCGACAGATGTGTGCTGCGGCAGGGATTGCTCCACCAGCGGGCAGGATAAAAGCCTTGATTGGAGGAACGAGGCTATCCAAGCGGTCTATTTCACTTTCGATACGCTCTATTGCCGAGGCCGTAATGCGGCTCTCAATACGAAACTCTGTTTGGTCGGGATCTGTAGCCAAGTAGGAGCCTACAGAGAAAAGTTTGTGTTGTATCCACGTTAAAGTGGTGCGGTCTGCATCCTCTAATTCAAAGGCTAACAGCTGCCCGATGAATGAATTTAGCTCATCGATAGTGCCATAGCTCTCTATACGTAGATCATATTTATGTACGCGTTTTCCTCCAACAAGCGAGGTCATGCCTTTGTCTCCTCCCTTGGTGTAGAGTTTACATTTTTCTGTGTTCATTGAATTTTTCTATAAGTTAGTGACGGTAAAGGTACTATATTATCTAGTCTTTCTGTTTCTTCAAGGAGGAGGGTATTAAAATTCAGATTGTTCATCGAATAACTACTGTAGCTTTGTAAATTCTTTCTAATAGTTTTATTACCAGTGTCTTATGTTCTTTCTTCGTTTGATGAAAAAATGCTCCCGAACTTTTCAAAATTTCTTCCCGATCTTTTTTCTCGGAGTTCCCGAACTTTTTCCAAAAAGTTCGGGAAGTTTTTTTTGA
>JAUMYQ010000029.1 GCA_030528555.1 Porphyromonadaceae bacterium | reverse complement strand
GGTCTCCAAAACCAGGTGTCGGGAGTTCGAGTCTCTCAACCCGTGCTAGAAATAACAAAGAAAATGAGCTTGCTAAATAGAATAGGGGCTGCTCTTAATGACTCGTATGTAGAGCTGACCAAAAAGGTTACTTGGCCCACTCGTCAGGAGCTAACCAGTAGTGCAATTGTTGTGATGATCGCTTCCACTATCATAGCAATTTTTGTGCTTTTGGTAGATTTGGTTTTTGAGTTTGGTCTAACAGGTATCTATGATATCCTTGGTCGTGTCTAGAAGGTGATGACTGAGGTGGTTGAAAAGAGGTTCTACGTTCTCCGTGCTATCAGTGGTAAGGAGGATAAGGTGTGCGAACAGCTGGAGGCAGAGATGCGCCAAAGTGATTTGGGCAGTTATGTCTTTCAGGTGGTTGTGCCCAAGGAAAAGGTTGTCGCTCAGCGTGGCGGAAAAAAGATAACCATAGAGCGTCCGCTTATGCCAGGTTATGTCTTGGTAGAGGCCGTGTTGGTGGGAGATGTGGAGCATAGGCTGCGTTCTGTAGCCAACGTTATCGGGTTTCTTGGCGGGCGTACAGGTTCGCCTGAGCCAATGAAGCGTAGCGAAGTGGAGCGTTTGCTCCGCAGAGCTGACCAAATTGCGGAGTCGGACGGAGAGTATGAGCTGGATGTCGTTGTCGGTGATCTCGTGAGAGTGACTGATGGTGCATTTGCTGGATGTGAAGCTCTTGTGGAGCAGCTCCATGAGAGCAAGCGCAGACTTAGTGTTATGGTCAAGATGTTTGGCCGTAAGATTCCCCTAGAGCTCAGTTTCGCTCAGGTGACTAAGGAGTAGGTTTGTTACGGAGCCGAATCGAGGTCAATGGTGTACTACACTAATTAAGAAAACAAAGAACAATGGCTAAGGAAATTGCTGGACAACTAAAATTGCAAATCAAAGGTGGGGCTGCAAACCCTTCACCTCCCGTGGGGCCTGCACTGGGTGCCAAGGGTATCAATATTATGGAGTTTTGCAAGCAATTTAACGCCAGAACTCAAGATCAGGCTGGTAAGGTTCTTCCAGTCGTAATTACCTATTATGCGGATAAGTCTTTCGATTTCATCGTTAAGACCCCTCCAGTAGCGGTGCAACTCAAGGAGATTGCTAAACTCAAGAGTGGATCTGCGCAGCCTAACCGCAATAAGGTGGCTGAGGTAACTTGGGAGCAGGTGCGTGCTATTGCTGCAGACAAGATTGTGGACCTAAATTGCTTCACTGTGGAAGCTGCTATGAAGATAGTAGCTGGTACGGCTCGCAGTATGGGTATCACTGTTAAGGGAGAGTTTCCTGGGTAATCAATAATCGAAGAAAATGGCTAAACTGACAAAAAATCAGAAGCTCGCTTTGAGCAAAATAGAACCAGGGAAAGCTTACACGTTGGCTGAAGCTTCGGCTTTAGTGAAGGAAATCACTACAACGAAGTTTGATGCCTCTGTGGACGTAGATGTTCGCCTAGGTGTAGACCCTCGTAAGGCTAACCAAATGGTGCGTGGTGTGGTGACGCTCCCCCACGGTACAGGTAAGCAGGTACGTGTACTAGCTCTTTGTACCCCAGACAAGGAGGCTGAGGCTAAGGAAGCAGGTGCTGACTATGTGGGTCTAGACGAGTATATCGAAAAGATCAAGGGTGGATGGACAGACATTGATGTGATCATCACGATGCCTGCGATCATGGGTAAGATTGGTGCCTTGGGTCGTGTGCTTGGTCCTCGTGGTCTAATGCCCAATCCTAAGAGTGGTACTGTAACCAATGAGGTTGGTTCTGCTGTTAGGGATGTGAAGTCTGGCAAGATCGACTTTAAGGTAGATAAAACTGGTATCGTACACACTTCTATTGGTAAGGTTTCTTTCTCAGCTGAGCAGATCAAGGATAATGCTGCTGAGTTCATTTCTACGCTGATCAAGCTGAAGCCTGCTGCAGCTAAGGGTACTTATGTTAAGAGTGTTTATCTATCCAGCACGATGAGCCCAAGTATCAAGATCGATCCTAAGTCTGTAGAAGAATAATAAACGGAAACATCATGAGAAAGGAAAATAAAGGCGTTGTAATCGAACAGCTGACAAGCTATCTCAATGAGTATCCTCACTTCTATCTGGCTAACTTAGAGGGGATGGATGCGGCAAAGACGGCCAATCTACGTCGTCTTTGTAATAAAGCGGATGTCAAGCTTGTTGTGGTAAAGAATACTTTGCTTCGTAGGGCTATGTCGGAGGCTAATCTAGATTTAGCTCCCCTATATGGTTCACTTAAGGGTAATACGGCTATCATGTTTACACATGTAGCTAATGCTCCAGCGAAGCTTATTAAAGACCTTACGAAGGATAAGAAAGTTGATAACAAGATCCGTCTCAAGGGGGCGTATGCCGAGACTGGTTTTTACGGTGAAGATCAGCTCGAAACCCTTGTAGCGATCAAGAGCAAGGAAGAGCTTATTGGCGAGGTTATCTCTCTCCTTCAATCACCTATCCGCAACGTGGTATCTGCGTTGCAGAATAAGGATGAAGTCAGCGAAGAGGCTGCTGGATAATTGCCTCACCTACTGAAAAAACAAGAATAAAAACAAGAAATAACTCAAAGTAATATGGCAGATATCAAAGCTATTGCTGAACAGCTTGTAAACCTAACGGTTAAGGAAGTAAGCGAACTTGCAACTATTCTCAAGGAAGAATACGGTATTGAACCAGCAGCTGCAGCTGTAGTTGTTGCCGCTGGTGGTGGTGAAGCAGCTCAGGAAGAAGAAAAGACTTCTTTCGATGTTATCCTCAAGAGTGCAGGTGCTGCTAAGCTTCAAGTTGTTAAGGCTGTTAAGGAGCATTGTGGTCTAGGTCTTAAGGAAGCTAAGGATATTGTAGACGCTGCTCCTGCTCCTGTGAAAGAAGGCGTAGATAAGGCTACGGCAGAAGCAGTAAAGAAGGCTCTCGAAGAGGCTGGTGCTGAAGTAGAGCTCAAGTAGCTTAGCGCTAACCTGTGAAAATCAGGTAGATATGGTTGAGATTCCTCTGTGAGAGGAGTCTTAACCATTTCGTGTCTTAATGTTTCATACTCTATTTTATTAAGAACCAGATGAGCTCAAATACGAACCAACCGAGGATAAATTTTGCCACAATTAAGAACCCTCTTCCATTTCCTGACTTTCTTGAGGTACAGCTTAAGTCCTTTCAAGATTTTCTTCAGCTGGATACCCCAGCAGACCAGCGTAAGAATGAGGGGCTCTATAAGGTGTTTTCTGAGAATTTCCCCATCTCAGACACGCGTAACAACTTTGTCTTAGAGTTTCTCGACTACTTCGTTGATCCTCCTAAGTACAGTATAGAGGAGTGCCTCAGTCGCGGTATGACTTACAGCGTGCCATTAAAAGCAAAGTTGAAGCTTTATTGCACGGACCCAGATCACGAGGATTTTGCGACTGTTGTGCAAGATGTGTTTTTGGGACAGGTACCATACATGACGGACTTCGGTACGTTCGTTATCAATGGGGCTGAGCGTGTGATAGTCTCTCAGCTGCATCGCTCTCCAGGGGTATTCTTTGGCACTAGTATGCACACGAATCGTACCCAACTCTATTCGGCTCGTATTATTCCATTCAAAGGTTCTTGGATAGAATTTGCAACTGACATCAACAATGCCATGTATGCGTATATCGACAGAAAGAAGAAAGTACCTGTCACTACGCTACTACGTGCCATTGGCTATGAAGAGGACCGTCAGATACTAGATCTTTTCGACTTGGCAGAGGAGGTGAAAGTTACACGAGCTTCTCTTAAGAAGTACATTGGTCGTCGTTTGGCAGGGCGTATTGTACGTCTTTATATCGAAGAGTTAAGTGATGAAGATACAGGTGAGGTTGTTCCTGTAGAGCGTAGTGCTGTGCTTATGGATCGGGAGCAGGTACTCGAGGAGGAGCATATTGACCTCATTCTAAACTCTGGAGTGAAGACGATCCTATTGCATCGTGAAGATAAGGCTGGGGTGGATTACTCTATTATCTTTAATACTCTCCAAAAAGATCCATGTAACAGTGAGCTCGATGCTCTCAACTTCATTTTCCGTCAGCTGCGCAATGCTGAGCCTACAGATGAGAATACAGCGCGTGAGGCCCTGATGAATCTGTTTTTCTCTGATAAGCGTTATGACCTTGGGGAGGTAGGCCGTTACCGAATTAATAAGAAGTTGGGTCTGTCTATCAACTCAGAGACACGTATCCTCACCAATGAGGATATTGTAGCGATTATTAAATATCTCATTGAGCTGATAAATTCTAAGGCTCAGGTGGATGATATTGATCACCTTTCTAACCGTCGTGTGCGTACTGTTGGCGAACAACTTTACAACCAGTTTGGGGTGGGTCTGGCTCGTATGGCTCGTACTGTGCGTGATCGTATGAATGTACGTGACAATGAAGTATTTACACCCACGGATCTCGTTAATGCCAAGACACTCTCGTCAGTAGTTAATTCATTTTTCGGTACGAATGCTTTATCTCAGTTTATGGATCAGACGAATCCACTCGCTGAGATTACTCATAAGCGTCGTATTTCGGCACTTGGTCCTGGGGGAATTAGTCGTGACCGCGCAGGCTTTGAAGTGCGCGATGTGCATTATACACATTATGGTCGTCTCTGTCCTATTGAGACCCCTGAAGGCCCTAATATTGGACTTATCTCGTCTCTTTGTGTCTATGCCAAAATCAATGAGCTAGGCTTCATCTCTACCCCTTACCGCCGGGTAGTAAATGGCAAGGTCGATTTTTCGGAAGAAGGGCTTGCTTACTATACGGCAGAGGAAGAAGAGGATAAGACCGTTGCGCAGGGTAATGCTCCAGTTGATGATAATGGAGTCTTCGTTAATGAGAGGGTAAAGGCGCGCTTAGAGTCTGACTTCCCTGTTGTGTCGCCAAAGAATGTCGACTTGATGGACGTTGCTCCCACACAGATTGCTTCTATTGCAGCTTCTCTCATCCCATTTCTTGAGCACGATGATGCCAACCGTGCGCTCATGGGTTCGAATATGATGCGTCAGGCTGTTCCTCTGCTTCGTCCAGAAGCTCCTATCGTGGGGACTGGTATCGAGCGTCAGCTTGTACATGACTCTCGTACTCAAGTGGTTGCAGAGCGTTCTGGTGAGGTTATCTTCGTTGATGCCAATTGCATTAAGGTGTGCTACGAGCGTACAGCTGATGAGGAGTTTGTAAGCTTTGAAGATGCAGTCACTACGTACAATTTACCTAAATTCCGCAAGACAAATCAAAGTACAACCATAGATCTGCGTCCGATTTGTAAGAAGGGGCAGAAAGTGGAGAAGGGTGATATCCTTACCGAAGGCTATTCGACTCAAGCTGGAGAGCTAGCTTTGGGACGCAATGTGCAGGTTGCTTATATGCCATGGAAGGGTTACAATTATGAGGATGCTATCGTGCTCAATGAACGTCTAGTACGTGAAGATTTCTTTACCTCTGTGCATGTGGATGAGTATATTCTTGAAGTGCGTGAGACTAAGCGAGGTCTCGAGGAACTTACGAGTGACATCCCTAATGTAAGCGATGACGCCACACGCAATCTGGATGAGAACGGTATCATACGCGTGGGAGCTCGCATTGAACCAGGGGATATCCTTGTGGGTAAGATTACCCCTAAGGGAGAGAGTGACCCAACACCTGAAGAGAAGCTCCTACGTGCTATTTTTGGAGATAAGGCTGGTGATGTGAAGGATGCTTCGCTCAAGGCCCATCCATCGCTTTCTGGTGTGGTGGTAGATACTAAGCTCTTTTCTAAGGCCGTCAAGAAGAAAGGCCGTGCTGAGACAAAGGATGTCTTGGCGAAGATAGAGGATAAATACGCATCTCTACAAAATGAACTTAAGGCGAAGTTTGTAGACAAACTCCTTGTCCTCACCTCGGGCCAGAAGTGTAATAAGGTCCAGAGCCATCTTGATGTAGATCTTATCAAGCCTGGAACGAAGTTTACCAAAGGTGATATCGAGGCTCTGAAGTATAATGAGACGCGCTTCACCAGTTGGACGCACGATGAGCATATAAATAATCAGATCCATAGGCTTGCTGTCAATTACCTCAAGAGGTTCAAGGAACTTGATGCTGAGCTACGCCGTAAGAAGTTAGACGAAACTATTGGAGATGAGCTACCAGCTGGGATTGTACAGACAGCTAAGGTGTACATAGCTAAGAAGCGCAAGATCCAGGTAGGAGATAAGATGGCTGGTCGTCATGGTAATAAGGGGATCGTGTCTAAGGTCGTACGTCAAGAAGATATGCCATTCCTTGAGGATGGTACGCCCGTAGATATTTGTCTAAATCCCTTGGGCGTACCTAGCCGTATGAACCTTGGGCAGATCTTTGAGGCTGTATTAGCTTGGGCTGGCCGTAGGCTTGATTGCAAGTTTGCTACACCCATCTTTGATGGGGCTTCTCTGAATGATATGAATGTGTGGACGGACAAGGCTGGGCTGCCTCGTGATGGTAAGACTTATCTTTATGACGGTTTGACTGGAGAGCGGTTTGACCAGCCTGCTACTGTTGGGGTGACCTACTTCCTGAAGTTGGGACACATGGTAGATGATAAGATGCACGCACGCTCTATTGGGCCATACTCGCTTATTACACAGCAGCCACTTGGTGGTAAGGCGCAGTTTGGTGGTCAGCGTTTTGGAGAGATGGAGGTGTGGGCTCTCGAGGCATTTGGAGCTTCTCACATCCTTCAAGAGATGCTAACGATCAAGTCTGATGATGTTATGGGACGGAGTAAAGCTTATGAAGCGATTGTTAAGGGTGAATCTATGCCAACTCCAGGTATACCCGAGTCTCTAAATGTGTTGCTGCATGAATTACGTGGCTTAGGACTGAGCTTCAAGTTAGACTAGAAAGGGAGCTTTCGCCCCGAGGGTAATTAATAACCGCTCTCGGGGGCTGAAATCAAAGAAGTAGATAATACATTTTCTGATATAGACTATATGGCTTTTAAGAAAGATAATAGAGTAAAGAACAGCTTCTCGAAGATGAGAATTTCCCTTGCGTCGCCCGAAGAAATTTTGGAGAACTCAAGTGGTGAGGTTCTCAAGCCTGAGACCATCAACTATCGCACATATAAGCCAGAGCGTGATGGGCTATTCTGTGAGCGAATCTTTGGTCCTGTCAAAGACTTTGAGTGCCACTGTGGTAAATACAAACGCATCCGCTACCGTGGCATTGTCTGTGACCGTTGCGGAGTAGAGGTGACGGAGAAGAAGGTGCGTCGTGAGCGTATGGGGCACATTAAGCTTGAGGTTCCCGTTGCGCACGTATGGTTTTTCCGTTCCTTGCCTAATAAGATGGGCTATCTCCTAGGGCTCTCAGCCAAGAAGTTAGACTCGATTATTTACTACGAGCGTTATGTGGTTATCCAGTCTGGTGTGCTTGGCGATGCTGCGGAGTACATGACTGTCTTGACTGAGGATGAGTATCTCGACCTTCAAGACCAAGTTGATGCTAATCATCCAGACAACCATCAACTTGAGGATAGTCATCCTGATAAGTTTGTCTGTAAGACAGGAGCCGAAGCTATCTATGATTTGCTAAGCCGTTTGGACCTCGATGCGATGTCGTATGAGCTGCGTCATAAGGCTAATACCGATACGTCACAGCAGCGTAAGAATGAGGCTCTCAAGCGTCTCCAGGTCGTGGAGAGCTTTCGTCAGAGCCGTGATGTAAATCGTCCTGAGTGGATGATCATGAAGGTCCTACCCGTAACACCTCCCGAGCTTCGTCCACTTGTTCCTCTGGATGGAGGACGATTTGCCACCTCCGACCTTAACGACCTCTATCGTCGCGTCATTATCCGCAATAACCGCCTCAAGCGTATGATCGATATCAAGGCTCCTGAGGTCATCTTGCGCAACGAAAAGCGTATGCTCCAGGAGGCGGTGGATTCCCTTTTTGACAACTCTCGTAAATCTAGTGCTGTACGTTCGGACAATAACCGTCCACTCAAGTCACTTTCCGATAGCCTTAAGGGTAAACAGGGGCGCTTCCGTCAGAACTTGCTTGGTAAGCGTGTGGACTACTCGGCTCGTTCGGTAATCGTTGTAGGCCCAGAGCTCAAGATGCACGAGTGCGGTATTCCCAAGTATATGGCAGCTGAGCTGTACAAGCCATTTGTTATCCGTAAGCTCATTGAGCGTGGCGTGGTCAAGACTGTCAAGAGTGCTAAGAAGATTGTGGACCGTCGTGACCCTATGGTGTGGGATATCTTGGAGCATGTAATGAAGGGACACCCAGTGCTGTTGAACCGTGCACCAACGCTGCACCGCTTAGGTATCCAGGCCTTCCAGCCCAAGATGATCGAGGGTAAGGCTATTCAACTACACCCACTCTCTTGTACGGCTTTTAATGCCGACTTCGATGGTGACCAGATGGCTGTGCATCTGCCACTGAGCAATGAGGCAATTCTTGAGGCTCAGATGCTAATGCTTGGCTCACACAACATCCTTAATCCTGCCAATGGTGCCCCTATTACGGTTCCATCGCAAGATATGGTACTTGGCTTGTACTATATTACGAAGCTCCGTGCAGGAGCCAAGGGGGAGGGCTTTGTTTTCTATGGACCAGAAGAGGCGCAAGTAGCCTACAATGAAGGTAAGCTAGACATTCATGCCAAGGTAAAGGTTTATGTGGATGATGTGGTAGATGGTAATCCCATACGTCATATGGTCGAAACCTCCATGGGGCGTCTTATGGTCAATGAGTTTGTACCCAAGGAGGCTGGTTTCGTCAACGAAACACTGGGTAAGAAGGCACTGCGTGACATCATCGGCCAGGTCATTAAGGTTTGTGGTGTAGCTCGTACGTCTAAGTTCCTCGATGACATTAAGAACCTAGGGTTTTATATGGCCTTCAAGGGTGGTCTATCCTTCAACCTCAGTGACGTAATCATTCCCGAGGAGAAGGAAGAGATGATTCGCTCGGCCTACGAAGAGGTTGAGGAGATCCTGGAGAACTATGCGATGGGGTCGATCACCAATAACGAGCGTTACAATCAGCTCATTGATCACTGGACGCACGTCAATGCCAACCTTTCGAGCATTTTGATGAAGAAGCTTAGTGCCGACAATCAGGGCTTCAACTCGATTTATATGATGATGGACTCTGGTGCTCGTGGTAGTAAAGAGCAGATACGTCAGCTCTCGGGAATGCGTGGTCTGATGGCTAAGCCCCAAAAGAGTGGAGCCGAGAATAGTCAGCAGATCATTGAGAATCCCATTTTGTCGAACTTCAAGGAAGGCCTTTCTGCGCTTGAGTACTTCATCTCCACTCACGGTGCTCGTAAGGGACTTGCAGATACCGCTCTCAAGACCGCTGATGCTGGTTATCTGACACGCCGCCTCGTGGATGTGTCTCAGGATGTTATCATTAACGAAGACGACTGTGGTACGCTCCGTGGTTTAGTGGCCACTGAGCTCAAGAAGGGCGATGATGTGATGGCTACACTCTACGAGCGTATCCTAGGGCGCGTGTCTGTACATGATGTGATTCATCCACTCACTGGCGAGCTTATCGTTCGTGCTGGGGAAGAAATTCGGGAGGATGAAGCCATGACCATTGAGAAGTCACCTATTGATATGGTAGAAATCCGCTCGGTGCTGACTTGTGAGTCTAAAAAAGGTGTTTGCGCCAAGTGCTATGGTCGGAACCTAGCTACTAACTACATGGTTCAGCGTGGTGAAGTCGTAGGGGTAATCGCTGCTCAGTCTATTGGTGAGCCAGGAACGCAGCTGACACTCCGTACTTTCCATGTGGGCGGTGTGGCTTCCAATACGGCTATGGAGAATACCAAGGTGTCGAAGTTTGATGGTATCATCAGCTACGAAGAGCTACGTACTATCCCGATTGAGGCAACAGCTTCCGTACCAGCACACGAGATTGTTGTGAGCCGTACGGCTGAGCTTCGTGTGACCGACCCTAATACGAAGATTGTACTGATGCATGAGCCCGTGACCTACGGATCGCGCATCTTCTTCAAGGCAGGGGATAAGGTAGCCAAGAACGATGTACTTTACCAGTTTGATCCGCTTTACTCTCAGATTATCTCTGAGGTTGGTGGTAAGGTTGTCTTCGAAAACTTGGTTGAGGGGGTTACCTATCGTGTGGAGATTGATGAGAAGAGTAATATGCGAGATATTCGCATCATCGAGTCTAAGGACCGTAGCATCGCCCCTGGTATTCAGATCCAAGATAAGAACGGTACGCCTATCAAGAGCTACACGCTCCCTCATGGCGCACTTGTATCGGTAACGGATGGCGAAGAGATCAAGGCAGGACATGCTCTGGTGAAGATACCTCGGGTGAGCAACAAGGCAGGCGACATCACTGGTGGTTTGCCTCGTGTGACAGAGTTATTCGAGGCTCGCAATCCATCTAACCCTGCCGTGGTGGCCGAGATCGATGGTCTCGTGGAGTTTGGTAAGATCAAGCGTGGTAACCGCGAGATCACGGTGAATCCTAAGATGGGTGAGCCTAAGAAGTACCTTGTGCCCATGTCTAAGCAGATCCTTGTACAGGATGGTGACTTCGTTCGCTCGGGTACTCCTCTCTCAGATGGAGCTGTCTCGCCCACGGATATCCTTGAGATTAAGGGGCCAACGGCGGTGCAAGAGTATATTGTCAATGAGGTTCAGGATGTATATCGCCTGCAAGGTGTGAAGATCAATGACAAGCACTTCGAGGTGATCGTTCGCCAGATGATGCGTAAGGTAGAGATTGTCGATCCAGGAGAAACGCTCTTCCTTGAGCAACAGGTGGTAGACAAGATCGAAGTGATGGAGGAGAACGACCGCATTTGGGGCAAGAAGGTGGTAGTCGATGCTGGTGACAGCGAGTCGCTCAAGCCTGGTCAGATCGTGACGCTGCGTCGTCTGCGTGACGAGAATAGCCAACTCAAGCGCAAAGACCTCCGCTTGGTGCAGGTACGTGACGCGAAGCCTGCCACGGCCAAACAGATTCTTCAAGGTATTACGCGTGCTTCGCTCCAGACGAAGAGCTTCATGAGTGCGGCATCTTTCCAGGAGACGACCAAGGTGCTCAATGATGCTGCCATCAATGGTAAGACGGATAGCCTCGATGGGCTGAAGGAAAATGTGATCTGTGGTCACCTCATCCCTGCTGGTACTGGTATGCGAGAGTACAAGAAGATCGTTGTGATGACGAAGAAAGATCACGAGCTGGCGATGGCCGAGACTAGTATCTTGGATAAGATGGCCGTATCTGCTACAAGATAGTCTTTGGGGAAAGCCAAAAGAAATGGCCCCGACAGCTAATATCGCTGTCGGGGCTATTTCTTTTCTTTGGGGGATAAGGGAAATACAAAGCTCAGTAGTGATAGTTTAGAAAGAAGCCTTTGGATCGGATAAGCTGCACAGGGTTGCCCTTCGGTCTCTATCAGGAAGCGCCCTCTCCCATTGCGCAGGAAGGTCTCTCTCTGAATAGAGAGGTCTCTCAGCGTATCATGGAGCTGGTAGTTCCCTTCTGTTGACTAATCTAGTATGGATGCTAGGTGGAGATGCCGTGCCTGTCGCCTGAGGTATTGGGGGAATTTGTAGAGGGGATAGAGGAATGTCAGGTAAGGGACTCAAGGGATAAATGTAATAGGGTTGGAGGCATTTGCCTCCAACCCTATTCTTCTTTGGTCCCATTGCTCTAGAGACGAGTTAGGATACCGTGTAGCATACGATTGACTACTTGGGGGGAGCTATAGCTCTTCACCCTCTTCAAAGTCTTCGATATCTCCTCTGATAGATAGTGATACCAGTAGGCTTTGTACGTTGGTAAGCCCCATGTTTTCCACAAAAGGGGATGTATAAGCTTCTCGCTGGATTATATTGTTCTTATTCATATTTCTAGTGCTTTTATTTGTGACTATAGTCTTTAGTTATTTGATTGAGGCCTCTTCTTGAACAAGCGTACGGGAAGCTTGTGAGAATTCACCATATAGTATCCACCACGTACGAAGTCTGCCGTCATTGTTGTGCGAGAGCCAGAAGCAGGGTTGCTTTTTGGTGTCAGCGTAGACCAGTAGTAGTACTCGATAAGATTGGATGCTGATGCCTTCCCAACCAAGTAGTTGCTTCCTGATAAAGAGCGCACAGCAGGGAAAATAAGTTTATATACCTTGCCTCCGCTCCGCTTGGTATTCCACCAAGCCTCATTCTCTATTGTCTCTAGAGATGTTGATACAACCTCTTCGCCAAGGTATACGACCTCAATAATCAAGTGATGGTTCATGCTTTGTTTATCCTCCCAAGTATTGCGGCTGCCGACACGCTGAAATCTGTAGGCACATGCCATGGTATTGTCTGAGGCAGGGGGATAGAATCGGAGCTTATCTTCAAGGTAGATTTCCTTCTCGATACTTGCACACTCTTCTTGCTTCATAAACCTGAGAGCATAGACGACAACATCGTTCGTATTTATAGATCTTGCAGGAGTGTACTCCGATGTGTAGTTCTGAGCAAAGAGGTTCCCCTCAGTAGCATCCCCTACTTTCATATGCTCCGGGGTCTTCAGTCTCTGAGACATGCCTGGCACCATGCTGATGCCGATATTCTGGAGATTTACCTCAGCAGTGGTAGCGGATGGGAAGATACCCCACCAGTCATCTAGCTGAGGGATTCTGTATTTGTCCTTGAGTAGGATACTTTGTCCATCGACGTCCAGCATTGTAAGGTTTCTTAGAGCTTGGTCTGGATTAGCTCCTGCCGAAACGGAGGTCCACATATAGTGACTGCTGCGGTTATTGGCATGCGGATTAGGCTCGGGCTGACCATCGGCCTTGAGGTTAGCAAAGCGTAGCTGGCCTGTGTGTCCAATATAGTCAGAGGCGTCTCCTGAGGATATAATGGGAGACACGGCTACACTACTGCCTCCCCCTGCCAGGTTGTACTCTGTTATATATTCTATAGGTAGATAGACAGGCTTGCTGACATTGGCAGAGAGCAAGTGTACAAGTCCTGACGTGAGGTTCTTATCTTTAGTCACATAGTCCGAGAAGAATGACTTGGTGATAGAGGTTTCTCCAGTTGATTCTCCCCGAATTACCACAGAAGTTCTCACGATATTTCGATGCTCGGGCATCACCCAAGCGTAATAGTACTTATCCATTTTTGCCCCATGAGTGATGGAGGGGCTTGTACCTTGGATTGTGTAGAGCATCGTTGTGCCACAGTCCGCAGCACTCCACTTAGGCATACCGCCAGGGTTGGGGGTGGTGTTCATGTCGAACTTGCCCTGGTCACCAAAGTTATTGCTCGATACGGTGAAGCTCTTAAGTGTAAATGAGGGGTTGGTATTGTCTTCTTGCTTGTTACCTAGCTGGAACTTAACAAAAGCTCCTTGTGGTTTAAAGGTAACAAGTGGGGTAACGGAGGCTTCTTTGTATGAATTGCCTTCTTTCTCTCCCGAGGTGTGTATTTCTAGCTCTGTCCAAGCAAAGGCATATGGTACATCATAGCTGCCAAGTTCGTCGTTGAGGTTTGCAGCAGCTTTAAGGTCTCTAGTAGGGGTTACAACAACGCTGTGATCGGCTCCTAGAGTGCCGCCAATCATTCCCGTTACGTACCACTTGCGGCTGTTCTCATTGTTAAAATTTGTGAGCGGGAATGCATTCCCTTCGTCTCCT
>JAUMYQ010000001.1:179631-186197 GCA_030528555.1 Porphyromonadaceae bacterium | reverse complement strand
AAAAAAAAAAAAACATCAAAATGAGTTGACGAATTTCCTGGAAAACCTCGCAAAGAACCCCTTTAGCTTATCTCTTTGTGCGCCGAAAGTGAAGTTGATCAGGGGCTATCGAAGCCCATTTAATCTGGAGCAAGGCCATAACGAAGGCTCAGAAATCGCACCCATAAGCTCCAGGATTTATGGTCCGAAGAAAGAGTTTTATATTTGATTGTAACAAAGCGAATTAAGTTCTCTCCCGAAGGGCGCGAAAAATGTTCCCGATCTTTTCAAAAAAACTTCCCGATCTTTTTCTAAAAAGTTCGGGAACTCCGAGAAAAAAGTTCGGGAACTTTTTCCAAAAAAATGGGGGTGTTTATAACTACCTCTGTATTAGAGGTTCCTAAGACTTCACAGACATATCCTCAATGGGCGAGTAGTCTGATAAGTTATCACCAACATAAGGAGCAGGTCGAAGCAAACTAACATCAAAAAAGTCTATATTTACGCCCTAGAAATGTTGTAATCATGTTTACCAACTAACCATACCATAGTATATATGTATATGTACAGAGGATATCTTTCCTTACTACTCCTACTGGGGGTAGGTTTGAATCTTTGGGCTGGACCAATAGATAGACAGCGAGCAGGAGAGCTCGCAGCCAAGTTTGTCCGTCTTGATCCTCGAGAGGAAGCCCTGCGTAGTACCGAACTCGGACAGCTAGGGCTAGAGCCTGCTTACCATATTTTTAACGATCGTGACCACTCTGGTTTCATCATCATTTCGGGCCAAGAAGGAATGCCCCCCATCTTGGGCTACTCTCAGGAGGGATTGCTACAAGCAAACAAACTCCCTGAGCAGCTCGTTGAGCTCCTGAATAAGTATGAACAGCGTATCAAGGAGTTGCGTCGTGGGTCAGTGGGTAACCCAGGGGAGTCACAGAGCATCTGGAAGCACTACCCCAAAGCGGTTGTCGGACCTCTACTTACCTGTGAGTGGAATCAGAGTGCACCCTACAATGACCTTGCACCACAAAAAAGAGGCGAACGGCGTGCTCCTATTGGCTGCGTGGCAACAGCCATGGCTCAGATGATGTACTTTCACAAATGGCCCATCTCGGGTAAGGGTAAGCATACTTATACCAATGCTTACTACGGTAAGCTAAGCGCTGACTTTGAGAAAAGTACCTATGATTGGGCCAATATGCTAGACAAATACAGAGCCAACTTTGAGATGCCAACGTGGGAGGCTAAGGCTGGTGCAGCGGTCGCTCGACTGATGTACGATGCTGCTGTATCGGTAAGCATGCAGTTTTCCCCTAGTGAGAGTGGAGCATTTACTCATGATGCGGCTAGGGCTCTAGAAACAAATTTCGACTACCATATTCGCTACCTTACTCGTAGTGCCATGAACAATGAAGACTTCGTCATGGGTATCAAAGACGAGCTAAACTCTGGAAATCCTATTGTGATGACAGGCGCAAGCAGTCAAGGTGGCCACGCTTGGGTCCTAGATGGATATGATGAGAATGGACTAATCCATGTCAATTGGGGATGGGGAGGTATGAGTAACGGTTATTTCGATCTGGACTTCATGAACCCTCCTGTTTTAGGTATTGGCGGTGGAGCAGGCAAGTTCAACGAAGGGCAGGATGTTATCCTCGCACGCCCTCGTAGAGATGGGGCTAAACTGCCCGAACGTTTGCATGGACGACATAGCCTCTTTGGGGAGGGGATGAGTATAGACATACAACGCTCTAACTTAGATGGGGGTGTGGTGAGCTTCAGCATTCCCGAGGTAGGCAACTATATGCAACCCAAGTTTAAGGGGGAGTTTGGCGTGGGCCTCTACAGCCCCGATGGTACTCTGTTACACCCCTTCCCCTCTTATGCACTAGGGGAGCTAAATCGTCTCTCCTATTACTCTGTTCCACAGACTGTAAATGTTTATCTCACCGCAGAGCAACGTGACCTTACAGGACGATACTACTTCGCTCCCATCAGCCGAGAGCAACGGCTCAAAAGCGAGACTGCCAACCGTGCTCAAGAAGCCTCTTGGGAGCCTTCGGGTGAGTGGTTGCCCATGTGGCATAGCAACCGCGTAGAAGTAGTTCTAGACAAGGGAACTATTAGGCTCATCACCGATGGTAATACTCCACGCTTCTCCCTGGCGAACGCACCTGAGGTACTCACCCAGTTTTTGCATGGATACACAGGAAGTATCAGAGCCGTTATCAAAAATGAATCTTTCGTAACACTCAGTGGGCGAGTGTCCATTGCATTAGAAAGCGTAGAGCAAGCCCCAGCTCTACGTGATACGCTCAGCACGGACGAAGTAGTATTCTATAACTATACGAAAGTGGACCGTCCGCTTATCTACTCCATCTCTGGCAATAAAGCACTTAGTCCAGGAAAATATAGAGTAAGCTTCTGTATCATCAAACCCGAGGAGAAGTACACAGATCATACAGGCAAGCAACATACCATCCCAAGAGCAGTATATTCGGTGGAAAACTCCTTTGGTCCCTTCGAAATAGACGTTCGAGATACAAAAAACAAGCCTGTAATTGAGTACTATACCTCCTCTAGCTCGCTACACGGTCTAGAGCTATTCCGTGATGGAGCACGCTACTCAAGCGATGTAATTGACATATCCGACACTAAGCAGGGTGTTTGGGAGATTGGTACAAGCATCCGTAATCAAGGGCTTGGTGCCTCCATTGAGAGCCCGGTGCGCTATCGTCTTAAAGACATGATCGCTGGCGACTACATCGACCTAGCTATGAGCCCCTCACTCCAGATTCGCAATTTTATAATCTCCAATCGCCAGGCAAAGGCAACGATTGACTTCAGTAAAGTACATCTAACCGAAGGGCGATACTATCGTATCCTGACGGAAGTGCGTATAGACGGAGAGTGGGTCGATGTATGGCGTGCAGATAAGCCTCGTAGATATCTATTTGTTGCCCCCAAAGATGATCGCAGCATGAGTGAAGGAGGTGACTCCAACGGTGATGAGCCTTCGCATCCAAACACCACCGCCATGGATAAGATTGGCCAAATACAAACTATCCTCTACCCCAACCCTGCTCGCAGCATAGTCCATCTCAAGACAAATGATGTAGCTCGTCTTGAGCTCTATGATATGGTGGGTAAGCGTCTGTTGATACATACCTCTCTCTGGCAGACAGGTAATAGAGTTGATGTCTCAGGCCTAGCCTCTGGGATATATCTGGCTAAAATGACGCTCTCAGATGGCCGTGTCAAAGTTGAGCGCCTCGTCCTCCTCTAGACGATTGTAGGTGATGCATCAGAGTAGTAAAATCAGGAAATTACTATCTTTGCCCCCAGTTTACAAGAAAATATCAACATTCTAACTTTTTAATTCGTAATGAAGAAATTCATCCTCTCTGCGCTATGCGCGCTCGGTCTTGTTGCTTCTGGTATGACGGCTCAGGCACAAGAAACTTTCTCTAAAGGCTCCAACGCATTGAATGTCGGTTTGGCTCTGCCTGCTCGTTTCACCAATATGACCTTTCCGCCTATAGCTGTAAGCTACGAACGATCTATTACAGATGGCATTTTCGACAAAGGTGCTATTGGTCTAGGTGCAGACTCCGAGCTTTATCTCTACCGTGGTGGCTATTCGCTCTTTGCTGGTGGTCGCATATCGGCGCACTACGAGTTTATTCCTCGCCTAGACACTTACCTTGGCCTATCTCTTGGAGTAGTTAATAGTGGTTCATTCTTCGAGTTTGCCACCAAAGGACATATTGGTGCTCGTTACCTGCTGAATGACGACTTCGGCATTTTCGGTGAGCTTGGCACCAATACTTTCGCCATCCTGCGCGCAGGTATCACCTTGGCGCTCTAGCTCCAGGATAAGCTCGGGCCGTGGATACCTAAGGGGTATCCATCTCGTGAGGGCAATGAAGGACTGACTGTCCTTCATTGCCCTTTGCTGTTAGGCACTCATTTAGCCTCAAAAGCACAAAAATGACTACATTTACAAGACAAATTATCAAGGCTTATGGATGAATGTAAGATCAAATATCCCATAGGATTGGCCCTAAGTGGAGGAAGTATCAAGGGCTTCGCTCATCTTGGTGTACTGCAGTATCTCGATGAACAAGAGATGAGCCCGAGCATTATCGCTGGTACAAGTGCTGGTGCCCTGATGGGAGCCTTCTATGCCGATGGTTTCACTCCACAGGAGATCTTCGAAATCTTCTCTGATCAGGGCTTCATGGGGATGACGACATTTCGCCCCCTTGATGGTGGTGTCTTCGATACGAGTAAGTTTGTTCGCTTTATCAAGAGCAAGCTTCGTACACAGAGACTTGAGGCTCTATCTATACCAATGCGCATCGTTGCCACAGATCTAGACAGAGGAGCACAGCATGTCTTTACTCATGGACCACTAGCCGAGATTATTACCGCCTCTTGTAGCATCCCTGTTCTCTTTAACCCTATGCAAATCGAGGGAACAACCTACGTTGATGGGGGGCTGTTTCGCAACTTCCCTGCTAGTGTTATTCGCTCAAACTGCGACTATCTCATAGGCATGAACCTGGGGCCATGGCAAGATAGTATGGACTATCCTAAGACTATTATGGGTGTTGCCGAACGATCCTGGGAGTTCGTCTTCCGCCAAAATACACTGCATGACCGCGAGCTCTGCGATCTGTTGCTTGAGAGCAATCAAGTATCGCAGTATGGTATGTTCGCTGTCTCATCGGCCACAGAGATTATGCGCCTCGGTTATGCCCTCGCTGCCGAACGGATAACAAGAGAGGCACTTGAGTATCGCATAAGTTCCAAGAGCAATGAGTCAGTCTAGTGCATTCCTCCCTATCCGTTGGAGCAAACCATCATCTCAAGCTTACACTTTGATTGCAGGGCCTTGCAGTGCAGAGAGCCTCGAGCAAACTTTTAGCACAGCACAGGCCTTGACTGAGCTTGGTGTAACCCTCTTTCGGGCAAGCTTATGGAAGCCTCGAACTCGCCCTGGGGGCTTCGAAGGTGTAGGCGAGGCTGGTATACCTTGGCTACAAAAGATACGGGACGAACTTGAGCTGCAAGTGGCTACCGAGGTGGCTACACCTCGGCACATAGAGCTGATGCTCGAAGCTGGGTTTGATACATTCTGGATAGGAGCTCGTACAAGTTCTAGTCCCTTTGCAATGACAGAACTAGCAAATGCTCTTGCCCATCAAGATGTAACCGTACTGGTCAAGAACCCGATCAACCCAGACATCGAGTTGTGGGAGGGCGCACTCCTGCGCCTACAAGCCGCTGGCGTAGGGCAAATAGGAGCGATTCATCGTGGTTTCAGTACCTACGGTGAGAGAAAATATCGCAATGCTCCTCTATGGCAAATACCAGTCGAACTCAAACGTAGGCATCCCGAGCTAACACTCATCATAGATCCCAGCCACATCGGTGGCAAGAGAGAGCTCATTACCCCTTTGGCTCACGAGGCGATTTCAAGACACTTCGATGGGCTTATCATCGAAACTCATTGTAGGCCCGACGAGGCGCTTAGCGACAAAGCTCAACAGATTACGCCTTCCGAGCTACAAAGTATCATCTCAAGCATCGTGCCACCACAAGCCGATGAGATAGGCAAAATTGCTCTACAGCATTGGCGAGATGAGATCGACTGTCTAGACGAAGAGCTTATCCGTCTACTAGCTCAGCGCATGAACCTCTCCCGAGAGATCGGTGCCTACAAAGGACAAAATAACCTTTGTATACTCCAGCCCACCAGATACCGAGAATTAATTCGGGATCGCCTAACTCAAGCCGAATTGCATGGACTACGCGCAAACTTCGTACAAGATCTATTTAGCCTTGTTCATGAAGAGTCTGTACACACCCAACATATCCAATAGCAAGACCTGGAGTACCTCTATGCAGCATCGGCTTATCCTCACTCTAGGTACCAATACTGGATCTAGTCTCCCCCTCGACATTGCTCTCTCAGAGCTAAAACAGAGCATCGTACCACTAGGTGTTAGCCCCACGATGCAAACCAAACCGATAGACTTTCCCTATCCATCCCGACCATTTCACAATATTATCTTAGTAGGGATCACCTCTCTGTGCTATGAAGCTCTGTGCCATGAGTGTAAACGTATCGAAGTTCTTTCGGGGCGTACTCTCGAGCAACGTGAGGTTTCTCCCGAACTAATTCCATTAGATCTCGACATCGTTATCTGGGATGGAAAGGTTTGTAAGCCCAAAGACCTCTATCGCCCCTACGTATTCGAAGGACTAAGAGAGATCTTTCTCCTAGACTGACCCTCACTCACTCCTAACCTTCTTAGACGGAGATCATCGCTCTTCGAGCTGACTACTCCAGCATACAAAAAAGCGGGTGTAGAAGATATCTTCTACAGCCGCCGAAATGATGAAAGGATTATCATCCTAGTGACCCCGGTGAGGCTCGAACTCACGACCCAATGATTAAGAGTCATTTGCTCTACCAACTGAGCTACAGAGTCATTGTATTGCGGATAAATATCACCTCTGCCCTAGTGACCCCGGTGAGGCTCGAACTCACGACCCAATGATTAAGAGTCATTTGC